>JAPLNR010000065.1 GCA_026401035.1 Planctomycetia bacterium | reverse complement strand
CTTGACTCCCGTGATCTCGGGCTCACGGATCTTCTTGCGACGCTTGCCTGCCATGGCTGTCTCCCTGCCAGTATGACATCTCTGGGATGGTCATCTGGCCATGGCGCAAATCTCGTGCCGAACAGGATTGGGACAGGCTTCAGCCTGTCATGCACTATGCGCCCAAACCGGCTTCGGGCTCCCCGTGCCCCATCGCCGGACGTTCGCTACGGGCATCCTGCCCTGCGCTCACTCGATGCTGCCTGCGCTCCGCCATCCTGGCTGCGCTGGCCAGCAACGCCGGCTCACGGGGCACGGGGAGCCCGAATCCTCCCGAAGTGGACGCGCATCGCGTTTCAGAGCAATCGCCGTGCCGCCAGGCTGGCGCCTGTCTTACCGCCTGGAGGCGTCGCTGAACCGGGCCGCCTGACGGGCGGCGAGAAACCGCCGGAGGCCGCTCACGATTCGGGCGGGGGACTGGGTGCCCGACTGGCTGAAGAGCGGGGTCTGGCCGTCGTCGGTCACGATCAGTTCGATCGATTCCGGGGGCAGTTCCACCCCACCGAGCAGATTGTCGAGAGACTGGGCAGTCTGGGATCCGCTCGGGGCCGTCGGGGCGACCTGGGCCACCACGAAGTTTTCACGGGTAAAAGCCTCGAATTCCGGATCATTGATCAGTGAATCCGTCTGGGACTGCGCCCTGTTGTCCCCCGGCCGGGACACCACCAGCAGGATTGGCCGCTTGGCGCCCCGGGCCGACTCGACCGCCTCATTGAGGGATTCGTGAACCTTTTCGGGCGTCTTTCCAGCGGTTTTCTCGAAGTCTTCCGTGATGATTGCGGCCAGTTTCGGGGCGGGTAGCTGCTCGGCCATCCTGGCAATCCAGGTCTCAGCCGACTGCCCCTTGTAGCCAGACTGAACGGCGATTTTGGTGCCGTCGGAACCCAGCAGCAGGACGCTCGGGAAGGTCCGAACGCCGTATTTGATGCAGACCTGGGAACGCTCGCTGCGGATGGACTGGGAGATGCCGTTCTGGGGCAGGTCGATCATGAGCAGCACGACCCGCGACTCGGACCAGGAGCGGAAGGCATCGGAGGAAAGCACGTTTTCTTCGAGGGTTGTGCAGTGCGGGCACCAGTCGCTGCCCGTGAACAGCGTCAGCACCGGAAGGCCGGTCCGCTCGGATGCGGCCATCGCCTCGTCATAGTTTGTCAGCCAGTTCTCGAGGGCTGAGGAGGTCTGGCAGGCTGAAACAACGGCCAGAACCAAGGCACACCGGCCGATCAGCCGGACGAGCCGGTTCCTGAGCGAGCCCCCGGATGCCCGGCGACCTTCATGAACCGACGCCAATGACTGCGTTAAAAACATCGCGTTTTGCCTCCTTGCTCACCACCCTCCCTTTTCATCGGGCGAAGGCGGCCATTTCCAAGAGAGTTCTGTCCTTGAATTACCGCTGAAAAGGCTAGCCGTCCCCGCGGAATCTGTAAATCTGGCCAGAGCACGCAGACAACGCAAACCACCCAAACCACCCATGCGCAACAGCATTTACCGACTTAGGTCGTATTGCTAGCCCCCCCGGATGGTCCTCGAGACGGTCCAGGCGGAGATTTGGCCGGTCGGATCGCCGGATCCCAAGGGGGTTGTTCAACAACAGCATCGCCCGCCGTTGCCGGCGGGCGATGCGTTTTTCACATGGTCGACTGCTCGCCGGGGCATCGCTGCCGCCGGAAGCGTTCAACTAAAACTGCCAGATCGCGTCGCAGCCACCGTACAGCTGGCCATACTGGTCGCCGGCCCCGCCGATCTGGCCGACGTTCCGGCCGAAGGGCAGCGGGCCGCCAGCGGCGTCCGGGGAGTACCAGTCGTACCGCAGCTCCGGACGGATGATCCAGTTGCGGTTGGGCTTCCAGTTGAGGCCGTACGACATCTCCCAGAAGTTGCCCTGGTAACCGGTCTGCGACGGACCGCCTGCGACCGCATTGCGGATCGGGTTGAACACCCGATACCCGTTGTTGTCGCGGAACCATTCAAACCGCATCCCGCCCACAACCGTATCGCTGAAGTTGTAGAACAGGTACTGGTTGATGCCGTACCACTGGGCAGTGCCCGGCTGGCTGGCATTCGCCGTATCGGGCGTGCCGGCATTGAACTGCCAGCCGTTGTCGTTCTGGAACACGTACGTGACCTTGTCGTTGATCTCGTTCGTGTAGACCGTGCTGAACATCGACCGGTTGCCCACGTTCACCGGGGCGTTGACGATGGCCACCGGCTCGTTGCCGCTCGTGGCCGCGATCGTCAGGGCCTGCGTCGCATCGGAGTTCTTGAACGTCACGCCGCCCAGAAACGCCGCGTTGCTGTTGGCCCCCGGATAGAACGGATTCAACGCCTGCTGGCTGTTGATGGGATCGCTGAAATTATCCCAGCCGTTCGTGATACCGGCATACACCGTCATTTGGTCGTTGACCGTGTAGGTGTCGAGGATGCCGGTGTGGGTGAACGGCTCGCCATACTGCATCGTATAGGCGTGCGTGTAGAAGAAGTTGCCGATGGCCGGAACCACTTCATACCCGATGATCGTGTAGAAGTGGCCAAACTTAACGGCATGGTCACCATAGCCGAGTTCGCCGTAGAGTTGCGGCATCGCCAGGCCGTAGTCCTTGCTCGACGCCCAATTCGGACCGCCGGGAACACCCGCCCAGTTGCCCTGGTTGGCCAGACTTGCGTCCAGGCCGCGGGCCACCGTGTAGATGTAATCCGTTCCGTACAGCAGGTCGATGCGACCGCCGTAGTCGAACCCGCCGTCCTCGAGATCCATCACCTTTTCGTTGACGAGGTAAAGCTGGTTCATCTGGCCCTGCCAGTTGCGATCGTTGAACGTGATCGGGCCGTTGAACGGGCTGCCCCAGTTGTTGGCACCCATGCCGGCGTCGATCCAGCCGTAGGTCGAGATACCACGCTTCTTGAGGAACTCGGTTTCCAGGTAGCGGTTTGGCCCCTCCTCGACTTCCTCGGCAGCCTCCTGCGGCGGAAGGGCCCGCATCTGGTAGGCATCCTCCTGCGGCACGTTCGGCACGACGGGGGCGGTGCCCGTCTCGGCCTGCGCGTAGGAATCGTAAATGCTGGTGTCGATCCGGGACGGAACCGGATCCGTCGCAAACGTGGTCGCGGTCATAAGACCGAGGGCCACAGAAAGTGGCAGATAGCGGAACTTTTTCATGACTTTGCAAACTCCCCAATCAGTGGTGTGAAGCAGCCCGTACACACACGGGCTGTCAGGCGTTCGATCAGGAAGCACCGTCACCCCCTTGTTCCGCCAAGAGTAAGAGCGTGCAGCAATCCCCCCGACCGTTTCCAGGTATCGACGCGGAGCGCCGTCAAAAACGGGGGGCTGGTCACGAAGCCGCAAGGTTTCCGCGACCGGCACCCGGCGCTGGAAAGATCTGCCGGTCAGGCAGCCAGTGCGCCTTCCAACAGGGCCGCCACGAATCGCTCGGGGTCGAACGGCTCCAGATCGTCGGCCGTCTCCCCGAGCCCCACGAACTTCACGGGCAGACCAAACTGCTCGGTCACGGGCACGATCACGCCGCCCCGAGCCGAACCGTCGAGTTTGGCGAGCACGATGCCGGTGCAGCCGGCCGCCTCCTGAAAGCCCTGCGCCTGCGAGAGGGCGTTTTGGCCAGCCGTGGCGTCGATCACGAGGAGCGTCTCGTGCGGGGCGTCGGGAATCTGCTTGGCGATCACCCGGCGGATCTTCGCGAGCTCCTGCATGAGATTGGCCTGCGTCTGCAGCCGGCCTGCCGTGTCGATGATGCAGATGTCGAAGCCGCCGTCGATCGCGTGGGCCACGGCCCGGTGGGCGACGCTCGCGGGGTCGCTGCCGGCTTCACCGCGGATGATGTCGGCTCCGATGCGGCCGGCCCACATGGCCAGCTGCTCCACGGCGGCTGCCCGAAACGTGTCGCCAGCCCCGAGCACCACCCGCTTCCCATCCTTCACGAAGCGGTTGGCCAACTTGGCGATGGACGTCGTCTTACCCGATCCGTTGACGCCCGTTACGAGGATCACCGTCGGTCCGGCAGCCGCGGTCGCAAGCGTTGCCGACTTTTTCGCGAGCCGCGCGAGCAGTTGCGTGCGGATCGAGTCGACCACCAGCTCCGGCTCGACCACGCGGGCCCGCAGCCGGTTGCGGACGTCGACGACGATCGCCTCAGCTGCGGCCGGGCCCATGTCGGTACGAACGAGCGCGGCCCGGAGTTCCTCGAGGAAGTCATCGTCGACGAGCCGCCCTTCCCGCTTGAAGAGGTCGCGGACGTCGGTCGAGAGCACCTGCGCGGTCTTCGCGAGTCCGGCCCGCAGCCGGTCGAGCAGCCCCTGCGGCGCGGCGGCCTGCGCGGCTGACGAGGCGTCCGCGACCGCGGGTTTGTCCTTGCGTCCAAACGGGAAGATGGCCATCGGTCGGTGCTCCGGTTCAGCGTGGGGTCAGCTGGGCGCGGCTGCGGCGGTGCGGTCGGCGAGCAGGCGGCCGAGGATGCCCGCGACGAACTTGCCCGAAGCATCGGTGCCGTACCGCTTGGCCAGTTCGATCGCCTCGTTGACGGCCACCGGCCCCGGCACGCTGGTGTGCAGCATCTCAAAGACGGCGATCCGTAGGATCGCGCGGTCGGTGGCCGACATCCGGGCCACCCGCCAGTTTTCCGAACGGGCGTCGAGCAGCGTGTCGAGTTCGGCACGGCGGCCACGGACGCCCGCCACGAGCGAATCCGCGAACTCGACGAGCGGCCCGCCGTGGAGACGGCCCGAGAGGAATCTCGTGATCTCCTCGGCGGTCGTGTCGGGATTCACGTCGAGCCGGTAGAGCGCCTGCAGCGCGATCTCGCGGCCGCGGCCGCGGCGGGGCTTGGTCACGCTGAGAGGCCTTCTTGTCGGGGGGGCAGTTGGTCGAGCAGGGAGATCATCTCGATCGCGGCCGCGGCACACTCGCGCCCTTTGTTTCCAGCGAACTGGCTGGCGGCGTCGCCGCCGGCCCGGGCGAGCGCCTGGGCGAGCGTGTCGCAGGTGAGCACGCCGAACAATACCGGGAGGCCGTGAGCCCGCGCCGCCTGTTCGATGCCGTGGCCAACGGCGCTGGCGATGTGGCGGTCGTGCGATGTCTCGCCGCGGATGATGGCGCCCAGGCAGAGCACCGCCGCGTAGCGGCCGGTCGCGGCCAGCCGGTCGGCGGCCAGCGGGAGTTCGAAGGCACCGGGAACCCAGGCCACGTCGACGCCCGCGGCAGGCAGGCCGGCCCCGACGAACGTGGCAACGGCCGCATCGAGCAGCCGCCGCGTGATCGATTCGTTGTACCGCGACACGACGATCCCGACCCGCAGCGGATCGGCACGCCGCGCAGTGCCGCCGCGAAAATCTTTCCGGCCCTCGAAGGTCGTTCCCACCACGATCTCGGTCATGTGGACCCTATGACTTGAGGCTCATGAGGAACTCGCTGTTCGACTTGGTCTTCGCCAGCCGGTTGATCAGCAATTCCATCGCGTCGGTGGGATTCATCTCGCCGAACACGCGGCGCAGCAGGCAGATCCGGCGGTATTCGTCCGGCTCGAGCAGCATCTCCTCGCGGCGGGTGCCAGAGCGATTGATGTCGATCGCCGGGTAGATCCGCTTGTCGACGAGTCGGCGGTCGAGCATGATCTCGAGATTGCCCGTGCCCTTGAACTCCTCGAAGATCACGTCGTCCATCTTGCTCCCGGTGTCGACCAGCGCCGTGGCGATGATCGTCAGCGAGCCGCCCTCCTCCACCTTCCTGGCGCTGCCGAAGAATCGCTTGGGCCGCTGCAGGGCGTTGGAGTCGACGCCGCCGGAGAGGATCTTGCCGGAGTTGGGCACCTCGGAATTCCAGGCGCGGGCGAGCCGTGTGATGGAGTCGAGGAAAATGATGACGTCGCGGCCGTACTCGACCAGCCGCTTCGCCTTCTCGATCACCATGTCGGCCACCTGCACGTGGCGGCTGGCATTTTCGTCGAACGTCGAACTGATCACCTCGCAGGAGGGCCCCTTCACCTGCCGTTCCATGTCGGTGACCTCCTCGGGCCGCTCGTCGATGAGCAGCATGAAGACGTAGGCGTCGGGGTAATTTTCGATCACCGCCCGGGCCATCTTCTGCATCAGGATCGTCTTGCCCGCCCGCGGCGGGCTCACGATGAGGCCCCGCTGGCCAAAGCCGATCGGCACGACCAGGTCGATCACGCGGGTGGCGATCTCCTCGGCCGTCGTCTCCATGACGATCCGTTCGTCGGGATGGAGCGGGGTGAGCTCGTCGAAGAAGACCCGTGAGGAAAGTTTGGCCGGATCCTCGCCGTTGATCGCCTCGACTCGCAGCAGGGCGAAATACCGTTCGCTCTCCTTGGGAGGCCGGATCTGGCCCGCCACGCTCATGCCGTTGCGCAGGCCGAAACGCCGGATCTGGCTGGGCGACACGTAGATGTCATCGGGGCAGGAGAGGTAGTGGTAGTCGGGGCTCCGCAGAAAACCGAAGCCATCGGGCAGGATCTCGAGCGTGCCCTCGCCGAACATCAGTCCGTTGAGCTTTACCCGCTCCTTGAGAATTCGAAAGACGAGATCTTGCCGCTTGGCGCCGGTGATGTCGCCGATCTCCTCCTTGCGGGCGAGCTCGATCAATTCCGGCATCGAGAGTTTCTGCAGCGCCGTGATGTGGGTGTCGCCCTTCTTGAGCGACTCATAGCGATCGGCCGGCTCGGCGCCCTCCTGCTTCACCTCGTGGGCGATCTCCTCCGCGATCGACATCGGCTCGTCCTCGAGCCCATCGACGGATTTATTGGGATCGGTGGTCGACATGCATCACCTCGTGGGCAGTCTGCGGCCGGGCCGCGGCAAAAGAAAAGGGAGAATGATCGGGAGGCAGGCGGAGAGCAGGATCGACAGGGAGGAGAACCGACAGGCGGGAAGCCGCTTGATCGTCAGCCTGTGCCGCGTTGCACGGCAGACGGGAAGACAATCGACGGCTGCGAAAACCCCAAGTTCGGCGTACCGCGGGACAGGCCACGCCGAGGCCGCCGGTCTGAATGGCCCCCTGCAGTTCAATGCGGCAGGAACTCCAACCAGAGTCGGTCGACTTCGCGCAGAGTATATTCCAGATCGCAGGAGGTATCCACGGCCGCCACTTTTTGCGCTGGATTCCCCGGGGGAAACCCTGCCTGTTCGGCGTTCGCGGTCCCCTGCCAGGCGGCTTCCCGCGCTGCCTGCTGCTCCGGGCTGACGTTGCGTCGCGCGAGACGCTCCCGCCGCACGGCCTCGTCACACTCCAGCCGCACGACCACGTCGCAGACCTGCGCCCAGCCGGCCCGGACGAGCAGCGGCACGTCGAGCACGACCACCGTTTCCCGCCCCCCCGGCTTCCGCTCGCCGGCTCGGACCTCGTCGAGAGCCTGATCGATGCGGTGGTGCACCCGCGGGTGGACGATCGCCTCGAGATCCCGCAAGGCCGCGGCGTGCGCCGGTGTCGGGCCGAACACCCGTTCGGCGAGTACCCCACGCTGCACGCGTCCATCGGCGCCGAGCATGTCCGGGCCGAAGCGGGAGACGATCGCCGCCTTGGCATCGGTCTCCTCGACCACTTCGTGCGCGATTGCGTCGGCATCGATGACGCGGGCTCCCAGTTCGCCCAATCGCCGGGCCACGGTCGACTTGCCCGAGCCGATTTTTCCGATGAGGCCGACGAGGATCATGACGTCACTTTCACCTCGGACACGGGCCTTCGCAAGCCCGCGGTGTCACCGGCAGGCTGCAGCCCGCCCTACTTCTCGCACTCCGCCCACGTGCTGCCGGAGTGCACCGAGACCTCGAGCGGAACCTCGAGCTCCATGGCCTGCTGCATCTCCTCGACCAGCAACTGCTTGACGTGGTCGGTCTCCGCGGCCGGGGCCTCGAGCACCAGTTCGTCATGAATCTGCAGCACGATGGCCGCCTGCAGCCCCGCGGTCTTCAGCCGGCGGTCGACGCGGAGCATCGCGAGCTTGATGAGATCGGCAGCGGATCCCTGCACCACGGTGTTGATCGCCGTGCGTTCGGGGAGCGAGAGGGCGAAGATACCGGCGGCAGTGCGGCGGCCGCCGCGGTCGCGGACGCCCGCGATCGTGCGGCGGCGGCCGAGGATCGTCGTCACATGGCCGTCCCGGCGGCAGCGATCCAGGACGTCATCCATGAAGGTGGCCGCGCCCGCGAACGAGTGGAAGTAGGCGGCGATGAAGGTGGCGGCGTCTGGCTGCGGGATGCCGAGCGCCTTGGCCAGGCCGAACGCGCTCTGGCCGTAGAGGATCCCGAAATTCACCGCCTTGGCGGTCCGCCGCATCTCCGCGGTGATCTCCGCGGGGTCGATGCCGAAGACGGCCGCGGCGGTACGGGTATGGATGTCTTCCTGGGAGGCGAAGGCCTGCCGCATCCCCGGGTCGCCCGAGAGATGGGCCAGGATCCGCAGTTCGATCTGGGAATAGTCGGCCGCGACGAACTGCCAGCCCGGCTCGCGCGGCAGGAAGGCGGCCCGGATCTGCTGCCCCTCGAGCGTGCGGATCGGGATATTTTGCAGGTTTGGGTCGCTTGAACTGAGTCGGCCGGTGGCCGTGACCGTCTGGTTGAACGTGGTGTGAATCCGGCCCGTCGTTGGCTCCACGAGCGCCGGCAACGCATCGACATAGGTACTCTTGAGCTTCGCGTACTTGCGATGCTCGAGCAGCTTCGCCGGCAGCGGATGCAGCGGTGCGAGTTCCTCGAGCACCTCGGCATCGGTGCTCGGTCCCGTCTTCGTCCGCTTCACGATCGGCAGCCCCAGTTCGTCGAAGAGCACCGCTCGCACCTGCAGCGGCGAGGCGATCGAGAACGCATGGCCGGCCAGGGCATGAATCTCCTGCTCGAGGGTGCCGAGCCGCGCCGTGTATTCGGCCGAGAGCGCCCCGAGCACGCTGCAATCGATCCGCACGCCGCGAAACTCCATCCCGGCGAGCACCGCCGCCAGCGGTAATTCCACCTCCTCGAACAATGTCCCAAGCTGCATGTCGCGAAGCCGCTCGGAAAGTATCGTCGACAGCTGCCGCACGAGCCGGCAGGCCAGGGCGGCATGGGCCTCGTCGCCGGGGTGCTCGATCGCCGCGGCAGCGTCGGGATCTTCGTCGACCGCGATCCCCTGCCGCCGCGCCACTTCCGCGAGGCCGTGGTTGCGCTCGCCGGCGTCGAGCAGGTAGGCGGCCAGGAGGGTGTCGAAGGAGCAGCCCGCCGGTTCGATCCCGATCGTGTGGAGCGCCACGATCTGCCGTTTGAGATCATGCCCATGTTTTGCCACGGCCGAATCCCGCAGCAGTGCCGCGATCGCCGCGCCGCCGGGGGCATCCGTTCCCAGCAACTCGGGCCCGATCCACACGGTCAGATCGGCGGATGCCAGCGCCAGCCCCGCCGGAGGCGACAGCAGCGTGCCTTCCAGCCTCGTCGCCACGCAGATCGCAAGCGGTGACGCCGCCCGCAGCCGCTGAATCAGCGGCCCGAGGGCGGCAGCGTCGGCCGGATGCTCGCAGGTGGGCAACGGGGCTGCGTTCGACGTCTTCGCGGCGACCGTGTCGGGGCCGTTGCCGTCGAGATCGAACATCGTTTGCTGCCCGCCGGCGGGCTTGGCGACATGCTTTTCGGCAGACTTCACCGCCGCGGCCGACTGCCGGGCCTTCGACACGAGGCTCTGAAATCCCATCTCCTGCAGAAAGGCCGCCAGAGCGTCCGCGTCGGGCGCATGCAGTTTGCCGGCCTCCCACGGGATCGTGACGGGCACCGCCGCGTCGAGGCGGATCAATTCCCGGCTCGACCGCGCCGTGTCGGCGTGCACCCGCAGGTTTTCCTGACGCTTCTTGCCCGCCACGCTCTCCGGGTGCGCGAGCACGTTGTCGAGGGTGTCGTTGGACCGGAGCAACTCCCCTGCGATCTTCGGTCCGATCAGCGGCACGCCCGGCACGTTGTCGGCCGAGTCGCCGACGAGCGTGAGATAGTCAACGACCTGATCAGGCCTGATGCCCCAGTCGACGAGCAGTTCCGCGGGCCCCATGAAGGCGTTGGTGCGGAGGTTGAGCAGCCGCACCCGGTCGGAAAGCAATTGGCGGGCGTCCTTGTCGGACGTGGCCAGCACGCACGAGCCCCCCTGCTCCGTCACCTGTGCCGCCACCGTGGCCAGCACGTCGTCGGCCTCGAAGCCCGGCACCTCCAGGCACGGGATGCCCATCACCTCGAGGAGCCGACGGACAAGCGGGATCTGCGGCACGAGGTCGGTGGGCATCTCGGCGCGATGCGCCTTGTACGCCGCGAACTTGTCGTGGCGGAACGTCGGGCCGGGCGCATCGAGCGCACAAAAGAGGTAGTCGGCCTTCTTCTTCTCGATGATGTCGAGCAGGTCGCGGGTGAAGCCGTAGATCGCCGCCACGGGCGTGCCCTGCGGCGACGACATCTCGGGCAGCGCGTGAAAGAGCTGGTAGACACGCGAGAGCGTGTCGATCACCCAAACCGATCGGCCGGCAAGGTCGGGGGCGGCGGATGGCGAGGACAAGGGCATCGGAACGGAGATCATACCCGTGGGCACGCCGGTCAACTCGCCCAATCCGGCTCGGGGCTGCACATGCCCTCTCGGCGGACGTTCGCTGCGGACATCCTGTCCTTCGCTCACTGCATGTCCGCTCGCTTCGGCATCCTGCCTGCGCTCGCTCCCATAGCCCGCGAGAGGGCATGTGCAGCCCCGAGCCTACCTCAACCATTGGACTGCCAAACGGGGAGGCTTCGGGTGACCCGCACCCCGCTCGCCGGCGTATGCCGCCAAGCGCAGCCAGGATGGCGATGTTTTTCGTGAAACTAGTCCCCGCTCGGTGGCTCGTATTCGAAGTCTTTCCACTTCATCGCGCGGCGGAAGGGCTCGATGCGAAGCACGACTTCGCCGTTTTGAAAGAGTCGCACCGTGCCGTTGGTTTCGCTCACGGCAACGGCCACGCTCTTGGTTCGCCGGGTGATGGCGGCGGCGGCCCAGTGCCGGGCGCCGAGGCCCTTGGCGACCGAGACGTTTTCGGCGGAGGCGTCGATGTAGCGGGCGGCGCCCTCGACCGTGCCGTCGCCCCCCACCACAAAGGCGCCATCGAGTTGGGCGATCTCCTTGATGCCTTCACGCACCCGCGGGTCGGTGAGCCTGCGCTCCGCGCGGCTGTAGCCGCGGACGGGATCGAAGCCCGTGGCGTGGCTCGACTGCATCACCTTTCGCGTGTCGCCGACCACGAAGAGCGTGCCCACCGGCTTGCCCTCGCGGCCCTCGCGGCCGATCTCGACGGCGAGATCGACCACGATCTTGAGCGTCTCGAGCGGCACCTTTGTTTCGAGGTTGCGCAGGTCGCGACTGGTGAGTTGACCCAGATGCTCCTCGAGCCGCAGCACGCTCACGGAGTCGACCGTGCCCGCCTCGAACCCACTGTAGATGGCGACGACCTGCGCCTCCGGCGCGATCAGTTCCGCGGCAACGCACTCGAGCAAAGCCTGGGTGAGACGTTCGTGAACAGGCAATCCCGCCACGTCGAGAAGGATCGGCTTGAGGCCGTGGTCGGCCGCGCCCGCCAGGTGCCCCTCCTCGTCGGCCGCCACCAGCACCGACAAGCCGCCGACGAGCGAATGCACCCGGTTCCAGTCGATCCGCTGGTCGACGAGCAGCAGGAGCGCATCGGAGCCCGTCGATTCGAACAACCGTGCAGCTCCCTCGAGGAGATGTTCCAGCTGCGATGAGAATTCGAGGATCGACATGGGCGTGTTCCTGCTCCGCATGCCAGCCTACGGAGTGCGCCCGATCGGTTCAAGAATGGAGCCGCGGACGGCTAGCGGCGGATCGGCTTGGCGTGGCCGGCGGCGTCCGGCGGGCTGATCACTGCCGGTTTCCCGGCCATGAGCGGCGTTTCGGCCGTGGCTTTCATCGGACCGTGGTAGGCGGCGATGCTGCCCGGAAGCACCACGCCCCAGACCCGTTCCTGGTAGATCGTCAGGGCATGAAGGGCATGCCCGAGAGGGCCGATCTTCCATTCCCGCGACGGTTCCCGCGCGAGGGACCGGGCGAGAAACTCCGCCGCCGCGACGACACGGGAATCGTAGAGATCCTGCTGGTCGAGCGACCCGACGAGCCATTCGAGGATATGGCCCGTGGTCTGCACCTTGCGGTCGATGTCGTCCTCGCGGTCGGCCGGGTATTTGAACCACTCCGTGCTGAAGGAGCCGTCGCGATTGTGCAGTTTCGTGAGTGTGAACTTCTGGTAGTCGCGGACAAACTTGTCGGCCCGGGCGTAGTGGCCGTCGAGTGAGCCGGTGGCCTTGAGCCGTCGCTGGCAGCCGTAGGCGAGCCCGAAGAGGCGGTGCGTGCCGCCGCAGGGGGCGCCGCGGATCGGCTGCTCGAGCTCCTCGGCGACGAGTTTTTCCAGCGACCACTGCTTGCCGTCGCGGGCTTTCCACTCGGACTCGGTCGGCAGGTAATGCGCCAGGCCGATGAGGGCGAATGTGAGTTCGGTATTCGATTTGCAGGAGAGCTTTTCCTCCTCGACGAGGTCGGCGACCGTGAACGCCTTCGATTGGACCGTGATCGGTGAAGTCATGGCCACGCGGCACTGGGCCAGGATCGCCAGATATTGGGCCGAGTGACCCTGCACGCCGATGCCCTTCATCGCCACGAGCTGGTTGCCGACGGTGGCGAGCATCACCTGTCCGCGGCAGCGGCCGCCCATGTTCATCCAGCCGATCGAATTGACGCGGTCGCCGGACGGTCCGCCCACTCGCACCTGCGAGGGAATGCCGAAGGCAATGAAGCCGTGCATCACCTCCCAGGGCGTGTGCTGGGCGGTGTTGAGCGGCCGCCGCTGGTAGGCGGCCAGCGTCTGGTCGATCTGCAGCCGCAGCCGTTCAAAACGCTTTGTCTGCGGCGGCTTGGGGGCCGAACCCTGCTTGCTCGTCGCCGTCTTGGTGGCGGCCTGCTGCTGCCGAGGCTTGGCGGTGGCGGGATTGGCGGTGGCGGGATTGGCGGCAGCGATGGTCTTGGCGGCGACCGGCCGGGCCGCGGGCTTGTAACGCGGATCGAGGGCGGCGGCGGCAACCTTCCCGGCTGACGACTGGAGCGCTGTGGTGAGGGCCACTGCATCCTGCCACGTGATCGGCCGTGATGGGGCGCTTTTGGCCGGCACTGCCGGTGGGGGAACCTTGGCAACCCGGGAGGGGGCGGGTGCCGCTGCCGGTGGCTCGACGGGTGGCGGTGTCGGCGCCGGAATGAATTCCTGTGGCGGGGCGGGCCGTTTGGTGCCGTTGAGCGAGTCGAAAAACCGTCGGGCTGGCGATCTGCTGGCCGACTGGGCCGAGATCGTCGTGGGGGCGAGGATGCCGATTCCGACGGCCAAGACTGCGGCGCCGGCCATCACCAGCGAAAGCAGCGGCTTCGATTCAAGCCAAACCGACCGCCGCCCCGTACATCGACAGCGGCCGAATCCCAAGAGCATGGTGCGCAATCTGGTTGGAAGTCTGGGGAACAGCACAAATGGTTTCGTCACAGATACTTGTGAACGGGTTGGCTGTGAGGGGTATCGGCCGGATGAGTTGCCCGAACGTGTGTCTGTAGCGGTGCCCCCGGAGTGTTCAAGCAGACCGCCCGTGATCCTCAGACTGCGCGTCTTGCCAGGGGCGCAAAAACTGAATCCGGAGGCTGGCTGCCACTGGTGAGGCAGATGGTTCAAAAGAGCTGGCGAAACGACTCGGCGATCGACCAGGGCTGCTTGACATTTGGATCGGCGGCCCATTCCCGCCACTTGTTGACGTCGTCGCCAAGATCACGCCCGCTCACCTGCTTGAGAGCGGCGACGGCCCGGTATTGCACGGCCGGATCTGGATTTTCGAGCGCCTCAGCGAGCACGGGAATGGCCGACTTGTCTTCGAGTTCGCCGAGCATCCGCAGGGCGCGGAGCCGAACGTCGAGTTCACGGTCGGTGCGGTAGCGGTTGGCGAGCAATTGCACGGCCTCTTCGCCACCCCGTTTTCGCCAGATATCGCAGGCCTTCATGCGGACGCGTTCGTCGGGATCCTGAAGCGCTCCTTTGCAGATCGCCAGGGAGGAAGCCGTGTCGAATTCGGCGGCGACGGCGACCATTTCACAGCGGACACGGGCGTCGTGTTCCTCCAGAACCTTGCCGACCAGTTCCTGCGTGAATTCAACCTGCTGCTGGCTTTCGCCCCGCGCGGCCTTGGCCTGCTCCTGCAGCGTCTTGATCCGCTGGTTGGCCGTCGGACCGTAAAGCTCCGCGTTTCGCGCAGACTTTTCCTTGCTCGTCCATGGCGACCAGCCGGCACACCCGGAGAGCATCAGGCCGGCGCCGACGATCAGACAGGGCAGGACCGCCCGCAAGCGGGCTGCCTGGCTCAACACGGTGGCTGCCATCGTTTCTGGATTCCCTGCTGTGGATTCCGCTGACTTTCGCGGACCGGGAAACTACTGGCCGCGAGCGGGTGAATCCAGAGCAAAGCCCCGTCGGAGAAACCGCCCCCCAGCCCCCGGCCCGGCCCCGCAGTTTCCGCACCTTTCCAATTTTGCACTTCCCCGTTTTCTCCCGACCTGTTTGCATGACGGACAGGTTTCCAGCCTGGGAGCGTCGGCATGCGTCGCCTGAACATTGTGATGGTCTGCGGCATCGCGCTGCTGCTTGCGGCGGGCGGCCCGTCGTCACATGCGGTGCGTGCCGTCGACGGGGATGAAGGAACGCAACCGTCTGTCGAACGCGTGCGGATTCGGCCCGTCGAAAATCAGCCCGAGCAGACGCTCGAAGGAGCGGTGATCGTCGAAGCCCTCGACGGCGGCCTGCTCCTGGAACTCGCCGACCAGCGGCTGGCGATCGTCGATCCGGCGACGATCATCGTGCGACAGAAGGTCGATCGCCCAGAGGCGGCGGAAACGTCCCGCGAACTGGGCCGCCGGATTCTCGCGGAACTCCCGGCGGGCTTCGACCAGTTTGGCACGAAACACTACGTGATCTGCTTCGATACCTCGCGGGCCTATGCGCAGTGGTGCGGATCGCTCTTCGAACGGCTCCACGATGCCTTCTCCAACTTCTGGCGACAGGCCGGCCTCGAATTGCACGCGCCCGAGCGGCCGCTCGTCGTCGTAATTTTTTCGGACCGCCAGCGATACGAGGCGTTTGCCGCCCGCGATCTCGGGGCGGCCGCCGACCGCGTGGTCGGCTACTACAACCTGCTCAGCAATCGCGTCACCACGTTCGACCTCACCGGCAGCGACACCCTGGCCCGGCGGCCAGCGCGGTCGGTCGGGCGGTCAGCCGGGCGGGCCGGCCTCGAAATCCTGGCCCAGCCGGAGGCTGCCGGCCTCGTGGCCACGCTCGTCCACGAGGCGACGCACCAGATGGCCTACAACTGCGGCATGCACCGCCGGCTGGCCCCCGTGCCCCTGTGGGTGAGCGAGGGCATCGCCACGTATTTCGAGACGCCTGACCTGGCAAGCGACCGCGGCTGGCGGGGGATCGGTGGGATCAATCGGCCGCGGCTGGAAAAGTTTCTCGCCACCCAGCGGTCGGGCATGCTCGAAACGATCGTGCTCGACGACGAGCCGTTCCGCCGGCCCGACGAGGCTCTCGACGCCTATGCGCGATCGTGGGCGCTCACGTATTTCCTCGTGCAGACGCGAAAAGACGCGTTCGTCGCCTACCTGCGGAAACTCTCGCAGCAGGAGCCGTTGGCCGCAGACTCGCCGGACAGCCGCCGCCAGGATTTCACTGACGCATTCGGCGCACCACCGGCGGCGCTCGAGGAACCGGTCCTGAAATTCATGGCACGGCTGCGCTGACCATCCCGGCGAAAGGTCGGCCTTGGCAATCGCGTTGGGCGGCAGCCGCATTTTGTTAGACTCCCGGGCATGGAGGGCTCAGCACCACGATGACACACTTGCAACACACACAGACGCAGCCGGCAGGCACCCGCGACCGGCATTCGCGCCGCGGATTTCTCGGTTCGATGGCCGGCTCTTCCCTCGGAGCGACGCTGGGGCTGGGCTCGGCGCCCGCCGGGCTGGCAGCCGGTGGTTTCTTTGCCCATGGCGCCGAGCGAATCCGCGTCGGGCTCATCGGCTGCGGTGGCCGCGGCACGGGGGCCGCACTGCAGGCGGCTGCCGCCGATCCGGCCGTGCGGATCGTGGCGCTCGGCGATGCTTTTCCCGATCAAGTCGCCTCGTCCGCCCACGTGCTCGCCCGCGATGCGGCGGGACAGTTTGCCTGTCCGCCGGAGCAACGCTTCGTCGGTGAGCGGGCCTATCTCAACGTGCTCGAGTCCGGCGTGGACGTCGTTCTGCTCGCGGCTCCGCCGCACGTCCGTCCACTGCACGTCACGGCCGCCGTCAGGGCGGGCAAGCACCTCTTCTGCGAGAAGCCGGCCGCGATCGACCTGCCGGGAGCCCATGAAGTGGCTGCGGCCTGCGCGGCGGCCCGCCGGCAGAAACTCGCAGTGGTGTCCGGGCTCTGCTTGCGACGGGACGAGTCGACGTGCGGCCTGATCGGAACCATCCGCGATGGCGCCGTCGGCCAACTGCTCCAGATTCACGCGCATGCGGCGCTCGGCCTGCCTTGGCAAAAGCCCATCGAGCCGGGCTGGACGGCAGCGGAATGGCGGCAGCGCAACTGGATTTCGTTTGGACGTTTTTCGGGCGGCGCTTTCGTGGAGCATCACATCCACGCCATTGACCGCGGCCTCTGGGCCTTGGGCGATGCCTGCCCCGTGGCGGCCGTCGCCGCCCAGCCGCCGCGACTGTTTTCCGATCACCGCTCAGGCCGGCGCGCCGGCTGGGCGATCGGCGACTGCCATGACGTGGTGGCGGTGCGCTACACCTTTGCGGACGGCAGCGAGATGCACGCCTCCTGCGGCCGCGGTGTCGGCCTCACGAAAGTTGCCGACACGGTGGCTGGCACGCTCGGCGGCTGCGACTTGCACGCCCCCCCGGGATCGGCCCGGCTGCCGCCTGTGGGCATGTATCAGTCCACGATGAACGCCCTGGTGCAGTCCGTGCGGTCGGGCATCCCCGTGGATGACGGAACAGCCCTCTGCCACAGCACGCTGGTGGCGATCATGGGGCGGATGGCGGCAACTGCCGGCCGCCCGATTCACTGGAATGAGATCGTCCGACGAAGCCTCCCGGTCTTCCCAGCCCCTACAATCGGCAGCGGCTTGATCGAGGGCTGAATTCGGCGTCGATATCCTGAGGTCGAGCGGCGGTCGTGGCGCCGCGTGGTTCAGACCGGGTGATTTGAGGGATCGTCAGCTATGGCCGTGAGACGCGCCACCGTCATTCAGTCGCTGAGCATCGCACTGATCGTGTTCGTGATGCTCACGTTCGTGCTCGCCGTCACGACATATCTCTTTTTCAAGCAAAAGTTCGACGCCGAAGATGCGACCCGGAGCGCGGAGACGAAGATGGCGGAGGCGACCGCCGGGGAGGCGAAGGCCCGGGAGGAACTGGCCGCCCTGCAGCAGGTGGTTGGTGCCGGCGGCGAGGGGGCGGAGTCTGGAGGCGACCTACAGTCAAAACTGAACGACGAGTTCAGCGACATCGAGGAAGGCCAGCGAAACTACTCGGGGGTTGTCCGGACGTTGCAGGAAAGTCTGGCCAAGCAATCTGAGGACCTCAAGAAGGCTGAAGCCGACAAGCTGGCCGCAGAAAAATCCAAGCAGGAAGCGCTCGAGTCGGAAGCCAAGAAGCAGGCCGAACTCGAGGAACAGGTGAAGGCCAAGGAAGCCGTGGCCGTCGAACTGAAGCAGCAGTTCGACGAGGATCGCGCGAAGCACGAGGCGCTCGCGAAGCGGCTGGCCGACAAACAAAAAGAGGCGCTCGCCCGTTCGGAACGACTCGACCTGCTCGTTGCGGAGATCGCCAAGGGGGAGCCGCTCCTGCCCCCGGCCCGCCAGGCCCGCTTCAAGGCGCAGGAGGCCGAGGGCCGCATCGGGCTGCTGTTCGATGAATTGCGGGATCGCGAAAAGCAGATCGCGCAGCAGAATACCGTGCTGTCCGAACTGCGGGTCGCGGACAAATCCCTGCAGGAAATGGTGCTGGCAGCCACGCCGAAGGACGACCGTATCGACGGCTTCGACGGCCGCATCCTCTCCATCAACGAGGTCGACCGTTCCGTGTTGATCGACGTCGGCTCGACTCAGGGGCTGAGGCCGGGCCTCGTCCTGAATGTCTACGAACCGGGGGACGAGCGGCCGCAGATCGCGGCGAACAAGGCGGTCGTCGAAGTGGTGGCGGTGGAAAGTGGTGCACTCGCACGGGCCCGCATTCGCCGAGCCTCGACCCGCAATCCGATCCTCCCGGGCGACCGGGTGGCCACGAGCCTCTGGTCGCCGCGGACGTCGTTCGAGGCGGTGGTCGTCGGCTTCGTGCAGGTGGACGCCGACGAGGCTTCCGACCAAGACCGGCTGCAGGAACTCATCGAACGGGTGGGTGGCCGCGTGGAGCAGCTGGTTTCGTCGTCGACCACCATGATCGTCGACGCCGGGCCGCCGCGGACCATCGGGTCAGGAACGGAGCGGGCCGCCGGCTGGCGACCGGCCGACGAGACCCGCCGCGACAAGCAGCTCAAGGAGGCCCGACGGCTCGGCATCCGCATCGTCGGCCTCGATGCCTTCCTGGAAATGCTCGGCCTGGATCGCGATTCCCTCGATTCCAACCGGCTGATCCACGCCGGCGACCAGGCCGCCCCTCCTGCCCGCAGTGGCGGCGTGGCATACTAGCCGCTCGGTTTCCGGGCGTCGTGCACCTGAAACCGGATGGTGCCCCGTTTCAGGAGACCCTCATCGTGGGATTGCTGCGCAGGCTTTTGGCTGTGGTTCTGTTTCTTCCCGCCATTTTTCCGGCGGCCGCCAGGGCAGACGATGCCGGCTTTGTTTCGATCTTCAACGGCACCACTCTTGATGGCTGGGAGGGGAAGCCGGAGTTCTGGTCGGTGAAAGAGGGGGCGATCGTCGGTGAGACGACGGCCGAGAAGCCGACCAAGGGCAACACGTTCCTGATCTGGCGGCAGGGCAACGTCGACGATTTCGAACTGACACTCCGGTACCGTCTCACCGGGGGGAATAGCGGCGTCCAGTATCGCAGCAAGGATTATGGCAACTCGGTCGTGGGGGGCTATCAGGGCGACTTCGAGGCCGGCAAGACATACTCGGGCATCCTCTACGAGGAGCGCGGCCGCGGGATCCTCGCCAAGCGCGGCGAGCGGGTGACGATCGCCCAGGACGGAACGAAAACCCAAGGGGAGCCGATCGGCAAGACCGAGGATCTGCAGAAGTTGATCAAGGAGGGCGACTGGAACGAATACCGGATCGTCGCCCACGGGCCGAAACTGTCCCACTTCATCAACGGGCAGTTGATGTCGGAGACGACCGACAACCAGATCGAGAAGCGGGCGGCCGAGGGAATTCTGGCCCTGCAGTTGCACGCTGGTCCGCCGATGAAGGCCGAGTTCAAGGACATCCGGCTCAAGCGATTGAAGCTTGCCGACGGTCGCAAAAAGCTCGTCCTCGTCGCCGGGCGGCCCAGCCATGCCTCCGGCGAGCATGAGTTTCGTGCCGGCGTCAAACTCCTGGAAAAATGCCTGGAGTCGGGAAGCCCGCAGATCCTGCCCGCAGCCTATGACGGCGGTTGGCCCGCCGATCCGACCGCGTTCGACAACGCCGACGCGATCTTCTTTTTCGCAGATGGCGGCGGTGGCCATCCTGTTCTCCAGAGCAACCGGCTGGCCCAGATCGACGCGCTCGCGAAGCGCGGCGTGGGCGTGGCCTGCCTCCACTATGCGGTCGAGGTGCCGAAGGAAAAGGGCGGCCCCGAGTTTCTCAATTGGATGGGGGGCTATTTCGAGCCCCACTGGTCGGTCAACCCGCACTGGATGCTCGCCCAGACGGAACTGGCCGCCGGCCATCCGATCACCCGCGGCGTGAAGCCGTTCGAAACGCAGGACGAGTGGTACTACCACATGCGGTTTCGCGAGCCGATGACCGGCGTGACCGCAATCCTCTCGGCCGTGCCGCCCGATGTCACGCGGGAGCGTCCTGATGGCCCGCATGGCAACAATCCGACCGTCCGCGCCGGCAAGGGCGGGCGGGAGGTGCTCGCCTGGGCCTACGAACGACCCGACGGCGGCCGCGGCTTCGGCTGCACCGGCGCCCACTTCCATAAGAACTGGGCCAACGACGATTTTCGCAAACTGATGCTCAACGCCCTCGTCTGGACGACAGGGCTCGACGTGCCGGCCGACGGCATATCGTCCGGCCTCTCGGCGGAGGATCTGGCCGCCAATCTCGACGACAAGACACCCAAGAAAAAATAGGGAGCGATTCATGCCGAAACTGACGGTCGATGGAGTGGGGACTTTCGAGGTGCCGGCCGACAAACGGCTGGTCAATGCGTTGGTCGACGACTGCGGCGTCGACCAATTGCATGCCTGCGGTGGCGTGGCCCGGTGCACGACCTGCCGCGTTGAATTTGTCGCGGGCGAACCGGCGCGGATGACGAAGGCCGAGAAGGACGTGCTCGCGGCGAAGGGCCTCGCCGGCACGCCGGGCCTCCGCCTCTCCTGCCAGATCACCTGCGACGCCGACATGACGGTGAAGGCGATCAGCCGGCTGGCCGGTTCCGGCCGCGCCGACGCCGGTCGCCGCCCCGCGGACACGATGGAGCCGGCACCGGAGTGGGCCTAAGGCCACGCGAGCACGCGTAGGTCGACAGGGGAACAAGTCTGCTGCCACGACATTGGCGGGCGACCCGTGGCACGCCCTGCGTTCCCCAGCCCTTCACGCCATCCGGGATCGCGGGGCGGAACTCTTTGTAGAGGCCAAACGCCTCCGCTGCCATGTGGTATCCCCGCTGCCCGATCATGGCCGATGCAGCCGCTTGACCGATGGCCAAGGGGGATGTGTCGGCTGACGGTGACCAGCGTTTTCACCCCGCCGGTGGTTTGCCGGCGACGCTGTCGCTGACAACGAACCGGGCTTCGGCTATCAATGCCTACCCGCCAACCTCATCGACACGTCGATCCAGTCTGATGCGTGGAGCAATGCGAGAAACGAAAATGAAACGATGGATCATGTCACTGGGCGTCTTCGTCATGGCGACCAGTTCCGTGCCGGCCGCAGAGACTGCCCGTCCGAATATTGTGGTGATCCTGGCCGATGACCTCGGGTTCTCCGACTTGGGCTGCTACGGCTCGGAGATCGCCACGCCGAACCTCGACCGGCTCGCAGCCAACGGGGTGCGGTTCACCCAGTTCTACAACACCGCGCGTTGCTGGCCGACGCGCAGCGCGTTGATGACCGGCTATTACCCGCAGCAGATTCGGATGGATCCGCACAGAGGGAAGTTGCCGGAGTGGACGCGGACGTTACCACAATGGCTCAAGCCGGCGGGGTACAGGTGCTACCACTCCGGCAAGTGGCATGTCTTCGGTGCATCGAACCCACGAACCGACGCAGGATTTGATCGTTCCTATCAAATCGAGGGCGGTCAGAACAATTACTTCAAGGCATCGGATATCCTCGAGGATGGCAGGCAATTATCCAAGCAGCCGGGTTTCTACGTAACGATCGGCGTCGCGGACCATGCGATTCGCTGCCTAAAGGAGCACACCGAAAAATATTCTGACCAACCGTTTTTCGAGTACCTGGCGTTCACTTCGCCCCACTTTCCCTTGCACGCGTTGCCGGAGGACATCGCCCGGTACAAGGCCCAGTACCTGAAAGGCTGGGATCAGGTGCGTGAGGAACGCTGGGAGAATCTGCGGCGGATGGGTATCGTCACGTGCGAACTCTCCCCGCTGGAGACAGCCTTCACGCCACGCGATTTCACGCCGCCGGTTTTGCAGACGCTCGGCCCCGGCGAGATTCAACATCCGGTGCCGTGGGCACAATTGACCGACGAACAGAAACAATTCCAAGCCACGAAGATGGCGATCCAAGCGGCGATGATCGACCGGATGGATCGTGAGATCGGCCGCGTGTTCGACCAGATCCGAGCCATGGGTGCGTGGGACAACACGATCATCTTGTTCCTGTCGGACAACGGGTCTGACGCCACGATCATGGTGCGAGGCGGGGGACACGATCGCGGCGTCGCGCCCGGATCCGAGAAGTCTTATCTGTGCCTGGGACCGGGCTGGGCGAGTACCGGCAACACTCCGTTCCGGCGTCACAAGATCTGGACGCACGAAGGCGGAGTTTCCACGCCGTTGATCGTGCATTGGCCCAAGGGCATCGCCGCCAAGGGGGAACTGCGTCACGACGTTGGCCACGTCGTTGATGTGGTGCCGACGCTGCTCGACGTGGCTGGCATCATGCCGGCATTGGCAGACGGTGCGCCGCCGTTCCCGGGCCACAGTTTGGTGCCGGCCCTTACCGCGAATGACAGTGTGATCCGCGACTACGTTTTCTTTCAGCACGAAGGCAACCGTGCGTTGCGGATGGGCAACTACAAACTCGTTTCCGCCATGGAGGACAAGAGCGTCTGGGAGTTGTACGACCTTGCGACAGACCGTGGCGAGCAACGCAATCTCGCCGCCGCCCAACCGAAGCGTGTCCGCGAGATGTCGGCCCGCTGGCAAGAGTTGCAGGAACAATTCACCCGTGATGCCGGCGATGTGAAATGACGTCCTCCCCGGTTCGTGATCCACCGGCATGTCAGTGAGCGAGGTCACCGCCAAAGGGTGTCTCAAAATATCAGTCGGGCTGCCGGAAAAAGTCGTGGCGAAATCGATCGTGGTGAGGGGCCATATTCAGCATGGAACACGAAAGATTCGTCATGCCCTTTTGAAGTTGATGGCTTCTTGGAGGCAGTTCTGAGTCGCAGCATGTCGTTGATCACCAACTCGCGTCGCTTGTTCGTCATCGCGGCGGTGTTGGCCGGGCGGTGTCTCGTCGCCTCCGCCGACGTGTCGTCCGACGCCCCGCCGACGGCCCGAAGGCTTGGCCCGGGCCCACGGCCCGGCACGCGGGTGATGGAAGGCTATCGGCTCGTCGAGGCGGCCGCTCCAGAACAGGCCAACGGGACCATCTCCCTGGCATTCGACGAGCAGGCCGCACTCTTCACCTGCAGCTCACGCCGAGTGGGCATCTGCGTGCTGGACAACCGCCTCAAAGGCTTGCGGTCTGCGGCCTTATACGGCTCACACTTGATGCTCGCGCACGAGTCGCTCCTGCTGAACGAGGGTCAGGGAGGGGTTGTCCATGCCCCGGGAGCCGGCGTTGGCGGCAAGCGAAGGCAGGATGCCGGAGCGGAGGCGCTCTGGCTAGCTCAGCCGGCATCGAGTGAGCGCAGGGCAGGATGCCCGCAGCGAACGTCCGGCGACGGGGCGTGGGGAGCACCGACCAGCGAAACTCGCAAGATTCAAGTGTGAGCCGTATTAGGTTCCGAAGAGCCGCTGCACGATGCCCGCAATGTCGTGCATCTCGAGCGGCCCGGTGGCGAGGCCCGGCTGTGAAGCGATGAAAATCGTCTCGTGCGGGTGGCTGGGGTCGATCGCGCCGTGCGAGCCCTTCACGAGCGACGTGTCGAGCGGAATGCTGATCGCCGGCAGTTTCGCCCGGTCGATGTGCAGTTCCAGCGGGTCGTAGCCCGGCTTGCGATGGATGTCGATCGTGCGGGCGAATGCCGGGGCCTGCGCGTCGTCGAGCCAGTAGAAGTAGCTCTGCCAGCTGTCGAGCGTGCTTTCGATGACGAGATCGCCGCACCGGCTGTCGCGGGATGGCGGCACCGAGGGCGTCAGTCCCGCCGTCACGAGATCGTCGCCGGTGAGCACCCGTGCCACCCCCTCCCGGCCCCGAAACAGGCCGGCAATCCTCGCGACGAGCGGCTGGTCGCTGCTGTCGTGCAGGTAGACGTGGCTCAGTTGATGGTCGGCGAGCGCCCATGCTTGGCTCGCCTGCATGTCGAGCAGTTCGCCTGCGGGCGTGTCGACGACGGCCAGCAGGCCAGCCTCGCGGAGCATGCGATTGGGAAACAGCGTGTGGGAGACCGGCCGGATCCGGTATTCCCCGACGACGAGCACGACGAGGTTGTCACGGCCCACGATTCCGGCAAAGCCTTCGAGCAGTTTTGCAATTTCGGCGTCGAGTTCACCGCAGGCCGAGTGGGCCGGCGGGCTGTCGGGACCCGTGCGCTGGGCGGCGTAGTCGAGGTGCGGCAGGTAGACGTAGGCGAAGTGCGGCGGAGCGTCGCGGGAGGCTTCCAGAAAGCTCTGCGCGATCCAGCGGGATGATTCGATGCCCGCGATCGGTCCCCAGAATTTGTGGAGTGGAAAATCGCCAAGCTTCGCGCGCAGTGATTCGTAGAGCGGCTCGGGCCGCGTGTGGCACCACATCGTCTCGCTGCCGTCGGGATTGTGCTTCGGCGCCGGCATGCAGACGAGGTCGGCGGTGGCATGCTTCGATTGCAGCGCGAACCAGGCCGCCGTTCGCAGGTGTGGACGGGCCGCCTTGAGAAGATCCCAGAGCCGCGGTGCCCAGTGGACGCTGTCGGGGCTGATCCACATCTCGAGGTGGCCAGTCGCCCGGTCGAAGAGGCCGTTGGCCGCGATCCCGTGTATGGCTGGTGGAACGCCCGTCGTGAGCGTGGCCTGTACGGGGCAGGTGATGGCAGGCAGGCCCGGCGCGAGTGGCAGGCAGACGCCGCCGTCGGCGATTGCCCGGAGGGCGGGCATCCGCGGCAGATCCTCCTGCCGCAGGCCGGGAATCGAGAGGAGCAGGACGTGCGGATTTTCTTTTTTCACTCGATGTGAGCCTTGCGGGGTCGGATCGTGACGGCGCCCTCGCGGGCGATTCGGCCGCCAAGTTGGCTGCACTCAAGTTCGCCCCGGTAGGTAACGCTGCCGGCCCGGGTGCCGATCGCGGTGACGAGCAGGTCGACCGATTCACCAGCCGGGATCGCCCTTACCGTACCGAAGCGGACCTCGCCCGGATAGACCTCGGCCGAGTGGCCGATCGCCTGCACCGGCTCCATGCCATCTGCGAAAAAGAGCGTCGCCGTCACGTCCTTGGCTGGCTCTCCGCCGACGTTGCGAACGGCGATCCGCATGACGACCTGCTCCCCCTCGCTCACACGTGAACGGGATTCACGCACGTCGAACTCGAGCCGGGCCGGCACGCCGGCGAGCGGATTTGCGACGCTCTCCGCGGCCGGATGCTCGGCAGCAGCGGCTGGCGGAGCCTCGGCGACTGGCGTCTCGTCGTCGGTCTCGGCGGCGGCGGTACTCGCTTCGTCAGCAACTTCAACCGCCTGTGGCGTCTGCGGCACGGGCTTCGGCATTGGGTGCTGCATGAGGTGCGGTGGATATTCCGTGATGGCGGTGGGCCGCTTGGCCGCCAGGGCGTTTCTGACCCGCTCGAGGAGGGAGCCGTCTGCTCGGGTTGCAGGAGTCTTTTTAGATTTCTCCGGTGGGCGCGATGAGGGCGTTGCGGAGACAGCGAGTTCGTCTGCACGTTCCTCCTCCTCATGCTCCTCCAACGTGGTCTCCACCGCCTTCGGCTCCTCTAGGGCTGCGGCCGATTCCTCCAGGGCTGCGGCTGGCTCCTCGGAGGCTTCGGCAATCGGCGCCTCCACGGGCAGCGGATTTTTCTTGTGTCCGGGAGCTGGACAGCCGTGCTCCGAACAGCCGTCTCCCGCCGGGATCAGGATCGGCAGATTCGAGGCAGCGATGCGTTGGCCGAGCGGACGGCGGCCCGTTGCGGCGGTCGCCCTGCTCGACTGGGCGACGACTGAATATGCCTGCTTTGCGGGCTGCTCGGCCGAGGCCTTGAGGGCGCAGAAACTCGCCAGCGCCGTGAGCAGCCCGATCAGAAAGGCCTCGTTGAACGTGGTGCGGACCATGGAATTCTCGTCCTGCGGAGTGCGGTGAACCTTGTCGGATGTATCGGTTTTCCAGGTGCCGAAGTTTTGGACGTCTGGTACATTTCTGGCTCGATGGAGCCTTCCCCGCCTGCCCAGCCAACCCGTTTTGAGAACAACCGCATGTCAATCGCGCCGTTTCCAGCCACTTCGGTGTCACCGTCAGGATCGCAGGCCCGCTGGCAGGCGCTGGCCGACCGTGTGCTGGCCGGTGGTGTCATCGATCGGGACGAGGCGCGGGCGATCCTCGAATCGTCCGATGTCGAACTCCTCGACCTGCTGGCAGCCGCCTGGCGGGTGCGGCACCACCACTTCGCCAACACCGTACAACTCTTCTTCCTCATGAATGCCAAGAGCGGACTCTGCCCCGAGGACTGCGGCTACTGCTCGCAGTCGAAGGTCTCGGATGCCGAGATCCCGCGGTACAACCTGCTTTCCGCACCGAAGCTGCTCGAGGCGGCGAAGCTCGCGGCCGAACGGCAATCAAAGACGTTCTGCATCGTCATCTCGGCCCGTGGTCCCACCGATCGCGAAATGGACTTCGTCTGCACGATCGTGCCCGAGATTAAGCGGCAGTACGACCTCAACATCTGCGCCTGTCTCGGGCTGCTCACGCCGCAACAGGCACAACGGCTTGCGGCCGCCGGCGTCGACAAGGTGAACCACAACCTCAACACCAGCGAGCGGTTCTATCCCGAGGTCTGCACGACCCATACCTATGCCGACCGGGTGTCAACGCTGGCTGCCTGCCGTTCAGCCGGCCTCCAGCTCTGTAGCGGCGGCATCATGGGGATGGGGGAAAGCCACGACGACCTCGTCGACATGGCGGTCGAACTGCGGACCCTGAACGTCGAGTCGATCCCACTGAATTTCCTCAATTCGATCGACGGCACGCCCCTCGAGGGCAGCAACCGGCTCTCGCCCCGCGACTGCCTGCGGGCCCTCGCGATGATGCGGCTGGTAAACCCGGCGGCGGAGATCAGGATCGCGGGCGGCCGCGAAATCCATTTGGGCAGCCTCCAAGCCCTCGGTCTCTACGCCGCCAACTCGATGTTCGTCGGCGACTACCTGACGACGAAGGGCCAACTCCCCGAGGCAGATTACAAGATGATCGAGGATCTCGGCTTCGTGATCACCCGCGGCGCGGAATCGGCAGAGCCGACTCCTTGTCTGTAGGAGTGACGCCGTGGTGCCGCCCCCGGCTCCCTTGAACGATCGCGGCGAAGGGATCGGCGGAAGCTCGACGAGCATTGGAAATTTCACCCGCTGGACGAACGCGGAGCGAGTCGACGCCTTGCGAAATATCCCCGCGAGGAGACTTCTGCCGTCCCCAGCCGATTGAGGCGCGATCGGCCAGGCTTCCTGGAAGGAGTTTACTCCCCGGGCATCTCGCCGAGGCTCATGAGCAGTTCCGACATCTCACCCGCGGCGTGGGTGTTGCCCTGGGAGCGGGCGGCCTCGATGCCCTCCCGCAGCGCCCGGCGGGCGTCGGCGATTTGGTCACGTTTGACGAGCTGCTGGGCGGCCATCTGAAACGCCGGCACGTAGGGGGGCGTGCCGCGGGCGAGTGTCTCGAGGATTTCGAGGCTCGATTCCCACTCCTCGGCCGTCTCCATTTCGAGGGCCAGGCTGTACCGCAGAAAGACGTCATCGGGCTCGTCCTTCAGCATGCTTTCGATCTTTTCTCGCCGGGTCATCGACATTCGCCGTTCTCCTTCAGGGGGCCGCAAGACCGCCGTCGCCGGAGGCCGCAAGTGGATTCACACGCACGACCTGCCGACCGTTTTGGCCGACGGTGACTGCGATCGCCCGATCCGACAGACAGACGAGCGACAGCGGGTTTTCAAGCTTCGCGACACACACGGGCCGCGCGGCCTGCCGGCCTTTTTCGAGCACGGCGTCGATCCGCCACAGGCCGGAGGATCGGGGCGTGGCATCGGCGCCGCCGGCCACGACCCAGAGCGTGCCTGATCCGCGGCAGCAGGCCGCGTCGCGCACACCGGCGAGCCCGGTGTCGAGGTGCAACAGTCGCTGGGTGCCAAAGTTCGAGAAAAAAGAGAGGAACACGCGGGTCGCAGCTGCGGCGGGCTCGGGGGTGAACAGCACCCATTCCTCCCCGAGGCTGATGGTCGCCGCCAGTGGCCGACGCCCTGCTGGCAGCCGCGGACAACGCCGCTCCGACACCGGTTCGATCCGGGCGCCCGCGATCGGAGCGCGGACGATCGGCGGCAGCGGTGGCGGCAGGCCGATGATCGTGAGCCAGTCCCGCGAGGGACTCACGACCAGGTCCACGGCGGGAGCGTCCTGCGTCGAGGCCCCGAGCGGCAGCGTCTGGAGCAGCGCGGCGGAGGGTGTCGTCGAGCCGGGGGCGGCAAGCCTGTTATAGATGCGGACAGACCAGGCCGCGCCCATCCTGCAGACCAGCGCGAGCGTGTTGGAATCGATGCAGCCGATGGCGACCGGTCGGGTTGGTTCCTCGAGGCCGGCGCCATCCAGCACATCCGATCCGATCGCGATCCAGCGCTTCGTGGGGTCGAAAGGGTCGACGGCCGCGACAGCCCGCCGCGCCTCGTCGATGATGTACAGCGTCTGGCCGGTGGCGGGGGCCGCTAGTCGGCCGGCGGCCGGCATATCGTCGACGATCGTCACGATGACCGCTGTGTCGTCCGCGGCGGCGATCCGAACGAGGCCCGCCAGCAGGCAGCAAGTCGCGGCAAAAACCCACCGTGGCGACACCCGGGGGATTGGCGGTGGGCGGTGCATGGATCACCGACCGGCAGCGGCCACGGGCGGCAGGCCATGGCCCGCTTCCCATGCCGTGATGTCAGCGACGTTTTTGAGCGAAAGGGAGATGTTGTCGAGCCCTTCCAGCAGGCAGGTCCGCCGGAACGGATCGATCTGAAACGGCTTCGAAAAGCCTGCGTCGTCCGAAACGGTGGCCGCCGGCAAGTCGACGTGCAGGCGATAGTTCGTGCCGGCCTTGGCGGCCGCGGCGGCCCGCCGGAGCAGCTCGTCGACATCCTGCTCGTCGAGCCGGATCGGAAGCATCCCGTTCTGAAAGCAATTCGAGAAGAAAATGTCGGCAAACGTCGGCGCGATCACCACGCGGAAGCCGTAGTCCGCGAGCGACCACGGGGCATGTTCGCGACTCGAACCGCAGCCGAAGTTGCGGCGGGCGACCAAGATGCTCGCCCCCCGGGCTGCGGGCTGATTGAGCTCGAACTCCGGATTGGGGGAGCCGTCGGCGAGAAACCGCCAGTCGAAGAAGAGATACTGGCCGAAGCCCGTCCGTTCGATCCGCTTCAGGAATTGCTTGGGGATGATCTGGTCGGTGTCGACATTTGCCCGATCGAGCGCCGCGACGATGCCGGTGTGCGTGATGAATGGTTCCATGGTCTGTCTTTCGATTGAAATCGCCGTTTAGCGATACTGCCACTCGCGGATGTCGACGAAGTGCCCCTGCACAGCCGCGGCCGCGGCCATGGCGGGGGATACCAGGTGCGTGCGGCCCCCCTTCCCCTGCCGTCCCTCGAAGTTGCGATTGCTGGTCGAGGCACACCGCTGCCCCGGGGAGAGCGTGTCGGGGTTCATGCCGAGGCACATGCTGCACCCGGCCTCGCGCCACTCGAAGCCGGCTGCGGTGAAGATGCGGTCGAGCCCCTCCTGCTCCGCCTGCCGCTTCACGCGGCCGCTGCCCGGCACGACCATGGCATGCACGGTGGGGGCGACACGATAGCCCTGCGCCACCCGCGCGGCGGCCCGCAGGTCCTCGATCCGGCTGTTGGTGCAGGAGCCGATGAAGACCCTGTCGAGGGCGAGATCGGCGATCCTGGTGCCGCTCGTGAGCCCCATGTATTCGATGGCCCGCGTGGCCGAGTCGCGGTCGGCCGCGTCGGCAAAGCAGCCGGGATCGGGGATCGCGGCATCGATGCCCACCACCTGCGCAGGATTGGTGCCCCAGGTGACCTGCGGCACGACGTCGCCGCCGTTGTAAATCTCGACGCGATCGAACACCGCGCCCGCGTCGCCGGGCAGGGTCGACCAGCGGGCGACCGCCCGATCGAAATCCTGCGGCACGAAATCGCGGCCGCGGAGGTAGTCGAACGTCTTCTGATCAGGCGCGATCATGCCGGCCCGGGCGCCCGCCTCGATCGACATGTTGCAGACGGTCATCCGCTCCTCCATGCCGAGGTTGCGGATGCATTCGCCGGTGTATTCGATGACGTAGCCCGTGCCGCCCTCGGTGGAAAGCTTGCCGATCAAGAACAGCACGAGATCCTTGGCCGTGATGCCGGGGTGCAGAGCGCCTTCGACCCGCACTTCGAAGGACCGCGGCTTCGACTGACGCAGCGTCTGCGTGGCGAGCACGTGCTCCACTTCGCTCGTGCCGACGCCGAAGGCCAGCGCACCGAAGGCCCCATGGGTGGCCGTATGGCTGTCGCCGCAGACGATCGTCATGCCGGGCTGGGTGATTCCCAGTTCCGGTCCGATCACGTGGACGATGCCCTGGTCGGCGTCACCCAGGTCGAAGAGCCGCACGCCGAATTCCCGGCAGTTGTTCCGGAGCGTGTCGATCTGCTGCTTGGAGATCGGGTCGGCGATCGGAAGCCGGCGGTCGGTGGTCGGCACGTTGTGGTCCGGGGTGGCAAACGTCGCCTCGGGTCGGCGGATCCGCCGACCGGCCAGCCGCAGCCCCTCGAAGGCCTGCGGGCTGGTCCCCTCGTGCACGAGATGACGGTCGATGTAGCGCATCGGCTGGTCCCCGTCGGGGGCGCAGACGAGATGGTCGTCCCAGATTTTTTCGAGCAGCGTGCGGGGCTTGGCGGGCATGTCGCGGAGGGGTGTGCGGGAGAGGGTGGAAGGCTTCCGGTAATGTAGCCGCCCGGGCACCGCGTCACCACCGGTGAGAGGCTCCGGCGTCTATCCAGGGCCTGCTAGGCCGCCCGCTTGAGGACCGATTTCGCCGCCAACTCGTCGATGCGTGACTTCTCAAAGGTTTTCCAAGACGCCGCACCACCCGCGGCGTCCTTGGCCTCGACCAGCACCCTGGTCTGTGCGTTGACGAGCCTTTGGATGAAGAACCAGCTGCGTTCCAGATGCCGGGGATCGTTGTCGGCCGAGATCAGCACCAGGTCGAAGACCCCGAGGTGGTTGCAGAGCCTTGAGAGGGACGCGTCGACATTCCCCGGCACGAGTTGGACGCGGCCGCGGCCGTGCAACCGTTGGTGGGCCTGCTTCAACGTCACGCCCGGCGGGTCCGAGGGAAGCCGGCCCTCGAAGCGGTCGAGGCCGACGTACTGCACGGCGTCCCCCGCGACAGAGGACGCGACGGTCAGCAACCGCTCGGACCGCTGCAGCGTGCCGAGGCCGAGTTCCAAGATTCGTCGGGGCTTGTTCTGCAGGGTGAGCCGGTAGATCGGCCGCTCGGCGGCGGGCTTCGAGAACCGGTTGAGCCAGAGCCTTCCAAACCAGCCAATTTTTGTCATTGCCAGCCCCTGCATGCGGTCCAAAGGTCCGACCGCCCACCGCGGTCCAACCTCTTTGGTCGACCCGATTCACGCGTGGCCTGCAAAAAGTCGGCCGTTGTCCGCAGACTTTGCCAAGATCGGGAAAAGTCTCCGGCTTCGGCCACCCTTGGCCCCTGGAACCGAGCGCGGCGAAGGGATCGGCGGAAGCTCGACGAGCGTCGGCGTATCCTCGCCGCGCGGAGGAGACTTCTGCCGTCCCAAGCCGTTTGGGCCGCGAGCGGGGGGCCGCCAAGCACATCACGGCACGCTGCCGTGGACTCGCATGAAGCGTGTTTTACGGCGCCACTGGCTGGGCGGCACCGGCGGAGATCTTGGCGATGGCCTGCTCCGCGGCCTGCCTGACGGCGGGGAGCGGGTCATCCTCGGCCACAAGTTCCAGGAGCGGCAGCGCCGGACTGGCGGCCAGCCCGATGTCGCCCAGAGCCACCGCCGCCTCCAGCCTGACAAGTTCCTTCTCGGACCGCAGCGCCTTGCGCAGCCGCGGCACGGCGGATGCGAACAGGGAACTGTCGGTCGGCTCGATCTTCAACGCCGACCAAACCGCCACCGTGGCCATCAATTCATCTTCGGACGCGGTGAGCTCCCGCAACTTCTCCAGGGCCGGCTTGGCCGCCGGGCCGATGCGGCCCAACGCGTAGGCCGCCGCATACATGGTGCCGGGCCCGTTGCTTCCCGCCTGGAGCAATTTTACAAGATTCGGAACGGCCGTTGCGGCGTCGGAGCCGAAGTTGGCAATCGCGACGGCGGCATCGCTGCGATACGTCTCGTCGGGATCGGCCAGCGCCGCCATCATCGCGGGGAGCGCCTGTTTCGCCGGCGTGCCGATGGCGCCGAGAATCTCCATCGCTGGCAGCCGCGAGGCGGCGTCGGCCAGTTTTGCCTCGAGTGGCGCCACTGCCGGCTGACCCAGACGCACGAGTGCGGCGCCGGCGGCAAGGGCGACGTCGGGATCGGCGTCGGCGATCAAAGCGGAGAATTCATCCGCCAGCTCTTGCTTTCCCCCATCGTCGAGAAATCCGGAGAGGTCCGAGAGGCCGGAAACAGAACTGCAGCGAACCCGCGGCTTGTCGCTGCCGAGACCGTTTTTGAGCCGGTCTACCGCGTCGGCGACGAGCGACTTGTCGTCGGGGTGGAGTTGTGCCCGGGCCCAGGCGGCGATTGAAGCCAGGAATTTGTTCTCGCTGCCGGCCGTTCGTTCGAGGGCCGCTTCGGCTTCCGGAACATGCAGTTTTCCGATCGCAAACGCTGCGGCGAATTGCAGCATCTCCTCGTTTGATTCGAGTGCTTTGACCAGCTGCGGAGCCGCGGCTTGGGCGGGCGTGCCGATCGCTGCCAACGCCAGGATCGCCTGTAGTTTCTCGTCGACCTCGCCCTCGCTGGCAAGTTTTGCCAACGGCTCCACCGCCGCCGCCGCCGCCGGGCCGATCTCGGCGAGCGCGACGCTGGCCCAGTATCGCGACTTGGGATCTTTGAGCGCCTCGAGCAGGACGGGCATCGCCTCCTCCTTCATGTCGGCGAGGGTATGCAGCGCCGGCAGCACGACGGACGGATCAGCGTCGGCCATCTGCCGGCTGAAGAGCGGCAGGAGCACCTCGGGCGCCGGCTTGAGCACCTGCAGCGCACGGACTGCAGCCCGCCGCGCACGGGCATCCGGGTGAAGGGTGGTCTTGGCCAGAGGATCGAAGGCGGATGCATAGAGCGAGACGTCTTTGGTGGGCGTGTCGGACCGCTCGTCGTCCTTGCGAATCAGGCCGATGGCGGCCGCTGACTGGGCGACAACGATTGGGTCTTCGTCAGACAGCAGGCTGATGAGCTTGGGCAGAACCGACAGCGCATCTTCGCCGATCAGGCCGATCGCCCGGGCGGCGTGCCAACGCACGCGGGCATCGGAAGACGCAGAAGCCTCGACAAGATCGTCGAGCGCGGGCCGTGCGTTCGGTCCCTGGGCGGCGATCTGGTCGATGAAACGCACGCGGGTGTCGGAGTCAGTCGCTTCGGCCAGTTCGCGGCGGAGGGTATCGAGCGCCCCGGGGGCCTGCGCTGCTGCGTCGATGGCTGGTTGCTGGCCGACATCCTGTTTGACGGCCGGAGCCGGTCGCGGCTGCGCGGCTGACTGCGGCTTCGAACAGCCACCGAATCCCGTGCCCAGGAGAGCCCCGAAGGAAAGAACCAGCAGCGAACGCCTCATCTGATGATGCTCCAGAAACCAAGGGGCCAAAACCCGGCTGCGCATCGCGGTCCGGCGTTGCGGATGGCACCAATTCGCCGTCGCCCGCGATGCGTGATCTGAGTATACTCGGGCGACGTTTTTATAGAACGGGAAGTTGTCTCCGGTGACCCCTTTCCCTTTCCTGTGATCGGACGAGGTTGAGCATGCCACTCCAGCAGTCGTCGACCAAACGGTCGGCACCCCGGGCTCCGAACCACACTCGCGCCCTGTCCCGATTAAAGGCCGGGAGTTTTTCATCGAAGCTCCGCTCAGGTCCCCATGCTCGCTTCCTCTCCGGCCCTGCACTCAGGGTCGCATCGTGCGCGGCGCTGTTGTTGCTGTTGGGATCGCCAGCCGCGGCTCAGTGGGGCGGCATGGGCTACAACCGGGGCGGCTATGCATCCACCGCCGGTCAGGCGGCTGCCTACGGCATGTCGGAAATGATGCGGGCCCAGGGGACGCAGAATCTCGAAAACTCCGAGGCCGCGAAAAACTGGCAGGACGCAAAGACGCAGGAAATCCAAAACCGGATGCGGTGGACCGAAACCTATTTCGAGATGCGCAAGTCCAACAAGGAGGCCCGCGCCGCCGAGGCCGGCCCACCGGTCACGCAGGAGCAGGCGATCCGCATGGCGAAGATGACCGTCCCGCCCCGTCTCGTCTCCACGCAACTCGATCCAGTCACGGGCCACATCGAATATCCGATCGTGCTGCAGGACAGTATCTTCTCCCCCTACCGCGCCGAACTCGACAAACTCTTCGCGCACCGCGCCTCGTCTGGCGGTAGCCTGCAATACGAACAGTTTCAGGAGATCCAGCGGACCGTGTCGAAGTTCATCGATGTGCTCAAGGACAACGTCGGGAACTACGCAGCCGGGGACTACGGCAAGGCCCGCACATTCCTCAACAGCCTCGCCCACGAATCGCGGTTTCCATCCAGCTGAGATAACAGGATTCAGCCAGTCGCCTGCAGCCGTTCGTAGATTGCCTCGTGGCCCGCTGCCATGGTGTCGAACGTGTGCCGCTCCCGCACGATCTCGTGCCCGGCGCGGCCCATCCGCGTGGCCCGTTCCGGATCGTCGAGCACCATGCTGATCGCCCGTGCCAGATCCGCGGGATCGGCGGGCACGTGGAGCAGCCCCGGCCGCTCGCCGCCTGCTGACGCCCCGAGCAATTCCGGAAACCCGCCGTGGGCCGGCGCGACGACGGGCACGCCGGCGGCCAGCGCCTCGATGACGGGCAGCCCCTTGGCCTCGGGATGGATCGTGGGCATCGCAAACACGTCGATCGAGTCGAGGAGCCGCAGCTTGCCGGGGCGGTCGATCTGCCCGAGCCACTTGAACCGTCGCGCGATGCCGAGCTCGGCCGCGAGGCCGCGGCACATTTCGAGATACTCCCGCTCGGCCGTGATCACCGCGCCGGCGGCAAGGAGCTCCACGTCGTGCGTGCGGGCGAGGATCGCGATCGCCCGCACGAGTTGTTCGAGCCCCTTTTCCGGACAGACCCGCGCGAGCGCGCCGATCTGCAATCGTCCCGGGCGGGCGGCGCGGCGTGCCCGCAGGTCGGGGGGCACGGCGGGAAACCCCGCCAGATCGACGCCGTGGGGCACGACCGAGATCCGCCCCCGCGGGACGTCGAGATAGCTCTGCATGAAATCGGCGAAGGATTCGTTGAGCGCGACGAAGTGATCGACATCGGCCGCCCGTTCCCGCAGGAGCCCGCGAATTTCCGCATGGTGCGGCTCGGGAATCTGCTCGATGAAGATGTCCTCACCCGACAGGCTGCAGACGATTTTGGCACCGGTCACCTGCTTCACCCGCCGCGCCAGGCCGACGAGCAGCACGTTGGAGAGTTGCACGATGTCCGGCCGCACGTCGCGGCCGAGCCACTCCGCGAGTTTTTCGACCTCCTTCCGCTGATGCCCCGCCTCGCCCCGAAGCGTCGAGGCGGTCAGCCCTCCGAGATCCGCGGGCTTCGTTCCCCCGGTGCGGCTCGACAGCCAGTCGAGCAGGCCACGGGAGTCGAACAGCCGATCGAGCCAGCGGGGCGTGTGGCGGAAGAGCGGCACGTATTCCTGCAGCCAGACATTCACGCCGCCGCAGACGATTTTTTTTTCGCTGACATTCTCCTCGTCGGTGGTCGTCGGCACGTAGGCCGGCACGAGGATGGCATCGCGGCCCCGCCGCCGCAGCGACCGCACGAGGGCATTGTCGTGAAGGCAGGAACCGCAGATCCGTCCCCCCGCTCCCGCCGTGATCTGGACGATACGCATGGCAAGGCTTTCAAACACGCCGGCCGGGCTCACGCCCCGCCGCGTCCCTCGAGGTGGACGAGCACGATCGCCAGGTCGGCAGGCGTGATGCCGCTCACGCGGCCCGCCTGTTCGAGCGTCCGCGGCCGCACGCGATCGAGCTTTTCGCGGGCTTCGGCCCGCAGGTGACGCACCGCGGCATAGTCGAGCCCTTCGGGAATCACCCGCGCCCCCTGCCGCCGGCGGCGCTCGATCTGCTCGCGCTCGAGCACGAGATACCCCGCGTAGCGGACATCGCTGGCGATCTGCGTCGCCACCGTGCGCGACACACCGGCCAGCGCGGGCAACGCGGCCACCGCCTCCGCCCAGCCGAACTCCGGACGCTTGAGCAGTTCGAGCAGCGTCACGCCGCCGACCCGCCGGGCCGCAAGCACCTCCCGCGTCGCCTCGATCTCGGCGGTCTTCGCCGCCAGCCGCTCGATCCGCTCCGGCTGCGCGAGCCCGAGTCGGGTCGCCGTCGGCGTCAGTCGCCGATCGGCATTGTCGTGACGCAAACTGAGCCGGTGCTCGGCACGGCTCGTGAACATCCGGTAGGGCTCGTCGACGCCGCGGGTCACGAGGTCGTCGATCAGCACGCCGATGTAGGAATCCTCGCGCTCGAGCACGAGCGACTCGCGGCCGGCAAGCGCCAGCGCCGCATTCGTGCCGGCGACAATGCCCTGCGCGGCCGCCTCTTCGTAGCCGGTCGTGCCATTGATCTGGCCGGCACAGAAGAGCCCTTTCACCCGCTTGCTTTCCAGCGCCACGGTGAGCTGGTCGGGCGGGCAGTAGTCGTATTCAACCGCATAGCCATACCGCATCACCTGCGCCCGCTCGAGCCCCGGCACCATGCGGATCATCGCGTCCTGAACGTCGCGGGGCAGGCTCGTGGAGATGCCGTTGACGTAGATTTCCTGCGTTCGCCGTCCCTCCGGCTCCAGGAACAATTGATGGCTGTCGCGGTCCGCGAACCGCACCACCTTGTCCTCGATGCTCGGGCAGTACCGCGGGCCCCGCGACTCGATCTGGCCGGTGTACATCGGCGCGCGATGCAGATTCGCGCGAATGAGGTCGTGGATCTCCGGCGTCGTCCGCGTGATCCAGCAGACGAGCTGCTCGCGGTCGATGCCGTCGGTGAGAAACGAGAACGGCTGCGGCTCCGCGTCACCTGCCTGCACGTCGAGTTGTGAAAAGTCGATCGACTTCGCGGAGAGCCTGCACGGCGTGCCGGTCTTGAAGCGATCGATCCGGATGCCGAACCGCTCGAGCGCCCGGCTCACGCCGGCCGTCGTGCCCTCCCCGGCTCGGCCACCGGGAGTCTTGGCCTCGCCGGTGTGCATCACCGCCTGCAGAAACGTTCCCGTCGTGAGCACGATCGTTTCCGCCCGATACACCGCATCACCGCGGACCCGCACCCCCGTCACCCGCCACTCCGGTCGGCCCTGCCCGTGACCGCCGGACTCGACCGGCTCGACGACGAGATCCTCGACCGTCTCCTGCCGCAGTTCGAGGTTGTCGGTCTCCTCGACGATCCGCTTCACCTCCATCTGATAGAGCCGCTTGTCGGCCTGCGCCCGCGGCCCGTGCATGGCCGGCCCCTTCGAGCGGTTGAGGACGCGAAACTGAATGCCGGTGGCGTCGATCGCCTGCCCCATCACGCCCCCGAGCGCATCGACCTCGCGGACGAGCTGCGCCTTGCCGACGCCGCCGATCGCCGGGTTGCAGCTCATCTGGCCGACGGTGTCGCAGTTTGCCGTGAGTAGTGCCACGCGGGCTCCCAGCCGCGCCGCCGCGCAGGCCGCCTCCACGCCGGCATGCCCGGCGCCGATCACGAGCACGTCATAGTTGTAGCGGCAGGTCATGCAAATGAGTGTACCAACCACGAAACGTGGGCCAGGCTTCAGCCTGTCGTGCTTCAACTCGCCCAACCCGGCCCGGGGCTGCACATGCCCTCTCGGCGGACGTTCGCTGCGGGCTACGGCTTTCTCGCTGTCGCCGCCGTTAGCCCAAGCCGGCTTCGGACTACCCGTGCCCCATCGCCGGACGTTCGCTACGGGCATCCATGCCCTTCGCTCTCTCGATGCTGACCGCGCTCCGCCATCCTGGCTGCGCTTGTCAGCAACGCCGGCTCCCGGGGTACGGGTCGCCCGAAGCCTCCCCAACTGGTGAACTGCAGAAAGCGGGCAGGCTCGGGGCTGCACATGCCCTCTCGCGGGCTATGGGAGCGAGCGCAGGCAGGATGCCGAAGCGAGCGGACATGCAGTGAGCGAAGGACAGGATGTCCGTAGCGAACGTCCGCCGAGAGGGCATGTGCAGCCCCGAGCCGGATTGGGCGAGTCGATGCATGACGGGCTGAAGCCCGTCCTATGCGGCGGCCCGCTTCGGCGGGGCGAGCTTGAAGAGCGAGAAGAGGTCGTCAGCGGTGAGCCCGCTCGCGGCTGGGGCTTCCGCCTGGGAGAGAATCAGCTCGGAAAGGTCGCGTTTCTTGCGGAGCACCTCGTCGATCCGTTCCTCGATCGTGTCGGCAGAGAGGTACCGGGTGACCGTGACGGCGCCGACAGCGCCGATGCGGTGGGCGCGGTTGATGGCCTGGTCCTCGATCGCCGGGTTCCACCAACGGTCGAAGAGGAAGACGTATTGCGAGAACTGCAGGTTGAGCCCCACGGCGCCGGCTCCGTAGGAGAGCAGCAGTACGTTGTGCTGCTTGTCGTGCTTGAACTTTCGGATCGCCTCGTCGCGGGCCACCGTCGACATGCCGCCGTGGTATTCGAGCGCCCCAAACCGCGACAGCCTCTTGTCGAGCCGGCCGATCGTTTCGACCCACTGGCTGAAGACGAGCGACTTCTTCCCGCTGGCCTGGATCTCCTCGAGCTCGGCCTCGAGGCAGTCGAGCTTCGCGCTCTCGCCGGTGGCCGTGTCGAAATTGCAGATCTGCTTGAGCCGCAGGACGAGTTCGAAGACGTTCTGGATCGTCGCTTCCTGACCGAGCTGCGAGAGCCGCAGCACCCCCTCTTCCTCGGCGCGGCGGTAGGTCTCCCGCTGCTCCGCAGTGAGTTCGATCCGTTCGTCGCGATTCATCCGCGGCGGCATGTCCTTGAGCACCTTGTCCTTCGTCCGCCGCAGCACGTGATCGGCCGCCGCGGCGCCGAGAGCCCGCGGAGACATCCGGTCGTTCAGATGGCCCGGGGCGACGAACTCGAAAATCGAGACGAGGTCTTCGGCGGTATTTTCCACCGGCGTGCCGGTGAGTGCCCAGCTGCGCTTGCGGTGGAGGCTGCGGATGGCCTCGCTCGTGCTGCTCGAGCGGTTCTTGATCCGCTGCGCCTCGTCGAGAACGACGAGATCGAACTCGAGCCCCAGTTCGGCCACGAGTTCCCGGTCGCGCACCACCGCCTCGTAGTTGGCGACCTTCACGGGCACGTCCTGAAGCGACCACTGCCAGCGGCGGCGCTGCGGATCCCCCTCGATCACGGCCACGAGCAGCTCCGGCGCCCAGTCGGCCAGTTCCCGCGTCCAGTTGGAGACGAGGCCCTTCGGGCAGACGACGAGCACCCGCCGCGCCTCGCCCGAGCGGATGAGCAGCCGCAGCGACGAAATTGCCTGCATCGATTTACCGAGCCCCATTTCGTCGGCGAGCACCGCGCCGTGCCGCGGCACGAGGAAGGCCATGCCGTCGAGCTGGAAGGGGAACGGCTCCCGTGGAAACTCGAGGCGGCTCGATTCCAGGATCGATTCCAGATCGGGCTGCAGCAGGAAGAAGAACCGCTCGGAGAGCTTCACGACATCGCGCGGCGGGGCGATGCGGGTGCGCTTGGGCGTCGTCGACTCCGCGGCCGGATCCGCACCGCCGGACGAACTATTTTCCGGCAGGGCACTGGCGGCCGCCGCGACCTCGGCCACGCGCGGCGCTCTGGGTGGCCTGGCCGGTGGAGCCGACACCTGCGCAAAGCGAAAACTGCTGACGGCCGGCGGCTGATCGAAGAGCTCGATCCGCGCAATGGCTGGCCGTGGCACGTCGATCGGCAGCCGCAGCGCCGCCGGCAGGACGAGCCGTGGATCGAGCCGGGGCAGCAACCGCGGCGTGGGGAGCAGCAGATCACCACGCCTCCACGAGTGCACCGCGCTGTCCTGGGCTTGAGAATCCATGGTCTGCCTGGAGGCGTTTCGCTCAGTGTCGCTGGGCTTCCTCGATCGCGGCGCGGATTCGCTCGAACGGCTCCGAGAGATCGACCGCCGCCAGCAGCGATTCGAGTTTCTCACGGAGCAGCGGTTCGAGCCCGGCATCGCTCGCATGCGGGCTGATCGAGACGTCTCCGATGGCGAAGCCGGCCGCTCCGGAGCCGGCCGCGGCCCCCGCCCCTGCCCGCGTCACGAGCGCCACGGGCAGGGCCGTGTGCGGCCGCACGTGAAGCATCGACTCGAGATCGGTCAGCACCAGTTCCGGCGTCACCGTGCCCTCGGCGAGAAGCGCCGCGCCGATCTGCCGGCCATGGAGGTGGCTCTGCAGTGTTGCCCCGTACAGAATCTGCTGGGCGCGTGAGACTTTGACCGGCGCCGTGCAATGAAACTCGAGCGGGCGGCCGGCGAGATCCACCAGCAGATACCCGCCGAACAGTCCATGCGATGGCGCGTCGACCACCGTCAGGAAGCCAAATGCCGCCTCGACGGGCTGCTCGCTCCGGTTCTGCTCCATTCGCGTCGCCGCTCCAGAATGCCCTTTGCCCCGCGCGATGCGTCCCTGCATCCGCTGCGCCGGCTCCCGCTCCCGCAACCAACCATCGGGCATCCCCGCCGGGCACTTGAGCGGCTCCGCCGGGCACGGCGGTCGACGGCGTGCCCGCGACTCCCCGGTTGAAAATGGGGAAACCCTGACGGCAGCGGCAAAAAAACTCCCCTGCCCGGCTCCCGTTCATGGCAAACTGGAGGCGTTGTGCCTACGATTGGGCGTCTGCAGTTTTCCGCCTGCTTTCTCCCTGTCCGGAATCACGCCATGGCTGACGGCCCCCCCGGGTTCACGCAGTTCGACATCTCGGCAAACTCGATCACGGCCTCGAGCGCCGGCTCGCAGGGTGCAGCCGGCGACGCCACGGAGACCAATCGGCTTCTCCGCGACATGATCGCCCTCCAGACGCGGTCGTGCGAACTGCTCGGCGAACTGGTCAATCAGGTGTCGCTCCAGCAGCGACAGCGGCTGGCGGAACTCAAGGCCTGGAAGGAAGCCAATCCCGAATTGGCGCGGTCCTGCCGACAGGCCGCTGAATCGCTCGCCAAGGTGCACACGGAATTCCTGTCCGGCATCGCCCGCGACGCGGCCGAAAACGCCGAAGACTTCACCGACAGCGAATACGCGCTCGGCGAGTTCATCGACCGCTACGGCCCGCGGCTCGCCCACTTCAACGGCGTGCTGCAGCTCTTCGCCCAGTTGGGTGCGCCGCTGCCCACGAGCGACTCCGCCACCGGAAACTGAATCGCACCGCCCCCGCACCAGGAATCCCGCCATGGCCACGGATGCCCCCGCCGCCAAGCCGCCCGCCTTCGAAGTCGCCGACGCCGCCGCCGTTGCCAAGGCCCGCACGGTGCTCGACGCGCATACCGTGGAGACGGTGGCCTGGCACTTCCATCCGTCGACAGGCTGCCCGTTCTGGCTCGAATACGCGAAGTCGCTGCCGTTCGATCCGCTGACCGAAGTGAAGAACTACGACGACCTGAAGAAGTTTCCGCCCTTCGAGGACGAGTGGCTACGCGGAGGTCCGGTCCGCCGCTGGGTGCCAAAGGGGTTTGCCGACAAGCCCGCCTACGTGTTCGAAACCGGCGGCACGACCGGCGTGCCGAAGTCGCGGGTCAACATGCGCGATTTCCGCACCGACTACGAAGAGTTCAGCGCCACGCTGCCGGACGAATATTTCCCGAAGGGTGCCAACTGGCTGATGCTCGGGCCCTCGGGCCCCCGCCGGCTGCGGCTCTCGATCGAGCACCTGGCGCAGCACCGCGGCGGCATCTGCTTCTGCATCGACCTCGACCCGCGCTGGGTGATCAAGCTGATTCAGAAGGGCTGGATGGAGCACCTCGAGGCCTACAAGCAGCACTGCATCGACCAGGCGATCACGATCCTCGAGGCCGGCCACGAGGTCCGCTGCCTGTTCACGACCCCGAAACTGCTCGAGGCCCTGGCGCTCGCGCTCGAGAAGAAGGGCACGACGATCCGCCAGATGGGGATCACCGGCATCTTCTCGGGGGGCACGGAGTTCACGCCGCAGTGGACGAGGTTCGCCGTCGAGGAACTGCTGGAGGGCGTCTACATGACGCCCACCTACGGCAACACGCTGATGGGACTGGCCGCCTCGCGGCCCGTGACCCCGGCTGACGGCTACACGATCGCCTACTACGCCCCACAGCCCCGCGCGGTCATCGAAGTGGTCGACTTCGACGACACCAACTCCGTCGTGCCCTACGGCGGCACCGGCCGCGTGAAGCTCACGACGCTCACGCAGGAAACGTTCGTCCCCGGCTTCCTCGAGCGGGACGAGGGTGAGCGGGAGCGGCCCTACAAACAATATCCGTGGGACGGCATCAGCGGCGTCCGGCCGTTCCGCGCCCTGGCCGCCACGACGACCGTTGGAGTCTATTGATGCATCTTCCCGCCTGGCGGTTTGGCAAGCCCTACGAGTCGCTCGAGCGGACGCAACTCGTGCATTTCCTCACGGGCGCACCGGTGGCGGAGGTCAGCCAGGTCGGCGGCGCGATCATCGGCCGCGACCTGCAGAAGTCGGCCCGCACGGCCCGCGCGGCCTTGCTCGCGATCGATCCCGAGGAGATCGTCGAGCGGCTGCAGACCGCGGGCAATCTCTACGCCCATGGCACGCTCACCGTCGGTGATTCGAAGCAGTCGCCCGACGACTTCGTGAAACAGCAATCGGCGACGACCGGCCTGCCCGAATCGCTCTGCCGGGCGAACATGCAGAAGAATCTCTTCGTGCTCTCCAACATGGACCGCATGCTCGACGCCCTCTCCCGCGGCCTGCCCCCCGAGGTCCTCTGGAAGGGCTTTGGGACCGAGCACCGCGGCGTGGTCGTGAGCTACCAGGCCCAGTCGCCGGTGCTCGGTCTCGTACTCCCCTCCAATTCACCGGGCGTGCATACGCTCTGGCTCCCGGTGATCGCGCTCGGCGTCGGCCTCGTGATGAAGCCGGGCGGTCAGGAGCCATGGACGCCCTATCGCATGGCCGCGGCGATGGTGGAGGCGGGCATCCCCGCCGAGGCGATCGGCCTCTATCCAGGTCCGACCGATGTCGGCGCCGCGATCCTCGCCGGCTGCGGCCGCAGCATGATCTTCGGCAGCGCCAAGACCGTCGAGCAGTATCGCGGCAATCCAGCCGTGCAGGTGCACGGGCCGGGCTTCAGCAAGATTCTCCTCGGCGACGACTGCGTCGACGGCTGGGAACGCCATCTCGACGTAATCGTCGAGAGCGTGGCGGCCAACAGCGGCCGCGGCTGCATCAACGCCTCGGCGGTCTACGCGAGCCGCCACACGCAGGAGATCGCCGCCGCGCTTGCCGAGCGGCTCGGCCCGATCGACGTGAAGCCGCCGGAGGATCCCGACGCCAAACTGGCCGCCTTCACGGTACCGGGCGCGGCCAAAGCGATCTGGGAACAGATCGAAGCGGGGCTGAAGGCCCCGGGCGTGACGCATGCCACGGCGGCATACGGCCCGCGATTCGTCGAAGGCGAGCGTTGCGGCTGGCTCCGGCCGACCGTCGTCCACTGCGCTTCGCCCGATCCCGAGATCGCGAAGGCCGAATATATGTTTCCCTTCGTGAGCGTCGTCGCGTGCCCGCAGGAGAAAATGCTCGAACGGATCGGGCCGACGCTCGTCGCCACCGCGATCACCGTCGATCCCGCGTTCCAGTCGCAACTGATCGATTGCACCGCTATCGATCGGCTCAATCTCGGCCCGATCCCGACCAACAAGCTCGACTGGCTGCAGCCGCACGAGGGCAATATCATCGACTTCCTGTATCGGTCGCGGGCACTGCAGGTGCCGGCGGCGAGTAGCCGTCCGCTCCAGGTAGTTTGAGGTTCACCGCCTTTTCATTGGGATGCGCTTTTGGCAGGGCATGTGCTAAGAACCGGCATTGTTCGCCGGCGGCAGAAGTCTCCTTCACGCTGAAATTTCTCCGCGACAATCTGCGGAGTTTCTGACCTCCGAAGGTCGAAATTTCAGACGTTCGTCGAGCTTCAGCCGACCGGCTCCTCAGCGTCCGAAGTTTCAGGAGATGGTGATCACCGTGGATGGATGCGGGACGATGAGTTTCGACTTCTGCTCCGCGACCCGGCTCGTGGTCGGGGCCGGCTCGATTGACCGGCTCGGCGGACTCGCGCGGGAACTGGGGGCGACACGCGTGCTTGTCGTGAGCGACCCGGGCGTGGTACGTGCGGGCCACACGGCGCTGGGCGCAGCGTCGCTCGGCGAAGCCGGCCTCGCGGTCGAATGCTTTTCCGGGTTCTCCGAGAATCCCACGACGACGCACGTGGAGGCGGGCACCGTGGTCGCGCGGGACTTTCGGCCGGATTGTATCGTCGGCCTCGGTGGCGGCAGTTCGATGGACTGCGCAAAGGGGATCAACTTTCTTTTCTCCTGTGGCGGCCGGATGCACGACTATCACGGCCGCGGCAAGGCGACGGGGCCGATGCTGCCGTCGATCGCCGTGCCCACCACGGCCGGCACCGGCAGCGAAACGCAATCGTTCGCGCTCATCACCGACGCCGCCTCAGGACTGAAGATGGCCTGTGGCGACAGCCGCGCGGCGTTCCGGGTAGCGATCCTCGACGTCACCCTCACGCTCACGCAGCCGCCCCGTGTCGCCGCCCTGACCGGAATCGACGCCCTGTCGCACGCCGTGGAAAGCCATGTCAGCCGGGTGGCCACTCCCGCCTCGCGGATCTTCTCGCGGGAGGCGTGGCGACTGCTCGCGCACAACCTGCCCCGCGTGCTCGCCGATCCGGCCAATCTCGAGGCCCGCTCCGCGGTGCAGCTGGGCGCGGCCTGGGCGGGGCTCGCGATTGAAAACGCCATGCTCGGCGCCGCCCACGCGCTGGCCAACCCGCTGACGGCAACGCACGGGATCGTGCATGGCCAGGCCGTCGGCGTGATGCTGCCGCACGTCGTCCGCTTCAACGCCTCCGCCAGCGGTGCGCGGTATGCCGAATTGGCGGCCACACTCGACGCGGATATCGGCCTGGCCGACTGGCTCGACGAACTGCTGCGGCAGGCCGGCCTCGCCGGCTCGCTCTCCGCACTCGGGATCGCCACGCCAAATATTCCCGCGCTCGCGGCCGCGGCCGCGGCCCAGTGGACCGCCGGATTCAATCCGCGCGGCCTGACCGCCGACGATCTTGCCGGCCTCTACGAGGCCGCGCGATGACGCACCGAATTCTGTGGCTCCTGTGCTGGCTGGCCGCCTCCGCGATGGCGTCGGCCGCCGGAGTGGACGAGGCGCCGGCCGATGCCTGGCCGATGTTTCGCGGCTGCCCCGCCGGCACGGGCCGCTCCGCGGCGGCGCTCAGCCTGCCGCTCGCGGAACGCTGGCACCGGGCGTTCGAGAAAACGGCATTCGAGGCGACGCCGGTCATCGCGGACGGCACGCTCTACATCGGCGACCTCGACGGCGGCTTTCATGCCCTCGCGCTGGCCACGGGCGAAACGAAGTGGACCCTCAAGACCGAGGCGGGTTTTCCGAGCGCCGCAGCTGTTTCGACGGCTGCCGCCCTGCCGCTCGTCGTCGTCGGCGACGGCGACGGGCTCGTGCGGGCCTTCGATACCGCCACCGGCGCCGTCCGCTGGGAGTACGCCACCGACGGCGAAATCTCCGGTGGGCCGACGATCGTGCACGACGGCGCCGCGGCCCGCGTGCTCGTGGGCTCGCAGGACGCGTCGCTCTCCTGCCTGAACCTCGCCGACGGCGCACTGCTCTGGAAGCACTCGATCGCCGACCAGATCCGCTGCTCGCCGACGCTCGCCGGCGGCAAGGTTTTTCTGGCGGGCTGCGACGGGAAACTGCACGTGATCGATGCGGCGACCGGCACGGAACAATCCGCCGTCCCCATCGACGGCCCGACCGGCACCACTCCCGCGGCGCACGACAGCCAGCTGTTCTTCGGCACAGAGGGAGGGGCCTTCTTCTGCATTGACTTCGGCACCGCATCGGTCGCTTGGAAGGTCGCTCCTGCGGTCAACGCGCAGTCGTATCGCTCGAGCGCCGCGCTCGCCGACGGGCTGGCGATCGTCGGATCACGCGGCAAGGCCGTCGAGGCGTTTGCAATTGCCGACGGTGCGCGGAAATGGCGGCAGCCGGTGCGTGGGCGAGTCGACGGATCGCCCGTCGTCGTTCACGAGGAAGGTTCGCAGCGACTCGTCGCGCTGGTTGGCGACTCGGCCGGCCGCATCGCGGCCCTGAACGCGACCGATGGGAAGCCGGTCTGGGAGTTCGACGCCGGCGGCGGCTTCACCTCGTCTCCGGCCGTGGCCGACGGCCATGTCGTCATGGCCGCTGAAGACGGCACGATCTGGTGTTTTCAATCCGCACGGCAATGAAGGGAGCGCCGAACATGGCTTGGCTGCAGAAGGAACTCCGGCTCGCCCCGCGCCGCCGCGGCTTTCACCTCATCACGTCCGACATCGAGGCGGCGCTGCCGGAACTGGCCGCGTTCCGCATCGGCCTGCTGCATGTCTTCATCCAGCACACCTCCGCCAGCGTTTCGATCAATGAAAATGCCGACCCCGACGTGCCCTGTGACCTGGAAATGGCGTTCAACATGATCGCTCCCGAGCATCTGCCCTACGTGCACACGACCGAGGGAGCAGACGACATGCCGGCCCACGTGAAGGCCGCGATGATTGGCAATTCGGTCACCGTACCGATCCATCAGGGTCGCCTGCGGCTCGGCACGTGGCAGGGTATCTATCTCTGCGAGCACCGCGACCAGGGCGGCCCGCGACGACTCGTGCTCACCGTCCACGGAGAATGATGCGGATGGAATTCGATCCCGCCGCAGCTTTTGATGCCGAGCGGTTTCGCCGGGAGGGCCGCGCCGTGATCGACTGGCTCGCCGACTACTGGCAGTCGCTTCCCGAAAAACCGGTGCTCTCGCAGGTGGAGCCGGACGGTGTGCGGTCGCAACTGCCGACCCACGCCCCCGAGCAGCCCGAATCGCTCGACGCCGTGCTCGCCGACATCGACAGGATCATCGTACCCGGGCTGACGCACTGGCAGCATCCGGGCTTTTTTGGCTACTTTCCCGCGAACGCGAGCAGCCCGTCGATCCTCGGCGAACTGCTCTCCGCGGGCCTCGGCGTGCAGGGGATGCTCTGGGCGACGTCGCCGGCGTGCACGGAACTCGAAACCCACACGCTCGACTGGCTCCGCGAACTGCTCGGCCTGCCCGAGCGGTTTGCGAGCCACGCACCGGCCGCGGCTCCGGGAACACACGGCGGCGGCGTGATCCAGGATTCCGCGTCGAGCGGCCTGCTCTGCACGCTGGTCGCCGCGCGGGAACGGGCCACGGCGCTGGCGACGAATGCCCGCGGCGTGCAGCAGGGCGATCGGCCGCTCGTCGTCTATGCGAGCGTCGACGCGCATTCGAGCGTCGAGAAGGGGGCCATGATCGCCGGACTCGGCCGCGACTGGGTGCGGCGGATTCCAACGAACGCGCGTGGCGAGATGGACGCCGCGGCGCTTGCCCGAACCATGGACGACGATGCCCGCGCCGGCCGCGTTCCCTGCTTCGTGGTTGCCACGGTCGGCACCACGGCCTGCGGCGGCATCGATCCGGTGCCAGGGATCGCCACAGCCGCCCGCCGGCACGGCGCCTGGCTCCACGTCGACGCCGCCTGGGCGGGAGCCGCCGCGGTCTGCCCGGAATACCGCGGGCCGATCGTCGCCGGCGCCGAACAGGCCGACAGTTGGGGCTTCAATCCCCACAAGTGGCTGCTCGTGAACTTCGACTGCCACGCCCTCTGGGTGGCCGACCGCGGGCCCCTCATCCGGGCTCTGGCGACCCGCCCCGAATACCTGCGGAACCGGGCGACGGAAACGGGCGGCGTGATCGACTACAGCGACTGGCAGGTGCCGCTGGGGCGTCGCTTCCGGGCGCTGAAGCTCTGGATGACGCTGCGGATGATCGGCGCCGAACCGCTCCGGCAGCGAATCCGGGACCATGTGAACTGGGCGGCGGAGTTTGCCGGATGGCTCCAGGCCGACCCGCGGTTCGAACTGCTTCGCGAGCCCTCCTTGAGCCTCGTGACGTTCGCCCTGCGGGCTGGAGACGAGGCGACGGCCGCCCTGCAGGAGAGCGTGAATCGGAGTGGATCAGCGTTTCTCAGCCACGCCCGGGTGGCGGGCCGCCATGCGCTGCGACTGGCGATCGGCGGCACCCTGACCGACAGGGAAACGGTCGCGAACGCCTGGGACTTGGTGCGGACGCGGGCAGGCTGACCGGCCGGGCCGCCGTCGGCCACCAGAAGGGGGGAACTTTGGGTGAACTCTGGGGCTCCCGCCAAATGTCATCATCTGTTTTGGCCGCATTTTCGATAGAAGGCTTGGGAAATTTTCCCGCGCGAACCAAACAAAAAACCCATCCGTAGTATTGGTTGCGGCTCGGAGCCGGAGGTCCGTTTAATGGCCTCCGCGCGGGCCTGGAGCAACAACCATGGCACGTAAAGACGCACTTTTGAGCCTCCGGGCAATCCTCGTTCGCAGACGCGACGCCTTGCGCAGCGCATTGGCTGGCGATCTGACGCTCTTGAAGGAGCTTCGAAGCGAGTCGCCCGGCGACGTGATCGACGCGGCCCTTGACTCGACCCAGGACGAAATCAGTTCCCAACTGGCCGAGGTGGAAAGCCGCGAGTTGGCCTCGATCGAGAACGCGCTCGAACGGATCCGCAGCGGGCAGTACGGCACCTGCGAGTATTGCGGCTGCAAGATTCCGCTGGCGCGGCTGAACGCCCTGCCCTACGCGACGATGTGCATCGCCTGCCAGCGTGAGGTGGAGCGCAGCGGCGCGGGGCCGATGGGCCGCAGCGAGTCGGCGGAGTTTCGAGAAGACACGTTGGCCGGCGATCTCGAAATCGACGTCTCCTGATCGCCCGCGGGTCGCGGCCGGTTCGGGTATGCTTGGTGGGTGCGATTTCGGACAACTTCGTGAGCGCCCCATCATGCCCGCCCCTGCCAGCCGCCTTCCCGGCGTCACGTTCACTTTCGGAGTACTGCTTGCCGCTTCCGCGGCGACACGAGCCGAGGAAACCCCGGTGCCGCTCGCGCCGATCGCTCCGCTGGCGGTGGACCGGGAGACAGGATCGCGGCCCAACTCGAACCGTGTCGATCCAGTCCGCCCGGCCCGGCTCTCCGCCGCCGAGCGGGACCGGCTCTACAGCCAGGTGCAGCGCGACGCCGAACTGCTTGAGCGGCAAAGCGCCCAGCTCCGGCGGCTCACGCAGCTCATCCGTCCCACCGTCGTGCACATCGACACCAAGAAGCCGGCGTTGCGGCCCAAGAACGGCAAGGTCAGCGAAGACGAGGCCGGTTCCGGCGTGATCACGGAGGTCGCCGGCCGCATGGTCGTGATCACCAACCGCCACGTGATCAACCGTGCCGATCTCGACAACATCACGATCCGGCTCGACGACGGCCGTGAACTGAACCCACGGCGGCTCTGGTCAGATGCGAGCACGGATATCGCCGTGATGGAGATCGAGGCCGAGGATCTTGAACCGGCGCGGCTGGCGGAGAAGGATCCCGTCCAGATCGGCGACTCGGTGCTCGCCGTCGGCAGCCCGTTCGGCCTCTCCCACTCCGTGACACTCGGCATCGTTTCGGCCAAGGGCCGGCGCGACCTCGAACTCGGCGAGGAGGGGGTGCGGTTCCAGGACTTCATCCAGACGGATGCCGCGATCAACCCCGGCAACAGCGGCGGGCCGCTCGTCAATCTTCGCGGCGAGGTCGTCGGCCTCAACACCGCCATCGCCAGCAACTCCGGCGGCAGCGAGGGCATCGGCTTCGCGATCCCGGTCTCGATGGTGATGTTCGTCACCCGGCAGCTGGTGGAAACAGGCACGGTGTCGCGGGCCTATCTCGGCGTCACGCTCGACCGCACGTTCACCCAACGCACGGCCCAGCGGCTGGGCATGGTCCGGACTGTTGGCGCCCGCGTATCGGGCGTCACGAAGGGCTCGCCGGCCGATACCGCCGGCCTCGTGCCCGACGACGTGATCATCGAATTTGATGGCACGCCGATCGAGGACGACGACCACCTCGTGAGCCTCGTGAGCGTCACGCCCACCGACCGCACCGTCTCGCTCGTCGTGTTTCGCAACCGCGAACGGCTCACGCTTCAGATGCCCGTCGCCAGCCGCGAACAATTTGAAAAGTAGGACAGGCTTCAGCCTGTCATGACCTGCCATGGCCGCGCATGTGCTGTCATACCGCATTGGTCGCCGGCGGCAGAAGTCTCCTTCGCGCTGCATTTTCTCCGCTGACGACCTACGGAGCTGCCAACCTCAGAAGGTCGAAAATGCAGACGCTCGTCGAGCTTCAGCCTGTCGATCACATCGACCGGGCCGCGTTCATGAATCGGGAGGTTGCAGTTGCAACTTCCCTTTTGTGGGCAAGCAGTTCCTCCTCGCTGGCGAGCCCGCAGATGGAGAAGCAGACCATTTCCCAAAACCTGCAGCGCGCTCCGCGGCGTCGGCTTGCGGCCGGTCCAGAGGCCGGCCCGTCGGGTGACATCAATGCGGATCGGGACCGAGCGATCGACCTCGAAGTGCGGTGGAGCCGCCACTTCACCATGCCGCTGCCGGTCTTGCGCTTGAGGAGCGACGCAGCCGTCGAGAGTGCAGCCGCTCCAAGAGCGGCAAGAGCTTCTTGAAATCCTTGACTCCCATGACCTTGGGCTCTTGGGCTCATGGATCTTCTTGCGATGCTTGCCTGGCGTAGCGCACATCTTGTGCCGAGCAGGAGTGTGACAGGCTGAAGCCTGTTCTGCCCGTGGGCCGGCCTCAGGTTCCAGCGCCAGCCACTGCCAGACCGCGGAGGATGCAGTCCTTGACGGCCGGCACGTCGCAATTGACGAGCAGATCGAGGTTGGGCCGCCACTGCCGCACGGTGCGGCGATCGACCACGAGCATGCCGGCGGTGAGTTCGCCTCCGGTCTCGACATCGGCGGCCACGGTCGTCCGCTCGAAGAGTTCGGGGTTTGTCACGGCGACCAGCGCGACGACATCGTGCATGCTGATCCCTTCACTGCCGAGCAGTTGACGGTGGGCCCGAAACGCGTGCGGCAGCATCCGTCGCAGGATGTCGCCGGCCCGCGACGAGTCATCCGGCAGCTGGTCGAGCAGGTCGAAGCCGAAGATCACCTGCCCCGTGGTCTCGAGCGGCACGAGCGTCTTGGTGACGGGCTCGCGCACGACATGCCGGGCAGCCCGGGGATCGCAATAAAAATTGAAGTCGACGACGGGCGTGACGTTGCCGGCACCCTGCACCGTGCCCCCGGCGATGACCACCTCGCCGATCAGTTCCACGATCGACGGATCGCGGGTGAGCACCCGCGAGAGGTTGGTGAGCGGCCCCAGCGCCACGATCGTGATCTCCCGGGGGTGAGCCCGGAGCGTCTCCCAGATCACTTTTTCCGAGACGTGCCCGCCGTGGAGTTGGGCCCGAGGCAGGTTGATGCCGCCGAGGCCGTCGGCGCCGTGCATGTTGAACGGCTTCTCCGGCAGGGCCGTGTCGGCGGGGGCGAGCCCCAGCCGCGGGAGCCGCGGCGGATCGAGCAGGCCGACGAGCGCCTGCAGGTTGGCCGTGGCCTGTTCGGCGGGCACGTTGCCCCCCGTCGCCGTCACCGCCAGCACTTCCAGCCGTGGATCGAACAGGGCCATGACCAGCGCCACGGCATCGTCTATTCCCGGATCGATGTCGAGAATCACCTTGCGGGGCACGGTCAGGGGGTCTCCGAAGGGGGCGTTGTGTAGGCTGCAATAGTATCTGAAATGAAACGGTAATGGCGGCGACCGCGGACAGGAGCACTATTTCCTTGCCCAATCCCATCGATCGGACGAAAGACACAGCCGGCAGCAGCGACATGGAAGCCGTCATCGAGCATCTGGGGCGTGGCATCCGCGGCTCCCGGGAGGAGACGACGCGGCTCGTCGACCGAGTGCTCGAAGGGGCGGTCGATCTCGACGCGTTTGGCCGCTGGCTGCTGGCTCTCGCGGCCCTTGGCGAGTCGGCCGACGAGATTGCGGGAGTGGCGACGGCGCTGCGGGCGCGGATGCTGCCCGTGGCGAGCCGGCAGCGAATCGTGGCCGACACCTGCGGCACCGGCGGCGATGGCTCCGGATCGTTCAATATCTCGACGGCCGCCGCGATCGTCGCGGCGGCCACGGGGCTGCCGGTGGCGAAACATGGCAACCGCGCCGTCTCGAGCCGAACGGGCTCCGGCGACGTGCTCGAGCAACTCGGCGTGCGCATCGATGCGTCTCCGGAGACGGCCGCGCACTGCCTCGATCAGATCGGCCTGTGTTTCTGCCTCGCGCCCGTTCATCATCCGGCGCTGGCCCGCGTGGGACCGCTGCGGAGGTCGCTCGGACGGCCGACCGTCTTCAATCTGGTCGGGCCACTCTGCAATCCCGCCGCTGCCACGGTGCAGGTGATCGGCGTGGGCCGTCCGGCGGCGCGGGAGCCGATGGCGCAGGCCGCCATGCTGCTCGGTGCACAGCGGGTGCTCGTGGTCTCCGGCGGCATCGCGGGCGACGACGAGCAGGCGTTCGACGAAGTGAGCCTCTTCGGGCCGACCGCCGTCATTGACGTGTCGCCGGCCGGAACGGTTCAGCACCGCTGGACTCCCGAGGACTTCGGCCTGCCGACACAGCCGGCCGCAAGGCTCGAGGATCTGGCCGTGGCTGGCCCAGCCGAAAGCGCAGCCGCCATCCGCGCGGTGCTCTCCGGTGCACCCGGGCCGCGCCGCGACATCGTCCTCTTGAATGCCGCGGCCGTGCTCTGGGCGGCGGGCCAGGCCCCCGACCTGAAAGCCGCGCGCAGCCGCGCCGAAACAGCCATCGATTCCGGCGCGGCCGCCCGGAAACTGGATCAGTTGGCCGCCGGCTCGCACGGCACTCCCGCTGAGGAGCGGGCGTGATCACGTCGCGGTGATCACCTCGACGAGCGGCACCGCGAGTCCGTCATACGCGAGTTCGACACCCATGGGCAACGTGGCGGAGACGGCCGCATGCTCGATGTCATGCGCCATGTGAACCAACAGCGTGCGACGGGCGCCGACGCGCCGCGCCGCCGCCAGCGACTCCGCGAGTGAAAAATGGGTCGGGTGGCGCGTCGGCCGCAGGCAGTCGAGGATCAGCGTGTCGACGCCCTCGAGCAGCGGCCAGGTTTCGTCGGGGATCAGGTTCGTGTCGGTGCAATAGGCCAGGTTTCCGAAACGAAACCCGAGCACGTCAAACACACCGTGCCGCAACCGCAGCGGAATCACCTGCATCCCGAGCAACTCGAAGGGCTCCGCGGAGATCCGCGCAAACTCGATCTTCGGCACTCCGCCACCCGGCACCGGCAGCGGCTCGAAGGCATAGTCGAAGGCCCGGCGGATCCGCCGTTCCACTCGCTCCTCGCAAAACGCGGTGATCGGCCCGCCGGACTGAAAACAGATCGGCCGGACGTCGTCGAGACCGTAGACGTGGTCGACGTGGTCGTGTGTGTAGAGGATCGCGTCGACCCGGCCGATCCGTTCCCGCAGGAGCTGGCTACGGAGGTCGGGGGTCGTGTCGACGAGGAGCGTGCCGCCGGGCAGGCCGAGCACGACGCTGGTCCGCGTGCGGCTGTTCCGCGGGTCGTCGCTGCGGCATGTGCCACAGCCGCAGCCCACCACGGGCACGCCGACACTCGTGCCCGTGCCCAGGAACAGGAGTTGACCGGAGAGATCGCGAACGTGAGTCATGCCTGTCGCTGTCGCCGTTTCTCGAAGAACTCCGCTCGCCGCATCGGCCCGTTCCAAGTTCACGGAGTGTAACCGGGCGAATCGCCTTGACCCACGCCAAGCCCGGGCACGAGAATGTTCTTTGGCTCGCAGGCCTCCGGGCCTGTGCCGGCCTCCGCCCGCCCTGCCCGCACCTCCGCCTCCGGTCATCTGGCTCCGGCCACCCGATATCCAATGCATCAGCTCGAACGTCTCTGGGATGGTCTCTCCAACGCCGTAGCCGGCGCCGGATCGCGGCTGGAACGGTTCCTCACCGGCCTCTTTGGCTCGTCCAATGCGCGGTACATCCGCCGCCTGGAGCCCAAAATCGAGGCCATCAATTCGCTCGAGCCGAAGTACCAGGCGATGACCGACGCGGAACTCCGCGGCCAGACCGTGGATTTCAGGCGTCGCCTGGCGGCAGGTGAGACGCTCGACGACATCCTCGTCGAGGCCTTCGCCGTCTGCCGCGAGGGCGGCAAGCGGTTCCTCGGGATGCGGCATTACGACGTCCAGCTGATCGGCGGCATGGTGCTCCACTCGGGGGCGATCGCCGAGATGATCACGGGCGAGGGCAAGACGCTCGTCGCCACGCTGCCCGCCTATCTCAACGCGATCGAGGGCAAGGGCGTGCACGTCGTCACGGTCAACGACTACCTGGCCCGCCGCGACATGGAATGGATGGGGCCGCTCTACATGGGGCTCGGCCTCACGGTCGGCACGATCCAGTCCGGCATGGACTCGGGCGAGCGGCAGAAGTCGTACGCCTGCGACATCACCTACGGCACGAACAATGAATTCGGCTTCGACTATCTCCGCGACAACATGCGGATGGCCGCCCGCGGCGACGACCGCTTCCCGAAGCACATGCAGCAGAGCCAGGGCTTCCTCAACTTTGCGATCGTCGACGAGGTCGACAACATCCTCATCGACGAGGCCCGCACGCCGCTGATCATCTCGGGCCCGGCCCACGACGATGTCACGAAATACTCAAAGGCTGACCAGATCTCGCGGCAGCTCAAGGCCGACGTGCACTTCGAAGTGAAGGAAAAGGAGCACACCGTCGCCCTCACCGAAGAGGGCGTGCGGGTGGCCGAGAAGCTCGCCGGCGTCGAGAGTTTCTACACCGCCGGCAACATGGAGTGGCCGCACCTGATCGACAATTCGCTCAAGGCGCACTTCCTCTACAAGCGGGACGTGAATTACGTCGTGCAGAACGGCGAAGTGGTGATCGTCGACGAGTTCACCGGCCGCCTCATGCCGGGCCGGCAGTGGTCCGACGGCCTGCATCAGGCGGCCGAGGCGAAGGAGGGCGTGAAGGTCAAGGAGGAGTCGCAGACGCTCGCCACCGTCACGCTGCAAAACTTCTTCAAGCTCTACCGCAAACTCGGCGGCATGACCGGCACGGCGATGACCGAGGCGAGCGAGTTCTGGAAGATCTACAAGCTCGACGTGATCGCGATTCCGCCGAACCGCGGCATGAAACGCGTCAACCATCCCGACGTGATCTACCGCACCGAGCGCGAGAAGTGGATCGCCGTGGCGGACGAAGTCGAACGGCTGCATCGCTTCGACACGCTGGCGCTCTCCGACGGCTCGTGGCGGATCGGCAAGATCGCGCGGGAGACCGACGGCACCATCGAGTTCGAACCAAAGGGATCGAAGGACGTGGAGAAGATCGCCCGCGACAAGGTCAAGGAGATCGAGCCGCGGGGCTGCCCCGTGCTCGTCGGCACCGTGTCGATCGAGAAGAGCGAACGGCTCTCCGAACTGCTCGAAAAGCGGGGGGTCGACCATCAGGTTCTGAATGCCAAGCACCACAAGCGGGAGGCCGAGATCATCGCCCAGGCCGGCCGGTTGGGGGCCGTGACGATCGCCACGAACATGGCGGGCCGCGGCACCGACATCATCCTCGGTGGCAACCCCGACACGCTTGTATGGGCCAAGCTCCAGGACAAGTATGCGACGCGGCTCGACGTGCCGCAGGCGGAGTGGGAGGGTCTCGTTCGCGAGATCTCCGAGAAGGAAAACATGAAGCCCGAGGGGGAGCGGGTTCGCGGCATGGGCGGGCTCCACATCATCGGCACCGAGCGGCACGAGGCGCGGCGCATCGACCTGCAGCTCCGCGGCCGCTGCGGCCGTCAGGGCGACCCCGGCACCAGCCGCTTCTTCTTGTCGCTCGAAGATGACCTGATGCGGATCTTCGCCGGCGAGTGGGTGAAGAACGTGCTCACGCGGCTGGGCATGCAGGATGGCGAGGCGATCGAGAGCCGGATGGTGACCCGCCGGGTCGAGGCCGCGCAGAAGAAGGTCGAGGAACGGAACTTCGAGGTCCGCAAGAACCTGCTCGAGTATGACGAGGTGATGGACGAGCAGCGGAAGCGGGTCTACGGCTTCCGACAGCGGATTCTGGAGGGGGCTGACTGCCGCGAACTGATCCTCGACATGGTCGACCGGCAGATCGACACGAACATCGGCGCCTTCCTCGACAAGGACTACGGCCCGCAATCGTTCGCCAGCTGGGCCTCGGGCCAACTGGCCTGCGAACTCGACGGCAATGACTTCCGCGGGCTCTCCCCCGAGGAGGCCGACCGGCTGGCCGTCGAAGAGTCGGTCCGCCAGTCGGAGGCGCAAATCTACGAGGCGGTCGACGAGAACATCCCGCCGGAGGAGGACGAAGGCGAGTGGAACTGGTCGGCATTGGCATCGTTCGCCAACACGCGGTGGAAGCTGTCGGTCAACGACCGCGACCTCAAGCGGGTCGGCCGCAACGGCGTGGCCGAATTTCTCCAGGAGAAAACCCGCGCCGCGATCCATCGGATCGATCTCACGGAAGGCAGCCGGTTTCTCGCCCCCGACTTCGGTCTGCGGAGTGCCTGCGGCTGGACGGAATGGCGGTTTGGGGCGCCGCTCACCGAGCAGGACCTGCAGGCTGCGGGCGATGATGGCCACGACGCCGAGGCCTTCAAGCGGGTCGTCAAACGGAAGGCCCGCGAGGTCTACGCCGGCCGGGAAGCCCGCTACGGCGACGACATGCGGCGCATGGAGCGGGCGGTCGTGCTGCAGATCCTCGACAATGCCTGGAAGGACCACCTGCTGGCGATGGACCACCTGCGGGCGAGCGTGGGCCTGCGGGGCTATGCCCAGGTCGATCCAAAGGTGGAATACAAGCGTGAAGGCATGCGTACGTTCGACCTGATGTGGAAGGGCATCGACGAACGGGTCACCGACATCGTCTACCGGATCGAGCAGGTGGAGGACGAAGTCCAGGAGAGCCCGTGGCGGGAGACGGCCGCGATCCATGCCCCGGCACCGTCGGCGGCGGAACTGGTGGCGCAGTCGGCGCCGCAAGCCGCCGACGAACCGACGCCGTCGCAAACTGCCGAGGTCAACGTCGAACCGATCCGAAACCTTGGCTCCAAGGTCGGCCGCAACGACCCCTGCCCCTGTGGCAGTGGCAAGAAATTCAAGAACTGCTGCGCGAAATCGAGCAGCATGTCGGCAGGGTAGTGGCGGCCGGCGTGCAACCTGCCGAACCGGACAGAGGGGCGGCACTTCGAGCATGCCCGCATTGCCGCCGCTCCCGGCGTTCAGCATCTGGTTTCACGCGGGCCGTGCCAGCCTGGACTTCGCCCCCTTGGCGACATCCCGTTGCCGGCGGGAGGCATCGCATCCTGCATTGCACTTCCGTGAGTGGTACTGAGTGACACGAAGTAGTTCATGGTTCTCAATATCGTTTACATGCTCGCGTTCGTGCTTCTTCTGCCCTGGGTGGCATGGAGAAGGTTCTCGGGCGCACGACCGGTGGCGGCGCCTTGGACGCGGTTCACCGGGGCCGTTGTGCCGGTGCCGCGGCGAGATGGAGTGCCGCGGATCTGGCTGCATGGCGTGAGCGTCGGGGAGGTGCAGTTGCTCGCGTCGCTTGCCGCCGAACTGGGGCGGCAGGCGGATGCCAGCGGCCGGCCCGTCGAGTGCGTGATCTCGAGCAGCACCACGACCGGCCTCGACGTGGCGGCCCGGCGCTTCGGCCCTGACCGCACGTTTCCCTGCCCGCTCGACTTCACCTGGGCCGTCGACAACGTGCTCGACCGCGTTCGGCCCGACCTCCTCGTCCTCGGCGAACTCGAACTCTGGCCGAATCTGCTCGCCCGCACCCGCGCCCGGAATCTTCCGATCATCGTCGCGAACGCGCGGATGAGCGGGCGGAGCGCGGCTGGCTACGCGCGGATTCGGCCACTCGTCGGGCGGATGCTCCAGAGGGTGTCGCTCGTGGCCGCGCGGTCGCAGCAGGACGCCGACCGGTTCGTGTCGCTGGGGGCCGGCGACGTGACCGTCACCGGTTCGATGAAGTTCGACGGCGTGAAGGGCGATCGCCATGCAGCCGACGTCTCGCGGCTGCAGCAACTGGCTGGCATCGGTGACGACGACATCGTCTTCCTGGCAGGCAGCACGCAGGCTCCGGAGGAACAATTCGCGATCGCTGCCTTCCGGTCCCTCGCGGCTGGGCATCCACGGCTGCGGCTCGTGATCGTGCCCCGGCACGTCGAACGGACGCCCGAGATCACGGCCCTGCTCGATGGAACGGGCCTGCGGTGGCAGAAGCGCAGCCTGCTGGATCGCGCCGGCGCCGACCCGGCGGCCCGCATCCTGCTGGTGGATGCAACCGGTGAGCTCGGCTGGTGGTGGGGCACGGCGGCGATCGCCTTCGTCGGCGGCAGCCTCGACGGGAAGCGGGGCGGTCAGAACATGCTCGAACCGGCCGCCTACGGCGTAGCCGTCTGCTTCGGCCCGCACACCCGCAACTTCCAGGACGAGGTCCGCGTGCTCCATGAGGCCGATGCGGCCGAAATCGTCGCCGATGGGGCGGCCCTGCGGGCCTTCCTGAAACGCTGCCTCGACGACCCCGCCTGGGCGCGAGCCCTCGGCGGCCGTGCGGCGGCCACGGTCTCGGCGCGGCGCGGTGCCACGGCGGCGACGGCCGCGCTCATCCTCTCCCGGCTCAGTCCCGCCAAACCGGGAGAGACCGGTTGCCAAGAAATGCCGCTCCCCCGATAATCGCAGGCCTCGGCGGGCGTGTTCTCCCGCCGGCACGTTCACCGGACCATTTCTGAAACTCCCTCCCTCTTTTACGCAGAAGGCAGCAGCCGTGGCACAAGGAAAGTATCTGTTCACGAGTGAATCGGTCAGCATGGGACACCCCGACAAGCTGGCCGACCAGATCTCCGGCGGCGTGCTCGACGCTTTCCTGGCCCAGGACCCGCGCAGCCGCGTCGCCTGCGAGACGATGGTGACCACCGGCCTGGCGGTCATCGCCGGCGAAATCACCTCCCGCGGCACGATCGACTACCAGCAGGTCGTGCGCGACGTGATCCGCGCCGTCGGGTACACCGACGACGAGATGGGGATCGCCGCCGACACCTGCTCGGTGCTCGTCGCCGTCGGCAAGCAGAGCGGCGACATCGCCATGGGCGTCAACGAGGACGATGCCAAGGGCAAGGACATCGGCGCCGGCGACCAGGGGCTGATGTTCGGCTACGCCTGCAACGAAACCCCCGAGATGATGCCGCTGCCGATCGCCCTCTCCCACCGCATTCTCAACCGTCTGACCGAGGCCCGGCAGAAGGGCGAGGTCGACTGGCTCCGCCCGGATTCCAAGAGCCAGGTCACCGTCGAATACGAGGGTAATAAACCCATCCGCATCGACACGGTCGTCGTCTCAACCCAGCATGCCCCGCACGTGTCGAACGAGGACATCCGCTCCTTCATCATCAACAAGATCATCAAGCCGCTGCTGCCGAAGGATCTCGACATCAGCAACGTCACCTACCACATCAACCCGACCGGCCGGTTCGTGGTGGGCGGCCCGCACGGCGATTGCGGCCTGACCGGCCGCAAGATCATCGTCGACACCTACGGCGGCTGGGGCCGCCACGGCGGCGGCGCCTTCTCCGGCAAGGATCCGACGAAAGTCGACCGCAGTGCTGCCTACATGGCCCGTCACGTCGCCAAGAACATCGTCGCGGCCGGCCTCGCCGACCGCTGCGAACTGCAATTGGCCTATGCGATCGGCGTCAGCGAACCGGTGAGCGTTCACGTCGATACGGAGGGCACGGGTCGGATCGACGACCAGCGGCTCTGCGAGGTGGTGCGGGAATTCTTCCCGCTCACGCCCCGCGGCATCATCGAGTATCTCGACCTGCGTCGACCGATCTATCGCAAGACAGCTGCGGGCGGCCACTTCGGCCGCGATGGCTTCACCTGGGAGAAGACCGACCGTGCTGCGGCTCTGGCGGAAGCAGCCGGGGCGGGCGTTGCGGTGGGCTGATCGTTCGTGTTTTTTGCAACCTGGCTGGAACGCGGTGGTTCGCCACGAGCGGAAACGCTGCCGGCCGTAGGCACGCTTGAGCAGGCATTCTTCGGTGCGGCCGCGGCGTTGACGGCCGCGATGGTGCTGGCCTGCGGACTCGTGCTCTGCGGCCGGCGGCTGACGAGCGGCTTTGAATTCCCACCCGGGCCGGCCGGCCTTCTCGCCGTCGCCGCCGCCGGTGTGGGGCTCGTGCTCGTGGTCGACGTCATGTCGCGGGCGGCGGGCAACGCGGCAGGTGGGCTGCCCTGGTCTCTCGCGGCGCGGACCGGGCTCGTGCTCGCGTTGGCGGCGGTCGCCATGCCGCCGCGGCTGGCGACGCCGCCCGAGGCCCTATCGTTCGTGGCGGCCTTGCTCTTTGTCGGAACGACGGTTGCCGGCCCCTGGCTGGTGGGGATCCGGAATCCCTCGGCACGGCGGGCGGCCAGCCGCTGGCCGGCCGACAGCCGGGCAGCGCCGGCCGGCGGCCCGCGGCCCTGGCAGGCACCACAAACCGTCGACTCGGTTTTCTCTCCGGCAGCCGCGACCGCTCTTCCCTGCCCCGGCCACCTCACGCAGCGTTTCGAGCGTTACGAGGCCGCCGGCCATGACTCCCTGCGCGGCACGCTCTCGCTGGCCGTGCCGCAAGGCGCCCGCACCGCCTCCGGCCACGTCGGCTTCTGCCCGCCGTTTGCCCAGATGCCCGTCGTTGAGGTGACCACCGCATACGATGGCGTGGAGGCGCTTGTGTCGGCCGCTGAGGTTCTGCCCTGGGGCATGCGGGTCGAATGCCGGCTCGACGAACCGGCCGAGGAGGCGTTTGAAATTCCTGTCGATGTCTTCGTGACGTCCCCCGTCTAAACCCCGTCTCCGTCCAATCTCCGTCCAACCCTGACTCCGACTTTTTCCGATCGGCTTTCCATTCATGGCACGCTGGCCCGAACACCTCTGGACCACGCTCTTTACCTACGGGGTGATCTTCATCGGCTTTCCACTGCTCTGCTTTCTGTTCTGGTGGTGGGTGCGCGGATGAGTGATCGCGAAACTTCCGAAACCGCATCTGCAGTCCCCCAGACGCTTTCCCGGCAGCTCGCAGCGGCCGGCCAGACGCACGTGCTCGCCTCCTGGGATCGGCTCGACGCCGCCGGTCGGGCACGGCTCCTGGGCCAGTTGTCCCTGATCGACTGGAGGCAGTTTTCGGAACTCCAGCGGCTCGCTGCCCAGACCACCGCGGTCCTGCCTCCCACGATCGAGCTGACCCGGGCCGTCACTCCTCCCTGCCTGCGGCTGGGCGCTGCAGAAAATTCCATCCCGCCGGCCGTGGCCAGAGCCCGTGGCGAACAGGCGCTGTCCACGGGAGCCGTCGGCGCGATTCTTGTCGCAGGTGGTCAGGGCACCCGGCTCGGCTGCACCGGGCCGAAAGGGCTTTACAGGGTGGGCCCGGTCTCGCAGGCCAGCCTGTTCGAACTGCTGTTTGGAAAGTTGCGGGCCGTGCGCCGGCGATTCGGCCGCGACGTGCCGCTGGCGATCATGACCAGTTCCGCGACCGACGCCGAGACGCGGGATTTTCTGCGCGAACACCCCTGCCTCGGTCTCTCACCGGAATGCGTGCACGTGTTTCGGCAGCACGATCTCCCGGCCATCGATGCCGCCAGCGGACGGCTGCTGCTCGACGCCCCGGACCACGTGGCAATGGCCCCCGACGGCCATGGTGGCATGCTCACCGCGCTCGCCGAAACCGGTGGGCTCGACTGGTTTGGACGGCACGGCGTCGAACAGATCGTGAGTTTCCAGGTCGACAATCCACTGGCCATGCCGCTCGACCGGGAGTTTCTCGGCTACCACCTGCTGACCGCCGCCGAGTTCTCCACGCAGGTGGTGCGGAAACGCGAGCCGGCCGAGCGGGTCGGCGTGGTGGTGGAGAACGACGGCCGGCACATTGTCGTCGAATACAGCGATCTTCCCGGACCGCTTGCCGCCGAGCGGCTGCCCGATGGCCGACTCCGATTCCACGCCGGCTCCATCGCGGTGCATGCCTTCACGAAGTCGTTCCTCGACCGGGCCGCAGCGACCGCGGACTCCCTGCCCCTGCATCTCGCCCACAAGTCGGTGGCATTCCTCGACGACGCCGGCCGGCTGGTGACACCGCGGCAGCCCAACGCGATCAAATTCGAACGGTTCATCTTCGACCTCATGCCCTTGGCGGCGCGGGTCTGCGTGGTTGAAATCGAACCGGAGCAGGGTTTTGCGCCGCTCAAGAATCCCGCCGGCTCAGCCAGCGACGCGCCCGAGCACGTGCGGGCAGCGCTCGTGAACCATGCCCGCAGGCTGCTCGCCCAGGCCGGCGTAAGCGTCGCCGAGGGCATCGACGTGGAACTCGACGCCGCCGGCATCCTCGACGAGACAGACATTCACCGCGTGCTTTCGTCTGGCAGCCGGATCGAGAAGCCGCTGGTCGTCGGCTGCGATCGACAAAGCCCCTCATGAAACCCTCTATCAAGACCCTCGGAAAAACAATGATGCTCCACGGAGGACTTGGCTGATGCTGCATGCGATCGTGATGGCCGGTGGATCCGGCACCCGTTTCTGGCCCGCCAGCCGGGCTGCGTTGCCGAAACAGCTGCTGCCGCTGGCCGGTGAAAAGACCCTGCTCGAAGACACGGTCGAACGGCTCGCCGGTCTCGTGCCGCCGGAGCGGATGATGGTGGTCACGTCGCAGCGGCTGCTCCCGGCGGTGCATGCCCAACTGCCGGGCGTGCCCGAGGCCGGCCTCGTCGGCGAACCCTGCAAACGCGACACCGCCCCCTGCGTCGGCCTCGCGGCGCTCCTGGTCGCACGGCACGACCCTGCGGCCACGATGGCCGTGATGCCGTCCGACCACGTGATCAAGCCGGCCGGCCGTTTTCGGGAGGCGATCCTGCAGGCTGCGGCGCTCTGCGACGAAGCCCCCGGCCGGCTCGTGACGTTTGGCATCAAGCCGACCTACCCGGCCGAAAGCTTCGGCTACATCCAGCAGGGCGATCCGTTGCCGCAGCCGCCGGGCGGGGCCGCCGTGCATCGCGTGGCCAAGTTTCGCGAGAAGCCGCCGGCGAGCGTTGCCAAGGAGTACCTGGCAGCCGGAAATTTCCTCTGGAATGCCGGCATCTTCGTCTGGAAGGCGGCGACGATCCTCGAGGCGCTCGCCACGCATCAGCCGGAGTGTCTCGAGCGGCTCGAAAAAATTGCGGCCGCCTGGGAGACCGCCGATCGCGATGCGGTCTTCGCCCGGGAGTTTGCGGCGATCAAGGGCATCTCGATCGACTACGCCGTACTGGAACACGCCACGGACGTGGCCGTGATCGAGGCGCCGTTCGAATGGGACGACCTGGGTGGCTGGTCAGCGGTGGCCCGCCAGCGGGGCGTTGATTCCGACGGCAATACGATCGTGGGCAGGCATCTCGGGATCGACTCCGTCCGGACGATCGTCCACGGCACCGGCAACCATCTGGTCGTCACCATGGGCCTCGAGGATATGCTTGTGGTGCACACGCCGGACGCCACGCTCGTGGCTGACAGGGCCCACGAAGAGGGCGTGCGGCGGGTGGTCGCAGAATTGGAGAAGCGCGGTTGGAACGAATTTCTATGACTCGCAACGGAGAACGGCAGCCCCGCCCTTTTTCCACCCGGTCGGCGCATCCGGCGGTGCTGGGCTTTTCGCTTCCGCTCTGCCTGCTGGTCGTCACGCTGACTTTCTGCGCACGGGCCGAAGATCCGACGGCCGTGCCCGCCGGTGACGCAACCTGGATCGCCTCCCTGCGGCAGGCAACCGAGGCGATGGAGTGGTCGGACGCGATCGTGCGGCACGACTGGCGACTGCAGCGGCGGCCCGGCAGCGACGCCTGTCGAATCCTCGATCCACGCGACCACTGCATCCAGGAGGGCACCCACGAGGCGTGCCTGAAGGCATTCCAGTCGCTGGAGGAGGCCGGCCGCATCCCCGCCGTTCGCGGGCCCGCCGTGATCGTGCTCCACGGCCTCGGCGAGGGCCGCTCCTCGATGCGGCCGATCGTGCAGCACCTCCGAAAGGAACTCGACGCGACGGTGCTCTCCGTCGGCTACGCCAGCCCCAAGGCCGGGATCGATGATCACGGCCGCGGACTGGCGGACGTGATCGCGGCCCTGCCCCATGCCGATCGCATCAGTTTCGTCGGCCACAGCCTCGGCAATCTGGTCGTGCGGCGTTGGATGAGCCTGGCCCCTGCGGCGGACCTCGCCCGCGTGCACCGCATGGTGATGCTCGGCGCGCCCAATCAGGGCTCTGATCTCGCCCGCATGGCGTCGAAGTTTTGGATCCTCGCCGCCCTCTCCAACGGCGCGGCGCGGGATCTCGTCATCGATTGGCCAAAGGTCGCGCCGAATCTGGCCGTGCCGGCCTGCCCCTTCGGGATCGTGGCCGGTGGCAAGGGGGACGACCGTGGCTTCAGCACGCTGCTCGAGGGGGATGACGACGCCGTCGTGCGGGTGGCCGAAACCCGGCTCGCCGGTGCCGAAGACTTCCTCCTCGTGCCCGTCAGTCATGCCGCGATGATGAAGAACACGCTGGTGCAACAGGCCACGGTCTCCTTTCTCGAAACGGGCCGGTTTGCAGCCGCCGACAGCGCGGCGGAACAACCCGCCGGCCCGGTTGCCGCGGAGCCCGCGCGTCTTCCCGTGACGCCGCCAGACGCCGATGAGTAGCGAGCCAGCAGCGATCCCCGCCGGCCGCGTGGCCGGCATCGACTACGGTCGCAAGCGGCTGGGCATCGCGATCTGCGACGCCCAGCGGATCATCGCCAGCCCGTTCTGCCAGCACGCACCCAGCGGGGATCCCGCCGCGGAGGCGGCGTTTTTCCGGAAGTTCGTCGCCGCCGAAGACATCGTCGGCTTCGTCGTCGGCCTGCCGATCCACGCCGATGGCAGCGACAGCAAGATGTCGGTCGAAGTCGAGCGGTTCGGCGCCTGGTTGGCCGAGGCCACCGCCCGGCCGGTCGTGTTTCGCGACGAGCGATACACCTCGATCGAGGCGACGGGCAAACTCGCCGGCCTCGGTCTCTCCCGCGGCAAAAAAAAGTCGCGCACCGACTCGCTCGCAGCCCAGATCGTGCTCTCCGACTGGATGGAGGCGCAGTCCTCACCCCATCCGCCGCAGCGGCCGGGAGCGCTCGACTGATGACGGCTCCCTCCACCCCACTCGGGGAATCCGCAACTGCCGCACCACGGCGGCTCGTCATCGGCTGCGGCTATCTGGGGCTGCGGGTTGCGAAACGCTGGCTCGAGGCGGGCGCGCAGGTCTGGGCCCTGACCCGGTCAGCCGCGCGGGCTGCGGAGTTTGCTGCGGCCGGGATCACGCCGCTGACGGCCGACGTGACGCGCCCCGACACGATCCGCGATCTGCCCGCGGTCGACGCCATGTTTTGGGGAGTGGGATTCGACCGCACCGCCGACGCCACCTACCGCGACGTCCACGTGGTGGGCCTCGGCCGCGTGCTCGACGCGCTCCCCGGCACGCCGCGCATCATCCTCTCCAGTTCGACTGGCGTCTGGGGGGACGAAGACGGCCGAATCGTCGACGAAACGACGCCCGCCCACCCCGTCCGCGAGGCCGGCCGCGTGCTCCTCGAGGCCGAGCGTCTGCTCCACGACCGCACCGGCAACCGCGGCACGGCGCTGCGCTTCGCTGGACTCTACGGCCCGGACCGGCTGCCGCGGCTCGAGGATCTCAAGGCCGGCAGGCCGATCGCGGCCGATCCCGACAGTTGGCTCAACCTGATCCACGTCGACGACGCCGCCCGCACCGTGTGCGCCGTCGCCGCCGCCCCGGCGCCGCAACCGCTCTACGTCGTCTCCGATGGCGTGCCCGTGCGGCGACGCGAGTGGTATGCCCACCTCGCGAAGATCACCGGCAGCCCACCGCCGACATGGGACACCACGGCCCCCCGCACTCGCGGCGCCGACAAACGCGTCGATCCAGCGCGGCTCTTTCGCGACATCCCGCTCAGGCTCGAATACCCAGACTCATTCCGGGGCCTGGAAGCGATCCTGAAGTAGGACAGGCTTCAGCCTGTCTTTGCTTGGCCTGTGCCGCTCACCCGCATTGGTCGCCGGCGGCAGAAGTCTCCTTCGCGCTACATTTTCTCCGCTGACGACCTGCGGCGCTGCCGACCTCAGAAGGTCGAAAATGCAGACGCTCGTCGAGCTTCAGCCGACCGCCTCCTCAGCATCGGGAGTTGTCGGTGCTCATGGCAGCTTGAAGGCTACCCTACCTGGCGGGCACCGGCTGGAGCCGCTGGGTTTCCGCCGGCGCTGTCGTCCGGGCGAGCCCCGCGGCGCCGCCGGCAAGCATGTTGAGGTAGTCGACCGTCACGTTCATCGCCTCTTTAAAGTAGAAGTCGCGTTTCACGATCGGCCGCTTCGGGTCAGCCGACTCCTCGAGCTTCTTTTCCTCGTCCTCGGCAGCCTTGCCCTCGTTCCACTGCCGGGAAAACTCCGACTCCAGGAGCGAGATCGTCTTCTCGCTCTTCCGCTTCTGGTACTGCGCGATGTCCTTTTCGACCTTGCCGAATTCCTCGTTCCCCTTGATGCGGCCGACGGACCGGTCGCGAAGGCTCTTGAGCATGTCGTCGTTCACTTTGCCACTCGACTGAAATGTGGCCGCGGGCACCTTGTCGAAGGCGATCGCATGATCGAGATCCGACTCGCCCACGGGAAGGTGCGTCGTGATGCTCGGCAGTTCGACGTCGCTCTTCACTCCCTCGAGCTGCGTGCTCAGGCCGCTCGGGCGGTAGAATTGCTGCATCGTGATCTTGATCGCACCGAGCGAGGGGGCGTTGGGAAGCCGCTGAAAGAGCTGGCGGCCCAGGTCGAGCAGGCTCTGCACGGTGCCCTTGCCGTGCGTCGCGTTGTCGCCGACGACGAGACCGCGGTGGTAATCCTGGATCGCTCCCGCCACGATCTCGCTGGCGCTGGCGCTGAACTTGTTGGTGAGCACCACGAGCGGACCGTCCCACGAGATGCCAGGGTCAACGTCGTCATACTGCTGCACACGCTTGTCGGCATCCTTGATCTGCACCACGGGGCCGGTGTCGATAAACAGGCCGGTCAGGGAGATCGATTCAGGCAGCGAACCGCCACCATTGTTGCGGAGGTCGAGGACGACGCAGTCGACCCCCTTCTGCCGGAATTCATCGAGCAGCCGCTTGCAGTCGCGGGTGCTGCTCTTGTACTCGGCCTGACCCTGACGGGCGCCGGCCATGTCCATGTAGAAGCTCGGGAGGTTGATCACACCGATCCGGAACGGTGTGCCGTCGGGCTTCCGTCCCTCTTCGATCACCTCGCCGCGGGCCTCGCTGTCCTTGAGCTCGATCTTGGCCCGGGTGATGTCATAGATCTTCGGCGCCGTCTGGCCGACCGGAATCACCTTCAGCCGCACGACCGTGCCCCGCTTGCCACGAATCAGCTTGACGACCTCGTTGAGGTTCGTGTCGACGACGTCCACGATGTCGCCCTCGGTCCCCTGCCCCACGCCGACGACGCGATCCTTCTTCTGGAGCCGGCCGTCCTTGTCGGCGGCGCCGCCGGGCACGAGTTCGGCCACGGTCGTGTAGCCGTCCTCCCCCTTGAGCGAGGCACCGATGCCGTCGAGCTGGAGCCGCATGCCGATTTCGAAGTTTTCGAGCGTGCCGGGCGACATGAAGCTCGTGTGGGGGTCGAGACTGCTCGTGAGCGACGAGAGATAGGTCTCGAGCAACTCGTCGGCCGTCATCTGATGCATCCGCTTGGCAAAACTCCGGTAGCGGCGCTGCAACTTGTCCTGCGCCTCCTCGGGCGGCGTCTTTTCCATCTTCTGCACGAGCAGGTCATACTTGATCCGCTTCCGCCAGTTGTCCTCGGCCTCGGCCTCGCTCGTGGCCCACTTGGTGTCGTCGCGGTCGATGATGATCGACTCCTGCTTCGAGAAGTCCTGCGGGGTGGCGAGCAGCCGTTCGATCAGCGGCAGCCGGGCGTCGATCCGCTCCAGAAAGCGGTTGTAGACCTCGTAGGCGAAGCTCACGTCGCCGCGTTTCACGAGGTCGTCGAGCGAATCCCGCTTCTGCATGAAGGCGTCGATGTCGCTCTGCAGGAAGTAGATCTTCATCGGGTCGAGCGACTCGAGAAAAATCCCGAACCAGCGGCGGGCGATCTCGTCGTCGATCGGCCGGCGGGTGAAGTGCTCGCGCTCGAGATAGCTGCGGACGGCGAGCGTGATCTGCCGGTCGTTGGGGCCCGGCTTGGCCGCTGCCGGCGACGTGGCGGCGGCCAACCCTGCAACCGCGGTTGGCGGCTCCTCGGCGCGGACTCCGCTCCCGCAGACGGCGCCGGCCATGAGGCAGACCGATGTCACGAGGCAGACCGAATGGAACCGCCCGAGACCGCGCAACCGCCGGCCTTGCCCACCCTCGGTCCGTCCTCGGACGCGACCAATGCCACCGGCGGCGATGCTGCTAGCCTTCACGCGCATGACTCCTTCCTCGTATTGACTCCGTTTCAGAACCATTATTGTGCCAGTTCAGCGGTTTTGTGGCGAGATGTTCTTTCCCAACGGAAACTACCTTTGCCACCGCACCCTGCAGCCTGGAGAGACACTGCGGAAAAAGCGTTCCGTCCGCTCCCGGCTCCGCGGAGCCGTTCTTCCGGGAACTCCCCGCCGTCTGAACATGTTCTACCGGATTGCAGCCGCGGCCCGTTCGACCAAGGCCCGCGCCACGCGTTCCGCCGCCCCCAGCCGTCGTACCTGCACCCACTCGACCTCTGGGTGGGCGGCCCGCGCCTGCCGGATCGATGCCTCGACCTGTTCCTCCACGTGGCCGCGAAAGAGGAGGTGCGGCTGCACGACGACGCGTCTCACGACGGCCGGGCCCCCCAGCGCTGCGGCCGCGAGCGCCTCGGCCACGCTGGGCCGCGCGGCGGCGACGAAGCCAAACTCGACCCTGCCGCAGGCGTTGTCGCGGCGCACGGCATGGCTGCCCGGCTCGAGCGTGGCCGCGGCGAACTCCGCCAGCTGCGCATGGGCCGCGGGATCGCTCGATCCCCGGCCCACCATCACGAGCACCGTCGATCCGGACGGCACCGGATCGAGGGCGTGCAACGCCTCGCACCGCCGCTGCCTCGAGAGCGCCACGATCTCCGGATGACAGCCGAAGGCGCCGGACTGGCTGACGGCGAGCCCCGCCCGCCGCGCGCCTTCCTCGAGGGCTTCAGGCACGTCGCGCCGGGCATGGCCGGCCGTGAACAGGAGCAGTGGCGCGGCGACCACCTCCCGGCAGCCTCGCTCCGCCAGCCGCTGGAGCGATTCGCCGATGGTCGGGCCGATGACCTCGAGAAACCCGAGTTCGACAGGCACGCCGGGAATCAGCGCGGCCACACGGCGGGTGATCTCGTGGGTTTCAGCGGCTCCCAGCGGGTCGGCCGTTCCGTGTCCGACGACCAGCAATCCCCGCAATTGGCCCGGAGAACCGCCGAACGCCCCCTGCCAGCGTTCCGCCCAGCCGGTATCGGCGGCCGGCAGTGCCACGATGGGCAGCCGCTTCGATGCCAGTGGGAGATTCTCTGTGGAAATCACGACTGAAAGTCCTGGACCGCAGTTCCATCGCCAGACATGCGACTTTATAGTGGAGTTGGTCACAAAAGCCACGCCCGCCCCACCTCCGTCACCAGACGCCCGAGCCCGCCTGCCGTGTCCAGCGACGCGCCCCAAGAATTGCCGACCACCCCGGCTGCAACGTCGGCCGCCGCGCTCGAACTGCGGATCGCCGGCCGCGCGGGACCGACCTTCGTGCTCGACGCGTCTCGGGAAAACATGCTGGGCAGGGCTCAGGATGCGGCGATCGTGCTCGCTGATCGCCTCGCGAGCCGTGCCCATGCCGCGGTTCGCTGCGAGGCGGGCCGCTGGGTGCTCCGTGATCTCGGCAGCCGCAACGGCACATGGGTCGACGGCGCACAAATCACCTCCCACACACTCACCGACGGCGCGGTGATTCGCATCGGTACGGCGGAACTCGCGTTTCGGCACGTGCGGCCGCCTGCCGCGGCGCCCGGCGGCAAGGTGCTGAAGTGCGGCCCCGTTTCCCAACTCGAGGGCAGCGTGCTGCGGCGTTCGTCGATCGGCTCGACCGACGACGCGCGGCGACCGCTGCTGCTCTATCAGGCGAGCATCCGCCTGCTCGCCTCGCGTTCGGTTCGCGACGTGATCGGCACGGCGCTCGAACTGGCCGTCGAACATTGCGGCGCTGCGAGCGTCGGCTGGTTCACCGTGCACGGCGAGAGCAGCTTCGAGCCGGTCTGTGTCGCGCCGCCCGGCAGCCCGCTCGCCCGCCTGCTCGGCGAATCCACCTGCCGTCTGGTGGCCCACGACGGCAATGCCGTCTGGGTGGCGGCCGCCGAAACCGCCGCGGGCGAACCCGACACTGCCCTCGAAATCGCCTGCGTGCCGATCGTCGAAAACAACGCGGTGCATGCCGCGATCGCGGCCTCGGCCCCAAAAGGTGCGTTCCGCAGCGCCGACTTTGATTTTCTGGTGGCGCTCGCCAGCCTTGCCGCCGCCGCCTGTGCCGGCCATGCCCAACCGGCCGCCCCGCCCACGGAATCCGGCGGACATCCGTCTGACCTGTCATCGCTGCAGACCGTCGATCTCGACGCCAGCGAAGATACTGACGGTCTGCCGGACGATGTGGTCGCCGATCGCACCATCGCACTCGACAGCATCAGCCTCCAGCAGTTCGATCCCGCCGGCGGCGACGCATCGCCAGCCACGGCCCGTATCGGATCCTTCGTGGCGGAGACAGCGACGCTCAAACTGGGCGACTGGCAACGCGCCCTCGTGATCGAGGCCCTGCGGCGCACCGGTGGCAGCGTGCCCAACGCCGCCGCCGAACTCGGTATCAGCCGTGCGACGCTCTGCCGGAAGCTCGAGTCCTACGGGCTGACGAAGAGCCGGTAAGCCCGCGTGAACTGGCCCGCTCCTGTTCGGCACGGCGCTTACACTCCGAAAGGATGACAGGCTGAAGCCCGTCATGGCCGCGCATCTGCCGCCGTGCCGCCGGCGACCAATGCGGCATGTCAGCTCAGGCGAGGGGATGACAGGCTGAAGCCTGTCCTACTTTCGTGACACGCGGGGCAGGAGTGTGACGACGTAGCAGAGCGTCGCGACGGCGGCGACGTAGGGAAGCACCCGCGAGGGATGCAGCGAGAAGAGCATCGAGCCCGCGAACGGGCCAAGGATGCGGCCCAGCGATGCGAACGATTGGTTGACGCCGAGCACCTCTCCCTGCCGGGCCGGGTCGGCCCGCATGGAAATCAGGGCCGAGACCGACGGATTGACGAAGGCGAAGCCGGCGACCGCGGCGGCGCACGCCGTATAAAACAGCCAGCGGAGCCCGCCCGAAACCGCCATGCCTGTGGAGGCATCGCGATAGAGCAGCCAGGCCAGGCCGCCGATCCCGGCCATGCCGAGGATCAGCATGGCCAGTCCCGTGGCGAGCAGCTTCGTTTCCGGCAGCCGCTTGGCGAGCGGACGATAGAGTCCGCCGGCCACCATCAGCATCGCCCCGATCGACGCGAAGACGAGGAAGTTGTCGTCGTCGGTCATGCCGAAGCCTTCCTTCGTGAACCGGGCGAGCGTGGCCTCGAAGTTGGCGAAGGCAAAGATCGACAGGAAGTAGGTGAGCACGAGCGCGCCCACGGCCGGCTGCCCGAGCACCGTGGCCGTCCGCGCGATGCTGAAAAATTCCTTCGCCGCCTTCCGGTCGGGGTTGCGGGTCTCCTTGAAGACGGCGATCGCGAAGAGCAGCGCGACCAGCGAGAGCAGCGACGCCAGCGCCCCGACGCCCCAGGGCTGGCGGGCGAAGAGCGCGAGGCCGAAGTAGGCGATCAGGGGTCCGAGGGTGAAGCCCGCGCCGAAGGCGATGCCGATCAGGGCCATGCCGCGGGCCCGGCCCTCCGGTGGAGTGCAGTCGGCGATCACGGCGGCCGCCGTGCCGACGCTCGCGCCGGCGATGCCGGCGCCGATCCGCGAGAGGAGCATCAGTCCGAGCGCGAGTGCGGCCCGCTCCGGCGGCAGCGTCACCGCCAGCCCGTAGAGGGCGTAGAAGACGACCGACCCCAGTAGGCTCAGGAGCAGGATCGGCCGCCGACCGATGCGATCGGAGATGCGACCCCAGACCGGACTGAAGAGAAACTGCATCAGCGAGAAGACCGAAAACAGGAGGCCGATCATGGCGCCGCTGGCCAGTGGCGAGAGGCCGAGCGCCGTCAAATACGGATCCGCCTGCCGCGGCATCACGGGCAGGACGATGCCGAAGCCGAGCAGGTCGATGAACACCGTCAGGAAGATCACCAGCAACGCACCACGCGGGGGCCCGTCCTCCGCGATGGGCCTGGCTGCTCGAGGCGAGGACGACGAGGCTGGTGTATCGGGCATGCGTGTTCCCAAGTGCTAGACTGCTGTTCGTATGAGCGAAGCCTTGTCGACCGACCGACGCAGCCCGCCCCAGGAGGCCTTGAGCGTTTCAGAGGTGACGTCGCGCGTCAAGGAGACCCTCGAAGCGCGGTTCGCCGACGTCTGGATCACGGGCGAGGTCTCGAACCTCACCAAGGCTTCCTCCGGACATATCTATCTGTCGCTCAAGGACGAGTCGGCACTCCTGCGGGCCGTCGTCTGGCGCGGCACGGTGCCACTGCTGGCGATCGAGCCGTCCGACGGCCTCGAAGTGGTCTGCCACGGCAGGCTCGAGGTCTATCCGCCCCGCGGCACCTACCAGCTCACGATCGACCGCCTGCACGCGGTCGGCACCGGCGCGCTGGAGGCCCGGCTACGGAAACTGCTCGCCCAACTCGAGCGCGAGGGGCTCTTCGATCCCGCCCGCAAGCGGCCGCTCCCCCGGTTTCCGAAACGGATCGCGGTGGTGACGAGCCCGACGGGCGCCGCGATCGCTGATTTTCTCGAGACGTTCATGGCCCGCTGGCGGTCGTGCGAGGTGATCGTGGTGCCCTCGCGGGTGCAGGGCGCCGGCGCGGCGGAGGAACTGGCCGCGGCCCTCGCGGTCGCCGGACGGCTCACGCCCGCCGTCGACGCGATCACCCTCATCCGTGGCGGCGGCAGCCTCGAAGACCTGTGGGCGTTCAACGAGGAGGTGCTCGTGCGCGCGGTGGCGGCTTCGCCTGTGCCAGTGGTCTCGGGCGTGGGGCACGAAATCGATGTCTCGCTCGCCGATCTCGCCGCCGACGTCCGCGCCCTCACGCCCACCGACGCGGCGGTGCGAATCGCCCCCGATGGACCGCAACTGGCGGCGACGCTTGCGTCGCTCGACGGCCGGCTGCGGGGCGGACTGACACGCCGCGTCGAACTGGCCCGCGAACGGCTGGGGCAGTTCGCCCGGTCGCGGGCGCTCGCCGATCCGACGCGACTCGTGCAGGATCGCCGCGCCGCGCTCGAGCAGCATGCGGCTCGGCTCCGGCGGCTGACGGCCGCGACCGTCGATCGCGCGGGGGAACGCCTGCGGGCCGCAGTCGGCCGGCTCGAGGCCGGCAGCCCGCTCAAAATCCTGGCCCGCGGCTACTCGGTGACGTCGATCGAAGGGCGGGCGGCCGCCCTCAACTCGATGGCCGACGTGCGGCCAGGCGACACGCTCGTCACGCAACTGTCCGACGGTCGAGTCTGGAGCACCGTCAACCGCGCGGATGCGGCCCCGCTCACACCAGGGACCTGAATCATGCCAACCGACAACGAGACCACCATGCCGAACGGACAGCCTCCACGAACCGCTGCCTCGTCAAACTCACCCCAGCCGCCCTCCTTTGAAGCAGGCCTCGTCCAGCTGACCGAACTCGTCGGCCGCCTCGAGGCCGGCGGCCTCGGCCTCTCGGAATCGATCGACGCCTACGAACGCGGGGTGGCCATTCTGCGGCAGCTCCACGACGAACTCGCTCATGCCGAAGCGCGGGTCCGCGTGCTCACGGGAACGGACGAAGACGGCCGCCCGACCACGGCCCCGCTGCAGCCGCCAGCGGCCGATGGCACTGCGGCCGCGGAAGGTTCCAAGGCTGGAAAAAACCAGTCCGCGCGAGGCAAGTCGACGCGTGCCAAGACGCTGCCCGGGATGGACTACTCACCCGAGTCCGTCTAAACTTTCAGGCTGCTTTTCAACCATTTCGAAGGGCCCGTTCATGGCAGGCTGCCCGGTGTCCTCCAGCGATCTCGTATCGGGCAGCGCGGCCGCTTCCGCGGGGCAAAATCTGCCCGGTGTCGACGCGGCCTCGATCGGCGTTTCGCTGGAACGAGTCCGGGCATTCATCGAGCCGCGGCTCTCGCAGGCCCTCGAACTATCGAGTGATGCCGCCCCGCGGCTGGCGGAGTCCATGCGGTATGCCGTCCTCGCGCCGGGCAAGCGCTTGCGGCCGGCGCTGGTCCTCTGGGCAGCCGAGGCCTGCGGCGGCACTTGGGAGACGGCCGCCGGTGCGGCTCTGGCCGTGGAAATGATCCACGCCTATTCGCTCGTGCACGACGACCTGCCGGCGATGGACGACGACGACCTGCGCCGGGGCCAGCCCACGTGCCACCGCGCCTTCGACGAGGCGACGGCGATCCTCTGCGGCGATGCCTTGCAGGCGCTGGCCTTCGAAACGCTCGCCCGGGAGATGCCGCCGGCCACCGCGGCACGGGGCTGCCTCGTGCTTGCGAAGGCCGCCGGCGCGGAGGCACTCGTGGGCGGACAGGCCGACGATCTGGCGGCCGAACGCGGCTGGATTCCCGATGTCGCCGCCAGCCCGGGGGCCGACCAGATGCGCTGGCTCGAGCACGTTCACCGCCGCAAGACCGGGGCGCTGTTTCTCGCGGCTCTCGAACTCGGTGGTCTCTCGGCCAACGCCAACGAAGCGCAGCTGTCGATGCTGGCCGCCTATGGCCGCGCCTTCGGGCTCGCCTTCCAGATTGCCGATGATCTGCTCGACGCGGAGGGGAACGAGGCCGCCATGGGAAAGCGGGTCGGCAAAGATGCCGGCCGCGGCAAACTCACATTCCCCACCGTTGTCGGCCTCGAACAGAGCCGCGTCCGTGGCCGGGCCCTCGCCGAAGAGGCCGTCATCTCCGTCTCGGGTCTCGGTGACTCCGCGGCAAAACTGACGGCGCTGGCACGCTGGATCATCGCCCGCGATCATTAGGCACCACCGCAAAGGATGCACCATCGCCATGCCTGACAATTCCCATTCCACACCCGTCATCCTGCCGGCCATCCTGTCTCCCCAGGATCTTGCCGGGCTGTCGATGGACCAGTTGGAACAACTCGCCGGGGAAATGCGGCGGGCACTCTGCGAGGTGGTCGCCTCCCGCACGGCCCACTTCGCCTCGAACCTCGGCGTGGTCGAACTCTGCCTCGCGCTGCACAGGGTGTTCGACTTCAGCCGTGATCGTCTGATCTGGGACACCGGCCACCAGATCTATCCGCACAAGCTGATCACGGGACGCTTCGCCCGGTTTGGCACCATCCGCACCAAGGGCGGCCTGATGGGCTACCCCAATCCCGACGAGAGCCCCTACGACCTGTTCATGACGGGCCACGCCGGCTCGAGCGTGTCGACCGCCTTGGGTCTCGCCAGCGGCGACGACCTGTGCGGCCGCGGCGACCGGCATTCCGTCGCGGTGATCGGCGACGGCGCCCTCCCCTCGGGCATCGTCTTCGAGGCGCTCAACAACGCCGGCTTCCTCAAGAAGAAGCTGCTCGTGATCTTGAACGACAACAAGATGTCGATCTGTCCGCGGGTCGGGGCCCTCGCGGAATACCTCGACGTCATCCGTACCAAACCCTGGTACCGCGGCATCAAGCAACAGGCGGGCGAACTGATCAAGGGCGTGCCGATGGTGGGCGAGCAGATGGAGCGGATGCTGGGCAAGGCCAAGGACTCGCTCAAGGCCACGCTCCACGGCGGCATGCTTTTCGAGGCGATGGGCGTGCGCTACTTCGGACCGGTCGAGGGGCACTCGCTGCCAAACCTGATCCGCTACCTCGAACTGGTGAAGGACGAGGAGGGGCCGGTGCTGCTCCACGTGCTCACGGAGAAGGGCCACGGCTTCAAGCCGGCGGAGGCCGATCCCGTCTTCTTCCACACACCGGCGCCGTTCGAGTGCGACGACGACGACTGCATCGTGTCGATCAAGAAATCATCCGCCCGCGCCTACACCGACGTCGCCAGCGCCGCGATCGGCACCTGCATGCGGCGCGACGAACGGGTGACGGTGCTCACCGCGGCCATGTGCCAGGGCAACAAGCTCGAGCCGGTGCGCGAGGAATTCCCCGACCGCTTCTTCGACGTCGGCATCTGCGAGTCGCACGCGGTGGCCTTTGCCGCGGGGCAGGCCAAGGTGGGCTGCCGACCGATCGTCGACATCTACAGCACGTTCCTGCAGCGGTCGTTCGACCAGATCTTCCAGGAGGTCTGCCTGCAGAACCTGCCGGTCGTGTTCATGCTCGACCGGGCCGGCCTCACCGGCCCCGACGGGCCGACGCACCACGGCTCCTACGATCTCGGCTACCTGCGACTGTTTCCCAACATGGCGGTGCTCGCCCCCGGCGACGAGCACGACCTGGTCGCAATGCTCGACTGGGCGCTGGAGCAGCCCGGCCCCGTCGCCATCCGCTATCCGAAGACGGTGGTGGAAAACCACGGTGGCAGCCGCACGGCGATCACCAGCGGCTGTGCCGAGCCACTGGTCGACGGCCACGACGGCCTCATCGTCGCCTGTGGCACGCTCCTCGGTGCGGCCCTCGACGCCGCGCGACTGCTCCGCGAGGAGGGTCTCGAGGTGGGCGTCGTCAATGCCCGGTTCGTGAAGCCGCTCGACACCCGGCTCCTGCTGGAGCGGATCGAGGCCGCGCCCTGGGTCGTCACGGTCGAGGAAAATGCCCTGCCCACCGGCTTCGGCAGCGCCGTGCTCGAGTCGGTCAACGAGGCGCGGATCGCCTGCGGTCCGATCGTGCGGCTGGGCCTTCCCGACCGGTTCGTCGAGCATGGCGAACGCGGCGAACTGCTCGCCGACCTGGGCCTCGATGCCGCCGGCATCGCCAAGACCTGCCGGGCGCTCGCCAGCGAGGCGCCGTCGAACGTCTCGTGCCGCTAGACAGTTCTCCATGACAAGCATGTCGCGACTCCGCCCGCAGCAGCCCGCGCCGCAGCATCTCCGCGCCGTGATCGTGGGGCCGACCGGATTGGCCGGCGTGGACGAGGAGGCGCAGCGACTGGCGGCCCTGCTCGGCCACCGTGGCTATGCGGTGACGTGCCGGCTGGCGCCCCGCGACACCTGGGGGCAGGGAACCTTTCACGCCGCCAAGGACGGGGGTGTCGATCTGGTGGTCGTGCTCGGCGGCGACGGATCGATCCTGCGAACGGCCCGCTGGATGGGCTACGAGCAGACGCCGGTGCTCGGCGTGAATCTCGGCACGCTCGGATTTCTGGCCGACTTCTCGCGGGCCGAGGTCGAGGCGGCGCTCGATGAGATCGCCGCGGGCCGCTTCCGACTCGTGGAACACCTGATGTTCGAATGCGAGGTGGAGCGGAACGGCAGCGTTATCGAGCGTGAACTCGGCCTCAACGAGACGTCGCTCCTGGCAGGCCCTCCCTTCTCCATGATCGAAATCCTGCTGCACGTCGACGGGGAACTGGCCACGACCTACCGCGCCGACGGGCTCATCGTGAGCACGCCCGTCGGCTCGACGGCCCACAATCTCTCGGCCGGCGGGCCGATCGTGCGCAAGGATCTCGATGCGTTCGTCTTCACGCCGCTCAATCCCCACACGCTCACCAACCGCACCGTGATCGATTCAGCGGCGCGGATCTACGAGCTGGTGGTGCCACGGCCAAACCCGGGCTCGGCCTGCATGGTCGACGGCCGCGTGATCACCGGCCTCGAGCCGGGCGACCGCATCCGGATCCGCCGCGCCACGCCGCGGTTCGCGCTCATCGAAACGCAGAACCACGGCTACTACCGCACGCTGCGGGAGAAGCTGGCGTGGGGGGGCGGCATCCGCGGCGCCTCCGCCGGCGAACTGCATGCAGCGGACTCCGGCCGTGAGCCCTCATGATGCGCGGAACATGGCTGATCTGCGTGACGGTCGCCACCGGCCTGCTCGGAGCCTCCCTGCCGGCCGCGGACGCTCCGGCCGTTGCCGCCGTCCGCCTCGAGTATCGCTTCGGCTCCGGTGACCGCCTCGTCATGGACGTCGCCCACCGCGCCCTCACCGAAACGACGATCGCCGGCACGACGCAGTCGACGGAGACGGCCACCGATTCCACCAAGATCTGGACCGTCACGGCCGTCGATGCCGCGGGCAACGCGACAATCGAGCACTCCGTCGACGACGTCACCATGACCTCGCAGGCCAGCGACAAGGGGCAGACCCGCTGGAGCAGCCGCGGCGACGAGCCGCCGCCGCCGGGCTACGAGACCGTGAAGCAGAGCCTCGGCGTGCCGCTCTCGCGGCTTTCGATCGATCGCACTGGCCGCGTGATCAGCCGGCAGGATCTGCGGCCAAGCCCGCCATCCAACACGGGCGATCTGATGGTCGTTCCGCTCCCCGACGACGCCGTTTCAGCAGGCGCCGAATGGACGGTGCCGCAGGAGGTGGTGGTGGAGGTGCCGAACGGCCCGCGCAAGGCCGTCCGCACGCGGCTGCGTTACCGGCTCGAGGCGATCCGCGACGGCATCGCGACGATCCATGTGGACACCACCGTGCTCACACCCCTCGACGATCCCCGGCTCGAAGCCCGCCTCCTCGAGCGGATCTGGGACGGCACGATCGACTTCGACATCGAACGCGGCCGCGTGATCCGCCGCTCCACCGGCATCGACCGCCGCGTCATCGGCTTCAGCGGCCCCGAATCGAGCGTCCGCTACAAGGCGAACCTCGAGGAACGACTCGTCCCGAACGTGGTTGAGCGAGCGCAGGCCGAGTGAGCCACGGCTAGCGGGCCCTGCCCGGCAGTCGCCGCGTTCGTGCGGCGGCAGACTCGTCAGACAGCCTGCTAACCTGCCCGGAGCATTTCCTCGACGCGGCGGATCGCCTCCTCGACGTCCCAGGTCGAGTCGGCGAGCACGATCTGCGAACCGGCCGCGACCCACTCGTTGATCGTCTTCTGCGCGGAGATCACGGTGGAATGGCTGCGGCGGCCGAAGTAACTGCCGATCTCGGCCAGCGCCGCGGGCGTGTGCTTCCGCGCGAGAAACATCGCCAGCATGCGCGGATGGTTGATCTTCCTGGCCCGCTGGGCCGATTGCAGGCTGCCCGCCTCGATGCCGAAGGCGGAGCAGACGGCCCGCTCGATGTCGCCGAGCCGCACGCTGCGGGCGCTCGACCGCACGAGGTCGGCAAGGGCCTCCTCCGCCATGCCCGGCGTGATCGGCAGGCCGAGCATGTGGCTCGTGGCCTCGAGACGGTTCATGGCGCCGGTCAGCTCGCGGGTGTGCCGCGTCATGTGTGCGGCGATGTAATGGACGACCTCGTCGGAAATGGTCAGGCCGCGCCGGGCAGCGATCGACTTCACGATGCCCCGCCGCACCTCGTCGTCGGGTGGCAGCAGCCGCGCGGTCATCCCCCCGCGCAGCCGCGTAAGCAGATCGGCGCCGAGTTCGGTGAGCGACTCGAGTTCCCGGTCGCAGGCAAACACCATCTGCCGGCCCTGCCGGTGGAGGGCATCGACCGTGTGCTGCACCTCCATCATCGTGGCCCGCTTGCCGACGAAGAACTGCAGATCGTCGATCACGAGCAGATCGGCGCTGCGGCAGGTGCGGCGAAATCCGGGCAGGCCGGTGCCGTGCAGCGCCTGCAGGAAACCGGTCGTGAACTGCTCCGCCGATAGGAAGACCGCACTTGCCTTGGGATGCAATTCCCGGAAATGCGAGCAAATACCCTCGAGCAGGTGTGTTTTTCCGACGCCGCTCGGGCCGTGCAGGATCAGCGGCGACATCTCTCCGGGCCGGCTGGCCGCCAATTCGATCGCCGCGAACGCCATGCGGTTGCTCGGGCCAACCACGAACGTATCGAGCCGCGGGGCGTGGCGATTTCCCTGGGCGGCTCGGGCCGCCGACCGCTGCGGGAGCGTTCCGGCACCGCGACTGGCAGTGCCGACTTCGTGATTGGCGGCGGGCGGATTGGAGTCGGATCGCCGTGACCGCTTCTTTGCGGGCGTGCTTTCGGCGGCGGGCGACGGGCTGGCCGCGGCCTCCCCGACAGCTGCCGTCACGGCCGGGTCTGCGGCGAGCCAGACCGCCGTGGCCGCCTGGCCACAGACCTGCCGAACGGCCGCCGCGAACTCCCGATGGAAGGTCTTGCAGAGCCATTCCTGCGTGAACGCATTGCCGACTCTGATGATCGCGCAGACTTTGCCGGCGTCCTGTCGAAGAACCTCCACGTGAGACGCATCACCAAACCAGACGGCATGCCGTTCGGCTCCGATCTGGTCTCGAAAAGCGGCACCGACGCGGCCGGCATCCTCGGGGCATGCCCGTCCGGAAGCCGGAGCAGCACTCTCCTGGGAAAGCGGTTCTGCAGCGTTAGAAGTTCCCACCCTGGCCACGTTCCGCACCAAACACCCGCTCATTTCCCTGAGTAATTCCGCATCCATCCGTAGACGTCTTCGAGCGTCGAACGCGGCGCGAGTATAGGGGTGCATGCAGTGCTGTCAAACCATGACAGCAGCGCGTGCGTGAGACCACGAACGCGGTCCGGCAAACAATTTTTTCGGCGCGGGAATCGAGCGCCGCCGATATCGACAGCCCTGCAATTTCGTGCGGCATATCACCGCGAAAATGCCGGGGAAAGCGGCTTTCTGCAGCCGGCGACGAAAACCGCACAATCTCCTATACTCTGCCTCTCGGACGTCAGGCGGGAGTCGGCCCGCAGAGGCGGTGACGATCCTTTGCGGTTTTGGCCGCGTGGGCTCGACACTGGTGTTTTTCTGCTCGCGATCTTCGCATGGAAATGTTTTTCATATGACGGAACATTCACTGCCCCACTCGGGAAGTTGCTGTTGGCCGAGGATGCCCGCCGAGTTGTGGAAATTTCCGCTGCTCGTGTCGCTGGGATGCGCGGCGCTGCTGTTTGCTGTCGCACCGCAGGTCATTCGGGCTCAAGATGCAGGAGAGCAGTCACCGCCGGCATTCGAACCCGCTGAAATCTCGATCGGTGAACCGATCCAACTGCCCGCGCGGCCGGCGGTCCCGCCAGCCGTTCGTGATGGCTCCACCGGCGCGGCGACCCTCCAAGGCCCCGGAAGCGGATGGATCGGCCTGACCGCTGACGACTCGCTGGTGCCGGGCCGGCTTGTAGTGGTCGATGTCGCGCAGCCGGGGCCGGCAGCTCAGGCGGGTATCAGGCCCCAGGATCAACTGCTGGCGATCAACGGAAAACCACTGCGGAGTTCCGATCAGTTGGCCGCCGAACTTGCGGCGATCGCGCCCGGCGACGATGTGAAGGTGGCCGTCGGCCGCGCCGACCGCATTGATGAGTTCGCGTTGAAAGCGATGGAGCGTCCGCTTCGCACCGTGGTTTCGGCGCCGAGCCCTGCGGCAATTCCTGCACCAAGCCCTGCAGGAAGTCCGGCCGCAAGTCTGGAATGGCAGTCGGGGCCGGTCACGGGCCCCGCGGCTCCCCTGCCCCCCCCTGCCGCCGCGCCGTCTTTTTTGCCGGCGGCCCGTCCCGCGGAGCCCGCACCGTTCGCGGCTCCGCTTGCGGCCGCCCCTGTCGAACAACCTGCGGGCCTGCCGGCGGCGGCAAAAGGCCGGACCGCGCTCGGCGTGCGGACGCTGCCGGTCGACCAGAGCGCGCAGGCGAGGTTTGGGCTGACCGAGCCCGCGGGGGCGCTTGTCATCGGCGTTGTCCAGGATTTGCCCGCCTCGAAGGCCGGCGTGCCACCCGGAAGCGTGATCGTCGCGCTCGGCAACCAGCCGGTGCGTTCCCCAACCGAGTTGACGAAACTGGTGACTTCGAGCCCGGCCAACAGACCGATCACCCTCCAGTACATCCTCCCGGGGGGCGAACAGCGGCAGGCAGAAGTGTCGCTCCAATCGCTCGAACTGCCACTCGAACGAGCGCTCGTCGGTCCGGCTCGCTGACGATTTCCCGCACGGCGCCGATTGCCGGGGTGTCGCCCGGCAGAGCCCGGTATCGCTCAGGCGGCGGGACGTTCGTGGGCGTTCGCGACCAGTTGCAGACCAAGGCGGTCAAATTCGGCTGCCAGCGTCACGCCTGCCGGCCCAGGAAGGCAGGCTGCCCGACGGGCCACCCGCGATGGCTCCTTGCGCAGCCGGATTTCCCCGTCGCGATGGTCTCCCGCACAGGCCCAGCGCTCGGCGTCGTCGGAAAGATCGACGAGCAGTTTCTCCGTGCCCGCCCGATGCCATTCGATGCCCTCGCGATCGAGGTCGGCCGGCACGTGAATCGCACGACTGACGACCGCACGGGCCCGCGACCAGGGCTTCGGAATCGCAAAGCGGTCCCAGGTGCCGACCCGCCAGGGACGATCGTAGCCCAATCCCATCGCCACCAGCGGGATGCCGAGGGTGCTCGCCAGAAACACGCACCCCGGAGCAAGCCTCCGCCGCGGTCCGCGCGGCCCGTCGGGCGTGATCGTGAGGTTCTCCCGCTTCGCCCGCTCCGCCAACTGCCGCAGCGCCACCGATCCGCCGTTGAACGTGCTGCCCCGTACCACGCCAAAACCCATCATGCGGGCCACGCGGTCGAGGATGTTCGCATCGGCGTGCCGGGAAAGCAGCATCGCGATATTCGAGTGCCCGCGCATGTAGAGCGGCTGGAGAATATTTTCGTGCCAGAACACGTAGATTTTCGCGCCGCGATAGTCGGGATGAACGGGATCGACCGTGGGATCGCCAAACTCCGCCCGGTAGTCGAGCGTGCCCATCCACTGCCGGATCGAGGCGGTCGATGAGAGCGACACGGCCCCGATGGCCATCGGTGAGTTGAACTTCACGAACGAAATCCTTTCCTTGCGCGAGCGGGCGGCGGGATCAGGCGTCGCGCCACGTGCCCTCGAAAACCTCTTCTGCGGGGCCGGTCATGAAGACGTGCCCCGTGGGGCTCCACTCCAATTCCAGTTCGCCGCCGGGCAGTTCGGCGACGATCCGCCGCGCCGAGCGGCCCGTCAGGACGCCGGCCACGCAGACGGCCGATGCGCCGGTGCCGCAGGCCTGCGTGATACCGCTGCCACGTTCCCAGGTCCGCATGCGCACGCGGTCGGCCGCCAAGACCTGTACGAAATGCACGTTGATGCGTTGCGGGAAGAGGGCATGCCTCTCGATCCTCGGACCCACCGCCTCGAGCGGCACCGCCGCCACGTCGCGACAGTAGAAGATGACGTGCGGATTGCCCATCGACACGCATGTCATCCGCGGGTCCAGCCCGGCCGCCTCCCACCAGGGCTCGGGAGCCGGCAGCGCGGCACACGACGCCTCCACGATCCGGCCCGTGCCGACGCCCGCGACCGGGATGCGGTCCGCTTCCAGCAACGGCTCCCCCATGTCGACCCGCACCCGCGATGACCGCTCACCGGTCCGCTGCACGTCCACCGTGAGCACCCCGCGGCCGGTCTCGATGTCGACGGCCCCCGCCGGGGCATGGCCATGGGCCACCACGAGGTGGGCGACGCAGCGCACGCCGTTGCCGCACATCTCCGCCTCGCTGCCATCGGCATTGAACATCCGCATCCGTGCCGCCGCCTTGGTCGACGGCAGCACGAGCACCAGGCCGTCTCCACCGACCCCGCAATGGCGGTCGGCGATCCGCGGGGCGAGCGCTGCCGGGTCGGCGGGCGCCGACTCCGTGAAACAGTCGATATAGACGTAGTCGTTTCCGGCGCCGTGCATCTTCACGAAGCGTGTCTGCGATGGAGGCATTGGTCTCTTCACACGTGCGGGGCTGGCAGGTTGTCGACCGATCGTCGGCCTGCCCGCCACTGTTGTATCCGGCGGTCCAAATTTTTGCCCCGGTCAACGGGGTGGTCAGCGCTGGCTCTCCGGCGGGCCGTCTCGCCGCAGACCCCCGCCGTCGCGGCGCTGCGACTGCAACCGCTGCAACGCGGCCGTCAGCGTCGGAAAGGCCTCGGTGGTGATCTCCGGCTGCGCCAGGGTGCCGTCGACGTGCAGCAGCATGAACTGTCCGCTGGCGCCGCCGAGCACCCGCTTCATGACCGGCAGCTGCGTCTCGGAGTCGCCCATGATGGAGCGGAACGTCATTTGCACCCGGGTGTCGAAATCGATCTCCCCGTTGCCCACGAGGCTGATCGCATCGCCGGAAAGCTCGATGTTGTCGAGATAGGCCCGTGGGCCCTCGATGCGAAAATCGACGAGGCTCGAACTGAACGCCTTCCGGTCGGGCGCCTTCACGCGGAGCACCTTGAGCAGCGCCACGATCACCGGTAGTTCGTAGATGTCGGCGTCGCGCAGCCGTAATTGTCCGCGGCCGACGAGCGAATGCGTGCCGGATCGCGCCCCGCTCACCTCGATCGCACCAAACACCTTGCCGCGGTACCGCTGCGCCGCGTCGGCGCCGGGAAACGCGGCCAGCGAATCGCCGGCCAGCCGTTCGAGATCGGCGTCGCTCAGGGACGCCGCCACTGCGAACGTGCCCGTTTCTCCGGAGGTGGCACTGCCGTCGACGAAGATGGTGCCCCCGGCCACGCGGGCCGAGAGCCGACGGGCGCGGCCGTTTTCGCTGCCCGCCGTCAGCCCGAACCGCACGCCGCCGTCATCCATCACCAGCGGCCCCTGCACCGCCGTCAGCTGCACGCCGCGCCAGATGGCACTGTCGATCGATACCTCGCCGTGCGACTTCCAGGTGCGGCCGTCGGCCTGTCCCTTGAGTTGCACGCCGCCGTGCACGTGCTCCAGCGGGAGGCCCACGTCGAGGCTGCCCTGCTCCATATCGAGCCGCATGTCCCATGCCGCCGTCGCCGGCCCCGCTCCGCCGGCCGGCGCGGCATGGGCATAAATATCGAGCGCACCGATCAACGACAGCAGGCCGCGCGGATTGACCGCGGCAATCGCCCGCTGCAAACCGGCCGGCATCGCCCGCAACACGTCGTGATCGGCGCGAAAGCGATCGGCCGAGAGCCGCTCGAACGAAACGTGCCAGCCGCCGTCGGCCGCAAACCGGCAGGTGCCCTCGGTGGCCACGGTCGTGCGGGCATGCACGCCACGCACCCCGTCGAACCGCAGCAGACCGTTCCGCCACGCCAACTTCCCCTGCAGTCGCTCGAGCCGGTAGGGAAACCAGACCGGTTCGATCGATACCGTGTCGTCCTGCGGGATCGCCTCGACGTCCACCTCGGTTTTGCGGAGTTTCACCCGATGGCGGACCGTCGCAGTGAATCCGACGTTGCCCCGCGGAGCGATGTCGTCCCAGACCCGGCCCATGCCGCGTGGCAACGCATCGCGGAGTTCGCGTTCCAAGACCACGCCCGCGCCCGAGAGAAAGAGCGTGAGTTCGCCGTCGTCCTCACCCTGCGGCACGAGCGCGCCGGTGCAACGAACCGTGCCGGTGTCGTTGGAGCCGACGATCTCCTTGATCGTCCAATGGCCGCGGTCCATGCGAATCGAACCCGAGACGTTGGTGAGAGGGTAGGGAAATCCCGAGTAGCACATGCTGCACTGCGCCAGGCGAATCCCCAGCGAGTTGGCATGGCCGCTCGGGAATTGCGGCGCGCGATCGTGTCGGAAGACGAAATCGAAGGTGCCCGCGGCGTGCAGGGCCCGCAGGATCGCCGCACTCCGCGGCGGCATTGCAGCCAGCAGGGCATCGTCGATTCGCATGCCGTCGCCCCGCACCTCGAGATAGCCCGTCGTTGCGGACAGCATGGAACCGCTCCGCACGGGCTCATTCGCCGGGCCGCCCTTGGCTGCGGCGGAGTTCGCCCCCGCACCGGCGGCCGCCATTTGAAACGTCCCTTGCACCTGCACGGGATGGCCGCCGGCCTGCCCGGTGAGATGGATCGAGAGCGTGCCACCGTCGAGGACCACCGTCCCGACGGTCCGGTCGAGTCGGTAGGGAAACCGGTAGTGGGTGATCGAGGCATTGCGGCAGCGCACCGAAACCTTGGGATCGATGCGGCCCTCGCGACGAGTGAATTGTGCCCGCAGGTCGACCTCGCCCGCCGGCAGCAATTTCCGCCACTGTGCGGCAAACTGCTCCGGCAGATGCGCTTCCCACTGCCGGCTGACGGTGAGCCGTTCCGCATCCAGCAGCAGATCGAAATCCGCGTCGCGCTGCCAGCCGGCAAGCCGGCCGGACCCCCGCAGGAACGTGGATCCGGAATGTGCCTCGAGATTTTCGACGAGCACGCCGGAACGGTCCGCCCGAAAGCCGGCGGTCAGGTCGGTCACGGCGAAGGGAATCGCACCGTGCTGAAAGCGGCCCGACTCCAGGCGGCCCGAGACCGCGAAGAGCGCCTCGTCGAACGCCGACAAGCGGCCCGATGTCTGCCACTGCAGGCTGCAGCGGCCCCGCAGCCCCGAAAGCCAATCCCTGGCCTCCGCATGGCCAGGGCGTTCATCCGCCGCCGGAATCAGCGCCGCCAATCGCGGCGTGATGTCGAGCGCTTCGACGTTGCCCTTGAGTTCGAAGGCGCCGCTCGACGGCGCCACCCGCCCCTGAAAACCGGCGCGTTCAAAGAAATCGCCGGCGACGCTGCCCCGGATCGCCGCCCAGGCCACTCCATCCTGATCGTTCTCGGCCGGCTGCACGTCGCAGGTGATCTGGCGGAGGGTGGCGCGAAACTGGCGGCAGGTGTCATCGACGAGCAGCGTGGCATCTTCGACCGACACGGGCACGAGGCCACCGGCGGCCCGCTGCTTCCAGAGCTTGGCGACGTTCCAGGAGCCGTCGGCATGACAGACGGCATGCACCACCGGACGGCGCAGCCGCACTGCCGTGATCCGCGGCGGGCCGGTCGCCAATTCGGTCAGACTCGTGGTGCAGGCGAGCCGGAGTTCGTCGATCCAGAGAATCTGCCGCCACTGCTGCGGCATCTTCGGGTCGACGAGCGAGACGCCGCGGACGACGATCCCCTCCCCGTCCACGAGGCTGGCCCCCTGCACCTGCACCGTGAGCGTGGGGAATTCCTCCGCCAGCCGCGCTTCAACGCGGCTCCGAATCTCCTCGCCAACACGGCTCGACCCAATCGCGCCGGCCGCGACGACGCCGGCGACCGTGATGGGCACGGTCCAGCGCACGAGCATCCAGAGTGTGTCGGCGGTTGAGGTCACGGGCATGGTCGACCGAATGGGCGCGCAGCGGTTCCCAGGAGGGGGCGGGACAGTACGCCGTCTGCCGGAGAGGGGTCAAGACGCGCCGCCTTGGTTCCCGCGACCGCCGAAACCGCCCGGTTTCCGCAATCTGCGGTCCCTTGGTATAGTGCCGGGCCTTCCGGGGCTGTTTTCCGTCACACTGAAGCGAGATCGCATGAACGCGCATCGTCAAACAACCGTCTCCACCGACTCTGTTCCGAATGCCCAGCGGCTCCTCTGGGCCGGCTTCATGGCGATCCTCGCGGCCGGCGTCGGATTCTCGATTCGGGCCGGCATTCTCGGGCAGTGGGCCGAACAGTACGGCTTTACGCAGACGGAACTCGGGGCGATCACCGGCGGCGGCCTCACGGGCTTCGGCATCATCATTCTGCTGTCGAGCCTGATCGCCGACCGCATCGGCTTCGGGCGGCTGATGTTCGCCGCATTCGTCATGCACCTGATTTCAGCCGGGCTCACGCTTGCGACCGGCGCCGCCTTCGCCACCGGTGGCAAGCCGCTCGCCTTCCAATGCCTCTTCTGGGGCATGTTTCTCTTCGCCATCGGCAACGGCATCGCCGAGGCGGTCGTGAATCCGCTCGTCGCGACCCTGTTCCCGAAGAACAAGACACATTATCTCAACATCCTGCATGCCGGCTGGCCGGGGGGATTGATCCTCGGCGGCCTGGCCAGCTACTTCATGGCCGGGAGCGTCACGGGCAAGCCCGTCGCCTGGCAGATACAGATATCGCTGTTCCTCGTCCCGGTGGTGCTCTACGGCCTGATGATGCTGGGCCAGCGGTTTCCCAAGAGCGAGGCCAGCAGTTCGGGCATTTCCTATCGCGACATGCTGGGCGAGCTTGGTCTCGTCGGCGCCGCCGTGATCTGCGCCCTGCTCGCCCTCTTCTTCAAGAGCGATCTCGGGCTGTCGCCGCTCGTCGCCGGGGGTATCGCCGCGGCGCTGTTGGCGGCGTTCGGCGCGGCGACCGGCTTTCGCTTCGGACATGTGCTGCTGGCATTTCTGCTCATCATCCAGGCGCTCGTCGGCTACGTGGAACTCGGCACCGATTCCTGGATCTCAAAGATCACCGGCACCATCATGGCCAACCCGGCCAATGGCCTCCTGCTCTTCGTCTACACCTCCGGCCTGATGTTCATTCTGCGATTCTTTGCCGGACCGATCGTCGAGCGGATCTCGCCGCTCGGCCTGCTCGCCCTCTCCGCCATCTTCGGGGCGGCCGGCCTGACACTGCTCGGCAATGCCCAGGGGGCGATCATGTGCGTGATCGCGGCGACGGTCTACGGGATCGGCAAGACCTTCCTCTGGCCGACGATGCTCGCGGTGGTCAGCGAGCAATTTCCCAAGGGGGGCGCGATCACGATCGGCGCCACGGGGGCGGCCGGCATGCTGTCGGCGGGGCTGTTGGGCGGTCCGGGCATCGGATTCCTCCAGGATCAAAATGCGTCCGCCAACCTCGAGCGGGCCAATCCGGCCGTGTATGAGCGGTACAAGGCGCCGAAAGAGAATGAGTTTCTCTGGCTGAAAACAGTCGGTCTCGACGGCGCCAAGGTGGGCGTGCTCGAGGACGGCGGCAAGGAAGCGCAGCGGGCTCTCGAACTCCTGAAAAAGGAAAGCGGAAAGCCCGAGGCGATCCAGGCCCAGCAGACGCTCGTCGACTGGTGGAACGGCGCACAGGCCACCGCCGCGGAAGACAAATCGCTCGTCGAAGAGGCCGGCCTTTTTGGTGGCCGTCAGGCCCTCAAACTGACGGCGCTCATCCCGGCCACGATGTTCGTCTGCTATGGGCTGCTGCTGGCCTGGTTTCGGATGCGTGGCGGCTATCAGGCGCGGGGCATGCATCACTGACGGTTCGCGGAACGAGACCTCCCGCTGATTTCGAGCAGTCCATTGCCGAGACCGCGGGCCCGCAGGCCTCCGGGCAGTTCTACCGGACGGGGATCCGTGGCCGAGTCGCGGCCCTGACCGATCGCCAACTCGGCCAATCGTGAGAAATGCCGCGCAGTCATGTCGCGCCGCGGCCAGCCCTCACGGTCCCAGAGCGTGACGAAGACCTCGGCCACCAGATGCGGGTCGAGCGTGGCGATCGCCGTCGTGCGCATGATGATGGTGCCGTCGGCATGCCGCTGGGCGTGCACCTCGAGGAGGTGGCCGGCGGCGCTGGCCAGCGCCTGCGCCGCTCGCGAGGCCTGCTGGGCGAGGCGTTGGAGCGACTCGCTCGCGGCCGGATAGGGCCCGGCCACCGCGCGGGCGAGCACCTCGTGCCGCAGGAAATTCCGCGCATACCGCGAGTCGGCATTCGTCTCATCTTCGCGCCAGATCGAGCCGGCAGCGACCAGGAAGCCACGCACGCTTGCGCGGGGCATGCCGAGCAGGGGTCGCACGAGCGCCACGCCGGCACAGAGTTCGCGGGCGGCCGCCATGCCCGCCAGCCCGGCGACACCAGTGCCGCGAAACGCGCGGTGCAGGACCGTCTCGGCCTGATCATCTGCCGTGTGGGCCACCGCCACGTGCCGTGCGGCCAGATCCCGGGCGACGTCCTCGAAAAAACGGAACCGCAGCCGCCGTGCCCGCCCTTCAATCCCCTCGCCCTCACCGCCCGTGTCGTGCCGCACCGCCAACTCCCGAGTAACAAACCGGAGAGCGAGCCGTTCCGCCAGCGCGGCCACGAATTGGCAGTCGTCACCGGCGGACGCTCGCAGATCATGCTGCGCGTGGGCGACGATCAACTGGCACGCCCGCCCCGGCGGGGCCAGTCGCTGCAGGCCAAGCAGCAACGCCACGCTATCGGCCCCGCCCGACACGCCCACAACGACGGGCGACTCCCAAAAGCCCTGCCGCGGCAGGGCCGCGGCGAGCGGCGTTAAAAATGCGGTTTCAGGCGAGACCGTGCTACTTTTCATCTGGGCATGCGGCTCATAGGTCATGCGGTCGTGCGTCGGCCGGAAAACCAACGCCGATCGCCGCATTGTGCCAGAAATCGCCCCGGTCCTTGCCGCGGCGGGCCGCAGCGACGTCCATGGATACCACCCTCGCCCCCCGAAGCGGCGGTGGCATCGAGAGAGCCGTTTTTGGCCGTGCGAAGCGGCATTGAGCCGGCCCTCCGACGCGGCTACCCTCCCGGCCCCGCGGAATCGCGGCAGCCACCAGCCAGAAGGATTCTCGCATGCATCCCCGGCCTGCTCACCATGCCCGCCTCGTCCGGCTCGTATCCCTGTTGCTGCCCGTGACGCTGCTCGTCTCGACCAGCGGCTGTTCGATGCTGCTCACGGCCGCCTACGTCCTCATGCCGGAGGACACGCCGCCGGAATTCAAGGGCCTCAAGGGCAAGCATGTGGCCGTGGTCTGCAAGCCGATCGTCGAACTCGAGTTCAGCGACGCAGGCTCTGCCCGCGAACTGGCCTCCATGGTTGGGCTGCAATTGGAACGCAACGTTCGCAAGTCGCGGCTCATCAACCAGCAGGAGGTGGCCCGCTGGGTCGACGAAAACGCCTGGGTCGACCACGCCACCGTGGGCAAGGCGCTGGATGCCGACATGGTGGTGGGCATCGACCTCGAGGAATTCCGGCTGCACGAGGGCTCCACGCTCTATCGCGGCCGGGCCACAGCCCATGTCCGGGTCTACGATGTCGCTGCCAAGAAGGTCGTGTTCGAGAAGCGGTTCGACGACTTCGAGTTTCCCGCCGACAGTGCCATTCCCACGACCGACCGCTCGGAGTCGCAGTTTCGCGGGATGTTCCTGCAGATTCTGGCCGGACGGATCGCCCGCACCTTCCACGCCTACGACAGTCGCACCACCTTCGCGGAAGAGTCGCTCACGTTCTAGGTTTCATGACTGCCGGGCCGGCCCGGGCACGCTGACCGCGAGCGACCGAAGGCCCGAAGCGAATCCTGCCCCGCTCGCTGCCCTGCGCAAACAACCCCCATTGGTCGCCGGGACGGCAGAAGTCTTGTCGCGTGGATTTTTCGCACCGCGGCCGTGCGGCAGCGCCGACCTCAACCCAGCGAAAACTCCAATGCTCCGCGAGCTTCCGCCGATCCCGGCTCCTCAGCATCGGGAGCCGCAGGGCGCAGCGAACGTCCGGCGACGGGGCGTGGGTGGCTCGAAGCCGGATTGGTCGCTGGCAGCCGGTTGCCGTGGCCTGCTCGCCTACAACCGCTTGAGGTCGCGTTTGGGCTTCGGGGGGCCGAGCATTTTCTTTTTGTCGTCGGCTCGGGCCGTCGCCAGATTGTTTCCAGCGCCCGCCATTCCCTTCTCTTCGTTGACACCCGTATGCGTCTCGCTCCACTCGTAGCCGAGCGGCAGACGCAGTTCTTCACCCGCCAAGAGCGCCCAAGGCGTTCCTGGATGCTCCCGCACGACACGCTCGAGCAGTTCGTTCGCCTGCTTGGCGAGTTTCTCGGTCGGAGAGCCGACCGTAATGCTGTCGCTCGGCGACAGTTGCCACGTGTCGCTCTTGGGATTCTTGAATTTCATGCCCAGCTTGGCCTGAGCGAGCATCAGGTTGTAGGCATCGGTGCGAACCTTGACGGCCAGCACGCGGCCCAGCGCGAGGTCATATCCCGCCTGCCAGCGCTTTTCTCGGAGCCGCTCGCGATCCGTCAGGCCGACCTTGAGTTTGTCGTGGAGGGCGTCGATCTTGGGCTGCAGTTTGGCCGCAGCCGTCTGCGCTGCGCTCAAAAGCCCGCTGAGCGTGCCGTCGTCCTTGCGCGGGAAAGTCATTTCCGGAGATTGCATCGGCTCGATCTCCGACATTTTCGCGGCCTCGACGAGCGCCTGCTTCGCCCGGTTGCCAGCCAGTTCCTGATCGAGTTTGCGTCGAGAAACGTAGTCGGGCTGGTAGGGCCGCATCGCGTCGGGCTCGAAGAAGTATCGCAACTGGGACGACATCGGCGCGGTCATCTCATTCGTGACCCGGCCCCGCGCGCCGCTGTTGGCATGGACGCGGAAATAAATGCCCCCCGTCTCCGCGCACAACTTGGACAGGCCGAACGGGCCGAATCCAGAATCGATCGCTTCGTCGGCATACCTGTCGGAGCGCACGCGCACGACTTCCGGATAGAGCGTCTCGGGCCCCTGCTCGATCACGGCCCATTGCTCGTCCTGCGCGTACTTGGGATCGAACTCCACGTATTTCATCTTCACCTGGGCGATCCCGAACGGCGCCGGCACACCCACCACGTACACCGGGATGGTGAGCGTGCGACAAATCTTGGCGGTTTCGTCGGCGGTGTCCGCGTCGTTCCCCACTTCATCGGTGAAGACGACGATCATCACGTTTCGCTTTGGCGCAGACGTGCGAAAAACCCTCGCCATCTCCGCCGTCTTGCGCACCGCGAGAAAAGTCATCTCCGCACCAGAGTCGTCGACCGAGATGGAACGGATGGCTTTCACGACCTCCGTGACGTCGTCCGTTGTGTGCTTCGTGACGAGGGACACTTCCGCGCCAAAGGCCACCACCAGGTTCGTCAGATCGGGGCGATGGGCGGCTGATCGATTGGCGCCGAGTTCGTCGAACACCCGCTCCAAGCGTCCGGCGATCTGCTCCCGTTGGGCCGAGAGGCTGACCGAGCGGTCGAACACCCAGCAGACGAGGGTTGGCCGTTGGGCAAGTGCGGCGGCGATCTCCGCCGTCAGATGGTCCACCGCTCCGGACGCACCGGTCGTGCCAACGCCCATTGCCCCCTTCAGCACCACGGTCGCATCGATGGTCTGGGCCGTTGGGACGTCGTTCACGGCCTCCAACTGGATGTCGCTGACCAAATCAGGCTCCACTTCGACCGAGACGACCGACACCTCGGAGAGCGTCGGGGCGAAGGCCTGCGCCACCTCGGTGCTCTGCTCACTTTCCGCTCCGGGGGCCTCCGCCGACTCCTCCGAGACGGCGATTTCCTGAGGCGCGAGCAGCACATCCTCCTCCGCGGCCTTCGGCACCTCGATCACCGTGAAGTTACGGGCTGGCTTGGGAGACTGGCCAAGACCGGCCAAGGCAAGCGAAAGGAGCACGACGACGTGGATTCCAAGGCTCACGGCCCAGGCTGGCGTGTCACCATCGAGCGGAGTCTCCTCCTCGCCCGTATATTCCTGCCACCGTTGTTTTGCCCGCTCGAGAAGCGTCATGATCACCCACACGCAGGGAACCATCCACAAGCAATGATCGGCACAAGCAGTGTACTCTATTCCCGAAATCGCCCGCAGTTGGCGATTGACTAGAAAAAACTCCCCGGCATAGGCTCTTTGTCTCCGTCTCAAATGGCTGTTTTCCACGGCCCCGGAAAGGCTCCCATGGCCCGTTGCCCACGGTTTTTGGCCGCTTCGGCCTTTTTTTTGATTGCTCCGGCCTGCGTTTTGTCCAGCTGTTCGCCGGCTGCTGCGGAGGCTCCCGAACCAGCCGCGGTGGCTGCGATTCCCGATGCCGAAGAAGTGGCCCTCGAGACGTCCGATGGGCTGAGTTTGGCGGCCTGGTATTACCCCGTTTCCGAGGATGCCGCTCCTTTGGCGACCGTGATCCTCCTTCATGACCTCGATGGCTCGCACAAGTCGGTGGAACCGTTGGCCCTGGCCCTGCAGAAGTTGGGCTGCGCCGTCGTGGCTCCAGACCTCCGCGGTCACGGCGCGAGCACGACCCGCACCACGGCCAACGGCCGCGAGGAAACCCTCGATCCGAAGACGTTCAAAAAGTCAGACCTGGAAATGATCGCTGCCGCAACGGGGGGCCGTGTTCGCGACCAGTCCGGCATCCGGGGCGACATCGAAGCGGTGCGCAACTTCGTCAAGCAAAAATCAGACGCTGGTGAACTCGATATCGATCGGCTGTGCGTCGTTGGCTCGGGTGCGGGAGCGACGCTTGCCGCTCTCTGGACGGTCGCCGACTGGGCATGGCCGCCCATCGCCAGCGGACCACAAGGGCAGCAGGTGCGGGCCCTCGTCCTGATCAGCCCGATCTGGGCCACCAAGGGATTGTCGATTTCGCCCGCCTTGTCGGCCGACGTGCTCAAGCGGCAGATGCCGATCATGGTGCTCGCCGGCAAGGATGACCGCGACGCAACGCGGCTGGCCGAGCAATTGAAGAAGCAGCGGCCGAAGGAATGGTTTGAGCAGCGGCCCGGCCAGCAACCGGCCAAGGCGAAGGAACTCGAAAAGGTCGCGGACGCAACCGTCTTCTTCATGCAGGCCGATTCGACGCTTTCCGGCGATAAGCTCGCAGCCGACCGGTCGGCGAATCCTGCGGATCGGGTGAAGACATTCCTGTCGCTGGTGCTCGACAAGAACAAGAAACGCTAGGGGAGCCTGATCTCCATGCCGGTCACGAGCAGAGCCGGGTTGCGAAGCCGGTCGCGGTTGGCCTCCCAGAGTCGCGGCGCCATCGCCCGGTTGCCGTAAAAGCGTTGGGCGAGGGTTTCGAGGGTTTCACCGGGCCCCACCCGCACGCTTGCCGGCCGGTTCGAGGGCTCAATCACCGCCCCGCCCTGCCTGTCGGCGGTAGGCAGACTCCAGGCGGGGGGAATCCTCAGTTCCGATCCGATCGGCAGAAGGGCGGGATCGGTCAGCCGATCCCGGTTCACGGACCAGATAACGCTGGCAGCGCCGGGGTTCCCATAGATTTTTGTCGCAATGCTCGTCAGGTCATCGCCGTCGCGGACAATGTAGGTCGATGCGGGAGCCTGTGGCACTTGCTGGACCGCTGTGGCACCGCCTGCGGCGGGTGGAACAATTGGCCTGCCGGCGGTCGTTCGGGCGGTGTCATTGGCCGACCATGCCACTGCCAATGGCGGTGGCGAATCGGCATCGAGCAATGGCGGCGGCGGCACATCGAGCGTGGAGCGATAGGCGGAATCCAACTGCGGCGTGGACCGCGACATGTCGACCGCAACCTGAGGCAGCGGCCCGGGCGGCGCTGGCGGGCGATAGTCACGGCTTGGCACGTCCAGCGCCGGGGAAAATTCCGCGGGCGGCGGGGCGATGTCTGATGCGGTCAGCGGCTGATGTTCCCAGCCGCCCAGCCGAGGATCACGGATCGCATGCGACGCATAGCCCACGGTAGCCGGCCGCGTGGCGGCCAAGACAGCAGCCTCCGGCTCGGCGGCCGTCGACGCCGCGGCGGGCGTTCGGGAATACGCCGCCAGAACGTCGAGCACGAATGGCGACGCGACCGAAACACCCGTCGCCACCAACGCCAAGCCCACCATGAAGCGAATTGTCTGCTCGAGTTTGGACATCGACTGCTCCGCCCAGAGGGCCGGGATTAGCCACGGCTCGAGCCGCGACGCAAGAAAGTATGCGTCACGCACCGCCGTCAGGCAGGCCCGGAGGAGCTGCACCGCAGGGCAGCCGGGTCCCGGCGGCAGCCCCAGTCCGCATGGACGGACCACTTTGCCCGACCGTCACGGTCGCCGGCAGGCCGTCCACCGGAATCCCCGGCGGAGGGCGTTTAGGCGTTTAGATCGCCCGGGCGGCCGGCGACCCCGCCGTGGCCGGAGCCATTCGGCCCTGGAGCCAGAGCACGATCGGTGAGGCGATGAAGATCGTGCTGTAACTGCCGGTGATGATGCCCACCAGCATGGTGAAGGCAAAAGCGTGGATTCCCTGCCCGCCAAACAGATACAGAATCAGCGTGGCGAGAAAGGCGGTGCCCGACGTGAGGATCGTGCGGCTGAGCGTCTGATTGACGGCCTTGTCGATCATCGGCCCTGTTACGAACTGGCTCTTGCCGCGGAGTTCCCGCAGGCGATCGAAGATCACGATCGTGTCGTTGATCGAGAAACCGACGATCGTCAGCAATGCCGCCACCACGTCGAGGCTGATCTTGAAATCGTCGACGAGTGCCCAGCCCATGACGGGTGCCACAAACTTGCTCAGCGCCAGGCAGGCAACCGCCACGAGCACGTCGTGCGCGAGGGCCACCACGGCCGCGAGGCCGAAGGCCACATTCTGAAACCGCAGCCAGACGTAGAGCACGATCATCAACAGGCTGGCGAGCAGCGCGTAGACCGCCGTCACCTTCGTGTTGCCGGCGACCTTGCCACCGATCGTGTTCGCCGAGAGATACACCGGTGTTTCGTTCAGCTTCTTCGCGACCCGCTCCAGCACACGGCGGGCGACATCGGGATCCAGAGACGTCGCCAGAGCCCAGTTACGATAGGGCCTCGATCGACCGGTCATTCCCTCGGCCTCGAGTTCGAAGGGAGCGTCACCAACGCCTTCCGCTTCCATGGCCTCCTTGATCGTGGACCGGAGCGTGAGCAGGTTGATCTTTTCAGGGAAGTCGAGCGGCGCGATCGTGCCGAGGGTCTGCACCGTCTCCTTGGCGTTCTTGCCCGCGTCGCCATCCTTTTTCTCGTCCTGCTTCGCGGCCGACGTGATCTCGCCGAACCCCATCGAGTAGGTGGCGAGCCGCCCCGGAAACGCGTCCTGCAAGGCCGCTTCCACCGCGTCGTCGTCCCGCAGCGACGTGTCGATCTTGTACCGCAGGTTGGCAACGCCGTCCGCGGCCGTCACACCGCTGACGGCCACGTCGGGGAGCCCCGCGACCTTCTGCCGAACCTCGGCAATATCGAGCCCCTGATCCGGTTTGAACGCCACCTGCACGCTCGTGCCACCAGTGAAGTCGATGTCGAACAGACCGGCACCGCGCTGCATGGCGGCCGCCAGTCCGACCAGCACGAACAGGGACGAGCCGATGATCGCCGGCCACATCCACGAAACGAACTTGAAGTCCGTCTGCCCGAAGAGCCTGCTCATCTTCAGGGAGGTGATCCAGCGATTCCGCTCGGCCAGATCGAACAGCACCCGCGAGCAGAAAACCGCGGTGAAGAGGTTAAGCGTCAGGCCGAGGACAAGCGTGACGGCGAAACCCTTCAGCTGATCGGTTCCAATGGCAAACAGCACCACGCCGGTAATCAGCGTCGTGAGATTGGAATCGACGATCGTGGAGAACGCCCGCTGAAAGCCGTTCCGGATCGCCATTCGGAGGCCGGCGCCGCGGTCGGTCTCCTCCCGCATCCGCTCGTAGATGAGCACATTGGCATCGACGGCCATGCCCACCGAGAGCACGAGGCCGGCGAGCCCCGCGAGAGTGAAGGCGGCCTTGATCGAGATCATCAACGCCACGACGAGAATGATATTGAGCAGCACCGCCAGATCGGCAACGAACCCTGAAAATCGGTAATAGGCGAGCATGAACGAGAGCACCACGACCGTGGCCAGAAGCATCGCCCGGGCGCCGGAGCGGATCGTATCGGCCCCCAACTGCGGGCTGATTTTCTGCTCGCTGATCGGCTCGCTGTAGAGCGCGGCCGGGAGGCTGCCCGCGTTCAGCACGCCGACCAGAAATTCGACGTCGGCCTGCTTGAAGCTGCCGGTGATCTGGCCGTCGCCGGAAATGGTGCTGCGGATCGTGGGCGCGGAGAGCAGCGTGTCGTCGAGCACGATGCCCAGCCGGCTCTCGAGCCGGTTGGCCGGATCGGGAAGATTCTGGCCCGTGAGCGTGCCAAACAGGGCCGCACCGGCCGAATTGAACGAGAAATTCACGCAGGGCTGCAGGTTTTGGTCGTAGCTCGCGGATGCCCGCGACAGAAAGCCGCCGGTGACGTTGAAGCGATCGAGCACCACGAGCACCTCGACGCGGCCGTCAGGCATCACCCGCGTGACCAGACCGCGATCCTCCGCCGGATTCATCTTCGAGGTGTCGAGCTGCACCCAGCGGCCGACCGGATTGCCGCCCTCCAGGACATTCGTGCCAGCCGTGCTGCTGCCGAGCTCCACCACCCGCTTGTGCCGCGGATCCTCCGGATTGGCGGTGATCCGAAACTCGAGCACTCCGGCGCTCGAGACGATCCGCTTGATGAGGTCGACTTCGGCCTGGTCCACGTCGGGCACGATCACCTCGAGCTGATCGATTCCATACCTGCGGACAGTCACTTCCTTCTGACCGCCTGGATTCACTCTCCGGGCCACGGCCGCCACGAGCTTGTCCATATCGATGGGCGCCGACGCCCCCCCCTCGCCATCTTTTTGCTCCTGCAGTTTTTTCGAGGAATCGATCTCGTAGACGAGGATCACGCCCCCCTTCAGATCGATGCCCAGCCGCGGCGGCCAGCCAAGGGCCGTGATCACGCAGCCTGCCGTGAGCGCCACGAGCACCGCCGCGAGACGGGCCCACATGTCGGAAGCCCGCAACTGCCTGGAGAGCCCCCAGGCGATCAGGGTCGGCACCGCGACGGTCAGGAGCGTGAGCAGCCAGAGAAACCAGCCCTCACGCCACCAGGGCAGCGTGGCGGCGGCCGTCGCCGCTGCCGGGATGGCGTCGGCCATGGGGGCGATCTCGGCGGCCTGGGCGAGGAGAAAGGGAACGAACGAAGCGATGTCCATGCTGGCTCTCTGTGTTTGGTCTTGCCTGTAAAATCAGGCCCCGGACGGGGGCGTTGCGGCCGTTTCGCCGAGCACCTTGGCAATGCTCGAAAGCGTGACCGTGATCTTCACGTTTTCCGAATCGTCGATCTTGAGCGACACCCGCTCTCCCTCGCGGTCGACATTAGCGACCGTGCCGTACATGCCCGACGTCGTCAGCACGCGGTCGTTTTTCTTGAGCGCCGCCAGCAGTTCCTTGTGCCGTTGCATCCGCTCCCGCTCCGGCTTGTAAAGGAGCATCCACGCGGCGAACACCACCAGCACGAACGGCAGGTAGGAGAGCAGGAGTTCGAGGTTGTTCGGGGCTTGCTGCATGGCGACTATTCGGGGAGCGGCTCGATGTTCAAGAGCCGCAAATGTAGTGGCGACCGCGCGCGACCGACAAGCCCAAGGTATTCGCGGGCCGTGGGGAAACGGTTCGCTGCCGTTCAGGCGGCAGGGGCCGAGAACCGCGCCAACAGCTCCTGCCGCAGGGCATCGAAACGCCCCGCCACGATCGCGGCCCGCAGGCGGGCGATGAGTCGCTGATAGAAGGTGAGGTTGTGAATCGAGGCCAGAATCGGCCCGAGCATCTCGCCGGCGAGAAAGAGGTGGCGGATGTAACTGCGACTGTGACGGCACGCCAGGCAGGGGCAGCCCTCCTCGAGAGGCCCCTGATCGGCGGCATGGCTGGCGTTGCGGAGCCGCACCTGGCCGGCGAACGTGTAGACGAGCGAATTGCGGCCGCATCGCGTGGGGAGCACGCAGTCGAACATGTCGATGCCGGCCGCCACCGCGGCGATGATGTCCTGCGGCTGTCCGACACCCATCAGGTAACGCGGCTTGTCCGCCGGGAGGTGTGGCACCGTCGCCGCGAGTGCGGCCACCATCGCCTCCGTTCCCTCCCCCACCGACAGGCCGCCGACGGCATAGCCTTCGAACGGCAGCCGCCGGAGCGCCTCCGCGCTCTCCTGCCGGAGATCTGCCTCGAGCCCCCCCTGCACGATGCCAAACATCGCCTGCTCCGGCCGACTGCGGGCGGCAAGGCACCGCTCGGCCCACCGGAGCGAACGGCGCATCGCCGCCTCGACCCGCTCCCGATCTGCCGGCAGGGCGACCACCTCGTCGAGCTGCATGGCGACGTCGGCGCCGAGCTTCTCCTGAATCCGCACGGCCGCCTCGGGCGTGAGGTCGACCGGAGATCCGTCGATGTGCGAACGAAAAAAGGCCCCCTCTTCGGTCACGCGCACCTGCTTCGCGAGACTGAAAACCTGGAAGCCGCCGCTGTCGGTGAGCGTCGGTCCGGCCCAGCCCATGAACTTCCCGACACCGCCCCCCTGCTCCACGATCGCCTCACCAGGCCGCAGGTGCAGGTGATAGGTATTCGCGAGCACCATCCCCGCGCCGGTTTCCGCGACGCGGCCGATATCGACCCCCTTCACGGTCGCCAGCGTCGCCACCGGCATGAACAGCGGCGTCGGCACGCTCCCATGCGGCGTCGAGAGCACGCCCGCGCGAGCTCCACCGGGATCGGCTGACTCGACACGAAAGTTGAACTGGGAGGGCATGCGAGTCACGCTGATTTTTGGACACGGGGTATCGAGCCCGCATTGTCGCCGGAGTCACAGGACTGAAGGTGGGGCGTGCTTCAGCCTCTGCCTCTTAGCACCTCAACCTCCAGATGCTGAGGAGACGGTCGGGGGAACGCGCAGGAGCCGCAGACAATTGCGACTCACGAGCGATGCACCAATCTCCACGAGCCTCCTGTAGCAATTTCCGCGGCGACGAGCATTTCACCGCCGGCTCCCAATCCGGGCCGTTCGCACCTGCCCTGTCCACAAGCCACCGCCTGCCGGGCTGGACGCCCGGTCCAGCACCGGCAACCGGAGGTTGCCAAGCAAAAGCCGGCACGAAGCCGGCGTTTTGCGTGCCACTAGAAAATCCCCAGCGCCTCGAGCGAATACCGCACGATGAGCCCGGCGACCACCACGCTCACCATGCTCATGAGTTTGACGAGAATGTTGAGGCTCGGGCCGCTGGTGTCCTTGAATGGATCGCCCACCGTGTCGCCCACGACGGCGGCCTTGTGGGCGTCGGTACCCTTGCCACCGTGCACGCCGCTCTCGATGTACTTCTTGGCGTTGTCCCAGGCACCGCCGGCGTTGGCCATGAACACGGCCACGCAGAAGCCGGTCGTCAGGCCGCCGACGAGCAGCCCCATCACGCCGCCCACGCCGAGCAGCAGGCCGACGACGATCGGTACCACGAGCGCTAGCGTCGACGGCAGGATCATCTCCTTCTGTGCCGCTTTCGTACTGATCGCCACCGGCGCGGCATAGTCGGGCAGTTCGGTGCCCTGCATGATGCCCGGCTTTTCACGGAACTGCCGGCGAACCTCCTCGACCATGCCCTTGGCGGCCCGACCGACAGCCTTCATCGTCAGCGCACAGAACACGAACGTGCTCATCGCCCCGATAAAGAGACCGACGAGCACCTTGGGATTCATCAGCGTGACGTCATAGTGCCGCATGTAGTCAGCCATCCGGGCCTGCTTCACCGCGACGATCCGCCCCGCTTTTTCGAGCTCTTCGAGTGCCGGGCCCACCGGGGCGTTCTCCACCAGCGTGCGGCCGCGGAGGGCTGCAAAGTCGGGGATCGCCTTGCTGTCGAGCACCATCCAGGTCGCGTTCTTGCTGGGCTCCGTGCCGAGCTGCACGGCGATTCCGTCGGCGAGCTTCACCCACTGCCCCGCGGTGAGCTGCGTCCGCTTGCCGCCCACGTTGAGATACTGGTCGGGCGTGCCCTCGATGTTTTCGGCAACGGACTGCCCCCAGCGGTCGAACCCGATCCGCACTTCTTCGATATACGCTGCCAAAAGCGCCAGCGCCGTCAACGCCGCCGATCCGATGGCAAATCCCTTGCCCGTGGCGGCCGTCGTGTTGCCCAGGGCGTCGAGGGCATCGGTCCGCTCCCGCACGATATCGGCCAGCCCCGCCATCTGCGCGTTGCCGCCGGCGTTGTCGGCGATCGGCCCGTAGGCGTCGGTGGCCAGCGTGATGCCGAGCGTGGAAAGCATGCCGACGGCGGCGATGCCGACACCGAACAGGCCCAATGCGAAGGCGTTTGGATTATCAAAATCGAAGCCGTTGGCAAAGCCAAAGGACAGCAGTGTGGCCACGCCGGTGATGAGGACCGGCGCCCATGTGCTGAGCATGCCCTCCGCAATGCCGCCGATGATGATCGTGGCGGGGCCGGTGAGGGCTTGATCCGCGAGCTGCTTGGTCGGGTCATATTCATTGCTCGTCGAATACTCTGTCCATTTTCCAATGAGCCAGCCGGCCATGAGGCCGACGATCACGGAGAGCGCGACCCCCAGATGGCTCCAGCCCATCAGCAGGAAGGTGATCACGAACGTCGCGCCGATGATGGCGAGGGTCGAGAAATTGATGCCCGTCGCCAGCGCGGCCAGAAGCGCCTTTTGCGAGGAATCCTCCTTTGTGCGGACCTGCCAGATACCCCAAATCGAGAGCAGTGTGCCCACCGCGGCGATCGACATCGGCAGAAACAACGATGCCATCTGCATCCGGTAGTCACCCGGAAACGCGGCGACGCCCAGGGCCGCAGTGGCGAGGATGCTGCCGCAGTAGCTCTCGTAGAGATCGGCACCCATGCCGGCCACGTCGCCTACGTTGTCACCCACATTGTCGGCAATCGTCGCGGGATTGCGAGCATCGTCCTCCGGAATCCCGTGCTCGACCTTGCCCACGAGATCGGCGCCGACGTCGGCCGCCTTCGTGAAGATGCCGCCACCCACGCGGGCGAAGAGTGCCTGCGAACTGGCCCCCATGCCGAAGCAGAGCATCGTGACGGTGATCTCCTCGAGCGAGAGCGGCTTGAAGCCGAAGAAGGGCACAAGCCAGTAGAGGATTGCGAACCAGAGCATGATGTCGAGCAGACCAAGCCCCACGACCGTCAGCCCCATCACGGCCCCCGAGCGGAAGGCCACCTGCAGACCGTCGTTAAGCGACCGTTCCGCGCCGGCGGCCGTACGGTTGCTCGCCAACGTCGCCGTCTTCATGCCGAACCAGCCGGCAAGCCCGGAGAACAAGCCGCCGGAAATGAAGGCGAACGGCACCCACGGGCTCTGCACCTCGAGCACGAAGGCGAGGATCAACAGCAAGAGGAAGATGACGAGAAAAAAGCCCGCCACCACCTTGTATTGCTGCCTGAGGTAGGCGTCGGCGCCGGTCCGCACGTAGCCGGCGATGTCGATCATCTTCTGCGATCCGGCAGGCTGTCCTTCCATCCACTTGAAGAACTGAAACGCCTGCACGAGCGCAAGTACAGAGCTCGCTGTCCCCAGAAGCCACCAGAACCCGTAGGGTCCAATGAACCAGACAGCCTGTTGTCCACCCTCAACCGCCGGGTCGGCCGCCTGGATGGCGGTCGTCATCAGCAGGAAACAAACCGCGACTGCGGCACCGATGGCTCGCGAGTTTTTCAAGGTCAGGGACTCCGATTGCAGGTGTGCGAAAGAACGGAGCCTCCCAAAAAGGCCCGCGATGGGAATGCAAAATCTAAGCGCGAGGAAATGGGCCTGTCAAACCGCCCGGGCTGTTCGTTTGACGGCGCGACCCCACTCCACTGGGAGAAATCGGTCACCCGCGCCGGCATGACCATCGGAGTGCGCCTGCCGCCACCTCCTAGGCTGGCTGGACGGGTATTTTCCCGATCGAGTGGTAGATAAAACCGTGTGTCCGCATCTCCGATGGCACGTAAAGATTGCGGCCGTCGAAGATCGTCCGCGATTTCATCCTCCGGCCCATCTCTTGGAAATCGGGCCTGCGGAAATCCCCCCATTCGGTCACGATCGCCAGGCAGTCGGCGGCGTCGAGCGCGTCCATGGGACCAGCGGCATAGGCCAGCCGGTCGCCGTAGATCGCCCGCACGTTCCCCATCGCCTCGGGATCGAACACCGTCACCGTCGCCCCGCCTGCCAGCAGCCGTTCGATGAGATCGATCGCGGGGGCGTCGCGGATGTCGTCGGTGCGGGGTTTGAAAGCCAAGCCCCAGAGGGCGATCTTCCGGCCGCGGAGGTTGCCGCCGAAATGGGCGTCGATCTTTTCGCCCATGACGAGCTTCTGCGCGAGGTTCGTTTCGTGCACGGCGGAGAGCACCCGCGGGACCACGCCCTTCTCGCGGGCCATGGCCGCGAGCGCCTGCACGTCCTTCGGGAAGCAGCTGCCGCCGTAGCCGACGCCGGGAAAGAGAAACGCGAACCCGATCCGGCTGTCGTGCCCGATGCCACGGCGAACATCATCGATGTCCGCCTCCATCCGCTCGCAGAGATTCGCCACCTCGTTGATGAAGCTGATCTTCGTCGCCAGCAGGGCGTTGGCGACGTACTTCGTCATCTCCGCACTCTCGGGTGACATCGCCAGAAAGGGATTCTCCGTCCGCAGGAAGGGCATATAGAGGTTTCGCAACACGTCGACGACCTCGGCCGTCCGCGCGCCCACGACCACGCGGTCAGGCTTCTGAAAATCCTCGATCGCCGCCCCTTCCTTGAGAAACTCCGGGTTGCTCGCCACGCGGCAGTCCCGGCCAGTCCGCTCACGGAGCCGCTTCTCGATCCCGGCGCAGGTGCCGACGGGCACCGTGCTCTTCGTCACCACGACGGCGTGCTGATGCAGGAACAACGCGATCGAGTCGACCACCTTCCAGAGCGCCGAGAGATCGGCCGATCCGTCGGCGGCGGGTGGGGTGCCGACGGCCAGAAAAACGACTTCGGCATCCCGGATCGCAGCGGCCGCGTCGGTCGTGAACTGCAGCCGGCCGGCGGCGGCGTTGCGTTCGACCATCTCCTCGAGGCCGGGCTCGTAGATCGGGATCTCGCCGCGGCTGAGCCGGGCGATCTTGTCGGCATTGATGTCGAGGCAGGTCACCGTGTTACCGCTGTTGGCGAAGCAAGTGCCCGTGACGAGGCCCACGTATCCGGTGCCAACGACGGCAATTCGCATGAAACCGATTCCTGTCAGGTTGTGGATTCGGCCGGCGGCTCTCCACCGGCGGGCCCGCCGCCGGTGCCTTCGGCTGGCTCGACCGTGTCGGCGTCCTCCTGCTCGCTCGGCGGTACCGGTACGACGGCGGCAAGCGTATCCGCCTCGTCGAGCCGCATGATCCGCACGCCCTGGGTGTTTCGGCCGATCGACTTGATCTCGCGGACGTTCACCCGCTGGATCTTGCCGCGGGCGGTCATCATCAAAACCTGATCCTCGTCGCGAACCGACACGATCGACACGACCTCACCATTCCGCTTCGTCGTCTTGATGTCGCGGACACCCTTGCCGCCGCGGTGCTGGGTGCGATACCGCATCGAACTGGATTCACCTTCGGCCTCCCCTTCTTCCCCGCCGGCCTCGGCGGCCCCGCCAGCCCCGCCGGCCTCGGCGGCCCCGCCAGCCCCGCCGGCCTCGGCGGCCCCGCCAGCCCCGCCGGCCTCGGCGGTCTCGGACTCCACCGGCTCGCCTTCCTCGCCTGGCGCGGAACCGGTGAGCGGCGTTCCGACGCCGAACAGCGTCCGCTTGCCGTAGCCCTGCTCGCAGACGGTGAGCAGCGTCGCTTCGGGATCGGCCACGACCATGCCCACGAGCCGGTCGCCCGGCCCGAGCTTGATGCCACGGACACCGCTCGTGTCTCGGCCCATCGGCCGCACGTCTGATTCCGGAAAGCGGATCGCCATGCCCTTGGCCGTGGCGAGCACCAGTTCATCGCCGGGCTTCGTCACCACGGCATCGACCAACTCGTCGCCCTCACGGAGCTTGACGGCGATCAGGCCCTTGGTGCGGCGCCGGCGATACTGCTCCAGGGCCGTCTTCTTCACCGTGCCACTGCGGGTGACCAGGAGCAGGCATTGGTTCGGATCCTCGAAGCCCGAAACGGCCCGGCAATCGGCCACTTTTTCCCCAGCCTCGAACTCGAGCAGGTTGACCAACGCCCGGCCTTTGGCGTCGCGGGCCAGTTCCGGAAGCTCGAAGACCCGCATCGAGAACACTTTCCCGAGCGTTGTGAAGACGAGCAGCCAGTCGTGCGTGCTGGCCACGAAGAGGTGCTCGATCGGATCCTCCTCGTCGGTGCTGGCACCCTTGAGCCCCTTGCCACCGCGCCGCTGCGCGCGATAGGTGTCGGCCGGCGTTCGCTTGACGTAGCCGGCCCGACTGATCGTCACGACCATCGTGGCCTCGGTGATCAATTCGGCCATGTCGCGGATGTCGCCCGCTTCGCCACTGATCTCCGTTCGCCGGTCGTCGGCATGCTTGCCTTCGAGTTCGAGCAGTTCCGAGCGGATGAGCCCGCGGATGTTGGCCTCGTTGGAAAGGATGCGGCGAAATTCGCCGATCTTTGCCAGCAGTTCATGATGCTCGCCGGTGAGCTTCTCCTGCTCGAGATTCACCAACTGGCCGAGCGTCAGCCGCAGGATCGCATCGGCCTGCACCGGCGAGAGCCCGTAGGTTTCACTGGCGCCGCGTTCCTCCTGCAGGATGGCGAAGCCGTCGGCGCCAAGCGCCCGCTCCAGCAGTGCCGCCGGCGTCTGGATCTCACACAGCCGCGTCTTGGCCTCCGCCTGCGACTTCGAACTGCGGATGATCCGGATCACCTCATCAATGTTGGCCAGCGCCACGAGCAGGCCTTCGAGCGTGTGCTTGCGGCTGCGGGCCTTCTGGAGGAGGTGCTGCGTGCGACGGCGGAGCACCGCCGTGCGGTGCCGGAGAAATTCCTCCAGCATGTTCTTGAACGACAGAATCCGCGGCTTCCCGTCGACGAGCGCGAGAAAGATGAGCGAGAACGTCGTCTGCAGCGGTGAGAACTGATAGAGCTGGTTGAGCACGACATCCGGATCGGCGTCGCGCTTGAGCTCGAGAATCAGGCGAACCGGCTCCTTGAGGTCGCTCTCGTTGCGGATGGCGGAGATGCCCTTGATGCGGTCATCGTTCACGAGCTCCGCGATCTTCTCCTCGATCGAATCGCGGGACTGCTGGTAGGGCACTTCGGTGACGACGATCCGCTGGCGGTTCTTGCCAAATTCCTCGACGTGGGCCCGGGCCCGCAGCGTGATCGTGCTGCGGCCGGTGAGGTAGCCGCGGGCGAGCGCCTCGCGGCCCATTACGATGCCGCCGGTGGGAAAGTCGGGGCCGGGAACAATCTCGAGGATTTCGGCCATCGAGGTGTTGGGCGAGTCGATCAATTTGACGAGCGCCCGGCAGACCTCGCCGAGATTGTGCGGCGGGATGCTCGTGGCCATGCCGACGGCGATGCCGCCCGCGCCGTTGACGACGAGGTTGGGAAACCGGCTCGGCAGCACCACCGGCTCGGTGTTCCGCTCGTCATAGGTCGGCACATAGTCGACGGTGTCGAGCTCGAGGTCATCGAGCATCATCGAGGCGATCGGCGAGAGCCGGGCCTCGGTGTATCGCATGGCGGCGGCGGGCAGGCCGGCGATCGAGCCGAAGTTGCCCTGCTTGTCGACCAGCACATGCCGCATGTTCCATTCCTGGGCCATGCGGACGAGCGTGGGGTAGATCACGCTTTCGCCGTGGGGATGGTAATTGCCGCTCGTGTCGCCGGAGATCTTGGCGCACTTCACCCGGGAAGCTCCGGGGGACAGGTTCAGGTCGTTCATGGCGACGAGGATTCGCCGTTGCGACGGCTTGAGGCCGTCACGCACGTCGGGCAGGGCCCGGCTGACGATCACGCTCATCGCGTAGGTCAGGTAACTGTCCTTCAGTTCCTGCTCGATCGGCAGTTCGATGAGCCGCCCGCCGGAAATGTCGCGGAGTATGCCGTCGCCTGCGGGAGTGCCTTCGGATGGCTTTGCCTCTTCGCCCAGATTGTCATCCTCTGCCAAGGGGCACTCTCCCGTTTGAACCCTGTTTTTTCGCCTTGTTCAACGGTTGAACATACCTGTCCTGCGGAACCGGTCAACCGGCCAAATACCCGTAAAAAACCCCCCTCTGCATGGCTTGACCCCTGGGGCCGCGCCACCTACTCTCCCGCCCCATTTCCAAGGCGGGCCGATTCGGTCGGCCGCGGCTCATTTTTCGGCTCCAGCAGAGGCTCCCGTCAGTGGTACAGGCACGCTTCCACGCCCTCGTCGTCGCCACCTGTGCCGCCCTGGTGCTGCTCACCAATCTGGGCGGACCGGCGTTGTGGGATGACGACGAGCCGAAAAACGCCGCCTGCTCGCTGGCCATGCTCGATGCCAACGATTGGGTCGTGCCCACGTTCAACGGTCGGTTGCGAATCGAAAAGCCGCCGCTCGCCAACTGGCTGCAGATCGCCGGCTACACGGTCTGCGGCCGCAACGAGACCGGTGCCCGAATCGGATCGGCCCTGCTCACGATCGGTACCTGCCTGCTCACCTGGCGGATGGGGTGCCTGCTCCTGAGCCCGTCCGCCGGCCTGCTGGGCGGACTGGTGATGGCCACCTGCATCTGGACCGCAGTCGGTGGCCGGGCAGCCACGCCCGATGCCCCGCTACTTTTCTGCACCGCGCTCGCGTTCTTCCTGTTCGCGCGGGAAGTTTCTGCCGCTCGCGCTACGGCCGGCGCGACGGCTGGCCCGATTCGCCTCTCGACGCAGGCCGCCTGTGGGATCGGCGCGGCCTGCGGCGCGGCCGTGCTTGCCAAGGGTCCGGTGGGTGTCGTGCTGCCGCTCGCCGCGTTCACGCTCTTTGCCTGCTGGAATACGTCTGGTCAGTCCGGCTCGTCATGGCGCGTGAACGTCGCTGGCCTGCGACTCCCGGTCATCGTGGCCACGACCGCGGCCGTAGCGGTTCCCTGGTATGCGTGGGTCTCGTGGCGCACCGACGGCGAATGGCTGCGGGGCTTTCTGCTGGTACACAACTTCGGCCGGTTTGCGGCTCCGATGGAGGGGCATTCCGGCTCCCTGCTCTATTATCCGATGGTGATCGCCATCGGCCTGTTCCCCTGGTCGATCGTGCTGTTGGCCATGCTCGCCCACGCGATCGGCATCCTGCGGTCACCGCAGGACGACGACCGCAAGATGCCGCTCCGGCTGCTTGCCGCCTGGTCGCTTGCCTGGATCGGCGGCTTTTCGTGTGCCGGCACCAAACTCCCGGGCTACGTTTGGCCGGCGTATCCAGCGCTCGCCATGCTCACGGGTCTCTTCCTCGACGACTGGGTTCGCGGCCGGGCTGACTGTGTCCGCTGGTGCCGCGATCCGGACCGCGCGCTCGGCCTCGTCATGCGGGTCGCCTGGTCGTGGCTCGCGGCGTTGGGCGTCGCGCTCGTCGTCGCACTGCCCCTGGCGGCCGCCTTTCATGCGCCCGGCAACGAATGGCTCGGCCTGATCGGGCTGGTTCCGCTCTCGGCGGCCGTCTGGGCCTGGCGGTGCCAGACCGCGGGGCAGGCTCCGCGGGCGCTCGCGACACTCGCCGTTTGTGCGTGCCTCACCATCACACTTATGGCGGCACTGGCAGCCGACCGGTTCAGTCGTTCGACGGGAATGCGCTCGTTCGCGGCAGTGCTCGAGCATCCTGATGGAAGCTGCACCTGGGCCTGCTTCTGGAACGTGCCTCCCAGCCTTGTCTTCTACCTGTCAGTGGACCAGACACTGCCCGACTTTTCTTCCGGCGGCGAATCTCTGCAGGCAGCGTCGCCGAGGGTCACCAAGCTCGACACGGCGGAGGACGTGGCCCGACACCTTTCCAGCCATCCCCGCGCCCGCCTGTTGATCGACAGCCGCCACTTGAAACTCGTCACCGCGGCGATCCCAGCGCACTGCGGCGTGCTCGCCCGTATTCCCACGCTCGCCGACCACCACTATGTCGTGATCGGAGCAGACTTGTCGCCTGCTCCGCCCCTGGCCATCAACGACTGACAGCCCGCACCCGTTGCCGATGTTCTCGTTCACACCGTTCATCGCGTTCCCCCGGAATCCACCTCATGCCCATCCGTAATCCGCTCGCCGTCGTGCTCGTCGCCTCCATCACCTGCCTGACGGTGGGCTTCGCGGCGACACCGTTTTGGGACGAGGATGAACCGCGGTTCGCCGCGATCGCCCAGACCATGCTCGACACCGGCAACTGGGTCGTGCCGATGTACAACGACACGCTCGCGGTCGACAAGCCGGTGCTCATGCACTGGTGCATGGCGGCATGCTTCACCCTCTTCGGAACATCGGAGATCGCAGCCCGTCTGCCTGCGGCACTGGCCACGCTCGCGACGGCGTTGGCGCTCTTGCGGGCCGGCACCCGCTGGTTCAATCCGACCACCGGCGTGATCGCGGCCCTGGCGTACGTCGGCTGCCTGCTCGTCGGCATCGAGTCGCATGCGGCCACACCCGATTCGATCCTGACGGCGCTCACCACCTGGGCCACGCTGCTGATCGCGGAGATGTTCCTGCCCGATCGCTCCGCCACCACGGGCCCGGTAACCGGCCGCCTCACCGTCGCGCGGGCTGCGGTGGTGGGCGGACTCATGGGCTTGGCCGTCCTCTGCAAGGGGCCGATCGGCTTCGTCGGTCCGCTCGCCGTGATGCTGCCGTGGGTCTGGGGGCTGGCCGTGCATCAGCGGCTGGCCGCGAACGGCAACTTGCGTTTCTCCGTGCAACGCGTGGCGCTTGCGACCCTGCCCGCGGTTCTTGAAACGCTGCGCAGCACGCGGCTGTTCACGATGACCGCCGCCATGCTCGCCGTCGCGGCTCCCTGGTATGTCGCCGTCGGCATGCGGACCGCCGGTGCCTGGCCGACCGGCTTCTTCTTCATCCACAATGTCGGCCGCTTTGCGGCCCCGATGGAGAAGCACGGGGGCAGCGCGTTCTATCATCCTCTCGGTCTGCTCATCGGATTCTTTCCATGGTCGTGCTTCCTGCCGCTGGCAATCGTGGTGGCGGCATGGCGAATCTGGAAGGGCACGGAAACGGCGGCGGTCACCCGCACGCACGTGCTCGCGCTGCTTTGGATGGCCGTCTGGGTCGGCGGCTTTTCCGCCGCGGCGACGAAACTCCCGAACTACATCATGCCGGCCTACCCGGCCGCGGCGCTGCTCGTGGCGGCGCTTGGCGTCGATGCGGCCAGCCGCGCCCGCTGGCCGCATCCCGGTTGGCTGGCCTCCGGTCTGGGCTGGCTCGTGTTCGGCGGCATCGCCACCTCGGCGACCATCATCGTCGCCACGTTCTACGGCCTCACCGGCGCGGAGCCCGCCGCGGCCGTGGGTCTCGTGCCGGTGCTCGGCGCGATCGCCTGCCTCTGGACGGCCCGCCGCAGTTCCTTCGAACCGCTCGTGGCCCTCACTGTCACCGGACTCGTCTACACGGCCCTCGCCGTGGGGCCGGCCAGCGCCTGGATGGCACGGGCGAATGCCCTGCCGGTGCTCGTCCAAGAAGCGCATCGCCATGCCGGCGGCCACGCCCGGCTCGGCACGTTCACGCACAACACGCCCAACATCGTCTTCTACGCCCACGGGCATGTCGAAGAATGGCAGCGGGATCAGTCGCAGGCCGCCGCACAGTTCCTCACCAGCGGCGCCGATGCCCTGGTGATCGTGCCCGAGCACCACTTCGACGATCTGGCCGGGAAGTTGCCCGACCAGTGTGGCATCGTCGGCCGGGCCCGGCCGCTCTTCCAGAAGCACGACTTCCTGCTGATTGGCACCAAAAAGACACCTGCGGACCGCACCGCCGACGCCGGGAATATCACTCGATGAAACACGCAGAACATGCGCCGACGATCCGCCGCGCAGCCCGCGGACTGCTCTCCGTCGTGATTCCCTGCCACAACGAGGAGGCCGTCATCGCGGCGACCCACGAGCGGCTCCTCGCGGTGCTTCCCGGCACAGCCATGGATTTCGAGATTCTCTACATCGACGATGGGAGCCGCGACGGCACGCTCGCGCGGCTGGAGTCGATCGCGGGCCGCGATCCCCGGGCGCTCGTCCTCGAACTGGCTCGTAATTTCGGCCAGCAGGCGGCGATGTCGGCCGGGCTGGCGCATGCCCGTGGCGACGCGGTCGTGATTCTCGATGCCGACCTGCAGGATCCACCCGAGGTGATCCCGGAAATGGTCCGCCGCTGGCGGGAAGGCGTCGACGTCGCCTACGGCCGCCGCCGCTCCCGGGAAGGCGAAACCGCGTTCAAGCTGGTCACCGCCAGCCTGTTCCACCGTTTTTTCGCCAGCCTGATGCCCTACAAAGTTCCGGTCGACACCGGCGACTTCAAACTCCTCGACCGCGCCGTCGTCGATGCGGTCTGTGCGCTTCCCGAGAAGCGGCGTTACCTGCGGAGTCTCGTGCCCTGGGCGGGCTTCCGCCACGAGCCGGTGTGGTACGACCGTCAGGCCCGCATGGCCGGCGAGACCAAGTATTCCGCGCGGCGGTTGCTCGCGCTCGCGGCCGACGCGGTGATGATCTCGTCAGACGCCCCCGTGCGGCTGACCTGGCTTTGCAGCCTCGGACTGGCTGCGATCGGCTTCGGTGCCACCCTCGTCGCCGCCTGGCCGCGGGCCACGGCTGCCGACAGCCAGACGGGCATTTCCCTCGCGGCGCTCATCGCCGTCGCCACGCTCGTCGGAGCCGCCCAGACCATGGCCGTCGCCATCGTGGGCGAATACGTGGTGCGCACCTACCGCGAGGCGCAGGGCAGGCCCACCTGGGTCGTGCGGCGCACGATCAACGGTCAGGGGGCCGTGCTGCCCGCACTGACCAACGACTCCCGTGCGGCCTGAGCCGGCGCTCAGCCCGCCTTGCCCAGCGCGGCCTCGATCGCACCGGTGAGCTTCGCATCGTCGGGTGCCACGGCCGACTTGTAACGCCCCAGAATCTTGCCGTCGCGGCCGATGAGAAACTTCTCGAAATTCCACGACACCTCACCCGCCGGCGTGGCGTTTTCCGTGAGCGCCTTATAGAGCGGAGCCTTCTCCGGCCCCTTGACGACGATCTTCGAAAACATGTCGAAGGTCACGCCATATTTCGACGAGCAAAACGACGCGATATCGGTATCGCTCCCCGGCTCCTGCCCGCCAAATTCGTTGGCCGGAAAGCCGAGCACGACCAGGCCCTTGTCCTTGTAGGAGTCATAGAGTTTCTGGAGGCCGGCGTACTGCGGCGTGTAGCCACAACGGCTCGCCACGTTCACGACAAGCACGACCTTGCCGTTGTACTTGGAAAGGTCGACGGCCGAGCCATCGATCTTCTTGACTTCGCCGGTGAGCGGCGATCCCGCCTCCGCTCGAGCGGCCTGCGTCCCGAAGACAGCACAGACCGAGCAGAGGGCGAAGAGACCAAGCAGTTTTGCAATCATCATCGGTTTGACTCCAGGCAGGCGAGGGGCTGACGACGGCCCCTAATCCTAGATCACGGCGGGCCGGCAAGTCAAAAACTTCGCCTCTCGCCGGCCACCACCGGGGGCAGCTGTAGACGCTTTTTTCACAGGCGGTTTTAGATTCGCTTCCGAAGAAATCGGTCAGGATTCTGAGGAGGCGGTCGGCGGAAGCTCGACGAGCGCATGCATTTTCGACCTTCTGGGGTCGGTAGCTCCGTAGGTCGTCAGCGGAGAAAATGCAGCGCGAAGGAGACTTCTGCCGCCGGCGACCAATGCGGGTTATCAGCACAGGCAAGGGCATGACAGGCTGAAGCCTGTCCTACTCGGGGTGCAAGGGCCGTGCCGAACAGGATTGCCACGGCCCCTGCTCCGTTATTGCATCGGCCCGGCGGCGAGGATGTCGGCGCCGGCCTCATCAGCGTAGACCCGGAAGTTTTCACGGAATTTGGCGGCCAGTTTGCGGGCCGCCTGATCCCAGGCGGCCGCACTCGGCCAGGCGGACTGCGGCACGAGCACGCGGTCGTCGACGCCCGGCACCCGGGTCACGGCTTCGAGGCCAAAGATGCCGTCGCGTTCGACAGGAGCCGCGTCGAGATCTCCGGAGTGGATCGCATCGATGATCCGCCGTGTCACGGCCAGGTCGATCCGCCGCCCCTGACCGTAGGCGCCACCGACCCAGCCCGTGTTGACGAGCCAGGCTTGCGCTTGGTGCCGCTCGAGCCGCTCGGCGAGCATCCGCGCGTAGACCGCCGGATGCCGCACGAGGAACGCGGCACTAAAGCAGGCGGAGAACGCCACCTGCGGCTCGGCGATCCCCATCTCTGTGCCCGCCACGCGGGCGGTGTAGCCGGAGAGGAAATGATACATCGCCTGCTCCGGCGAGAGCCGGCTCACGGGGGGCAACACGCCCGAGGCGTCGCACGTCAGAAAGATCACGTGCCGCGGATGGCCGCCCATGCACGGCACCTTCGCGTTGTCGATGTATTCGATCGGATAGGCGGCCCGGGTATTCTCCGTGATCGCGCTCGACTGGTAGTCGACGGTTCGCGTGTCCTCGTCGTAGACGACGTTTTCGAGCACCGTGCCGAAGCGAATCGCCTTGAAGATTTCCGGCTCCTTCTCGGCGGAGAGATGGATGCACTTCGCATAACAACCACCCTCGATATTGAAGACTCCCCGGTCGCCCCAGCCGTGCTCGTCGTCGCCGATCAGACGCCGGGCCGGATCGGCGGAGAGCGTCGTCTTCCCCGTGCCGGAGAGCCCGAAGAAGAGCGACACGTCGCCGGCCGGCCCCTCGTTGGCCGAACAGTGCATCGACAGCACGCCGCGCTGCGGAAGCAGCCAGTGCATGATCGTGAACACGCCCTTCTTCATCTCACCGGCGTATTCGGTGCCGAGGATCACCTGCTCGCGACGCTCGAACGAGAGATCGATGCTCGTGCGGCTGGTCATCTGGGCCGTGAACGGATTGGCGGGAAACTGGCCGGCGTTGTAGATCACGTAGTCGGGCGCCCCAAAACGCTCGAGCTCGTCGAGCGTCGGTCGGATCAGCATGTTCTGCATGTAGAGCGCGTGATAGGCGCGGGAACAGAGCACCCGCACCTTGATCCGGCTGTCGGGAGCCCAGCCCGCGAAGCCGTCGCAGACGTAGATGCGATCGCGGGTGTTGAGGTAATCGATCGCCCGCTGCCGGTTGAGCAGGAACGTGTGCTCGTCGACCGGATGGTTCACGGTCCCCCACCAGATGTCCCGCTCCGAGTCGGGGTGGCGGACGATGTGCTTGTCGTTGGGGCTGCGGCCCGTTTTCACGCCCGAACGGATCGCGATCGCACCGCTCGACACGATGCCCGCAGCCTCGCGTGTGACGGCGTCTTCGTAAAGCCGCGCGGGCGGGGCGTTGCGGATCACCGCGGGCACGAGAATCTCATGTGCCGACAGATCGACGTGCACCGGCATCGGTTGTCTCCTGGGGATCGACCGCGGAATGAACGGCTGCCGCATAGGCGCTCCAGACGGCCAGGACGATGACTGCCCCGCCGACCGCCGTGAAGATCGGGCCCCAGGGGCTCGATCGCACCCGCAGCCGCGCGACGCCCTGCCGCAGACGGCGGCCGAACTCGCCCCATGACTCGAGCGACATCCGTTCGCCCACAGCCACGACGCTCACGCTCCGCATCGAGCCATTGCCGTCGATGTGCAACTGCAGCCCGCGGGTGGGCAGGGCGGCACTCTCCCCGGCCCAACGGGCCGCCGGATCGAGGGCCGAAACCAATTCAGCGACGAGCGGCCGCAGCTGGTCGACCGTGATGTTGTAGACGATCAGCCGCGGCCTCGAGACGAGCACGCAGAGCGCCACGAGCAGCCCGAAAAGCAGGAGCACGATCAGCCAGCCCCACAGCGGGCTGCCCACCACCGGCCGCACGAGCGCCAGCGGCCCGACGAGCGCCAGCCCGGCGAGGCTGCCGCCCAGCAGGATGCCGTCCCAAACCCCCGACAGCACGAGCGGCCGCCCGCGCAGATGCACGCAGCCGAGCGCCAGAAGGTAGAGTCCCAACGGCAGCAGGGCAGCCCAGAGCGGCAGCGTATCGAGCAGGGTGTCCATGACGGCGACAGTCTACCGGCAGCCCGGCGGACGGGCCACGGACTACCGGCCGAACGCGAGCCACAGGAGGAAGCCGAGCCAGGCAACCTCCACGACGAAGGCCAGGATGAACGGCAGCCAAGCCGGCCTGGATGGCATGTTCACACGCTGTCCGGAACCACGAACGACAGATCCCGCAAAAAGGCATCGCTGAAGTCGTAGACGTCGTGGAAATCCTCCCGCTTGTCCTTGCGTGTCTTCCGCATCTGCCCGCTCTCGATCATGTTGAAGACGATCTCGCCGAGGTCGGCGGTGCTGCGCACGCCCCAGGTGGCCAGCACGGTGCGGGACATGTATCCGTATTGCTGCAGGGCGTATTGCCGGGCCGCCTCGCAGAGTTGCTGACCGGTCAGATGACGCTCGGTCTGCTTCCGCCGCTGCTTGCCCGGCCGCGCCCGCGGCTTCGCCGCCGGATCCGCACCGGCCCGCAGCGGCTCGATGTCCTCCGCTGACGGCTCCTCCCCCATGCCCAGCGAATCCTGGGCGAACTGCAGCGACTCGAGCACGAAGAGATAGGCGTCGAGTTTGTACCGCAGGTCGTGCTTGAGCAACTGGGCGAGAGGATGATTGGGATCGGCGAGCGACATTCGTTTCTCTTTTCTGCACGGCGGAAAGCCCGTGAGTATATCCCCGGCGGCGGGCCCGACGAACAGCCGCCCCAGATGCCGCACTTCTCCACGCACCGGGCTATCCGGCGCGGGGCAGCAACGCCGGCCCCGCCGGCTGCTGGGGCTGCGTTTGGGCTGCTCCAGCCTGGCCATCCTCCAGGATAAACGTGTAGCCGAGCGGCGTCACCGGCTTGGAGAAATCGCGGAGCATGTCGAGCCCCCTGTCGATGAGGCTCGTCCGGGGATCGAACTGATAGACGTCGCGATCCTGGCCGCCAGGCTTGTAGATCTGCATCGCGAAAGGCATGAGGTCCCGCGCCTGCAGGATCAGTTCCACCTTCGAGAAATTGGCGGCGTCGGCCTGCATCCGCGGCAGCGCCTCGAGCCAGACCTGGTCGTTCACCCCGGGCGGGGTCACGATCCGCATCGTGTAGCGATTCTTGAGCGTGGCGGCCTTCGCCCCGAAGACGAACGGGAGCGGGCCGTCGCTGATCGCCTTGCCACGCATCTCCGGCGGCAACCGCGTTTCGCGCAGCTGCCGCTCGGTATGGCGAAATTCGTAGATGCTCGCGCCGTTGCAAACCCAGTGCTCCCCGGCCTCGCCCACCCGCGGCTCATACCGCCGCGTCTCGCCGTTCCACTGCTTCGAATCCTTCACGCGAAACATCCCCTTGTCGGGGGCGGCGTACTTGATTTCGCCCGCGCTCTCCGAAAACGCCAGCCGCTCGCCACTCGGATCGGCCGGACTCCAGGCGTTGTATTCCCATTTGTAGAAGCTGCACGACCAGGTCGTGACGGCGGCATTGCGGGCCTCCCAGGCAGCCAGCAGCCGGTCGAGCGCGGCCTGCTGCTCGGGCGAGAGCGATTGGGTCGGGGGTGGAGCCTGCTGCTGCGGCGGTTGCTGCTGCTGGGCGAACGCGAACGGCGTCCAGGCTGCCACGACGACGGCGAAGGACAGGACGGTCCGCAGGCTGCGGCAGCAGGTGATGGCTGGCACGTTGGGGGCTCCGGGAAGGTGGGCGGGACTCTAGCAATCCCAGGCTGGCCGGGCGAGGCCGGTTTGGCGGCCAAAAAAGCCAAACCGGTCCTAGCCCAAACCGACCACGTCGCGGAGTTCGGCGAGTTCGCGGGCGAAGTTGCCGGAAAGGATCGGGAACCGGCACCAGGTCTTGGGGTCGAGGTTTTCGTCGTCGAGGTGAAACGACGGCGCGTACCGCTCACGCTTCCACTGGTTGCGGCTCCAGAGCGTGAAGAAGCGCTCCGTCCAGACGCCCAGTTGCCGCGGCGGGTGCTGCGGGAAGTCGCACTGCAGCCGCTGCCAGACTTCAAGCGGCGTCTGCTTGTCGCGAATCGCGAACCGCTCGATGCAGTCGAGTAGGTCATAGGGCATGGGGTCGCCCTCGTCGGTCTGGCCGGCACTGCCCGGCCGCAGTTCAGCCGTCGGTGCCTGCACGTTCACCGCGGCGAGGGCCGGGATCGGGCCGATGCCTTCCGGCCCGCTGCGTTCGAGCCAGAGGAGCCAGCGGCGGAGGTAGGCCTTGTCGATGCCGGCAATCGGGGCGATGCCGCCGGAGGTGTCGCCATCCATCGTGGCGTAGCCAACGGCAGCCTCGGACCGGTTGCTGGTGGAGACGAGCAATGCGCCGCGGATGTTGGCGAGCATCCAGACGCCCGGGGCGCGAACCCGGGCCTGGATGTTCTGGAGCGCGACGTCGTCATGCTCCCAATCCAACGGCCTTCCCACCGCCGTCGACACGATCTCGATGTAGCGACGCACGATGGCCTCGACGTCGAACTCGTGGAATTCGGCGCCAAGCGCCTCGGCGAGGCCCCGGGCGGCCTGCCGCGTCACCGGGCCCGAATTGGCCGTTGCCTGGTAGACGCAGACGAGCACCCGCCGGATGAGTTGTCGCACGTCCAAGCCGTTCGACGCCGGCAGTCCCAGCCGCCGGGACACGTCGCCAAGTGACATTTCGCACACGGCGAACCGCACCGCCAGTGCCACCAGACAGGCCACGGCCGAGGAGTCGGCGCCACCGCTGGCGGAAACGACAAACCCGCGCGAGCGGCTTTTGCGGAGGTAGTCGAAGAGCCCCAGGGCCACGGCCCGACAGAACTCCTCCTCCTTCACATGCTCGCCCTGTTCCCAGAGGTCGCGGCCCGACTCGGCCGGCGATTCGCCCTGGGGGGCCACCGTCGGCGGTGCAAAGGCGACGAACACTCGCTCGTCCTCGTCCAGCACCAGGGGCTCGATCGCCAGCCGCGACTGAGCCAGTCGGGTCGCGTCGAGATCGACCACGGCGGAGGTGCAGAGAGCATCGCCGAAGGCGAACCGCCTGCCGACGGCCGCCATCCGTCCCGCCGCCGCGATCAGCGTGCCGCCGTCATAGATCGAGCGGCCCGCCTCGTTGCCGAGCAGATTTGCGTAGACATAGGCCGTTCCGAAGGCGCGGGAGCCCTCGAGCACGAACCGGCGCCGCACCTCGTCCTTTGCAAACGCGAAATGGCTCGCCGAGGGATTGAGAATGATGTCGACGCCCCGCGCGGCAAGGTGCGCCCCCGGACGGTTCGCGACCCAGGCGTCCTCGCAGATCTCGAAGCCGATCCGCACGCCGCCGCAGTCGAACCGCAGGTCGCCGATCGGCACGCTGCGGCCGCCGATCGCGAGCACCGCCCGGCGGCCCGACTGCCAGGGCCGAAACCAGCGCGGCTCATAATGGATTCCCTCCCCCGCCAGATGCTGCTTGCAGGCGAGCCCGACTACGCGGCCGTCGACGACGAGTGCGGCGGCGTCGTAGAGGCCGCTTTCGAACCGCACCGGAAGCCCGACCGCCACGATCATCCCCCGGGTGTGCGGTTCGATCTCCTCAAGCACCTGCCACGCGAGTTTCTGCACGCCGGGCGAAAGAAAGGCGTCTTCGCAGCCATAGCCAGAGATGCAGAGTTCTGGCAGGCAGACGACCGACAGGCCGCGCTGCCGCGCCACGTCGAGCGCCGCAATGATCCGATCGCGGTTACCGTTCCAATCGAGCGGCGTCTGGTTGAGGGCGATTCCGCCGACATGAATCAAGTGCATGATGAACCGGCCCGCAGGCTGGTGTCCTGTCGCTGTACCCGGCTGGTGCGCGTCGCCGGGGCGGCAGAAAAGCATACACAGCCTGCCCGATCACATCCGGCATGCCGGTAAGGCCAGGCGAAGGGATCGGCGGAAGCTCGACGAGCATTGGAGATTTCGCCCGGTTGAGGCCAGGCGAAATATCCACGCGAAGGAGACTTCTGCCGTCCCGCAGCCGGGTTTCAACCTCCAGCGGCCAGGCGAAGGGATCGGCGGAAGCTCGACGAGCATTGGAGATTTCGCACGGTTGAGGCCAGAGCTCCCGCACGACCCCTGTGCGAAATATCCACGCGAAGGAGACTTCCGCCGTCCCGCAGCCGGGTTTCAACCTCCAGCGGCCAGGCGAAGGGATCGGCGGAAGCTCGACGAGCATTGGAGATTTCGCCCGTTTGAGGCCAGAGCTCCCGCACGACCCCTGTGTGAAATATCCACGCGAAGGAGACTTCTGCCGTCCCGCAGCCGGGTTGGGCGAGATGACCGCCGTGCGCAGCGGTCGAGTCACCGCTGGGAAGGTTCTTCCAGATACGTGTATCCGCCGAGGCCCTCTTCGTAGAAGCGCAGGAATTGCCCCGCCTGCTGGTCACAGATGCGGCCTTCGCGCACCGCCTGCTCGATCGATTCGCGGAGCCGCTGCACGAGCTGGTTCGAATCGAATTCCACGTAGTCGAGCACCTCCCGGACGGTGTCGCCCTTGATGACGGCGTCGAGCACCACCTCGCCACGGGCGTCGGTGCTCACGTGCACGGCGTTTGTGTCGCCGAAAAGGTTGTGCAGGTCGCCGAGAATCTCCTGATACGCGCCGATCAGAAAGGCGCCGAGGTAATAGGGTTCGTCTTGCCAGGCGTGGAGCGGCAGGGTGCGTTTCACGTCGCGGCGGTCGATGAATTGGTCGATCTTGCCGTCGGAGTCGCAGGTGACGTCGCCGAGCACGGCGGCCCGGGTCGGCCGCACGTTGAGACGGTGAATCGGCATCACGGGGAAGAGCTGCTTGATGGCCCAGCTGTCGGGGATCGACTGAAAGAGGGAAAAGTTGCAGAAGTAGGTGTCGGAGAGGGAGGCTTCCAATCCCTCGAGTTCCTCGGGCATGTAATCCATCTGCTTCGCGAGCTTGTGGATTTTCCGGCAGATCGACCAGTAGAGATTTTCCACGGCCGACCGCTGTTCGAGCGGCAGGTAGCCGCTGGCGAAGAGGCTCATGGCCATGTCGAGCGCCTGCTGGGCGTCGTGATAGCTTTCAAGCAGGTTGCGCACGTTGATGTTCTGGTAGGTCTCGAACAGGTCGTGCAACGGCTGCTCGGCCTCCTGTGGCGGCTCCAGCAGTTCACCGTTGCCCCCCTGCTCCGAGACGCCGAGCACGCCAAAGATCAGCATGCTGTGGTAGGCGACGACAGCTCGGCCGCTCTCCGAGATGATCGTCGGATGCGGCACGCCGGCCTCGTCGCAGGCGTTCTGCACGTGGTAGACGACGTCGTTGGCGTATTCCTGCAGGCTGTAATTCACGCTCGACTCGAAGTTGGTCTGCGAGCCGTCGTAGTCGACGCCCAGTCCGCCACCGACGTCGAGATACCGCAGGCCGGCGCCCCGCTTGACGAGTTCCGTATAGATTCGCGAGGCCTCGTTGAGCGCCGCTTTGATATGGCGGATGTTGGTGATCTGGCTGCCTTGATGGAAATGCAGCAATTGGAGGCAGTCTTCCATGCCCTTCGAGGCGAGCAGTTCGAGGCCTTTGATGAGCTCGCTGGCGGTGAGACCGAACTTGCTGCGGAATCCGCCCGATGCCTGCCAGCGGCCGCTGCCCCGCGTGGCAAGCTTCACCCGCATGCCGATCCGCGGCCGCACGCCGAGTTTCTCGGCGTATTCGAGGATCAGGTGCAGCTCCGAAAATCGTTCCACCACGGGGATCACGTGCCGCCCGATCTTCTGGGCGAGCATCGCTGTCTCGATGAATTCCGCGTCCTTGAAGCCGTTGCAGATGATCGGCGTATCGTTTCCCGCCAGCGCGATCACGGCGAGGAGTTCCGGCTTGCTGCCCGCCTCGAGCCCGAAGCGGTACGGCCTGCCGAACTGAAGCACCTCCTCGACCACCTGCCGCTGCTGATTGACCTTCACCGGATAGACGCAGCAATACTCACCGCGGTAGCCGTTCTCCTTCATCGCCGTGGCGAACACGCCATGAATCTCGCCCAGCCGGTGCTGCAGGATCTCGCCGAACCGCAGCAGGATCGGGAGGTCGATGCCCCGCAACTGCAGGCGGTCCACCAACGATTTGAGGTCGATGCTCTTGGTCGGGTTTTTGTCGGGATGCACGAGCAGGTGCCCGTTGGGGCCGACGGAAAAATATCCGTTGCCCCAGCGGGATACCTCGTAGAGCTCGGCGGCGTCCGCCGAACTCCAATGATCGATGTCGAGATCGACTGCCATCAATGACCCTCGTGATCTTCGAAGTCCTGCTGGTCCAGCTTGTCCAGCCGGTCTTGGCGATTCTGGACACCGCCGGGCTGCAGTGCGCAACTTGCTTTTCGAGTGTAGCGTGAACCGGCGCGAAGGCCATGCCGGAGAAAATTCATACCGCCTCGCGCGACCAGCGGCCCCATTTGAAAATGATGAGGATCGCGAGGGCTCGGACCGTCAGATCGGCCGCCATCGCATACCACGCCCCGGCGACCCCGAGCCCCAGCCCGGGAACCGTTCCCAGCCCGCCCGGCAGCGCGATGCCCGGCCAGGCGAGAAACATTGCCAGCGGCAGCCGCACGAGCAGCAACCCGAGAAAATTGACCGTCAGCACCGCCCGCGTGGCGCCCGCTCCGCGCAGGCCCCCGGAGAGCACCATCAGGATCGCGAGCGGGGGTTGCGCAAAGGCGACAATACCGACGAGTTTCGCGGTGAGGCCTGCCACCTCGGGCTGCCGTCCGGCCCCGCCGACGAACCAGCCGGCCAGGCGGTCTGCCTGCCCCAGGAAAATGCCTGCCGCCACCGACATCAGCCCCAGGCAGGCGATCGCGGCCAGCCAGACACTTCGTCGCGCCCGTACCGCGTCACGGGCACCGAGGAACTGTCCGGCGAGCGTGGCGGCCGCGACCTGAAAGGCGCTGCCCGGCAGAAAGGCCAGCGACTCGATTGTGATCGCCACCGAGTGGGCCGCGGCATCGACGTTGCCAAGGCGGTTCACGATCGAGAGAAACCCGAGATGACAGGCCGCATTGGCGACGGCGTCGATCCCTGCCGGAACGCCCACGTGCATGATCCGTCGCAGCCATGCAGGGTCGACCCGCCAGTCGGCGGCCCCCGGCCGGAGGCTTTTTGAACGGCGGGCTAACAGCAGCACGACGCATACGGCACCCAGGCAGTAGCCGATGAGGGTTCCCCAGGCGAGACCTTCCCAGCCGAGTGCTGGGAGCCCCCAGAGCCCCGTGGCGAGTGCATAACTCGCGGCCGCGTTGACGAGGTTCACCACCGACATCGACACGAGGCCGGCCACCATGTCGCCTGCGCCGCGCAGCACCGCCACGCCGACGTGGATCACCATGATCGCGGGCACAGCGGGCAGCACGATGCCCAGATACCGGCGGGCGAGTTCCGCACTCTCCGCCGGCAGACCCAGCGCCTCGAGAAATATGGGGCCGGCGACGGGCGCCATGAGTATCACGACACCGGCGAGCAGGCCGCCGAGCAGAAGCGACTGCATTGCCGCCCGCCGTGCCGCCGGCAGATCGCCAGCCCCGACGCTGCGGGCGACGAGCGCCGTGGCCGCAACGGCCGGAATGGCGAACAGCCCCGGCAGGAAGGCCAGGCAGTAGGCCACCAAGCCGACGGCGGCCAGATACTCGGCACCGGTGAGCAGGTTGCCAGCCAGCCACTTGTCGGTGAACCCCACCGACAAGGCCAGCAACTGCTCGACGAGCACGGGCAGAACGAGCCACACCAGCGGGCGGATCGTTCCCGACAGTTTCGTGACCGCGTCAGACCCGGCATCGATTCGTCCGGGCAATCCGCTCCGGCGACCGATTCCCGTCAACCTCAGGCGAACAGTTCCTTGATGACCTTGCCAGAGTTGGCGATCTTCATCGGCCGTCCGTTCTTCGCCGTGAACGTCGTCTCGAGCGAGATACCGAGCGACTTGAGCACGCTCGCCATCACGTCCTGCGACGAGTAGGGCTCGGAAACCACTTCCTTGCCGTCAGAACTCGTCTCGCCCACGACCACGCCACGCTTGAAGCCCGCGCCACCCACGACCACGCTCCAGCTCCGCGCCCAGTGGTCACGGCCGGCACCCGCATTGATGTTCGGAGTGCGGCTGAACTCGCCCATCCAGATGATCGCCGTGTCGTCGAGCAGGCCGCGATCGGCCAAATCGCTCACAAGCGCGCTCATCGCCTTGTCGAGCTCTGGGAGCTTGCGGTCCGACAGCGTCGGGAAGATGTCGGCGTGATTGTCCCAGCCGCCGAGATCGACCTCGACGAACGGCACCCCCGCCTCCACGAGACGGCGGGCCATGAGGCAGCCGCGACCAAAGCCCGTGGTGCCGTACTTTTCCTGCACGTCCTTCGGCTCCTTCATCACCTTGAAGGCCTCCATCTGCTTGCTCGTCATCAGACGGACGGTCTTCTCGAGCACCTTGGCGTGATCATCGGCCGAGCCGCCCCGCTTTTCACCGATGAACTTCTTTTCGATCGTGGCCAGCATCTCGAGACGCTGTGCCACCCGGGCTGGATCGATGCCCATGTCGAGATTGCGAACATTGCCGTTGGAATCGACGACGAACGGCGCCCAGGTCATGCCCAGGAAGCCCGGACCGACGCTGCCGCTGCCGACCGACACGAAGGGCGGAATCTCGAGATCGGGAACATGCTCGGCAAGTTCGTGCGAGACCACCGCCCCATAACTCGGATGCTCGACGTTTGGGTTGGGGACATAGCCGGTATGCATGTAGTAGCGGCCACGCATGTGATCAGCCTCGCGCGTGCTCATCGATCGGACGATCGACATCTGGTGCATCTGCTTTGCCATCAACGGCATGTGTTCACAGATGGCGATGCCGTCGGCGCTTGTTGAAATCTGCTTGAACGGGCCGCCCGTGGCGGCGCCCGGCTTCAAGTCCCAGATATCCATCGTGCTGGGGCCGCCCCCCATCCACAGCAGGATCGCAGACTTGTGCCGCTTCTTCAGGTCGCTGACGTTGGCAAGGATCGAATTCGTAAACGCCGTTGCCGGCGCTGCGAGGGCGGCAGCACCCGCCAGATGACTCATAAAATGGCGGCGATTCATACCAGCCGGAATGGAATCGAAGCGGGTCATGGCAGGCTCTCCAGGAAAGGGATACGGGGGCTTGTGTCTCGGGTTTTGATCTCTGTCGCGGGGCCAGGCCTACACGATCCAACAATGGCCGTGCAGGCTTAGAGCTAGTGATTCATGATGAACTCGTTGGAGTTGAGCACCGCCCACCAGATGTCCTGGAGGGCGCCGATGGCGTCGCCCTTGCGGGCGATCATCAAGTCGTTGGCCTTGGAGACTTCCTTTGCGGAAGGCTTTCTCGCCAACGCCGCCATGTAGAGCGCGTCGATCTTGGCGGCATTCTTCGTGTTGCCCGAGGCGATACGATCGAGGAATCCGCCCTTGCCGGTGCCGGTGGCGACCTTCATGAGTTCGCTGTTGAACATCATGAGAACCTGCGTGATCGATCCGTTGAAGGTCGTCGAGTCGTCTCCCTCGTCAGTGCCGAATGCAATGACGAATTGGCCGAGCCATTCGTCCTTCTTCTTCGCCGCCTTTTCGCCGGTGGCCCGGCTTTCATCGGCCTGAGTCGCCGTCAGGAGCGATTCGTAGAGTTCCTCCGCCCGCATCTGCCGCAAATAGAAATGGGAAAACTTCGGCGTTTCGCCGAGGGCGGGATCATCCCGCGTATTGCCCTTCGAGACCTTGCTCGACAGCGAATACGGCTTGGAGAGGGTAATCCACTTGATGAGTTCCTTGAGGTCGAAACTCTGCTCGCGAAACTGCGCCCCGAGCCCATCGAGCAATTCCGGATTGGACGGCGCGTTGTGCTCGCCCAGATCGTCGATCGGCTTGGTAAACCCGTAGCCGAGAAAATGCGCCCACATGCGGTTGACGATCACCTTCGGCATCAGCGGACTGCCCTTCATCAACTGGGCGAGTTCCTTGCGGCGATGGACACCGTACTCCTTGCCGTCGTCCATCTTGCCGGGCAGGTAACCGCTCTTCGAAATCTCGGTGCCGTCGACGAAGACCGGATAGGCCACCTTTTTCAGTCCATTCCGCAACTCGTAGTAGAGTTCGGCCTCTTCAGGATTGCCCCCCTCTCCCGCGAAGTCTTCGTCGACCATCTCGATCGACTGGATGTCCATCGTCTGCTCGTACTTCCTCAGCGCCCGGGTCTGGCGAAAAAAAGCACTGAATTCCCAAAACTGGTTTTGCTTGCCCTTATTGAAAGGATGGTTGTGGCACTGCGTGCACTGCACCTGCAGTCCCAGGAAAATCTGTGCTGTCTTGGCGGCCGCCTGCACGCCGCCTTCCTCCATCTTGCCGCTGAGAAAGTTGGTCGCGCCGTTGAAATTTTCAATCCCGTCCTTGTTTGCGTTCGCACCAGACGCGGTGACTAATGCCTCCATGAACTGGTCGTAGGGCATGTTCTTCGAGAAGGCGCGGCGCAGCCACTGCCGCATCCCAGAGCGATTCACATTGTCGTTTTCGACATCGCGGCCGATGAGAACGGTCGTCCAGACGTCGGTCCAGTTCCGGGCATACTCGTCGACGTAGTCCTCGCCGAGCAGCCGCGTCACCAGGTCGGCCTTCTTCGCGGGAGAGGAATCGGCGAGAAACCGCCCCAATTCCTCCGAGGTCGGTATGCGGCCGATGCAGTCGAGAAACACCCGTCGGCACCATTCGCCGTCGGTGGCAGCTGCCGAGGGCTGCATGCCGGCGTCTGCCCAGCCAGCCGCGATCTGTTCGTTGATGAACTTGACCTGGGGGATGCCGAAGTGGTCACCACCGTCCGCAGCGGCCGCGATACCCCCCGCAAAGCAGGCCGCTGCCAGCAGCATCACCGCCAAGGCTCCACCAAACAACCGCTGTTGCGTCTGCATGATCGCCCCGTGCACTACGGAAGAAAGAGAAGCCTGGAGAAATATATCGTAATGAATCGTCGAACGCGAATGCGAGACTACAAAAAAAAGGGGCAGCCCCCCTCAGGGCCCGGCAAAGGTTTGCGGGAAACGACCGTCCCCGTTTGGCACAGGATGTGCCGGGGGGGTATCTGCCGGCACATGGACGGCCCTCAAGCGGCCCCCAGATGCCGAGCAGCCGGGAACGAGAGGAACTCGTGTCAGGCTCCGGACTTCGACGATCGCGGCGGCCTGGACGACTGCACCTTCGGCGCCGGAGCCCGTTCCGCCCGATCTTCATTGCCGACGAATTCAATCAGCGCCCGCGGGCCGGCATCGCCGAGGCGCGGTGTTGCCAGCTTCAGGATACGGGTGTAGCCACCCGGCCGATCCACGAATCGCGGGGCGATCTTTTCGAACAAAATGCGGGCCGCCTTCTTGTCGCCCAAAAGCGTCACCACCCGGCGGCGGGCAGTCACGGACGGCGCCGAAGCAGCGGCCCACTTCTGCCACACTTCGCTTGTCCGCCACTTCTTCCATTCGGCCGAGTCTCGATCGGCCGACACGGAAAACTCCCGTGCCTTCTCGGCGGCAACCAGCCCACGCTTGGCAATGGTGATGCACCGCTCGACGAGCGGCCGCACTTCCTTTGCCTTCGCAACCGTGGTGATGATGCGACCGGCCACCCCAGGTGCTCCAACCTCATCGACTTCGACGTCCCGCTCGGTGAGCATCAGGGCGGAAGCCAGATTGCGGAGCAAAGCCCGTTGATGAGAGGGGCTGCGTCCGAGCACACGGCCTTTGCGACGATGGCGCATGAATCAATTCCTTCGATGCTTCTGTTGTATGGACTTGCTTGCTGTTCTGGCTGAATGGATCGCCCGCGGTCTCAGGCGTCGGCGGTCGACGGCATCTGCATGCCGAGTTTGAGACCGATCTCGGCGAGCTTCTCTTCGATTTCCTGAAGCGTTGTCTCGCCAAAATTTCGCACTTCGAGGAGTTCTTCCCGACTGCGGGACACGAGATCCCGAACCGTGGAGATGCCCTCGGCCTCCAGACAGTTTGCCGCCCGGAGCGACAACTTCAGATCGGAAGCGAGCATGCCCAAACGGCTTTCCAGCGGCGCCTCGACGGCGAAAACACTTCCGAACGCGGCTGCATTCACAGCCGGCCCCGGTTTGCCGTAACCGACAAACGGGTTGAGGTGCTTCCGCATGATCTTGGCCGCTTCCACGAGCGCCATCTCCGGCGTGACGGTGCCGTCAGTCCAGATTTCCATGGTCAGCTTGTCGTAGTTCGTCTTCTGACCAACGCGGGTTTCCTCGACCTCGTACCGCACCCGAGTGACCGGGCTGAACACCGCATCGACCGGAATGATTCCGATCTCCTGCGCCTCGGGGCTGTGCTCGCTGGCCGGGACGTACCCACGGCCATTCTCGACCACCATCTCCAATTCGAACGGCACGTCGTCGGTGAGCGTGGCCAGGAGGAGATCCTTGTTGACCACCTCGACGGATTCATCGGTCTGAATATCGGCGGCGGTCACGGGCCCACGGCTGCTCTTCTCAACGCGGATCACACGGGTCGAATCGCTGTGATTCTTCACCACCAGGCTCTTGATCGCCAGCACGATGTCGGTGATGTCCTCGAGCACACCCTTGATCGTCGTGAATTCATGCAGGGCACCGCCGACCTTGATCTGCGTGACGGCACTCCCCTCGAGACTCGAGAGCAGCACGCGGCGCAGGCTGTTGCCCACAGTCGTGCCGAACCCACGCTCAAAGGGCTCCGCCGTAAACTTGCCATAGGTCGGGGTCAGCGTCTTCGGATCGGCCGTGACCGAACTGGGCAGTTCGAGGCCTCGCCAACGGATGTGCATGGGAAACTCCTTGTTGTCGCCGGGTGTACGTTGCCGTCAGATTTGTTCGGAAATACCGCGCCGCCGGGCGGCGGCTACTTGGAGCACAATTCGATGATGAGATTCGCCTGAACCGGAATCGAGACGTCCTCGGCGGCCGGCAGCCTGTCGACCCGACCCTCCGGAATCGGCCCGTCGACCCGCGACAGAAAATCGGGAACCTCGCGACGCGAGTCGGAGAGCGCCGCGTGCACGAGCTGCAGGCTCTTGGAGCGGTTCTTCACCCGAATGAGATCCCCCGCCTTCACGAGATAACTCGGCACGTCAAGCCGGCGGCCATTCACGGTGATATGGCCGTGCATGACAGCCTGCCGTGCCGCGGACCGCGACGAAGCAAATCCCATGCGATGAACTACGTTGTCGAGCCGCCGCTCCAGCAGCGACATCAGCACCTCGCCCGTATTTCCCGTGCCTTTCTCGGCACGAGCGAAGTACGTGCGAAACTGCCGCTCGAGCACGCCGTAGTAGTGCTTCACCTTCTGTTTTTCCCGCAGGTGGAGCCCGTAGTCGGTTGGCTTGCTCCGCCGCTTCTGCACCATGCCCGGAGGAGTGGGGCGGCGATCGAAGGCACACTTGGGCGTGTCGCAGCGGCTGCCCTTCAGAAACAACTTGAGCCCGTCGCGACGGCAGAGGCGGCAGACAGGTCCGGTGATGCGTCCCATGATTCGTTATCTTCTCGTCAGTTGCTACAGGTTGATAATTGGTTGGGGGAAAGAGTGCAAAACGAAGGCGACACTTACACGCGCCGCTTCTTCGGCGGGCGGCAGCCGTTGTGCGGCAACGGCGTGATGTCTTCGATGCTCTTCACATTCATGCCGGCAGCCTGCAACGCCGTGATCGCGCTCTCGCGGCCGCTCCCCGGCCCACGCACCCGGACCTCGAGTTCCTTGACGCCAAACTTGGCCGCCTTTTCCGCGGCCTGCTGGGCGGCACACTGGCCAGCAAACGGCGTACCCTTGCGACTCCCCTTGAAACCACAGGTGCCACCGCTCGCCCAGCAGAGCGTATCGCCCTTGGTGTCGGTGATCGTGACCGTGGTGTTGTTGAAGCTCGCCGTGATGTAAGCGATGCCGGCCGACACGCTCTTCTTTTTTGTCTTTGCAACCTTTGACATGAACTTGCTCTTTGGTGTTCAACCGCTCTATGTGTGATTTCTATGCGCGAATAACGAAGACCGCTTGAAGCCGAACCGAGCCCCCTCGGGACCCGAGTTACTTGAGATCCTTAACGCCCTTCTTGCCGGCCACGGTCTTCTTGGGACCTTTGCGTGTGCGGGCATTGGTCCGCGTACGCTGCCCCCGAACCGGCAGGCCGCGGCGGTGCCGCACACCGCGGTAGCTGCCGATGTCCTTCAGCCGGGAAATATTCTGCGAGACCTGCCTCCGCAGCTGCCCCTCGACGACGTAGTCCTTGTCCATCAAGGAGGCAAGGCGGGCAAGTTCATCCTCGTGGAGATTGCGGGCGATGCCTTCCGGATCAACGCCGGCCTTGTGGCACAGATCCCGCGCCACCCGCGGCCCCACTCCGTACAGGTACTGCAACGAATAGATCGTCTTTTTTTCGGAGGGGATGTCGACACCGAGGAGACGGGGCATTGGCAAAAATCCAGGGAAGGGTCAGGAAAGGATGGCGAGACAATCAAACGCCGGAACAGCGCGATGGCCGGAGAACGTCGCAAACTCCAGCGTCATCGGCCGTTACCCCTGCCGCTGCTTGTGGCGGGGATCGGCGCACACGACGAACACGACGCCACGGCGTCGAACGATCTTGCATTTCTCACACATGCGACGGACGCTGGCGCGAACCTTCATACTCAAGCTCGTGGTGACGGCCGACCACGCCTTCAACAGAAAACGGGGGAAACTGGCGGAAAGCGGCCCAGTATAGGAAGCCTGAGGAGGCGTTCACAAGGGGGTGCTCTGGCACCGCCGTTTTTCGCGAATTGCCGCGTCCGGCTCAGGCTACGCGGCCCACCGACTCCCCGGCGGCGGGAGCCGCCGTCAGCACGACGGGGCCGTTTTCAGTCATGGCCACGGTGTGCTCGAAGTGGGCGCTGGGACAGCCGTCGATGGTTGATTGCGTCCAGTGATCGGGCAGCACATGCACCTTCTTGGAGCCCATGTTCACCATTGGTTCCACCGCGATCACGAGCCCCGGTTCCAGATCGAAATCGTGATTACGACGAAAGGCCGGTGTGCAGAAGTTTGGCACCTGCGGATCCTCGTGCATCTTGCGGCCGATGCCATGCCCCACGAAATTCTCGACGACCGAAAAACCGTAGTCCCGAACATACTTCGCCATCTCCGTTGCCACGTCGCTCCAGCGACTGCGAACGCCCATCAGTTGGATCGCCAGTGCGAGCACACCCGACGTGCAATCAAGCAGCCGTTGCACATCGGGGGCGATCGGGCCGACGGCATACGTGACGGCCGAATCGCCACACCACCCATCGACGCTGCAGCCGGTATCGATGCTCACGATGTCGCCAGCGACGAGAACCCGCGAACCAGGAATGCCATGCACGACTTCATCGTTGACCGACATGCAGCAGACGGCCGGAAAGGGAACCTTGCCCGGAACTCCCTTGAAGAGCGGCACGGCCCCCTGCTCGAGGAAAAATTCCTCCACGCCGCGATCGATCTCACCGGTAGTGACGCCGGGCCTGACGAGGGAGGACGCCAACTGATGCGCACCCCAGACCACCAATCCAGCGCGGCGCATCGCCGCAATTTCGCGAGCAGAACGAAGATTCACCACGGCGGGGCCACCAATACCCAGGAAAAATGAAACTCTCGCAAGTATACCGCGGGCGTCCTCGGTACTCTACCGACGGCCGGCCGCACGGGCGAACCGGCGGAGAGCCGTCTGCACCCGTTCAAAGATCTCGTCGGCCGTGCCGAGGCCGTCGATGCTCGCCAGTTTTCCCTGCCGGCCGTAGTAGTCGAGCAGGGGTGCGGTCTGGATCTCGAAACTGGCGATCCGCTTCGAAAAGATCTCCGGATTGTCATCCGCCCGCTTGCGTGCGAGCATCCGTCGAATCAACTCGTCCCGCGGCACCGCCAGCTCGATCACGCCATCCACGCTCATGGCGCGGCGCTCCAGCAATTCGTCGAGCGTCGCGGCCTGCGGCAGCGTGCGGGGAAAGCCGTCGAGAAGGTAGCCTTTCCGGCAATCAGGCGCCTCGAGCCGCTTGGTCACCATGCCCACGATGAGTTCGTCCGGCACCAACTGCCCCTGTTCCATGTATTTCGACGCCTGCACGCCCTCCGGCGTGGCGGACCGCACGGCGGCCCGAAGCATTTCGCCGGTGGACAGGTGCGGCACACGCAGATGCTCGACGAGCCGCTGGCACTGGGTGCCTTTCCCCGCCCCGGGCGGTCCGATGAGAATGATCCGCATGACAAGTCCGCAAGACATTCCGAATGAGCGAACCGAGCGGATGGCAGCAGAAGCCCCCGCAAGAACCGGCTCCGGTGAATGGATCAGGATTTTTCCAGAAGCCCCGTGTAGTTCCTCATCACGAGATGACTGTCGATCTTCTGCACAAGGTCGAAGGCCACGCTGACCGCGATGAGCAGGCCCGTGCCGCCGTAGAAACTCGCGATCTGCGGCGGGATGCCCAGGGCACCGCCCACGATCGTGGGGATGATCGCCACGAGCGACAGGAACGCGGCGCCCACGTAGGTGATCCTCTCCATCACCCGCTCCAGAAAGTCGGCCGTGCGCTTGCCCGGCCGGTAGCCGGGGATGAAGGCCCCAAAATTCTTGAGATTATCGGCCATCTCCTTGGGGTTGAAGGTGATCGCCGTCCAGAAGTAGCAGAAGAAGTAGATCAGCACGACATAGAGCACGTTGTAGAGAAACGATTGGCCCCGCGTGAACGAGTCGTGCAACGCCCCCAGCACGGCACTCCCCGGATTGGCATTGTGCAAATACTGGAAGATCATCTGCGGGAAAAGCAGCAGTGAGCTGGCGAAGATGATCGGCATCACACCGGCCTGATTGACACGCAGTGGCAAATACTGCCGGGTTCCTCCGTAGACCCTCCGTCCACGGACGTGCTTGGCGCTCTGGGTGGGGATCCGCCGCTGCCCCTGCGTCATGAACACCACGCCGGCGACCACGCCAACGAACAGCGCCGCCAGCACGAGCAGTGTCTCGATACCCATCTTGCCGCCGCCACCACCGAGCTCCCAGGTGGTGTCGCTACCGAGTTCGACCAGGGCGCTCGGCATCGCGGCCAAGATGCCCGCCATGATCAGCAGGCTGATACCGTTGCCGATACCGAATTCATCGATCTGCTCGCCAAGCCACATCAGAAATACAGTGCCCGCGGTCATCGTCATCACGGCCACGAATTGCCAGAGGAACGGCAGTCGGCCATCGACGAGAAAACTCGACTGGATGAGCGATGTATCGCCCACGCGGGTATTGGAGAGAAACGCGACGTAGGCCCAACTCTGCACGATGCAGATTACCACCGTGGCATACCGCGTGTACTCGTTGATCTTCTTGCGACCCGCCTCCCCCTCCTTCTGCAGCCGCTCCAGCGGCGGCCAGACGGTGGCGAGCAATTGGAAGATGATCGAGGCGGAGATGTAGGGCATGATCCCGAGCCCGAAGATCGTCGCCTGCGACAACTGACTGGCGGAAAACACCGCCACCGTCTTCAGCAGCGCGCCGATGCCCCCCGCCTCCTCGGCAAACGCCGTCATCGCCTTGGGGTCGACGATCGGCAGGGGCACCTGCCAGCCGACGCGGTAGATGGCGAGCAGTCCGAGCGTGAGCAGAATCTTCTGCCGCAGTTCGGGGATCGTAAAAATGATGCGTAGTTTTTCCAGCACGTGACCAACTCCTTAAGGGTGCTTTGCGACCCAGCGTGCCTCGTAAAGCAGCGTCTGGCAATCCGGCGCCAGACGGCAGTCACTGGGAACAGGCCATCACCGCGGGGCAACAGCCTACCCCAATGGCCGGCAGGCTACACAGTCGGCTTCTTGCGGGCTGTCTTCGGCTTTACCTTCCGCACACCCTTTACCACGGCTGCCGGGCCGGAAAGTTCCGTCACGGTGCCGCCCGCTGCCAGGATTTTTTCACGGGCCTGAGCACTGAAATGATGCGCGGAAACCTTCAGCGCCTTGCCAAGCTTTCCGTCGCCGAGAATCTTCAATTCATGCCAGATCCCCTTGGCGAGGCCGGCCTCCTTGAGCGTCTTCGGGTTCACTTCGGCGCCGGCGGCAAAGCAGACCTCCAGATCATCGACGTTGACACCGGCCACGATCCGTCCATGGCTGTTGTGAAAACCACGCTTGGGGATCTGCCGGATGATTGGCATCCGGCCACCCTCGAAGATCGCGGGCGATGACCAGCCGGCCAACTGGCCCTGACCCTTATGGCCGCGTCCGGACGTCTTGCCCTTGCCGGAACCAGGTCCGCGGCCGATGCGCATCCGCTTGCGGTTTTTCTTGATGCCCCGGTTCACGTCGCTGATCTTCATGATGGATTCCTTTTTTCTGTCTCTTCTCTGGGCATCTACGACAGCGACACGCCGCGCAGCCGCTCGACTTCGCTCCGCGTGCGCAACTGCTTGAGCGCCTCGAGGGCCGCCTTCACCAGATTGATGGGGTTGGTCGAACCATGGGCCTTGGTCAACACGTCGCGAATACCTGCTGATTCACAAACCGCCCGAACGGCCGCGCCGGCAATGATGCCCGTACCAGCACTGGCCGGCAGGAGGATCACCTTCGCCGTGCCACTGGTGCCTTCGACGCGATGCGGAATCGTGCCCGACTCGATGGGCACTTCGATCAGATTCTTCATGCCGTCCTTGATCGCCTTCTCCACGGCCGGCGGCACTTCGTTGGCCTTGGCATAGCCACAGCCGACCTTGCCGCGTCCATTGCCCACGACCACGAGCCCGGCGAAACTGAACCGTCGCCCGCCCTTCACGACCGTGGCACAACGCCGCACCTTGACGACCTTTTCGGCAAACTCGCCGGACTGACCCATACCGCGGTCGCCGCCGCGGCCGGGACCACGGTCGCCACCCCGGGGCCCGCCACCGCCACGTGAATCTCTGCTTGTTCCGCTCGACACGTCTGGAATTCTCCGATGAAAGTGGGCTGGGACTTGAGGGGCTTATCCAGGATCAGAATTCGAGGCCTGCCGCACGGGCCGCATCGGCAAGGGCGGCCACGCGGCCGTGGTAACGGAACTCACCGCGGTCGAAGCAGACCTTCGTCACGCCGGCTGCCTTGGCCCGCTCGGCCACGGCCTTGCCGATCGCTTCGGCAGCCTGCTTGTTGCCGCCGAACGCCACGGCGTCGCGGATCTGCTTGTCCATCGAACTCGCCGAGATCAGCGTGCGACCGACGGAGTCGTCGATGATCTGGGCATAGATATGCTTGTGCGTGCGAAACACGGCCAGTCGTGGCCGTTCCGTGGTGCCGCGGATGTGGCGACGAACGCGGTGGCGGCGTCGCAGCCGCTGTCGGAGAATCGTGCGGGAATGGTCCATGGGAGCGGGGCAGTCTGTGTGGGGAAACGTTCGTGAATGGTTGAATCAGTGGAAACGGTGGTTTACTTCGTGACGGCCTTGCCGGCCTTGCGGCGGACCTGCTCGTTCTCGTAGCGGATGCCCTTCCCCTTATAAGGCTCGGGCTTTCGCAGCGATCGCACCTCGGCGGCAAACTGGCCGACGAGTTGTTTGTCGATGCCCTTGATGACGATGTGCGTCTGGTCAGGACAGGCCACGTTGAGACCCGCGGGGATCGGAACCTGCAGTTCGTTGGCAAAGCCGACGCGAAGCTGCAGCGTGTTTTTCTGAATGGCGGCTATGTAACCGACGCCGACGATCTCGAGCTTCTTTTCGTAGCCCTTCGTAACGCCCTCTACCATATTGGCGGCCAATGCCCGCGTCAGACCGTGAAGCGAACGAGAGATCCGATTGTCGTCCGCCCGTGTGACTTGGAGCACACCCGCGGCCTGGTCGATCTCGACACCCACAGCGGGATGCACCTGCTGCTCGAGCTTGCCGAGCGGTCCTTCCACCTTGAGCGAGCCGGCCTCAATGGCCACCTTCACTCCCTTGGGGATCTGCACGGGTGATTTGCCAATACGCGACATTTGACTGTGCCTTTCTGAATTACCAGAGCTCGCAGAGCACTTCGCCCCCGAGCTTCCGCTGCCGAGCTTCGCGATCGCTCACCACGCCGCTGGAAGTCGACAGGATCGAAATCCCGAGTCCTCCCAGAATGGGACGCAGCCGTACCGACCGGCTGTACACCCGTTTGCCCGGCGAACTGACACGTCGAATGTTGCGGATCAACCGCTCGCCATTGGGTCCATACTTCAATTCGAGTTGCAATTTGGCGACCGGCTCCGACTCGACCTCGCGCCAGTCCCAGATAAACCCTTCCCGCTTCAGCACGTCAGCGACGCCACGCTTCACCTTGGAACTAGGAATCTCCACGGTGGCGCGTTCGATGCGCACCGCGTTGCGGATGCGGGTGAGCATGTCGGCGATGGGGTCGGTCATCATGTCAAAAGAGCCTTTGCTTAAAAACGGTGAACCCTACCAACTAGCCTTGCGAACGCCCGGGATGAGTCCTTGATCAGCGAGCTTTCGGAAACAGATACGGCAAGTGCCAAACTTGCGGTACACGGCCCGTGGCCGTCCACAGAGCATGCAGCGGTGCACTTTTCGCGTGGAAAACTTGGGCGGCCGCTTGGCGGCTGCGATTTTCGACTTGCTTGCCATACTCGTTTCCAATGCCAGCGGCCCGGGGAAAGCCGCGATTCAGTCAATCGTCCACATGCCGCTACGCTGCGGCACCACCATCTTCGTCGTCTTTCTTGAGCGGAACTCCCATCGCCCGCAGGAAGGCCCGCGCCTCGTCGTCGCTTCGTGCCGATGTGACGAGCGTGATGTTCATGCCCTGTGGTCGGGTGTATTTGTCGGGGTTGATCTCGGGAAAGACCATCTGTTCGGAGAGCCCGAGGCTGTAGTTGCCATGGCCGTCGAATGCCGTGCTCGAAAGTCCGCGAAAATCGCGAACCCGGGGCAGTGCCACCGACACGAGCCGATCCAGGAATTCGTACATCCGCCTGCCCCGCAGCGTGACTTTGCAGCCAATTGGCAGGTTTTCACGCAGTTTGAAACCAGACACTGCAACCTTCGAGAGGGTGGCGATCGGCTTCTGGCCTGTCACCTGGGCCATGGCGCTCAGCGCCTCCTCCAGGTATTTCTTTTCCGTGACGGCGACGCCGACCCCCATGTTCACCACGATCTTTTCAAGCTTCGGAATCGCATGGGGATTCGTTCGCTTGAATTCGGTGGCCAATGCCGGCCGGACCGTGTTGATGTAATGGTCGAGCATGCGCGGTGAGCCGGCCGGACCGGCCGTTACTGCTGCGGCTGCTTTCGTTTTCTTTGCCATCGAAACTATCCCTTGCCCTGTAGTTCGCTGCTGACTGATTATTTCTTTGCCGTCGCCTTCGCGGCCTTGGGCCGCTTGAGCACACCCAGATCGGAGCCGCACTTTCGGCAGACCCGCGACCTGCCGCCGTCGGCCGCAACCTTCACACCAATCCGCGTCGCCTTGCTGCAGGCCGTACAGACGACCAGCACGTTTGAGGCATCGACCGGCATTTCCTTGCTGAGGCGGCCGCCCTGCTGGTTCTTCTGGCTCCGCTTCACGTGGCGGTAGACGCGATTGACGCCCTCCACCACGAGTTTGCCCTTTTCGGGCTGCACGGCGAGCACCTTGGCCCGCGTGCCACGCGAGTTGCCCGTTTTCACCTCGACGAGATCGCCCGATCGAATCAACATCACACCACCTCGTTCGCCAGACTGACGATCTTCATGAAATTGCGGTCGCGCAGTTCACGGGCCACCGCACCGAATATGCGGGTGCCTTTGGGATTCTTTTCGTTGTCGATGATCACGCAGGCATTCGTGTCGAACTGCACGTAACTGCCATCGCCGCGGCGCGTCGGCCGCTTGCAGCGAACGATTACCGCCTTCACCACCGCCTTCTTCTTCACATCGCTTCCGGGAATCACGCTCTTCACGCTGCAGACGATGATGTCGCCCAGGCCGGCCGTGCGCTTCTTGCTGCCGCCGAGCACCTTGAAGCACATCACTTCCTTGGCGCCGGTGTTGTCGGCTACGACGAGCCGGGTTTGCATCTGGATCATGTTGCGGTTCCTTCCTGCGCGGTCCGGCCCGTGGCCGCCGCCTCTTCAGCCTTCGCGGCCGTTTCCTTGAGTTGCGTTGCCCGCGCACCGCTGCGGAGCGAGGCCAGATCGACGGCCGTGCTCTTGGACACCACCCGCACGAGTTCCCACCGCTTCAGCCGACTGCGCGGCCGGCATTCGATGATCTCGACGGTATCGCCGATTTTCGACTCCTCCTGCTCGTCGTGCACGTGGCAGACGGTGCGGCGGTGCTGGATGCGGCTGTACTTCGAGTGCTGAACCACGCGCGGAATCTCCACGCGGCGGGTCTTGCTCGAGGCGGCGCTGGTCACCGTTCCGGTTTCGGTACGCTTGGGCATGGGGAAATTCCTGGATTACTTTCCACTCTTTGTTCGTTTTTTCGACCGACGGCCGGTGGCCAACACCGCCTCCGGAATCGCGGCCCCGTCGGGCCCAACAGCCGTCGCTACGACGCTGCCGCGTTCCTTGAGAATTGTTTGGCAGCGGGCGATCGTGCGACGATTCTTCCGCACCTCCGTCGGCGCGGCCAGCTTCTCCGCCTGGGCCTGCAGCTTCAGGCGAAACAGCGACTCCGATGCGTCTTTCCACACGAGGCGGATCTGCTCGTCGCTCATTTCGCGAATGTCTGTCGTCTTGGTCATAGATGTCTTCCTTACATTACCCGCCGCTTCACGAACCGCACCCGCAGCGGCATCTTGTGCGCGAGGCGAGACAAGCAGAGCCGCGCCGCGTCTTCCGACACGCCGCCGATCTCGTAGAGAATCGTGCCCGGCTTGATGACCGCAGCCCAAAACTCAGGCTCGCCCTTGCCTTTGCCCATTCGCGTTTCGAGCGGGATGGACGTAATCGACTTATGGGGAAACACGCGCACGTAGAGCCTGCCCTCCGTACGGAGGTACTGCTGGGCCGCAATGCGGCCTGCTTCGATCGTCGCGGCAGGCAGCCACCCCGGCTGTTCGGCCTGAAGGCCGAAATCACCGAAGACGACGCGATTGCCGCGAGAGGCATCACCTCTTATACGACCTCTTTGGCTTTTTCGGTGCTTGACCCTCTTGGGCATCAGCGCCATCGCCGTTCTCCTCGTACATGCCTTGGTTGACCCACACTTGAATTCCGATGTTCCCCTGCGCGGTGGGAGCCTCGCAGAAGCCGTAATCAATCTTTGCCCGCAAGGTCGACAGCGGCATCGAGCCGGCAATCGCCTTCTCGCAGCGCGACATTTCCGCACCACCCAGCCGGCCCGACAATTGAATCTTCACGCCCTTGGCGCCCGCATCCATGGTGGTGTCGATCGACCGCTTGAGCGTTCGGCGAAAAGCCGCCCGCTTGACGAGCTGATCGGCAATGTCCTCGGCGATCAGCTGCGCCATGATCTCGGGCCGCGAGACTTCCTCCACCTTGAGGTTTACACGCCGGCCGAGCAGCTCCTGGAGCTCGTCCTGCAGCCGATCGACCTCCTGCCCCTTGCGGCCGATGATCACGCCCGGACGGGCCGAGTGGAGAATCACCTTCACCTCGTCACGCGTCCGCTCGATCTCCACCTTCGGGATCGCCGCAGCGCGGTACTTCGTCTTGAGGAACTTCCGCACACGGAAGTCTTCCATCAGCAGATCGCGGAAGTCCTTCTTGGCGGCATACCAACGGCTCTTCCACGGCTCGGTGATGCCGGTGCGGAAACCGATTGGATTGACTTTTTGGCCCATGGGAAAATGCCTTCCTCTGGTTCCTTGATTACTCGGCGCTGTCGAGCGCGACCTTGATGTGCGATGTCCGCCGCTTGATTCCAAACGCCATGCCGCGGGCCCGGGGACGGATCCGCTTGAACATTGGCCCCTGATCGACACGGGCGTCGACGACCACCAGGTCGTCCACTCCGGATGCCTGCTTGTGCTCCGCATTGCCGAGCGCGCTTTTGATCACCTTCTCCAGCATCCGCGCCCCGCGGTGCGGCTGAAACCGAAGGATGTCGAGCGCCTCGTCGGCAAACTTGCCGCGCACGAGGTCCGCCAGCGCACGCACCTTGCGGGCGCTGATCCGGGCATATTTATGGGTGGCTGTGTATGGCATGAATCACCTGTTCCTACTTGCCGGCAGGAGCCGCTTCCTTCACCTTGCCGCCGTGGCCGCGGAATGTCCGCGTCGGCGAGAACTCACCGAGTTTGTGACCGACCATGTCTTCCGTCACGAACACCTTCACGTGCTGCTTGCCGTTGTGAACCATGAACGTCAGGCCGATGAATTCAGGCACGATCGTGCAGGCCCGAGCCCAGGTTTTGATCGGATCGCGTTTGCCCGACGACAACTGCGCCTCGACCTTTTCGAAGAGGCGCGGGTCGATGAACGGTCCTTTTTTTGCGCTACGTCCCATGATTTCTTTGGCAGCCTGACGGCTGGTTCTCTGTGTTGCGGCGACCCGCAGGCCGCCCTAACCGTTACCTGATTTTCAACTGGCCATACCGGCGGCTCTTGCGACGGCGAATGATCGATGCACCCGACGGCTTCCGCGGCTTCCGCGTTCCGCCGCCCTTGGCGCTCTTGCCGGTGGGGCTCACCGGATGGCGACCACCCTTGGTCCGGCCTTCACCACCACCGTGCGGATGGTCGATAGGATTCATCGCCGTACCACGAACGGTGGGACGAATGCCCATCCAACGCTTGCGACCCGCCTTGCCGAGCACCACGTTCATGTGCTCTGAGTTGCCGATGGCGCCGATCGTTGCCCGACAGGCCGCCGAAACGCGGCGAATTTCCCCGCTCGGCAACGTGATCTGAGCCCATTGCGATTCCCGGGCCACGAGCACGGCGGACGAACCTGCCGACCGACAGAGCCGACCACCGCGGCCTTGCTGCAACTCGATGTTGTGGATCTGCATGCCGAGCGGAATCGCCGACATCGGCAGACAGTTGCCGACCTCAGGCGGAGCCGTCTCGCCGCTCTGCACGGACGCCCCGGCCTTCAGGCCTTCGGGAGCCAGAATGAAACGCTTCTCACCGTCTGCATAGTGAACCAGCGCGACACGGCAGGTGCGGTTGGGATCGTATTGGATCGAGTCGACCTTGCCGACCACGCCGTCCTTGTTGCGACGGAAGTCGATGAGCCGATACTGCTGCTTGTGGCCGCCACCACGATGCCGTGCGGTGATCTTGCCCTGGTTGTTGCGGCCGCCCGTCTTCCGCTGACGAAACCGCAGGTGCTTCGGAACCTCGGCACCGGGTGTGAGTTCGGCGAAGTCCGAAACGCTGGCGTTGCGACGACCGGGGCTGGTTGGATTGTAGGTGCGAATGCCCATGACGATTGATCTTTTCTAGAACAGGTTGATCTTGAAATCCGGCTTGAGCGTCACGACAGCCTTCTTCCAGGCCTTGGCGCTCGTTCGCCGCATCCGGCTGCGACGGGCCTTCCCGACGCGATTTTGAATGGCGACCTTCTCGACCTTCACGCTGAACAGTTCTTCGATGGCACGGCGAACATCGGCCTTGTTGGCCTCCTTCGCAACCTCGAAGGAATACGCATTGTGCCGCGTCGCGCGGTGCATGCCCTTCTCCGTGAGGAGCGGCCGTACGACGACCTGATGCGGCGCGAGCCGTGGCGTGAAACTCGGTGCGGGAGGAACAGGAACGGACATTGCTTACTCCCCCTTCTTCTTTCCTGCGGCGGCTGCAGACCGCGGCTTGGCCGCCTTCGCGGCAGACTTGGCAGCGGACTTCACCGATCGCTTTGCGGCAACCGGCTCCTTCCGCTTTGCGGCCGATCGCTTGACAGATTTCTTGGCGGCAGCAGCCGGCTTGGCGCGGGCCGCGATGGTCGAACGAAATGCGTCGATCGCCGCCGTCGTCATCACGATGGCCCGCGGACGCAGGATCGACCAGGCATTCAGCTCGCCCACCGGCGACACCGAAACGCCTTCGATATTCCGGAAACTCTTCCAAAGATTGTCGTCGTGCTTCTCCGGCGACACGAGCACGGTGTGCTCCTGAAGGCCGAGAGCCCCGAGCAGTTTCGAGGCCAACGCGGTCTTTGGGGCAGCCAACGGAAGCTTGTCGATCAGCTTCACCTCGTCGTCGGCCAGACGAGCTGCCAGGGCCATTCGCGTGGCCGTCTGCAGAGCCTTTCGCGGCATCCGCCAGCCGAAATCCCGGGGCCGCTTGGCAAAGATGTGACCACCGCCACGCCGGGTGCCACTGCGCCGACCGCCGGCACGGGCGTTGCCCGTACCCTTCTGACGGTAGAGCTTCTTGGTCGACCCAGCCACCTCGCCACGGTTCTTCGTGCGCTGCGTACCCTGCCGCTGATTGGCCTGGTACATGATGACTGCATCGTGCAGCAACTGCTTGCTGACCGATGGCGCCAATTCGGCGGGATCGATCTCGTAGGACCCGACCTTTTTGCCCGACATGTCGTAGACGGCAAGATTCACTTCGCACCAGCCTTTTTCTTGGTGGTCGGGGTGGCCGGCCCACCGACCCGCTTGATCACGTTCGTTTGACGCACCACGACGTACGAGCCATTCGGGCCCGGGATCGCGCCGCGCACGAGCAGCAGATTGTGATCCTTGTCGATCCGCACGAGCTTCAGGTTTCGCATCGTGGACTGCTCGTTGCCCATCCGGCCGGCCATCCGCTTGCCCTTGAAAACACGCCCCGGGGAGGTGTTCATGCCCGTACCGCCCTGATGGCGATGCACTTTCTTGACACCGTGGCTGGCACGCTGGCCCTTGAAACCGTGACGCTTCATCACGCCCGCCGTGCCCCGCCCCTTGGACGTGCCGGTAATGTCGACCTTCGCAACGCCCTCGAAGAGCTCGACGGTGAGCACCTGCCCCACCTCGACACCCTCGTACACGCCCCGAAACTCGCGGACAAAACGCTTGGGCTCGCAATCAGCCTTCGAGAGGAGGGTGACACCAGCCTCCGACAGCCGCTTGCTCCGCTTGCTGTCGAGCTTCGCCACCTGGCCACGGATCGAGCGGCTGGCGAGCCGGCGCGGCTTGTCGAGAAATCCGAGCTGCACGGCCGAGTAGCCGTCGCGATCGGATGAACGCACCATGGTGACGCTGCATGGGCCAGCCTCGATCACGGTGACCGGCACCGCGGTGCCGTCGGCGTCGAATACCTGGGTCATTCCGACCTTGCGGCCCAAGAGGCCCTTGCGGCCGGTTTTCTCAGGAAGGCCCTTGCGGCCGGTTTTCTCAGGCAGGCCCTTGCGTCCCGCCAATGCTTTCACAGCCATATTCATCGCCGTCGAGACAGCCACGCCGAACCTGCACCACGAATGGCAACGGTCCGACTGAATGTCTCTCGATCACGCTCGAAGCCGCTGGCTGCGGGAGCACCCGACCGTTTTCCCCGTCTTTTGACGGGACTGGCCGAGCCTTACCCACAACGCCTTCCAAGCATGCCGTGTCGTGCGCTCCTGAAAGTGAAAAACCTGTTTACGTACGACCCGCGGAACGAACCGCGGGAATGAACTATCTCGATGAAGCCTTGATCTTGATGTCGACGCCGGCCGGAAGACTCAACTTGTTGAGCGCTTCGATCGTCTTGGCGGTTGCCTGAACGATGTCGATCACGCGCTTATGCGTCCTGATCTCATACTGCTGGCGGGCCTTCTTGTCGATGTGCGGGCTGGAGAGGACGGTGTAACGCTCGATCCGCGTCGGCAGCGGAATCGGCCCGTGCACCTCGGAGTTTGTGCGCTTGGCCGTGTCAACGATTTCTGCCGCACTCTGGTCGAGAACGGCATGGTCGTAGGCTTCCATGCGGATGCGGATAATTTCCTGTGTCGGACCGGCCACTGTTTTCACTCCAATGAATACGGCCAAGTTCGGCCAATATCATCACTATCGTCGTCCAATCGATCGCAGGATCACGATGGCGGCTCCGGCATGAATCCATGCGAGAACTCCCTCGTAACCCCGAAGAAAAGCCTTTTCGAGGCTCTTTTCGCGACGGCCTCATGCGGCTTGTGGCCGCGGGCTTCGCTGCGGGATTGAGTTCCGGAATCTAAAAGGCCGCCGTGGGCATGTCAACACACCGGGATTTCACAGCCAACCAGCCCCTGCCTGCACGTGAAAGGCAGCCCGGAGCAGTGGTCGAAAATGCCGATACCCCCCGAAAGGGCTGCGATTCAGCGACTGCTGAAACGGATATTGCGGTATTCGGCCCACATCGGCTTGCCAGCGTGGAGTTGCAGCGCCAGCACCCCTTCACCAGAGGCCAATTTCGGCTCATTATCCGTGAAATCAAGAATCAGCCGGCCGTTGAGGTAATGCCGGATCCGCTTTCCCTCGGCACTGATGACGACATCGTTCCAGTCATCGAGTTTCATCAGGTTTGTGAATTCATCCTGGTCGATGAGCGATCTGACGACCTTTTTGCCCCCTTCTGCCTCCCACGTCGCCTGCTCGCCCACCTGGCAAATTCGCCCCCGCTTGCCCCCTTCGTCATAGATGAAGCCCGTCACGTTTGGCAGTTTATTTTCGTTGCGGACTTCGTGCTGGTAGCCGCGAACCACCCACTTGTTTTTTGCCGATGCTTCGGGGATCCGCCGCGAACGATACTGAATTCCCGAGTTGTTGGTGGCGTTGCAGCGAAACGAGAGCCGCAGTTCGAAATCACCGACGGTGCCCCCCTGCCAGATGAGAAACGTGTTGCCGGCCGCCACGTTCTCAGGTGTCGTTTCCCCATGAATAACACCCTCCTTCACGCTCCAGAGCCGCGGATCGCCGTCCCAGCCGGTGAGATCCTTCCCGTTGAAGAGCACCTGCATGCCGCTGGCCTCCGGCGGCGCCATCGTGGCGGCCTCGTTGGCGGATGTTTTGGCAAAGGGGGCACAGGCGACAAGGACGAGGAAGAAGGGCAGGAAACGGCGCATTGGCATGCACTCCATGGGGTTCTCAAAAACGTGCCGGAACGTTCCGCGTAGCATACCAGCAGCCAACGTCACCACGCTCCCTCCAAGTCGCCCCATGCCACTGGTCACCATTCGAAATCTCCACCTGCGGTTTCGCGGGCCGCCGCTCCTCGACGGGGTGAGTTGCCACATCGAGAATGGCCAGCGCATCGGCCTTCTGGGCCGCAATGGTGCGGGCAAAACGTCGCTGCTGCGGATGCTCGGCGGCATGGCCCGGCCCGATGCCGGCGAGGTGGCCTTCGCCCCCGGCGCGACCGTGGCCCTGCTCCAGCAGGATGTTCCGCAGGACTTGGACGGCGCCGTGCGCGACATCGTGGCCTTGGGATTGCCGCTGGATCCCGCTCAGAAAGGCCGCCCCGTGGATCATGAGGCGGCCTGGCAACGCGACCACGCCGTCGACCAGATCCTCTCCCGCATGGCCCTCGACGGTGACCGCGGCGTGGCGACCCTCTCCGCGGGAATGAAGCGCCGGGTGCTGCTCGCGCGGGCCCTCGTCGCCACGCCCGACCTGCTGCTGCTCGACGAACCGACCAACCATCTCGACATCGACGCGGTCGAGTGGCTCGAGGATTTTTTGGGCCGCTGGACCGGCACGCTGATGTTCGTCACCCACGACCGCACCTTCCTGCGCCGCATGGCCGGCCGCATCCTCGAGATCGATCGGGGCCGCATCTTCGACTGGTCGTGCGACTACGACACGTTCCTGGTGCGCAAGGAGGCGGCGCTGGCCGCCGAGGAGAAGCAAAACGCGCTCTTCGACAAGAAACTTGCCCAGGAGGAAGTCTGGATCCGCACCGGCATCAAGGCCCGCCGCACGCGAAACGAGGGGCGTGTGAGGGCGCTGGAGCAGTTGCGCCGCGTGCGTGGCGACCGCCGCAACGCCGTCGGCAAGGTGCAACTTCAAATTCAGGAGGCACAGCGCAGCGGCGCCCTCGTCGCCGCCCTCGACGGCGTCTCCTTCCACCGCGACTCCCGGCCGATCCTCCGCGACCTCGCCACCACCGTCATGCGTGGTGACCGCATCGGCATCATCGGCCCCAACGGCGCCGGCAAGACGACGCTGCTGCGGATCCTGCTCGGCACCCTGACGCCGTCCGCCGGCACGGTGCGGACGGGCACCAACCTGCAGATCGCCTACTTCGACCAGCTGCGTGACCAGCTCGACGACGATAAAACCGTCGCCGACAACGTGTCCGACGGCTCGGAAACCGTGCGGATCGGCGGCCAGTCCCGGCACATCATCGGCTATCTGCAGGATTTTCTCTTCAGCCCCGATCGGGCCCGCACCCTCGTGCGGTTCCTCTCCGGCGGCGAGCGGAATCGAGTGCTCCTGGCCCGGCTCTTCGCCAAGCCGGCGAACGTCATCGTGCTCGACGAGCCGACCAACGATCTCGACGCGGAAACGCTTGAAATGCTCGAGGAGCGGCTCGTCGAGTTTGCGGGCACGGTGCTGCTCGTGAGCCACGACCGCGCGTTTCTCAACAACGTCGTCACGAGCACGCTGGTGTTCGAGCCGGAGGCGGCCGCCGCCACGCCGGCCGCATACACCGTCAAGGAATACGTCGGTGGCTACGACGACTGGCTCCGGCAGCGGGCCGGCCCGGCGTCAGCCGCGGAGCCGGCCACGAAACAGCCGGAACGTGCTGGGCCGGCTGGTGACTCCCCGGCGCCGCCGGCAGCCCGCCGGAAGAAACTCTCGTTCAAGGAACAGCAGGAACTCGCCGCACTGCCCGCCCAGATCGATACGCTCGAACGGGAGATCGCCGAACGGCACGTCGCCATGGCCAGCCCCGATTTTTACAGGCAACCGGGGGATGTGCTGGCCCGGGAGCAGGCCCGGCTGGACGAAGCCCAGCAGCGGCTCGCAGCGGCGTTTGCCCGCTGGGAAGTACTCGATCAGCCGGGGGCCTGACGGGCTTTTATCTTGTCCTCGATCTGAGAAGCCGTCCGAACTGATTCCCGGGTGCAGATGGCTGGCCAGTCGCCGGCCTCACCGAGCCGTTCCCCATCGGCCGCACTTCGATGGCACGGCTCAAGAATTTGCTGAAGGGCGATTGATCACATGAAGGCGTCCGCCGTCTCGGCGGACGCGGGGCCATATTTGAGCGGCGCCATCGTGAAGCTCGCCCGCCCCTGGCTCACGCTGCGCACGGCCGCCGAATAGCCAAACATACTCGCCAGCGGCGCCTCGGCCGTGAGCACGTTGACGCCGGCGCGGATCTCGGTCGCCGTGATGATCGCCCGTCGCTGCTGCAGGTCGTTGATCACGTCGCCCAGGTGCTCCTCCGGCACGCTCACCTCCACCCGCATCACCGGCTCCAGAAGCACGGTGCCGGCGTTGTCGAGCAGCGTGTCGATCGCGGCGGCGGCAGCCATGCGAATCGCCACGTCGGTCGGCGGTGGGTCGGGGAGCGGGCTTTCGACCACGACGATCCGCACACCCCAGAGCGGGCAGCCCTTGAGCCCGCCCCGCTCGGCCGATTCACGCACCGATTGGGTCATCAATGCCGCCACGGCGGCGAGCGACTCACTCTCCGGAAACCAGCCCTGTTCCACGGTGACGGGCGTCTGCTCGTCGACGGGCTCCGCGCGGAGCGTGACGGTCGCCTGTAGGTTTTGGCTGCCGACCTGCCGATTCACCTCGCCGCGGGCGGTGACGGCCTTGGCGAGGGTCTCCTTGTAGCTCACCCGCGGTTTGTGCACGCGGCAATGCAGGTTGAAATCCCTCTCCAGTCGGTGCCGGATCACCTCCAGGTGGAGTTCTCCCATGCCCGAGATCAGCGTCTGCCCGGTCTCCTCGCTCTCCGTCGCGCGGAACGTCGGATCCTGCCGCTTCATCATCTCGAGTGTTTCGGAGAGTTTCTTCCGCTCGAGGCTCGTTTCCGGCTCGATCGCCATCGAGATCACCGTCTCAGGAAACTGGATCGTCTCGAGCAGGATCGGCTCGTTGGCATCGCAGAGCGTGTCGCCGGTGATGCTCGCGCGAGGCCCGATCACGCCCACGATGTCCCCCGCCTCGCACTGCTCCACCTGCTCGCGGCGGTCGGCCTGCACGTGCCAGAGCTGCGCGATGTTTTCCTTCTTTTGCCGCAGCGGATTCCAGGCCCGGCTGCCGGCCTTGAGCGTGCCGGAGTAGACCCGGAGAAAATAAAGGTCGCCATGCTTCTCGGCGATGATCTTGAAGACCAGGCCGCAGAAGGGGGCCTGCGGATCGGCTTTCCGCGTGAGCGTGACGGGCGGCCCCTTCTTGGCATCCTGCTTCGACGGATCGAGGCCCTCGACAGGCGGCACGTCGGCAGGGCTCGGCAGATACCAGGCCACGGCGTCGAGCACCGGCTGCACGCCGATGCAGTCGAGCGCGGAACCGGCGAGAATCGGGACGACCTTCCGTTGAATCGTCGCCTGCCGGATCGCCTTCCGCATCAGTTCGACAGGGATTGGCGCCTCCTGCATCGCCAACTCGGCGATCTCGTCGGAGGAATCGAAGAGCGTCGACACGAGGTGCTCGCGATACTCACCCGCCACGGCGGCGAGTTCCGGGGGGATCGGCGACTTCGTGATGGCCGCGAGCGCCGCACCGCCGGCGAGCGCCTCGTCCTTGGGCGGGAAGGTGAGCAGCGTCATCTCGACCAGGTCGACGATCCCGCGAAACGGGTTCTTCACGTGCGGCGGACCCAGCCCCAGCGGCACGTGCAGCACCAGGGGCTTTGCCCCCAGCCGCTTCTCGATCTGGTCGACCGTGCCGAAGAAGTCGGCTCCTTCGCGATCGAGCTTGTTGACCAGCGCGATCCGCGGCACGCCGTATTTGTCGGCCTGCCGCCAGACGGTCTCGCTCTGCGCCTCGACGCCCTCGCGGGCGGAGAACACCACCACCGCACCGTCGAGCACCCGCAGGCTCCGCTCCACCTCGGCGGTGAAGTCGACGTGGCCGGGCGTGTCGATCAGGTTCACGCTCACGTCCTGCCACTTGAACGACACCGCGGCGGAATAGATCGTGATCCCCCGCTCCTGCTCCTCGGGATCGAAGTCGGTGATCGTGGTGCCGCGGTCGACCACGCCGAGCCGGTGGCTCGTCTTGGTGAAGAAGAGCATCCGCTCGGTGAGCGTCGTCTTGCCGGCGTCGATGTGGGCCACGATGCCGATATTGCGGATTTTTTCGAGCTGGCGTGCCATGGAGCGTCTCGAGGTTTCGTCAAACGAACCCGAGATCATTCACGCCCCGAGGCCGATTGTCCACCCGCGCCGGTGCGGCTGCACGGCCAAGGACATCTCTCCAGGGGGCGATCAGTCGGACCGTGATCTTTGCAGCCCGTCGCCTGTTCCAGCAGACCAGCCCGGCAAGGCCGGCGACCAATACGGCGTGTCAGCAAGTGCCGAGCGATGACAGGCTGAAGCCCGTCATACTTTCGTGCCGTACCGAACACAATTGGAACGTAACCCGTTCAGGCCGACGAGCGCCGTAGAGCCTGACGACTCACGGGAGGGTCACATCGATGAGGCCCGGCGTTGAGCCGGAAGATCAGCAGCGGCACCTCCATCACCTTCTCATGGTGAAAGGCATGCCCATACAAGCCCTCCTCGCCGAGGCACTCGCCATGATCCGCAGTGACCACCACCGTCGTCGGGCGTGCTCGCGCCGCGAAGCAGGCCAGCAGGTCGGCCATCCGAGCATCGAGGTATTCGGCGCACTCCCGCTGCCGTAGCCAGAGGTCGCGGTCGAGCGCCGCCGTCGCCTCCCGGACACCGGAGGCGTTGAACAGCCTGCCGAGACTCATACGGTCGGCGAGCGGATCGGGGCCCCCCGGCATGTCGGCATGACGAAACGGGCTGTGGGTCTCGCCAAAGTTGACGAACGCGAAGCAGGGGCGGCGCGGGCCCACGCGGTCGATCCGGTCGCAGAGCAGCTTCACTTGGCGGCGGGCATCGGTACCGGTCACTCGAAACCACTCGAAGCCATCCTGCAGCGGGCTCGGCCGCACGAACCAGTCCATCGCCGCCACCCCGAGCGTGGCGTAGCCGCGCTTGCGGAAGCCGCTGACGACGTTCACGGTGCCCTCGGGAAAGGTGACGAGCGGCTTGGTCTTCACGTTGCGGTGCGAGATCCGCCAGAGCTGCTGCACGAACCGGTTGTAGTAGGGCTCCGGCTCGAAGACGTGGGGCAGGAAGCCATTGAAGAGCGCCTGGTGGGCCGGCAGCGTGTAGGTGGCCATGGCCCAGGCGCGGCGGGCACGGCCGTGGCGGTCGAGCACCGGCGTGCAGGCGTCTTCGTACACGTCAAAGCGGCATGAATCCCAGGTGACGACCAGGAAATCCTCGGCGTCGTCGCCCGCCTGAAGATCGCGTTGCCGCCACTCATCCCACGCGCGGCCGATCGGCCCCTTGCTCAGCCAGCTCATCGCGTCGCCTCCGTGATCGGCACCGGCTGCCGGCAGACACCGATGGTGAACCGCGGCGCTCCGTAGAGAGGTGCCAGCGGAGCGGGCACGATCGGAAAATCGGCGAGCCCCGGCGCGGCGAGCCCGGCGAGCCTCGTCCACGCGCGGTCGGCCTTCCGCTGGAACGGCCACTTCCGCCAGGGAAACACCGTCAGCGGATTGCTCACCGTCAACCCTTCCCGCAGGGCACGGACGGCAGCGACACGGCACTGCAGCGCCGTGCTCTCTACCTGCACACGGATCTCGACCTCGTGGAAATACCGGCGCAAAAGGGCGGAGAAATCGTCGCGATACCATTCATGTTCGTGGAAGCGGTTGCGGGGCCGGCCGTCGACGAACGGGGGCGACGCGGCGCGGTCGGGCGTCGACACCACGAGCACGCCGTCGGCCGTCAACTGCGCAGCGGCCCGCATGAGAAACGACTCGGGACGCCGGAGGTGCTCGATCACCTCGAAGCAGGTGATCACCTGCCATCCGGCGTCGACGCTCCGCAGTTCCTCGCAGTCGTCGACGGTGAAGGCGATCCCTGCGGCGGCGAATCGCCGGGCCGCCGCCGCGACAGCCGCCGGATCGGCATCGACACCCTGCACGAACATTGCCCCCGCAGAACGGAGCACGGCGGCGCCGTAGCCGGCCCCCGAACCGACGTCGAGCACGCGGCAGCCAGCGACGAACTCACCGGCCATCAGGTAGCGGGCGAGATGAGCCGCTCCGAGGTCGGCCCATTCCGGCGTCTCGGGGACGGCACGTTCGACGGTCATGCGGCGCGCCCTCCGGCACGCTTCGCGGAGCGCGCGTCGGCGGTCTCGCTGAGAATGGTGGCCAGCCGCGGGCCCCAGCACTGCACGCTCCAATCGCGTTCCACGCGGGCCCGGGCCGCGGCCCCCATGCAGCGCCGCAGCGCAGGCGACTCCACCAACGCCGTCACGGCAGCGCGCCACTCCTGCGGATCGTTCGCCAAGAAACCGGTGACGCCGTGTTCGACCAACTCGCGGTGGATGCCGACGGCGTTGGCCACCACGGGCAGCCCCGCGGCCATGTACTGCAGCACCTTGAGGCCGCACTTGCCCAGGCTCCACGGGTGGTCGGGAAGCCACGCAATCCCGATGTCGGCCCGCGCGATGTCACGGGTCTCCGTGGCGGCCGACCACTCGGTCGTACGCAGCGGGATCCCATCGAGATTCGGAAACACATCGCAGATCACGTTGAGGGTCACGCCCGGCTTCGCGGCGGCCGCGGCGGCGAGGCAGCCGCGGGCCTCGACCAACGAAGGCATCGTGCTGCGGCTGCCGACCCAGACGAGTTCCGCCGTACCAGCCGGACGGTCATGGGCCGCGGGTTCGTAGCGGCCAGTGTCGACACAGGTCGGCAGCCGGTGAATGCGTTCCGGAGCGCCGCAACGATTCGCCTGCTCGCGGAGGTGGGTCGAGCCGGCGAGCGTGGCATCGGCGGCACGCACCATTCGGCGAAAGCCTTGCCACCGCCGTGGATCATCGGGCCCGTGGGAAGCATTGCTGTCACGGCTGAAAACTGCGTCGTCGAAATCGTAGATCAGGGTGCCGGCGCAGCGACGCACGAGGGCCGCCTTCGCCCAGCCCAGCAGCCGGCGCTGCACGATGACGGCATCCGCCGCGCGGATCCACCGGAGAGCCGCAGTAAACTCGACCGCACCCCGCGGCCGCCGCAGCAGTACCAGCTCCCAGCCGGCGGCGCGCAGCGCAGCGGAGAATGCCGCCAGTCGGTAGCGGTAGCAGACGAAGTCGTGTCCTTCGGAGAGGGCCAGTAGTCGCCGCACGTCAGCCAGACCTTTCGAAGAGTGCCGTTGGACCATGTGTCCCGCGGCCTCGCCATGCGGTTACCATCGGTGCCGGCAAACCGACGCCGTGAGGACTCCGGTCTGGATTTCTGAAATTATCCGCCGCCGGCAACCAGCGCGGGGCCTCGGAAGGCCGGGGCGAGTTGGGTGAAATGCGGACGACGGGGCGACGGGGATGGCTGCCGCGTGGCGGGCAGTCGCTCAGCGGCCGCTCACCACACGAAGCACGGATGGTCGACAAGGTTCTTATGCAGAACCTCGTCATCCGAGATCTTCCTCGCGGCGCGAGTCGGCCGAGGATCGCGCTGGTCATCGACCGGTTCGACGGCCGTGGCGGTGCGGAGATTTACACCCGCGATCTCGCCGGCTGGCTGGCCAACCGAGGCTGCGAGGTGCACGTCCTCGCCCGCTCGATTGGTCCGATGGAACAGAGGCTGCCGCTGGTTTTTCACGAGGTTGAGCCGCGATCGGGCCGCGTCGCTTTTGCGGCGGCCGGCAGCGAGCGGCTCGCCGCGATCCGGCCGGACGTGACCCACGACATGGGCGCGGCCCTGGGCTGTGACGTGTTTCAGCCGCACGTCGGCTCGTCGCTTGCGTGTCAGCGGGCCGCCGACATGGCGCACCCGGCGTGGTATCGGCCGCTGCGCCGGCTGATGCGCACCTGCTCGCGACGCCGCGACCTGGTCCGGTTCACGAAGCGGCAGTTCGCCGCGGGCGGATCGCTGATCGTCGCCGTCTCGCGGCGTGTCGCCACCGACATCACCGCGTTGCACGGCGTGCCAGCCGAACGGATCCGGGTGGTTCACAACGGCGTCGATGCCGATCGTTTCGATGCCGTGCGAAACCGCGAGGCCGGCAACGCGCTGCGGCGGCGGCTCGGATTCGACGCCGACGATGTGGTCGTGATCGCGGTGGCGCACAACCATCGGCTTAAGGGCCTGCACGTGCTCGAACGCGTGATCCGCCGGCTGAGGCGCGATGCCCTGCCGGTGCGGCTGCTGACATGCGGTGGATCGGGCCATGGCCGGTCCGATGCAGCCGTGGTGCACGTCGGCCGCGTCACCGACGTGGCAGCGTACTACGCCGCCGCCGACATCGCGGTACAACCGTCGTTCTACGACGCCTGCAGTCTCACCACGCTCGAGTCGTTGGCCAGCGGCCTGCCGGTGATCACGACCCGGCACAACGGAGCCAGCGAACTCATCACGCCCGGAGTCGACGGCTTCGTGATCGATGGACCGCGCGACACGGACGCGCTGGCCGAGTGCCTTGCCGTTCTCGCAGTCGACCGGTGGCGGCGGGCCGTCGTCGGCCTGGCTGCCCGGCAACTGGCGCGCGCGCGTGGCAGCAATGCCTCCTTCGCGGCGATCATCGGGGTCTATGCGGAGGTGCTCGCGGCCCGGGGCCGGACGCTCGAGTGGCGAAACACAGCGGGGCCGGCCAGCTGCCACCGGCCACGACTGGCCGCATGATCCTGATCGCGGAAAAGGCTACATCCGCTCTGGCATCCTGATGCCGAGAAGCTCCAGACCCTTGCGGAGCACCTGCCCGGTGAGGTCGCAGAGCGCGAGCCGCGAGGCCCGCTCCGCGCCCGCCGCCTTGAGCACGGAGAGCGCGTCATAGAACGTCGAGTAGGCCCCCGCGACGTCGTAGAGATAGGCCGTGAGCACGTTCGGGCGGTAGTCGGCCTCGACGTCTTCGAGCGTCTCGGCGAACCGCAGGAGCTTCAGCGCCAGCGTTCGCTCGCGGGGATCCGTCAACAGCACGCCGTGGCACTCCCGACGCATCTGTCCGCGATCGATGCCCCCTTTCGCGAAGATGCCTTCGACCCGGGCGACGGCATACTGCATGTAGGCCGCGGTGTTGCCGGTGAGCTGCAGCATCTTGTCAAAGCTGAAGACGTAGTCCGTCGTGCGGTTCTGCGAGAGATCGGCGTATTTGATCGCGCCGATCCCGACTGCTTCGGCGATCCCCCGCTGCTGGTCGGCGGCCGTGCCGGTACCACGCTCGGCGTCAGCCGCGGTCACCACGCCGAGCGCCCGCGCCACGCCCTCGTCGAGCAGCGCTTCGAGGCCCACCGTGTCGCCGGACCGCGTCTTGAAGGGCTTGCCGTCGTCGCCGAGCACGGTGCCGAAGGCGACATGCACCAGTTCGACGTCGCCCGCACCCCATTTCCGGGCCGTGGCGAACAACTGCTCGAAGTGCTGGCTCTGCCGATGATCGACGACGTAGAGAATCCGTTCGGGCTTCCAGTGCTCCAGCCGCCACTGGATCGTGGCCAGGTCGGTCGTGGCGTAGAGAAACGCCCCGTCGGCCTTGCGGATCAGGAGGGGTGGCTGGTCGTCGCCGTTTAAAAACACACCGATCGCCCCGCGGCTCTCGCGGGCAATTCCCTTCTGCACGAGGTCGGCGACCACGCCGCCGAGCAGCGGCTGGTAGAAACTCTCGCCGAGCGTGTGGTCGAAGGAGACGTGCAGCCGGGAGTAGATCCGGTCGATCTCGGCGCGGCAGACCGGCATGAAACGCTCCCAGAGCGCCCGGTTTTCGGGATCCCCCTCGTGGAGCCTGGCCGTCTCGGCGAGCACCTCGCGGCCGGCCTCGGGATGCTGCTGCGCGAGCGCCGCCGCCTCGGAATCGGCCGCCAGTTCCTCGGGCTTCCTGTCGGCGACCTTCCGCACCAGTCGGTACAGCCGGCCCAGTTCGGCGGTCGGATCGGCGGCGAACCGGGCATCGTCGCGGCAGTGCTTCCAGCCCCAGAGAATCATGCCGAACTGCGTGCCCCAGTCGCCGAGGTGATTGTCGGTGATCGTGTGGTGGCCGCGAAACTTCAGGATCTTGGCCAGCGCGTCGCCGATCACGGTCGAGCGGATGTGCCCCACGTGCATCGGCTTGGCAACGTTCGGCGACGAGTAGTCGAGCACGATCGTCTCGGGCACCGCGACCGGCGCGACGCCGTGCCGGGCGTCGTGCACGGCGGCCACAACGGCCCGCGCCAGCGCGTCGTCGCGAACCCGCACATTGATGAACCCCGGTCCCACGGGCTCGGCCGGTGGTTCGAAGAGGTCGCCCACGTCGAGGCGGTTGATGATCTCGATGGCGACATCCCGCGGCTTCTTCCCGGCCCGCTTCGCCAGCGCCATCGCCATCGTGCCCGAATAATCGCCGAATTTTTGATCGGCCGTTTCCCTGACCTGCTCGAGCAGCCCGGAAAGATCCTCGGCCGCGATCGCCACGATGCCATCCGCGGAGAGTCGCTCGAGCGCCGCGCCAAACATCCCGCGGAGGGCGGCACGAAAATTCACCGGGGATCCAGCGCCGCTGGAATCTCCAACTGCCGGATCAGCCATCGCGGGCCGCTCCGACCGCGGGCGGGGCGACGCTGCGGGCATCGCTCCAGAGATGCTCGAGATCCCAGTATTCCCGCGACTCGGTATCGAAGAGATGGACCACCACGTCACCGTAGTCGAGCACGATCCAGCGGCCTTCCTCGTACCCTTCGGCACCGCGGCGCTTGTCGTGCAATTCGGCCTTCACGACATTTTCGATCTCGTCGGCCATCGCATGGATCTGCCGCCGGCTGGTGCCGGTGGCGATCACGAAGTAGTCGAAGACCGGCGTGATCTCGCGAAGATCGAGGATCTTCACGTCGGTGCCCCGGGCCTCGGCGGCCACTCGGGCCGCGGTGAGCGCCAGGAGCCGGGAGCGATCATCAGACGAACGGCTGGCGGGGTTCTCGGCGGCTTTGCTGACGGGACTCACGGAGCGAAGGGTTCCTAAAGATTTCAGGCCGGTTTCAGGCGGGACACGCTGCCTCCGGAGTCTACCCGGAAAACCACGGCCCGACAGGCTGAAGCCTGTCCTACCGGGCGCAGGCGCGTTCGGCGGCGAGGGCGATGCCGCAGAGCACGAGATCGGGCAGGTCGATCGCTTCCGGCAGGGCCGCACGGACGGCGCCGCGCCAGCCGCCCGTCAGAATCACGTCGGCATCAGAGCCGAGCACGCCGCGGGCCTCGGCGACGAGTTTCGCGATCGCGCCATGGATGCCCCAGCCGATGCCTGCGGCGATCGCCTCGTGGGTGGTGCGGCCGGGCATCGCCGGCGGCGCCGACCGTTCGAGCGCCGCCACCGCGGGCAGTTTGCTCGTGCCGTCGGCCAGGGCCCGGGCCATGAGTGCCGGACCGGGCAGGATCGCGCCGCCGAGAAAGGTGCCGTCTGCGGCGAGCATGTCGACGGTGGCCGCCGTGCCGCAGTCGACGATGATCGCCCCGCGGTCGGGTGTCTTCACGATCGCCGCCGCTGCCGCTGCCGCGAGCCGGTCGATGCCGGTCTTGTGCGGCTCGTCGAGGCCGATCGACAGCGGCAGATCGGCATGGCCGATGCGACGCTGCCGCAGCGGGCGGTGGCTCGTGGCCGACACCGCGGCAAGAACGGCCTCGAGTCGCGTCGCGGCCGCATCATGCACGCTCGCCACGAGCACGACCGCCGATCCCGGGGCGGCCGACATGAGCCAGCGCTCGAGGTTTTCGGGGCGGAAGGCGTGGCTGTCGAGATCCTGCCGGAGGCCTACGGTCGGCAGCCGCCGCAAACCCGTGGCGTCGAGGCCGTGGTCGCTGACGACGGCCAGTTTGATCCGCGTGTTTCCCACGTCGGCGAGCAGCACCGTGTCGCCGAGGCCGGCGGCGGGACGGTTCATGCCGGCGCCTCAGCTTGCAGCCGGTCCAACTCGGCAGTGACGGCATGCAGGAGCTTGTCGAGCCCCTGCCCCGTCACCGCACTGATGGCGATCACATTGCGGCCGGTTTCTGCCGCCAGCCGCGCCCGCACGTCATCCGCCTCGGGCAGTTCGCATTTGCTCACGACGACGATCTCCGGCCGCTCTCCCAGGGTGGCGTCGTGCAGCCTGAGTTCCTCGCGAATGGCCCGGTAGTTTGCCAGCGGATCGCTGCCGTCGACGGGCTGCGGCTCGACCACGTGCAGAATGATCCCGGCCCGCTCCACATGTCGCAGGAATTCGTGCCCCAGGCCGATGCCCGCGTGGGCTCCCTCGATCAATCCCGGCAGGTCGGCCAGCACGAAGCTCCGATCACGGTTCACGGACACGATCCCGAGCATCGGCGTTTTGGTGGTGAAGGCGTAGTCGGCGATCTGCGGTCGGGCGCGGGAAAGCCGCGAGAGCAGCGTGCTCTTGCCCGCGTTCGGCTTGCCGACCAGGCCCACGTCGGCGATCACCTTGAGTTCGAGCAGGAGCCGACGCACCTGCCCCTTCTCCCCCGGCCCAAATTCGCGGGGCGCGCGGTTGGTCGACGTCTTGAAGTGCAGGTTGCCGTTGCCCCCCGCCCCGCCCCGCGCGGCGACGACCGATTCTCCCGGCGTCGCGAGATCCTTGAGAACGAGGCCCGTCAACTCGTCGATCACCATCGTGCCGGGAGGCACGAGCAGCACGACGTCTTCCGCCGCGCGGCCATGACAGTTGCACGGGCCGCCCGGCTGGCCATGCGGAGCCCGCCACTGCATGCGGTGGGAAAGAGCGGCCAGCGAATCGACGCCAGCCTGGGCCTTGAGAATCACGCTGCCGCCGTCACCACCGTCACCGCCATCGGGACCGCCGAACGGAACATATTTCTCGCGCCGAAAACTGGAACTGCCGCGGCCGCCGTTGCCCGCCGCCACTTCGATATGCACGCGGTCAACGAACACGTTCTAAGCCTGGCTTTCGCGCGTCTGCCGGGAAACGTTCACGAAAGAACGTTGACGCGACGGCCTTCCTGGTCAAATCCAACAACACCGTCGACGAGGGCGAACAGCGTGTAATCGGTTCCCATGCCGACGTTCCGGCCGGGGCGAAACTTCGTGCCCACCTGACGAACGAGGATGTTGCCGGCGCGAACGCCCTGACCGCCAAATTTCTTCACACCACGCCTCTGGGCGTTGGAGTCACGACCGTTGCGGCTGGATCCCTGACCTTTTTTATGTGCCATGACGGCGACTCCCGGGCGGAGGGTTAGTGCGTGTTTTCAGCATCAATTTCGTATCGGAAAACCCAGGCGTGGTCAATGCCCTCGTGAACGGCCGTGGCCGCGGCATAGAGCAGAGGCCCCTCGGGGCCCAGCAGGCCGTCGAGCAGGCGGGTTCGTTTGCCCGCATCGGGCTCCGATTCCACCAGGTCATGGATGGCATCGAAAGCCCCGCGGGGTCCGCCTGCGGTCAGCTGCGGGCGGTCGAGGGACAGGTCGTCGAGCAGGGCGATCGCGCGGGCCGTCGCCAGCTCCCGGACGAGCGTGTCCACCCGCCCGGCGGCCGGCCCGAAGAGCGGTTGGAGTTCGGCATCGCGGAGGGTGGCACTGCGGATTTTCCCGACCCCCCCCAGAATCTTGGCAAGGCTCTCGAGCGGCTTGGCGGCGAGGTCGTCGGCCGCGACCCCGAGGCGGGATAGCGCATCGTTTCGCGCCGTCGTCCGCTCCGGATCGGTCGGCCCCGCGAGTCCACGGGACAGATCCTCGATCCACTCGATGCCCATGTCGCCAAACAGGTCTTTGACGACGGGGCCGCGGGCGGTGGGTTCGTTGATGGCCGCCAGCCGGGCGATGACTTTCTGGAGCGGCGCGAGGCTCGGGGCCAGATCGCGATCGATCGCATTGGCCTCCCGGTCAGCCGTCATTGGGTCGAGCAGATCCCGCCACGAAAGGCCGAGCTGGGCGAGCCCCGCGGTCGGCTCCGCCTTCGTCAGCCGCGGCCTGCCGAGCGCCTCCAGCACCCGCACGCCGATGGCCATGCGTTCGAGCAGGCCGGCATGTCCGATCCGCACCTCCCCCTCGATCGCATCGTGCTCGTCACCCGGCCGCCAGAAATCGAGCCGCAGGCTCTCAAGGGCATGGTCGGTGCCGAGGCCGGGCGGATCGTCGACCGCGAAGGCGGCATTTTCATTCAGACGCCAGCGGATCGCGTTGGTGAGGCCCCGCACGAAAACCGAGAAATAATCGATCCGCGGATCGACGTCCTCCCAGACGGCCACGCCCCACCGTTCTTCTCCCGGCGCGATCTCCGTTTCCACCATGCTCGCGCTGTCATGCAGCCGGCCAGGGATTCCCTCGCGGCTGCGGATCGGCTCGATGGCCGTCGGTACCACGCGGTCGAGGTAGCCGCGATAGTCCACCGCCCCTTCAACCGTCGACAGCCCCTCGACGCTCTCGAGCACGAAGTGGGGCAGGAATCGGATCGGTGCCTCGAACTCCTCCCGCGTGAATTGATTGGGGTCATCCTTGGACGCGACGGTGCGACGACCGCCGACATTCTTCACCCGATAGAGCAGATACCAGAGCCGTTTCCGCCGCATCTTCAATTCGGGCGCCGGCAGGTCGACGTCGATCATCCGCGGTGGCTTGAACGCAAACTCGAGACACCAGACATCCCGCGGATAGGTGCGGTTCTTCGCCTGCTCAACGAGCGTGCCACGAATTGAATCCCGCTTCGGTGTCCATTCCCGATCGGTGCGGCCGCGGGTGATCTCGAGGATGTCGCCCCGCTGCATCGTGTCGTCGGCCGACGTGTCGGCCGGGATGACGGTGAGCACGCCGGGGGTCAGCCGACGAAACCCGTCGGGATCTGCGGCCAGGGCCGGGCTGCGACCTCCGGCCAGCCCCGCGAACGCGGCCAGCGCCAACCACCCGCACGAACGAACCGGCCTAAGGGCCATGCGCTGCTCCTGGACAAGTAACGGCTGCAACCTGCTTCTCGGCTTCAACATACGAAAAACAGGACTTTTCAGCGAAATTCGCCAAAAGCGCCAAAGTCAACCCAGACTTCCTTGATTTCCCACATTGCCCAAGCAAGACTTTCCCTGTCGAGCGAGGAATTCCATCGAAATTGGTCTACGCGTCCACGGACGTCCGAAAGACACTCCGCGGCCCTTTGTTTTCGCACCTTGTTTCCAAAACTGTTTCGCCGCCAGCAAAGGCTATCGATCACGATGCTTGAAAAGAGCCGGCTCAACCCGCCTCGATGCAGCGCACCCGCCGGAGAATCCGCGGAGTCAGGATTCTCCATCGGTTTCCAGGAGAGCCTGTTCGTATCGGCGGAAGACTTCGACGGCATTGGGTTGTTGGCCGGCATCGACACCTGCGCCTCGAACTACTGGTGGATGCCGGAACTTTATGGTCCCGACAGCGCCGCGGACGGCAGCATGGGATCGCTCCAGGGCCGACTCGCCGACGCGGTCCGCGCCGATCGTGGTCAGGCCACCCGCTGGGGGATCGCCCCGCTGGCCGGAACTCCGGCCCGCAAGACGGCCGCGGCCTGATCGACCTCAGCAGCCAGGGCGGCATAGTCTTCCGCGCCGTTGGAATCGGGTGCGTAGTCGAAGATCGACTGTCCGAAACTCGGCGCCTCGGCCAGACGGATGTTGCGGCGGATCTTTGCATCGAACACCCGGGCCTGGGCCCAGGCCGGATGATGTTCCGCCGACGACGCGAAAAAGCCCTGCACGTCTCGACCCACTTCGCCGGCCAGCCGCGTGCCCGCCTCATACATGCAGAGCACGACGCCGAGCAATTTGAGTCGGGGATTCACATGCTCGGCGACCAGTTCGATGGTTTCCAGCAATTTGCTCAGGCCGTGCAATGCGAGAAAGTGCGGCTGGAGCGGCAACAGCACCTCGTCGACGGCCGCCATCGCATTGAGCGACAACAGTCCCAGCGACGGCGGGCAATCGATCACCATGTAGTCGAAATTCTCGCCGTCCGGTGCCGTGCCCGTGCACCGCGGATCGGCCTCGATCCGGGTCTTGAGGATCGCCTCGCGGCCCGCCCGGGACGTGAGCGAAACCTCCACGGCCGACAGGTCGATGTGCGACGGCACCACGCAGAGGTTCTCGCCAGCGGGAACGCAGGCGGCCGCCAGCGGCTGCCCCGACACGAGCACGTCATAGGCCGAGATGGAATTGGCCCCGGCCGCCACGCCGACATGCAGCGTGGCATGCGCCTGCGGATCGAGATCGACGAGACAGACCTTCCGGCCCGCCCGCGCCAGCCCCACGGCCAGGTTCACCGATGTGGTCGTCTTGCCGACGCCACCTTTTTGATTCGCCACGGCGATGGAACGCATGAATGGGCCTCGCTCTCGCGGACTTCCGGTCCGCAAGAGCGGGAGGATAGGCTCCCGGCGCACCTGCCAAAAGCCCGGTTTTCCCGGCCTATTCCGCCCCGACCCACTTCTTCAGCCCGCGCTCGAGACGGCCGAGGCCGATGCGACCGGGACGGCCCACGACGGCAACATGTCCGCCACGATCATCGAAGTCGACGACCAGCGTCGTCGTGGCACCGGCGCCCGCGGCCGGATCGGAGAACACAAGCGCGAAATCCCAGGCCTCGGCGGGCAGTCGGACGGACGGAGCCCCGTCGGCCTCGTCGTCCCATTTGAAATTCGCATCCTCGACCAGGCCGCGGCGCAGGTGCACGAGCCCCTTCGCGGTGGTGATCTCCCGGCTGCCGACGGTCCTGAGCCGTCCGGGGGCAGCCGTCGCCGCAATCTGCAAAAGTTCCACCCGCGGCGCGGCAGTGATCCGCCGGGCGGCGTCGGCACCATAGAAGGCGAGGCAGCGCCGCGTCTGCCCCCGCTGATACCAGATGCCGGTGGCGGCGGCCGCAATCCCCAGCAGGACCAGCCCGATGACGAGTCGCGTGCCGACGGCGGTGGCGGCCGGAGGTGCGTGCGGGGCTTGGCTACCGGACGGCATGGGCTGTCTCCAGGGGGAGGGGCGGTCGATCCAAACGCTATGTATACTGTGTGTCTACCAACTTGCCGCCATCGATCGATGGCCGTGTTTTCGAGCCAGCAGGAGTTGTGCGGATGCCAAACGCCCTGGATCCCTACCGTGAAGCACTCGTCGTGGAGCACCACACGATCTGGCCGAACGAATACGAGGATTGGTCGCAAAAAGACAAGCACCGTGTCGAAGCCCTGCTCCACGCGAGCCCGGGCGAGGCGGCGGAACTCGACTATGTCCGCCAGCACACCGGCTTCGCCCGCGTGATCACCGTCACGCCCGTCGACCTCGAGCGCGTGAGCGTCGCCTGACCGTGTCGCACCGCACGATTCGCGTCAGCCTTCCCGGCGACGCGACCCCGACTTCCGACCGGTCCTACGACATCGTGATCGGTGCCGGCGCCATGGACTCGATCGGCGCGGCGTTGCGGTCCGCCGGAGCCCGACGCGCCGTCGTGATCGCCGACTCCGCCATCGTGGAGCCACACGCGGCCCGCGTGGCGGCTGTTCTTGGCGCCGCCAGCATCGACGCGGCCGTGCTCGCGGTGCCCGCCGGCGAGGCTTCCAAGTCGGTCGCCGAAGCCGGCCGCCTCTGGGGCGAACTGGCGCGGCTGGCAGTCGACCGCGGCACGCACATCGTCGCCGTGGGTGGGGGCGTGGTGGGAGATCTGGCCGGATTCGTCGCGGCCACGTTTGTCCGCGGCCTGCCCGTCTGGCAGGTGCCGACCACGCTCGTCGCGCAGGTGGATAGCGCCATCGGCGGCAAGACAGGGATCAATCTCACCGCCGGAAAGAACCTCGTCGGCGCGTTCTGGCAGCCCCGCGGCGTGTTCGCCGACATCGACGCGCTCGCCACGCTGCCGCGGCGGGAGTTCACGAGCGGCCTGGCCGAGGTCGTGAAGTACGGCATGATCCTCGACGCCGAGTTCTTCCACTGGCTGGAGGCACATGCCGCCCGCATCCTGACCCGCGACGCCACGGCGCTCGTGCACGTGGTCGAACGGTCGGCCGCGCTCAAGGCCCATGTCGTGGAGCGCGACGAGCACGAGCGCACCGGCCTGCGGGCCGTGCTCAATTATGGCCACACCTTCGGTCACGCCTTCGAGACGGCGGCCGGCTACGGCACGCTCCTGCACGGCGAGGCCGTGGCGATCGGCATGGCGGCCGCGGCCCAGCTTGCCGAGAGCCTCGGCCGGATCGGCCCCGACATCGTCAGCCGGCAGCAGCAACTGCTCACGGCGCTCGAACTACCCGCGACTGTCGCGGCCTACGGCCAACTGGCGAAGCCGGCCACGGCCGATGAGCTGCTGGCGATCATGGCCCGCGACAAGAAGACGCTCGGCGGCCGGCTGCGATTCGTGCTGCCGAGCCGGATCGGCCACGTCGAACTCGTCGACGGTGTCGATCCCGCGCTCGTCCGGCGCGTCCTCGGCATGTGACACCCCAACTCGCTCAACCCGGCTTCGGGCCACCCACGCCCGGTCGCCGGACGTTCGCTACGGGCATCCTGCCCTGCGCTCACTCGATGCTGACTGCGCTCCGCCATCCTGGCTGCGCTTGTCAGCAACGCCGGCTCCCGTGGCGCGGGTCACCCGAAGCCTCCATCAGCGGTTTTATGCCGAAAGCGGGGAGGCACGGGGCTGCCTGTACCTTCTCGGCGGGCTATGGAAGCGAGCGCAGGCAGGATGCCGAAGCGAAGCGGACATGCAGTGAGCGAAGGACAGGATGTCCGTAGCGAACGTCCGCCGAGAAGGTACAGGCAGCCCCGGGCCGGTTGGGCGCGTCAAGCGTACTGCGACGGCTTACTCTGCGGGCTCTTTCCCGGCCACGAGGTCGAGGATCGCGGCGCCGAAGTCGGCGAGCCGCTTTTCACCGATGCCCTTCACCCGCAACAGCGCCGCCGGCGACGTGGGCTTTTCCCGGGCGATGGCCCTGAGCGACTTGTCGTCGAAGATCGTCCAGGCCGGCTTGCCGCGGCCCTCCGCCACCTGCCGGCGCCACTTCCGCAGCCGCTCGAAGAGATCGCGGTCGACACCCTTCCAGTCGTCGACGTCGGCCTTGGCCGCCTTCGCCTTGCCGCTGCGCGGCTCCGACAACACCACGGTGCGCGTGCCGCGGAGCACCTCCCACGACCGTTCGTTGAGCATGACCACCGGTCGATCGCCGCCGCTGCGGCCCAGCAGCCCCTGGTCGAGCAGCTGGTGGGTGAGATTCTCCGCCGCCCGCTGGTCGAGTGCGGCCAGCAGGCCGAAGGTCGAGAGCCGATCGTGGCCGTGCCGCTGAATGCCCTCGGTCTTCGCGCCCCGCAGCACCTCGCAGACGTGCCGCACGCCGAACCGCTCTCCCACTCGCGCCACGCAGGAGATGATCTTCTGGGCCGTCACCGTGGCATCTGGCAGGCTCTCCGTCTCACCGAGACAGACATCACAGGCGCCGCACGGCTCGGTGCCGTAGGCCTGCCCGAAATATTCCGAGAGCGCGGCATGCCGGCACCGGGTGGCCTGCGCGTAACGGCGGATGGCGTGGAGGTGCTCCGTCTGGCCGGCGATCAGCCGCTCGATCTCGTCGACGTCGAGGTCCGATTCCTCGGCGCTCTTCCGCACGAGCGCTTCCCAGCTGAAGACGTCGGCCGACGAATAGAGGAGCACGCATTCGGCGGCCAGCCCGTCGCGGCCGGCCCGACCCGTCTCCTGCTGGTAGGCCTCAAGGCTCTTGGGAAGCGACGTATGAAGCACGAGACGGACGTTGGAGCGGTCGATCCCCATGCCGAAGGCGACGGTTGCCACGACCACGTCGATCGTCTCGCGGGCAAACGCCTCCTGCGTCTTGTGCCGTTCCTTTTGATCGAGCCCCGCATGGTAAGGCCGGGCCAGCAAGCCCTCGGCGGCAAGCCGGGCGGCCAGCCGCTCCGTCTCCTTCCGCGAGATGCAGTAGACGATCGAGGCCTCGCCGGCATGGCGGCCGAGGATCTCGAGCGTCTGTTGGATCCGCTCGGTCCGCGGCACGACCCGGTAGCAGAGGTTCGGCCGGTCGAACGTGCCGACGAGCACGTCGGGGGACCGCAATCTGAGTTGCGACGCGATGTCTTCGCGCACCCGGGGCGTGGCAGTGGCCGTGAAGGCATGCAGGCTCGCCGCCGGAAAGCGGTCGCGGAGCAGCGCCAGTTGTCGATATTCCGGCCGGAAGTCGTGCCCCCACTGGCTGATGCAGTGCGCCTCGTCGATCGAGAACCGCTTCACGCCGACCTGCGCGAGCAGATCGAGGAGCCCCGTGTTGACGAGCCGCTCGGGCGCCGTGAACAGGAGCCGCAGTTCGCCGGCCGCAAGCCGGTCGCGGATCTGCTGCCGCTCCTCCTGGGAGACACCCGAATAGATCGCCGCCGCCGGATAGCCGATCGCCTCGAGCGCATCGACCTGATCCTTCATGAGGGCGACCAGCGGGGAGATCACGACGTCGGTCGATTCACCCACGAGCGGCGGCAACTGGTAGCAGAGGCTCTTGCCGCCCCCTGTGGGCATGACGACGAGCGAATCCCGGCCGTCGAGCGCCGACTGAATCGCCTCCGACTGCAATGGACGCAGCTGGTCGAACCCCCACCACTTCGCGAGTACCTCCGTGATCCGCGGATCGGTGGCCGGCGACACTGCCTGCCCCGGCTCCTGCTCCGCAGACTCTATCGACGAAACTGCCGGCCCTGGCACTGGTACACCTGCTCGTGGAGGATGGGCCATAAGGGTAGCAGATGACCAGCCGCAACGGGCGTCATTCGCCCAGATATGCGTCGCGAATCCGTGGATCGGCGGCCAGGCTCGAGCCGCTGCCGGTGAGCGTGATGCGGCCGGTTTCGAGAACATAGCCCCGCGCTGCGAGGCGGAGCGCCGCGCGGGCGTTCTGCTCGACGAGCACCACGGCGATGCCGCGGGCCGAGAGGCCGGCGATCACCTCGAAAATCTTCGCGACGACCAGCGGCGCCAACCCCAGCGACGGCTCGTCGAGGAGGAGCAGCCTCGGCCGGCCCACGAGCGCCCGACCGAGCGCCAGCATCTGCTGCTCGCCGCCGGAGAGCGTGCCTCCCAGCTGCCCCATGCGGTCGCCAAGAATCGGAAAGAGTCCACAGGCCTCGTCGATGTCGCGGCCGACCTGCCCCCGGTCGACCTGCGCAAAACCGCCGAGCTCGAGGTTTTCACGGACCGTGAGCCGCGGGAAGATCCGGCGGCCCTCCGGTGAGTGGCCGATGCCCAGCCGCACGACCTCGTGGGGTTGGCGGCCCGTGATCTTCTGCCCACGAAAGAGCACCGCGCCGCCGCGGGCGGGCACGATCCCGGAGATCGCCATCAGGAGCGTCGTCTTGCCGGCGCCATTGGCTCCGATGATCGCGACGAGTTCCCCCTCTTCGACCGTGATCGACACCCGGTGGAGCGCCTGGATGGGCCCATATCCCGCTTCGAGTTCCCGCACCTCGAGGATCGGCATGGTTCAGGATTCTCCACCGAGATAGGCCTCGATCACCCGCTCGTCGCGCTTGACCTCGGCGGGCGTGCCCTCCGCGATCTTCACGCCGTGGTCGAGCACGGCCACGCGGTCGCTGATCCGCATCACGACGCTCATGTGATGCTCGATGAGGAGCACGGTCACGCCGCGCTGCCGGATCCGCTCGATGAGGGTGGCGAGTTCGCCGGTCTCCGATGGATTCATGCCGGCCGCCGGCTCGTCGAGCAGGATCAGCGTGGCACCGGTGGCGAGGGCGCGCGCGATTTCGAGACGCCGCTGATCGCCATAGGGCAATTGCCCCGCGATCCGGTTGGCACTGCCGGCGAGCCCCACGAAGTCGAGCGCGTCGAGCCCGCGGCCGCGGGCCGTCGCCTCGGCCCGGCGGTTGGCCGGCGTTTTGAAGAGCATCGCCGTCACGCCGCCGGGGATCGTGCGATCGAGGCCGACGAGGACATTTTCGAGCACCGTCATGTTGGAGAACAGCCGGATGTTCTGGAACGTCCGTGAGATGCCGGCCCGCGCGACGACGTGGGGCGAACGGCGGCCGCGCTGCCAGACGGCGAGCGTGCCCGCGGTGCCGAGCACCCAGCCGGCGAAGAGCCCGAGCCAGCCGCGGCGGCGAATGCGTTGCTTGCCGGCCGCTAACCGGTCGAGAACTTCTTCCCTGATGCGTGGCAGCGCAGCCGCTTCGGACGTCGGCTCGACCGCGTCGGCAAGATCGGACGTGTCGGGAACGGTGCCCGGTCCGGCCCGCCGCGCCGTCACTTCAGCCTGAAACGCGTTGCGCAGCGCGCTGGCCTCGTCGAGATCCCGCCTGATCGCGAGCACGTCGCTGCCGTCGGCGCTCACCACCCGCCACTTTCCCGCCATCTGGTCGATGGCGAGTTCCGCCCGGAAATAGCCCCGCAGCCGGGAGGCGGCGCCGGCGAGCGAGAATGGTTCGTTGGTGATCATGCCGCGCTTCACGACGGCCAGCCAGAGCCGGTCGACGTCGACGGCCGCCGCCGCAAAGAGCAGCCCCGTCAGCAGGCCGACGCCCATCGCCGACCAGAACGTGCCGGTCGTGAAAGACTGCTCGAGCCGGCGGCCCTGAAATCGCACCGATCCGCTCGTCGGCGAATAGATGCCGCTGATCGTGTTGAAGGCGGTCGTCTTGCCGGCGCCATTGGGGCCGATGAGCGACACGATGCTCCCTGCGGGCACGTCGAGGTCGAGTTCCGACACGGCCACCAGGCCGCCAAACCTGACCGTCAGGCGATCGACATCGAGCAGCGGCGATTCACCGATCGGCGGCGAACTGCCCGCCGGGGGCCCGGCGTTTCGGCGAAAGGGTTTCACGGGTGCGCCTCCCGCAGTTCGGCGGCCAGCCGCCGCGAGGGCACCAGACCTTCCGGCCGGTAGCGCATCACGAGCACGAGCGCCAGTCCGAAGATCGCCAGCCGCCAGCCGCTGAAGGAGAGCAGGCTCGATCCCAGGGGGTTGATGTTCATCTGCTGAATCAACGAATCGGCCCACGGCGCGAGCACCGTGTCGAAGCCGACGAGGATCGCGACGCCGAGCAGCGTGCCGGGGATGCTGCCCAGGCCGCCGAGGATCACGGCGCAGAGCACCATGATCGAGCGGTTGAAGTCGTAGGCGTTGGGGTCGGCCGTGGTCGAGAGGCTGCCGGCATAGAGGCAGCCGGCGAGGCCTGCCACCGCCGACGACATTGCAAATGCCGAGAGCTTGACCCTGGTCGCGGAGATGCCCATCGCCGAGGCGGCGAGCTCGTCCTCGCGGACGGCCACCCAGGCCCGCCCCAGCCGCGAATGCTCCAGCCGCCGCATCGCCACCACCACGCCCGCGAGCGCCAGGAGCGACAGGTAATAGAACCAGCGCGGGTCGATCGCGAAGGCGAGGCCGAGGTCGATGCCCGCCACCTTCACCCCCGCCCCGGGCGGCGGCACGGGATTGAGCCCCTTCATGCCGCCGGTGATCTGCTCCAGGTTGCGGAGCGTGACCTTCACCACCTCGCCGAAGCCGAGCGTGACGATCGCAAGATAGTCCCCCCGCAGCCGCAGCGTCGGCGCGCCGAGCGCCAGGCCGATCCCGGCCGTCAGGAGCACGCTCACGACCGCCGCCGCCAGCCAGCCGATCTGAAACGGGTACATCGGCACCGTCAGGATCGCCATCAGATAGGCCCCGATCCCGAAGAAGGCCGCGATGCCCAGATGCACGAGGCCGGTGTAGCCGACCATGACGTTGAGTCCGAGCGCCAGGATGCAGTAGATGAAGAGCGTGGTCATCTGCCCGCCGAGCGCCCCGCCGAGGGCCGGCACGACCAGCGGCGCGAGCGCCAGCACCGCGAGCGCCACGATCTCCCACCGCTCGCGCAGCCACGCCAGCACCCCGGCCCGGGCCGGAAGGCCCGTGGCGACATCGACGGCGGTGGCGGGGCGTGGCATCTAGACCTTCTCCCTCGTCCGCCTGCCCAGCAGGCCCTCGGGACGGAACACGAGGATCACGATCAGGATGGCAAACACGATCGCACCGGTCCACCGCTCGCCGACATACGCGCTCGACAGCGCCCGCACGAGCCCGATCACGATCCCGCCCACCACCGCGCCGGGAATGCTGCCGATCCCGCCGAGCACCGCCGCGGTGAAGGCATAGAGGCCGTTTTGAAATCCCATCTGGAAGCCGATCGTGTTGATATAGAGCCCGTAGATCACGCTCGCCGCTCCGCCAAGGAAGCCGCCGATGAAAAACGTGGCGGCGATCACCCTGTCGACGTCGATGCCCACGAGGGCGGCGGCGGTGGCATCCTGCGACACGGCCCGCATCGCCTTGCCGAGCCGCGTCGACTTCACGAGCAGCGACAGCGCCACCATCAGCGGCACGACGACCAGCACGACGAGCAGATCCTTCCAGGTGAACTGCAGCCCCTCGCCGGGGAGCAGGTTTGCCGCCGGAAGCAGTTCCGGAAACGATCGGTCGGCCGGGCCGATCCAGAAGAGACCGATGTTCATGAAGATGAACGACACGCCGATCGCCGAGACGAGTGGTGCCAGCTTCGGGGCGGTGCGAAGCGGCTTGTAGACGATCCGGTCGACGGCCAGGTTGAGACCGCCGCAGAAGAGGCCGCAGACCACCACGAGCATGGCGATCCCCAACCAGGTCGCCGTCGGCCCGGCCGCGGCCAAGCCCAGCGCCGTCACGATCGAGAGCGCGAGGCAGGCCCCGAGCATGATCAGGTCGCCGTGGGCGAAGTTGATCAGGCCGATGATGCCGTAGACCATCGTGTAGCCGAGGGCCACGAGCGCTATCAGGGCGCCGTTGGTCAGTCCGATCAGGCACTGCTGCAGGAAAAACTGAACGGACACCGGCGGCTCGTCTCGGCGGGAAAGTGGGGGGATGGAATCCAGACGCAGCCCTAGCGCAACGTCACTGGCAGCACAGTCTTAACGCAAACCGGCCTCGTCGCCCACGGCATTGGCGTCGAGAACTTCCTCGAACTCGAATTTGCCATTTTTCACAACGCTCACGGTGAGCGTGCGCATCGTGGTGTCGCCGTTCTCGTCAAAGCCCCAGCGGCCGAGGGCGCCGTCGAAATCCTTGATGGCCAGCGCCGCGTCGGAGATCCCGCGGCGGTCCTTCACGCCCGCGTCTCGAATCGCCTGCAGGGCCACGCAGGCCGCCTCGTAGCCATAGACCGCGTAGGCCTCGGGCAGTTCGCCAAACTTCTTCTTGTAGCGTTCGACGAACTCGCTTCCTTTTCCCGTCAGTTTTTCCGGTGGCAATCCGCCAAAGGTGACGAAGCAGCGGCCCTCGAGGTTCGCCGCGCCGGCCGAATCGATGAATACCTGCTCCCGGCAGCCGTCGGGCACCATCAGCAGCGCCGTGATGCCCGCGCTCACCATGTCCTTCGCGAGCTGGCCACCCTTGCTCTGGGTCGTGCCGCCGAAGTAAACGAGGTCGGGGCCGGCAGCCTTCACGCTCGCCATCAGCGACTTGAATTCCTGGGCCTTGGCGTCGATCGAATCGTGGCCGAGCACCTCGATGCCGATCTCCCGGCACCGCTCGTCGAAGAGATCGGCGATCCCTTTTCCGTAGACCTCGCTGTCGTCGAGGATATAGACCTTCTTCACGCCGCGCTCCTGTGCCCAGTCGGCGGAGAGCGGCCCCTGCAGATCGTCGGCGGGCACGACCCGCGTGTAGTTGAGCCGGCCCGTGGGGCGGTAGACATTCGGCTCGCCCGGCTCCCCGAGCCCCGGCTTCGTGAGGCCGACGGCCGTGTTGGCAGGCGACACCATCAGCAGATCGCCGAGATTCAGGATCGGCATCGAGACCTTCGCGGCACCAGAGTTGTAGGTGCCGATGTAGGCGACGACGTCGGGATCCTGGAGGGCCCGCCGCGCGTTGGCGGCCTCGGCCTCGCTCGTCCACTGCCCTGCCGCCGCGGTGGCGTCGTCGAGATCGAGGTATTCGACCCGAAACGGCCCGACCTTCCCCTCCGCCTCCTCGATCGCCATCCGGAGGCCGCGAACGATGGCGTCGGTCTGCTGTTTGGCGGATCCTGTCCGCGGCAGGCTCGACACGATCTTCACGAGGCCCGGATCCGCCGGCCGGCAGGCAGTGACCAGCAGGAGGCACGCGAACAACGGAGCGATCAACCGGGCTGTTGGATTCATGACCGCCGAATGTAAGGCCCCCGTGCGCGGCGGGTCAAACCAGGTCATCCGTGGAGACACAGTCCCGGGGCTTCGTCGGTGGGCCGTCGGTTGACTCCATGAGGGCGTGGATAAAAAACGAGCGGTCAACTGACTTGGCGACAAAGCGGCATCAGGTGCGGGCCACCAGCCGCCAGGCGCGGTGGATCCGCTCGTTGCGGAAGTCCTCGGGGATCGTCTGCCGGGTGATCTCGCGGATCGTGTAGATCTTCGAGAGCTGGTCCTCGGCGAGGTGGAAGCGGCGGAAGTTCGTCGAGAAATAGACGACGCCGCCGGGTGACAGGTTTTTGGCGACCAGTTCCAGAAGCTCCGCGTGGTCGCGTTCGACGTCCCACGGCGTTTCGCTCTTCGCTGAACGCGAAAATGTGGGTGGATCGACGACGACCAGGTCGAACGGCGGCTCGCCGCGATTCGCCCGATGCTCGAGGAACTCGCGAACCTCGTCCCGCACGATTCGCTGCCGGCCGGCATCCTTGAAGCCATTGTTCGAGAGGTTGGTCCGCGTCCATTCGAGATAGGTGTTGGAGAGATCGACGCTCGTCGTCTCCTTGGCGCCGCCCGCGGCCGCATAGACCGAGAAACTGCCGGTGTAGCAGAAGAGGTTGAGGAACCGTTTGCCCGCCGCCTCCGCGCGAACCAGCGCCCGCGTCTGCCGGTGGTCGAGAAAGAGGCCCGTGTCGAGATAGTCGGAAAGGTTCACCTCGAACTCGAGGCCGCCCTCCTTCACCGCCAGTACAGCCTGCCGCTGGTCGACCTTTTCATACTGTCCACCGGCCCGCTGCCGCTTCCGCACCTTGAGAAACATCTGGTTCGGCGGCACGCCCAGCTCCACTCCCGCCGCCTCGATCATCTTGTCGAGCCAGACATCGTGTTCGATCTCCGTCCGCTCGTGGGGCCGTTCGTATTCGGCGGCATGGAGCCAGCCGGCATAGAAATCGATCACGAGCGGGACCTCGGGGATGTCGCGATCGTAGACGCGAAAGGCCTCGATGCCCTGCCGGCGGGCCCACTTGGAGAGATGCTTGAACCGCTTGGCGAGCCGGCGGCGGAAGTCACCGATCTGGTCGTCGACGGAGCGGCCGCGCGGGCGGCCCGGGGCCGACGTCGGGGCAACGAAGCCAGCCGGATTGTCGCCGGGACGGCAGAAGTCTCCTCGCGGGGATCTTTCGCCGTGGGGCTCCTCGCCGCTTCCTTCCTCCTCAGGGCGAAAGCTCCGATGCTCGTCGAGCTTCCGCCGATCCCGACGCTCAGCATCCAGGTTCACGCCGGCGACGCCCTCCATGTCCGTGGCCGGCTTGGTTACCTCCGGTTGCTGGTGCTGCCCACCACCGTGGGCGCTGCCATCGAGTGCTGGCACACCCTCGGTGATGTTGCGCCGGCGGATCTCCAACTCGAGCAGCCGGCAGGCGATCGGGCCGTTCATCAGGGGCACGCGGTGCGTGGGCCGCAGTCCGAGTTGGCCGGCGGCGGGGGTGTCGGCCGCAAGGAACGCCGCCCGCCAGCCACCGCACTGCGCCACGAGCCAGTCGCCGAGACGCCGGAAAAGTGCTCCGGCCCGGGGCAACGGGAGCCGTTCGCCGTAGGGCGGATTCGTCACGACGAGACCCCTGCCCGCGATCGGCTGAGCCTGCTCGAAGTGTTTTTGCTCGATCCTGATGAACGGAGCAACGCCAGCCGCTTCGGCACAGGCCTGCGCCGCTTCGACCGCCTTCGGGTCGAGGTCGCTCGCCTGGAAGGTGCCCGCAGGCTCGACCACGCGGGCCTCCAACTCCCCCACGAGCCGCTGCACCAGCTGCCTGTCGCAATCGCGAAACTTGAAGAAACCATGGGACTTGCGGCGGGCCCGCCAGAGCCCCGGCGCCATGCCGGCCGCGATCGTGGCGGCCTCGATCACGAGCGTGCCGGAGCCGCACATCGGGTCGAGAATCGGTTCGCCGCTGACCGCACCGCCCGCCGCGCCCGGCTGCCACCAGCCCGTAATGCCGAGGATCCCGGCGGCCAGCACCTCCGAAAGCGGCGCCTCGACCTCGCCCATCCGCCAGCCCCGCTGGTGCAGCGACCGGCCGGCGGCATCGCGGAAGACCGTCGCGACATCGCCGACCAGATGCAGCGCCAGCCGGAGCGTCGCTCCGCGCAGTTGAACGCTCGGCCGTTTCCCGCTGGGCGTCCGCAATTGATCGACCAGCGCGTCCTTCACGATCTGCGCGGCGTAGAGGGAATGCGTGAGAAACGTGTCGTGGATCGCGGCATCGACACGCAGCGTGTCCGACACCTTGAGCTGCTCCGTCCAATCGACATCCTGCATCGCCCGATAGAGGCTGTCGGGCGAATCGACGCGGAATCTCCCCAACGGCTCGAGAATGCGGATCGCGGTGCGGGATTCGAGCACGGCGCGGTAGAGCGTCTCGTTCTCGCTGCCCGGCGCCGCAGAAAACTCGATCGTGCGCCGACCGATCCGCAGGTCCTGCGCCCCGACGGCCTCCAGCTCCCGCGCGAGAATCCACTCGAGCCCCTCGAGCGTGCGGGCCGTCAGCCGTGGCGGCTCGTCGAGCACGGGGGCAGGCAGCGGCCGGGGAACCGGAGGGACGGACGGAAATTGTGGCGACATGCGATCCAGTCTACGACAGGTCTTTCAAGCGGATCGGATTTGCTTCCGAAGGAAGCGGTCTCCAGACAGGCACGGAGGCCCGGGGCTGCCCATGCACTCTCGGAGGACGGAGGCAAAGGGCTACCCATGCCCCGAGAGCCGGCGTTGCTCGGGCACCGATCCGCCTTAGGCGGATTGGTCGGCGCAGCCAGGATGGCGGAGCGTAGGCAGCATCGAGTGAGCGCAGGGCAGGATGCCCGCAGCGAACGTCCGGCGACGGGGCACGGGTAGCCCGAAGCCGGGTTGGGCGCGTTGACGCACATGCAGTGCCGACCAGGATTGAGACATGCCCGGTCAGCGGGTCGCCGCGGCGGCTTCCGGAAACCGGTCCTGGATCGGCTGCACGGTGAGGGATTCAGTTCGCAAGGCCTCCATTGCCCGCACGCAGGCCTCGGCTGCCGGCAAGGTCGTGATGCAGGGCACGCCGTAGAGCACGCTCGCGGCGCGGATACGGCCCTCGTCGGTCCTGGCGCCCTTGCCCCGGGGTGTATTGAAGATGAGTTGCACGCGGCCGTCGATCAGGTGATCGATCAGGTTCGGGTGGCCCTCCTGGAGTTTCTTCACCACCTCGACCGGGATGCCGGCCTCGGCGAGCGCCCGGGCCGTGCCGGCCGTGGCGATCAATTCGAACCCGAGCGCCGTGAGCCGGCGGGCGAGCCCCACCATCATCTCCTTGGCCTGCTGGCTGGCGACGCTCAAAAAGATCCGGCCCGTCTCCGGCAGCAGGATGCCGGCGGCGATCTGGCTCTTGGCGAAGGCGATGCTGAAGCGGTCGCTCACGCCCATCACCTCCCCGGTGCTCCGCATCTCGGGGCCGAGCGCGATGTCGACGCCGGCGAACTTCACGAACGGAAACACGCTCTCCTTCACGCTCACATGCGCGGGCACCGGATCGGCGTCGATCCCCTGCTCCGCCAGGCTCATCCCGGCCATCACCTTCACCGCCACCTTCGCCACGGGCATGCCCGTCGCCTTGGCGACGAACGGCACGGTGCGGCTGGCGCGGGGGTTGACCTCGATCACGTAGAGCGTCGGCCGGCCGTCTTCCTTCTTGACGGCAAACTGCACGTTCATCAGGCCGATCACGCCCAGGCTCCGCGCCAGGCCCGCGGTGGCCGCCTTGATCTCGTCGACGACCTCCGCCGACAGGCTGTGCGGCGGGATGCAGCAGGCCGAGTCGCCGGAGTGGACGCCCGCCTCCTCGATGTGCTCCATCACGCCGGGGATGATCACGTCGCGGCCGTCGCAAATACAGTCGACGTCGACCTCGATGGCGTCCTCGAGAAACCGGTCGATCAGCACCGGCTGACCCTGCGCCACCGCGAAGGCCTCGGCCACGTACCGCTCGAACTGCGAGTTGTCGTAGCAGATCTCCATCGCCCGTCCCCCGAGCACGAAGCTGGGGCGGACCAATGACGGATAGCCGATCCGGGCCACCTCGCGGCGGGCCTGCTCGAGCGTGCGGGCGATGCCGCTGGCGGGCTGCTTGAGCCCGAGCCGCTCGAGCAGGTCGCGAAACTTCTCGCGGTCTTCGGCCTGCTCGATCGTGTCGACCGAGGTGCCGATGATCGGCAGGCCGGCCGCATGCAGCGCCCGGGCAAGATTGAGCGGCGTCTGCCCACCCAGTTGCACGATCACCCCATCGGGTTGGATGCGGTCGGCGATGTTGAGCACGTCTTCGCAGGTGAGCGGCTCGAAGAAGAGCATGTCGCTCGTGTCGTAGTCGGTGCTGACGGTCTCGGGATTCGAGTTGACCATCACGCTCTCGATCCCCATCTCGCGCAGGGCGAAGCTGGCGTGGCAGCAGCAGTAGTCAAACTCGATGCCCTGCCCGATGCGGTTGGGACCGCCCCCCAGGATCATCACCCGCTTCCTGCCGGGAGCCTTCGGGCGGGTTTCGTCCTCTTCCTCCCAGGTCGAATAGTAGTAGGGCGTCTGGGCCTCGAACTCCGCGGCGCACGTGTCGACGGATTTGTACGTGGCGATGATGCCGCGGCGTTTCCGCTCGGCCCGCACCTCGAGTTCCGACGAGCCGAGCATCACGGCCAGTTGCCGGTCGGAGAACCCGTATTGCTTGGCCTGCCGCAGGAGGGCGTCGTCGACCGCCGCCAGCGTGCCGACCGTGCGGAGCAGATTCTCCAATTCCACGATCTGCTGCAATTGGTCGAGAAACCAGGGATCGATCGCGGTGAGTTCGTGGAGCTCGGCGAGCGTCATGCCCGCCTTGAGCGCGTGCCGCAGATACCAGACGCGGTCGGGGTCGGGCGTGGCCACGCGGGCGCGGATGTCATCCATCGATGGTTCGGCCGCCGTGCCCCAGGGATCCTTGCTGTCGGAGCCGAATCCGAAGCTGCCCACCTCGAGACCGCGCAGGGCCTTTTGAAAGGCCTCCTTGAACGTTCGCCCGATCGCCATCGTCTCCCCCACGCTCTTCATCTGCGTGGTCAGCCGGCTGTCGGCCTCGGGGAATTTCTCGAAGGCGAACCGCGGCACCTTCACGACGACGTAGTCGATCGACGGCTCGAAGCAGGCCTTCGTCTTCCGCGTGATGTCGTTCTGCAGCTCGTGCAGCCGCCAGCCGACGGCGAGCTTGGCAGCGATCTTCGCGATCGGAAATCCGGTGGCCTTGCTTGCCAGGGCACTCGACCGGCTCACCCGCGGATTCATCTCGATCACGATCATCCGACCCGTCTGCGGCTCGACGGCAAACTGGATGTTCGATCCGCCCGTCTCCACGCCGACCGCGCGGATCACGGCAAAGCTGGCGTCGCGCATCCGCTGATACTGCTTGTCGGTGAGCGTCATCGCCGGGGCGACCGTGATCGAATCGCCGGTGTGGATGCCGCAGGGATCGAAATTTTCGATCGCGCAGATGATCACGGCGTTGTCGTCGGCGTCGCGCATCACCTCCATCTCGTATTCCTTCCAGCCGAGGATCGACTCCTCGACGAGCACCTCGACCACCGGCGAAAGATCGAGGCCGCGCTGCACCTTCTGGTCAAATTCCTCGCGGTTGAAGGCCACGCCCGAGCCCGACCCGCCCAGCGTGAAACTCGGCCGGATGACGGCGGGCAGGCCAATTTCGGCGAGCACTTCGCGGGCCTCGGGCAGCGACTTCACGATCCGGCCGCGACAGGTCTCGAGACCGATCTTCTGCATCGTGGCCTTGAAGATCTCGCGGTCTTCGCCGCGTTTGATCGCGTCGGCCTTCGCACCGATCATCTCCACGCCATGCTTCTTCAGGATGCCGCGGCGGTCGAGATCCATTGCCAGGTTGAGGGCGGTCTGCCCGCCGAGCGTGGGCAGCACGGCATCGGGCTTCTCGATCTCGATCACCTTCTCGAGCATCTCCCAGGTGAGCGGCTCGATGTACGTGCGGTCGGCCGTGCCCGGATCGGTCATGATCGTGGCCGGATTCGAATTCACCAGCACGACGCGGTAGCCGTCTTCGCGGAGGGCCTTGCAGGCCTGGGTGCCGGAATAATCGAATTCACAGGCCTGGCCGATGACGATGGGGCCGGAGCCGATGAGCAGGATGGTATGGAGATCGTCGCGGCGGGGCATGGAAACATCCGTGTGCGGGCAAAACTGCCCAAGGCTAGCATCCGGCAGGCCTGTGCTTCAACGAACCGCTACAATCCTCGCGGAACTTTCAGCATCTTCGATTCGCCGCCCCCCCCTTCTTCGGAGCGATCGCCCACCATGTCCATCGCCACTCCGTCGCTCGACGCCCTCCGCGACACGCTCCCCGACGAGCTCAAGGACATCCGCCTCAACCTTTCGAGCGTGCTCGCCGGCGAAAACCTCCAGCCGCCGCAGGCTTTCGGCGTGGCGCTCGCCGCGGCCCGGTTCCTGAAGTGCGGGCCGCTCGTCCAGGCCCTCGAGACCGACATCCAGACGGGCCTCGGCGACGCCGCCCCGGCCATCATCTCCGACGCGAAAGCCGCGGCCGGCCTGATGGCGATGAACACGGTCTACTACCGTTTCCGCCACATGCTCGCCAAGGAGAGCTACGAGGCCCGTTCCCCGCGGCTCCGCATGAGCCGCATGGCCCAGCCGGCCACGAACAAGACCGACTTCGAGCTGATGAGCCTCGGCTGCGCGGCCTTGGCCGGCTGCGAACTCTGCATCAAGAACCACGAGGCGAGCCTTTTGCACCTCGGCGCGACCGAAGACGCCTGCCACGACGCCGCCCGTATCGCCGCAGTGATCAACGCCGCCGCGGTCGGAGCGTGCTGACACACGGGCTGACGCGGGTGGAGCCCTGTTGGGAGCCCTGTTGGGAGCCCTGTTGGGAGCCCTGTTGGGAGCCCTGTTGGGAGCCCTGTTGGGAGCCCTGTGCAAACAACCCGCATTGGTCGCTGGGACGGCAGAAGTCGCGTCGCGTGGATTTTTCGCACCGGGGCCGCGCGGCAGCGCTGACCTCGATCCAGCGAAAACTCCAATGCTCCTCGAGCTTCCGCCGATCCCGGCTCCTCAGCATCGGGAGACACAGGAGCCGTCGGGAGAACGCCTGAAGAACGCTTCGTTCGGAAGCGAACCTGACAAGCCTTGGCCTGTCGATCTCTAACCCAGTTCGCGCAGGTATTCGAGTGTGTAGATGCCGCTGGAATGGCCGTCGGAGAATTCGATCGAGTAGGCATATTGTCCGACCGGCTGCATGCCGGTGATCGCCAGCGGCGCGATCTCCTCCGGCTTGAGCACCTGGAGCAGCGCGGGCTT
>JAPLNR010000061.1 GCA_026401035.1 Planctomycetia bacterium | reverse complement strand
GGCACCACCGGAACAATCGGAAAAAAAGCCAGCCGCCCTATGGGATTCCGGCGCTGACAATGCAGAACGCCGGGGAATGTGGCAGTGTCAGAGCCGGGCCGCCAGCCGTCAAGGCGCCTGTTCGCACGCTAGACTTAAGCGCAGTCACGTCAACGAGGGGCCAGCGATGTCCGAGGAAAAAACCAGAATCGTGCCGCGTTCGGAGCCGAAACTGGCAGCCGACGCGATCACGTTCAAGTGCGCCAACGGCCATCGGATCGTCGTGCCGGCAAAACTGGCCGGCAAACGCGGCACCTGCTCAAAGTGTGGCATTGCCCTCGTCATTCCCGCGACAAGCCCCGCGGTCGGTGCCCGGGAGCCGAAACCGGAGGCCGGGCCGGAAGAAGCGTCCGCCAGCCCGCTCCCCGGAGCCGTTCCGGAAGAAACGCCGGTGATGCCGGAACAGGAACCGGCGACCGAGCCGCCGAATGCGTTCGCCGATCTTTTCAACGCGGTCTCCGCCAGCCAGTCCCGAGCAGGCGACGACACCGCGGCAGAGCCGTCGGATGATGGGCCGCAGGACTTCGGGGACCAGATCGAGGAGGCTCCCGGTGGCAGCGCCATCGGCGACGTGCTGGCGAACGAAGCCGGGCAGGGGGCCGCGGAGCCTTACGAGATTGCGGTCGCCGCGGACAATCCGACCGCGCAACTCGTCGCCCGCCTGTGGGTGGAACGCGGGCATGGCGGGATCGTCGAAATACATATCGCTGGGGGCGGGGTGATCTTGCCCGAATGGTACGAGCCGCAGTGGTCGCGGGGCACGCACGGTCTGTTCGCCAGCCAGGCTGCCGACGGCAGCGTCACGCTCACGGCAGTGGCCTGGGATTCGATCCAGAAGATCGTCGTCCGGCAGGTCGAGGGACTGCCCGACGGTATGTTCGAGTAAGCCACCTCACCGCTCCCGACGGCAAAGCGGCCACTCCCCCCGCGGGTCGAGTTTTCGCCGCCCGGGTCAGTCTTCCTCGTTGAGGTCCGCTTCGCTGATCATGGTGAAGCCCTTGTTGACCAGGGTTTCCAGCCCCATCTCGGTGTTGTCCACCATGAGGGCCACGGCGGGTCTGCCCCGCGGGCGGGCGAGAATCGGATAAGCCTGGATGATGTTCACCTCGGCCTGCAAAAGCGCCGTGCAGATTCGTAGGAGCGGCTGGTGGCCGTCGGGCAACTCGACGCCGATCAGGTCGCTTTCGATGAGCGCGAGCCCGGCGCGTTCGAGAATTTCGCGACCCTGTTCCGGATGGCTGAGCAGGAACCGCACGAAGGCGCACTCGCCGGAGTCGGTGATCGAGAGTGCGACGATCCGCACCTTCGAGCCGTCGAACCGACGCACGACCTCGAGCAACTGCCCGACCCGGTTCTCGAGGAAGACCGTGAATTGACGCAGCGTCGGCCAATTGCGGCCGCGGGCGGTGGCGTAACCGACGATGCCACCCTCTCCCTCGTCACCAATGCTCACGTTGAAACACTCCGCTTGGCTGGAAGGCTTTGCCTCTTCGAAGCCGGAAAGAATAGAGTCTGAGCCTGACCCTGGTCAACGAAGACCCGGGGTACGAGCCGCGGACTGGATGACGGGAGACGGACATGGCGCTTGCCAGCCACGAGACGGAAATCAGGGTGCGCTACCAGGAAACGGACGGACAGCGCCGGGTGCACCACGCCAACTTTCTCACCTATTTCGAGATCGGCCGCACCGAAATGCTCCGGGCCCGCGGGGCCACCTACCGGGAGTTCGAGGAAGCCGGTCTGTTTTTGGTGGTCTCCGAGGCCGCCTGCAAATACCGCTCGCCCGCGGAATACGACGACCTGCTGCTGGTGCGGACCTACGTCGAAAAGGTCGGCGGCGCGAGCATCGAGCATGGCTACGAGGTGATCCGCGACAAGGTGATCATCGCCAGCGGGAAGACGGTGGTCGTCTGCGTCGATCGCGAGGGGCGGGTGCGGCGGCTCCCCGACTGGCTGCTGGAATGAACCCGCCGGCGGAGTCGCGGCGAACGCTCAGCCGAGCGGCACGAACACGAACCGCTGCTCGCCGCACTGGAATTGCGAGGGCACCAGCAACTTCACGGGGGCCTCGATCTTTACCCAGAGGCCGTTCAGGCCGCGGTTCTCGATCTTCCAGCCGCTGGCCTTGGCCCGCACCTCGGCATGCAACGGGCTGACGAAGGGATCGTCGATCGAGATGGTGCAGCCGCAACCGCTGCGGCCGATCGTGGCGGCCGGCCCGTGGCACTCATGATGCCGGGCCACGCCACCGGGCGCGAGTTCCACGAGCCGGGCCTCGGTCAGGTCGACCACCTCGAAGCGAAACCGCGTCGATCCCAGTTGCAGCACCTTGCCATCCTTGAGTTTGGCCGTCACCGCCCGCACGAACGTGCCGCGGTCGCTGCCGCTCTCGAGGTCGGAGAGTTGCCAGCCGCCCTCGGGCAGACGCGTGATCCGTGCATGACGCGTGGCCATCGAGATGTCGTGCGGGATCACGACATCGCCCTCGCTGCGGCCGATCACGATTTCGTCGCCCCGCACGCGGATGACCTCGCCGCCATCGCCGCCGTCGTCGACGACCTGCAGCAGGGCCATCGGTTTGCGAATGGTCGGCCGATAGGGGGGCGCGTCCGGCCATGCGGGGTGGGCCGCCGCCGGTGCCGGCTGTGACGTCACGGATGGCGGCTGCGTCTCGGGGCCCGTCGTGTATCCCGCGTCGGCGTGACGCAGGAGCTGGGCCCAGTTGTCAAACGACTCGAGAAACGTCGCCGGGGCGGGCGGCTCGTGGTCGCGATCGGGCTCGTGCGTGCTCATGGCGCTGGCTGACCGCGGGATTGTCGCCGGAGAGGAACACCTCCTCGCATCCTATGGCGGGCCCGAAGGGGGCGAAAGTGTCCAGCGCGCCGGTGCAGGAAAACGGCGTTGATTGCCGATGCTGTTGAACCGCGGACGGTCGCTCGCGATTTGATTGCAGCGACGCGCCGGGGGTTCCGGCCATCATCAAACCCGAGAGAGGAAAAAACATGTACCTTGCCGCCGAAAAGGAACTGACGCATCTGGGAGAAACGAGCGGGTGCGCCGACCATGACCACGACCTCGTTCACGAATTGAGCCGGCGGCTCGACTCCCTGTGGCGGTACGACCAATACATGGCCAACGCCGAATGGCGAGACGAACTCAAGCAGTTCTGGCAGGACGCAAAGGCCCAGGAAAAGCAGGCGATCCAGCGGCTCAAGGAGCTGATCATCCAAGAGGTCCGCAACGGCTGTTTTTAGGCTCTGCGCCTGCGGAACCAATGGGCAAAGAGGGGCTCGAACCCCCGACCCCCTCGGTGTAAACGAGGTGCTCTAACCAACTGAGCTATTTGCCCGGGTGCGGGAACGCTTGACGGTTGAATCTAGTGGCCGGTGGCCGTGGCGGCAATGTCTTGGCATCGCGGCAGCAGGTATGCTGCCGCGATGCCAACACCGAATATCGCGCCCGCCAACCTCGAGCCGGTCGTGCTCCGCTCCGCCGGCACCGCTGCCGAGGCCGTCATCCTGCCGGGACGCGGCAACGCCTGCGCCACGGCCACACTCGTGCAGGACGGCGTTGCCCGGTCGGTCGTCTGGTCGGCGCCGGAATACCTGCAGCCGTCGGCCCGCCCCACGTCGGGCGGCATCCCGATCCTCTGCCCGTTTCCGGGCCGGCTGGCCGCCACGACGATGGAGTTTCAAGGCCGGACATTTTCTCTCGAGCCGCGGGACAAGTTTGGCCGCCCCATGCACGGACTCGTGCACGAGCGTCCCTGGCGGGTGCTCGAGCGTGCCGCCGACACCCTGACCTGCGAATTTCTGCTCTCGCGGGAGGCACCGGAAAATCTGCACCGCTGGCCGGCCGACTTCCGCCTCACCGCCACCTGGTCGCTGGTCCCCGCCCGGCTGTCGCTCAGCCTGTGTCTGGAGGCGCTCGGCACGATGCCCGCCGCCCTCGGTCTGCACCCCTACCTGCCGGTGCCGATCGTGCCCGGCGGCGAACCCGAGGCGTGCCTGCTCGACATCCCCGTGCGGCAGTGGCAGCCGCAGCACGAGCTGCTGCCGAGCGGCCCGTTGCGGCCTGCCGCCGACAGGATCGGATTCCCGGGAGCGGTGGCCCTCGGCGACATCACGCTCGACGACGTCTTCACGGACATGCCGGCCAGCAACGGCTGGATCACGACCCGGCTCGTCGATCCGGCGGGCGCGGCGATAAGCGTGCAGTTCGAGGATCTGTTTTCCACCTGTGTGCTCTTCACGCCGCCCCATCGCCACGCCGTCTGCATCGAGCCCTACAGCGTGCTTCCGGGAGCAGGTTCATTCGACGAAGCGCAGGGCTGGCGAATCCTCGAGGCCGGCGAAACGCTCTCGGGCCGGATGACGATCACGGTCGAGTAATACGGCTCACACTTGCTGCTCGCGCACGAGCCGCTCCCGCTGAACGAGGGTCAGGGAGGGGTTGTCCATGCCCCAGGAGCCGGCGTTGGCGGCAAGCGAAGGCAGGATGCCGTAAGCGCAGCCGGCATCGAGTGAGCGCAGGGCAGGATGCCCGCAGCGAACGTCCGGCGATGGGGCGTGGGGAGCCCCGACCAGCGAAACGCGCAAGATTCAATTTTGAGCCGTATAACAAGCAGGGAATCCACTTTCTTCCGAAGCGGACTACTTCGGCGGCACGACCACGCGGATGCCGAGTTCCACGAGCTGCTTCGTCTCCACGGGTGATGGCGCACCGGTCATCAGATCGCTCGCCTTCTGCGTTTTCGGGAAGGCGATCACGTCGCGGATGCTGTCGAGTTTGCCGAAGAGCATCACCCAGCGGTCGATGCCCAGCGCGATGCCGCCGTGCGGCGGCGCCCCGGACCGCAGGGCATCGAGCAGGAAGCCGAACCGTTCGCGGGCGGTTTCGGCCGAGATGCCGAGCAGTTTGAAGACCTTCTCCTGCGTGACGCCATCGTGGATCCGGATCGTGCCGCCGCCGGCCTCCGAGCCGTTGATGACCAGATCGTAGGCCACGGCGCGGCAGGCGGCCGGATCGCTCTCGAGCAGGTCGAGGTCGGCGGGGCGGGGGGCCGTGAACGGATGATGCATCGAGGCCCAGCCGCCGGTCTCGCCGTCGGATGCGAACATCGGGAAGTCGACGACCCAGGAAAAGTGCATCGCGTCGGGCTCGTAGAGGCCGAGCACGGCGCCCAGCCGCTTGCGAAGCGTGTGCAGTGCCTTGCAGGAGACGTCGAATGAATCGGCCACGATGAGGGCCAGGTCACCGGCCACGGCGCCGAGCGTGTCGCGGAGGGGGGCCGCGACCGCGCCGAGATTCTTGGCGACCGGTCCGGACCAGTCGCCGGTCTCCTCCACCTTGAGCCAGACGAGGCCTTTCGCGCCGGCCTCGACGGCAAGGGCCGTCAGTTCGTCGAGTTCCTTCCGGGAAAAACGGGCCGCGGCTCCCGGCACGCGGATGCCGCGGACGCGACCGCCCGCTTCGACGGCGGCCCGGAAGACGCGGAAATCGCTCTCCCCCGCGAGGGCGGTGAGATCGATGATCTCGAGGCCGTAGCGGAGATCCGGCGCGTCGTGGCCGAACCGCTCCATGCATTCGTCCCAGGTGAGCCGCGGCAGCGGCAGCGGCACGTCGAGGCCGAGGATCTCGCGGGCGGTGCGTTTCACGAGCCCCTCGATCACCCCGATCACGTCGTCGGCCTCGACGAACGACATCTCCACATCGAGCTGCGTGAATTCGGGCTGCCGGTCGGCGCGGAGGTCTTCGTCCCGGAAGCACTTCGCCACCTGCACGTAGCGGTCGAAGCCCGCCATCATCAGGAGCTGCTTGTAGAGTTGCGGCGACTGGGGCAGGGCGAAGAACGCGCCGTGGTCGAGCCGGCTGGGCACGAGATAGTCGCGGGCGCCTTCGGGCGTGCTGCGGCCGAGCATCGGCGTCTCCACGTCGATGAAGCCGAGTGCATCGAAGTGGTCGCGCATGATCTTCACGATCCTGCTGCGCAGGAACATGTTCTCCTGCATCGCGGGCCGCCGGAGGTCGAGCCAGCGATTCGCCAGCCGGACCTCCTCTCCCGGAAGGTCGGTCGCCCCGGGCTGGAAGACGGGGGTCTCCGCCTCGTTGAGCACGTCCAGCGTGGCGCAGGCCACTTCGATTCCACCCGTGGCGAGCTTGGGGTTGGTGGTGCCCTCGGGCCGAGCGCCCACCGTGCCGTTGATGCGCAGCACCCACTCCGCCCGCACGAGCCGGGCCGCGGCCAGCGCCTCGGGCGAACTGCCGGGGCCGATCACCACCTGCGTGCGTCCCCAGCGGTCGCGGAGGTCGATGAAGATCACTCCCTTGTGGTCGCGGACACGATCCACCCAGCCGCAGAGCGTGACCTTCTCGCCGAGATTCGTGGGACGCAGTTCTCCACAGGTGTGACTTCGTAGCACGCGGAAATGCCTTTCTGATTTCGGGCGGGGATAGAGGGGCTGTTATTGGAAGGCCGAGAGGATGAGCAACGCGACGGCCAGCAGGATCGAGACCACCAGCAGCGGCAGGCCGACCAGGAGGATCAGCGTGGGCACCATGTCGCCGAGCGCATCGCCGCCGAACAGGCCGGCGAGGGCGAGGGCCGCAAAGAGCAGTGCCGTTGCGAAGGAGAGCCAGGCGAGCAGCTTCGGGAGCATCGGTCGCTATCTCGCTGCGCGGGGTGCCAGACGCTGGGCGAACAGATCCTGCCCCGTCCGTTCCACGCCGAATTCCAGGTGCAGCTGCGGGTCGCCGTCTTCCGTGAGTTCCCGGAAGAGCATGCTCGGCTGGATGTCGTGGTTGTGCTGGTACTTCTCGCTCGCGTATTCCGTGATGTCACCGGCGATCTGGTGGAAGAAGAGCTGGCAGATGGAGACGCCGGGATAGATCTTCACCGGCTGCACCGCAAACATCTCGAGGGTCCAGTAGCCGCAGAAGCCGACGTCGCCGAAGCCGGCGGTGACATGGACGAAGAGCCCGAGCCGGCCGATCGAACTGCGGCCCTCGATCATCGGAACGAGGTTATGCGTCTCGGTCCGCTCCACGGTGCGGCCCAGATAGAGCTGGTTGGGAGTGAGCACGAGCCCCTCCTCGGGGATGCGCACCCGCTCCACGCGGTTGCTCTTCCGCATGTCGAGCACCACTTCCTCGTAGACGAGCAGTTCGTCGTGGAGCGAGAGGTTGTAGCTGTTGGGATTGAGGTTTTTATCGTCGAAGGGTTCGATGACGATGTTGCCGCCGAGCTGCTGCTTGATCTCGTTGCCGGAGAGGATCATGGGAAGTTCCCTGTGGCGAGGCGGTCGGACAGGCGAGCGGGGATTGTACGCTTTCGCCCCCGAACTGTCAGGGAAGGCGGTCTTTTTTCCGGGACTTCGGTTTCACGCCCACCTTCGGGCAGAGATCCTCGAGCGGGCACCGCTCGCACTTGGGCGCACGGGCCGTACAGACGGCGCGGCCATGGTCGATCAGCCAATGGCTGTACGCGATCCAATGCTCCCGCGGGATCACCGTGACGAGGTCGCGTTCGGCCCGCACCGCATCCGGCTGCTTCGTCAGCCCGAGCCGCCGCGAGATCCGGCCGACGTGCGTGTCGACCACCACCCCCTCCGCCCGGCCAAACGCAGTGCCCAGCACCACGTTGGCCGTCTTTCGTCCCACGCCCGGGAGTTTCACGAGGTCGGGGAGCGAGTCGGGCACCTCCCCGCCGTGTCTATCGACCAGCGCGCGGCAGCAGCCGAGGATGTTTTTTGCCTTGGCGCGGTAGAAGCCCGTGCTGCGGATCACGGCCTCGAGTTCGGCGGGGCGGGCAGCGGCCAGCGCCGCCGGCGTGGGCCAGCGGGAAAAGAGCCCGCCGGTGACCATGTTGACCCGCTTGTCGGTGCACTGCGCCGAGAGGATCGTCGCCACGAGCAGTTGAAAGGGGTTGGCAAAGGCGAGGGAACATTCGGCATCCGGATAGGCCCGGCCGAGCCGGGCGACGATGGCTGCCGTTCGCTGGCCGCGGGCTGCAGCGGATTCCCGCCGGCCGGCGGTCCGCGTTGCCGGACGGCTCTCCGCTGATTTGCTCGGGGTGCTACGATTCATGGACGCGTCGAGTTCGGTGTCGTGCCGGAGCGACCGTGGGTTCGCCGGGAGATTTCGCGGATGGAAGAGATGGAAACACCTACAGCCTACGACCCGCTCTACCTCGACGGCATCGAAAAATTCAACGAGTGCGACTATTACGAGAGCCACGAGGTCTGGGAGGAGCTCTGGACGGAGTACCGGGGGCCGTCGCGGAAGTTCTACCAGGGGCTCATTCAGGCGGCGGTGGCGCTCTACCATTTTGGCAACGGCAACATCCGCGGGGCCCGCAAACTGCATACGAGCGTGCACGGCTACCTCGAGCCCTATGCGCCACGGCACCTGGGCCTCGACCTCGACGGGTTTCTGAAATCGTTCGACATCTGCCTGGCCGACGTGGCGGCCAGCACGGAGGACTTTCCCTCGATCGAGCTCAACCCCGAACTGCTGCCCGAGATTCACCTCGATCCGCCCCCGGCCTGATTCTGGCCTGATCCCGGACTGAGCATCGCACAACCAACCATGGCCGACGAACCACTCGCTTTTTCCCCCGATCAATTTTCCGGCCTGGCGCGGGTCTTTCCGCTGCCGAACCTCGTCATGTTTCCACACGTGATGCAGGCCCTGCACGTCTACGAGCCCCGCTACCGGGCGATGCTGGAGGAGGCGATCGAGGACGACCGGCTGATCGCCCTTGGCGTGCTCGCCCCCGGCTGGGAACAGCAGTACGAGGGCCGGCCGACGCTGCGATCGACCGCCTGCCTCTGCCGCGTGGCCACGCACCAGCGCACGCCCGAGGGCACCTACAACGTGCTCCTGCTCGGCGTGCGGCGGCTGAGGCTGATCCGCGAACTGCCGCCCAAGAAACTGTTTCGCGTCGTCGAGTCGGAGATCGTGGATGACGAACTCGCCGGGGACGTGCCGGCCGAGGCGGCGGCCACGCTGCAGAAGCAGCTGCTCGCGGCCTTCAAGCGGGCGATGCCGAAGATTCCCGACGCCTACGAGCAGCTCGATCAGCTGCTCGGCAGCCAGATCACGCTCGGGATGCTCGCCGACATCGTCGCCTACACGATCGACCTCGATCTCGAATGGAAGATGCGACTGCTGGCGGAGAGCGATGTCTTGAAACGCACGGCACTGCTCCTCGAGGCGATCTCCGCCCGTCCTGCGGCGGGTTCAGCGAGGCGATTTCCACCAGAATTCTCTGTCAATTAGAGTAGGTGGCATGCAGCAGGATGCCCCCCACAACGTCGACCATGCCCGAATCGAACGGGCCGTGCGCGAAATTCTCTCCGCCGTGGGCGAGGATCCAGACCGCGAGGGCCTGCTCGAGACGCCGGCCCGCGTGGCCCGGATGTACGCCGAGATGTTCAGTGGCCTGCATCAGGATCCCAAGGTGCATCTCCGCAAGGCGTTCACCGAGAAATACGACGAGATCGTGCTGGTTCGAGACATCGCCTTCAACAGCGTCTGCGAGCATCACCTGCTGCCCTTCATGGGCCAGGCCCACATCGCCTACCTGCCCGATGGCCGCGTGCTGGGCTTGAGCAAACTCGCCCGGATCGTCGAGGTGGTGTCGCACCGGCCGCAGGTGCAGGAGCGGATGACGGAGCAGATCGCCGACCTGCTCGTCGACGATCTCGGCGCCAAGGGGGTGGCCGTGGTCGTCGAGGCCTCGCACACCTGCATGACGATTCGCGGCGTCCGCAAGCCTGGTAGCCTCTGTGTCACCTCCGCCATGAAGGGCATCTTCCGCTCGAACATCTCGAGCCGGGCCGAGGTGATGTCGCTCATTTACGGAAGCCGCACGCCGTGAGCGACGGCTTCGGATCGGAGGCCTGTCCGGCCGCTGGCCGGAGGCCCAGACCGCGGCCCGGCATCTCCCGGATGGAACAGGAGCGGGCATGACGCTGTTGATCGATTTTCTCTGCCGCTTCGGGTGGGGACTCTCGCTGGCCCTCGTGCTCACGCCGGCGGCGCTCGTGCCCGGCGGCTTCTTTCGCGTCAATCTGCTCGTCATCCTCGGGCTCTCGACCTTCGCCGCGCTGCTGGCGCGGACGGCGATCGCCGGCCAGTTGTGGCTGTTGCCGGCGGTGGCGGCGATCGCCGCCTGGATGGGCAGCATCGTCTGGCTGGCCGAGCGGAAGCGGGCCGGTGTGATCTTCTGCCTGGCCTGCGCGCTGCTGCTCGCCGCGGCCACCGTGCTGCTGCCGGCCGGTTCCCCGGCGGCCACGCGGCTGCTCTCCGGCCTCGTCGTCGGGCTGACCGTGCATGCGATGCTGCTCGGGCACTGGTATCTCAACGCGCCGGGCATGCGGGTCGACGCCCTGCGGCGGCTGATCGACTGGGCGCTCAGCGCCTGGGCCGCGCAGGTGGCCCTGACCGCCGCCGAGGCCATCCTGGCCGGCGGGCTGGTGCCAGGCCGCGGCTCGGAGGCGGGGATCGATTCGGCCACGCTGGCGCTCGTCTCGCTGCGCTGGCTTGCCGGCCTCGTGGGGCTGCCGATTTTGCTCTGGATGAGCCGCAAAACCCTCGACATTCCCAACACGCAGAGCGCCACGGGTATTCTCTACGTGGCGTGCATCGCCGCGATCGTCGGTGAACTGACCGCGCAATTGCTGCAGGCGGCCTCGTTCGCCGCAGGAGGGTTTTGATCATGCGTATCACCTATGCCTGTCCGGCCTGCGCTGCCACGGTCATGGTCGACCGCATCGAATCCCGCACGGCCCTCGAGTGTCCGGCCTGCCATGCGGCCGTCGAGATTCCCGGAGAGGCGATCGCTCCGGGCCCGCCGCCGCGGCTGCGACGCTGCATCGTCTGCCCCAGCAGCGAGCTTTTTGTCCGGAAGGATTTTCCGCAGCGGCTCGGGATCGCCATCGTGGTGGCGGGGCTGGCCGCCAGCTGCGTCGCCTGGGCATGCCGCGAGCTCGTGATCACGTTCGCGATCCTCTTCGGCACGGCCCTGATCGACGTCGCCCTCTACCTGTTCATGCCCGACTGCCTGAGCTGCTACCGCTGTGGCGCCCGCTACCGGGGCGAGGGCATCACGGGCACGTTCGGCGGCTTCGACCTCGAGACGCACGAAAAGCATCGCCAGCAGCTCGCGCGGATGCGGGGCGGTTCCCGGGCGTCCCCCAGCGAAGCCAGCCATGGATCCTGAACGGAAACGCATCGAGGAGGACCTGCGCGGCCTCGTTTCCGGCGAGGTGCTCTGCGACGACGCGAACCGGGCGCTGTATGCGACCGATGCGAGCCTGTTCGAGGTCTGGCCCCTGGTGATCGTGAGGCCGCGGACGGCGGAGGATGTCGCTGCGACGGTGAAGTGGGCGGCTGAGCAGCGGATTCCGGTGCATGCCCGCGGCGCTGGCTCGAGCCTCTCGGGTGATTCGCTCGGCCGCGGCATCGTCATCGACTGCTCGCGGTTCATGCGGCGGATCATCACCACGGCCGCGACCACGGTGCGGGCGCAGCCGGGGGTGGTGGCCGCCCAGCTCGAGGAGCACCTCGCGCGGCTGGGCCGCTCCTTTGGTCCCGATCCGGCCAGCGCCGGCGTGACGACGCTCGGCGGCATGATCGGCCGCAACACCTCGGGCAGCCGGTTTTTGCGGGCCGGAGCGATTCGGGGCAGGCTCGTGGCGGCGCAGGTCGTGCTGGCCGATGGCACGCTCGTGGAACTGGTGCCGACGGCGCCGGGGCGGCCCGACCAAGGGGCCGACGCCATGCCTGCCACGGGTTCGACCGCGCGGCTCGCGCAACTGGCCGACGGGGTGGCGACGATCCTCGAGGCCTCACGCGGGGTCATCGCGCGATCGCAGCCTGCCGAGCGACTCGCGCACGGCGGGTATCGGCTCGACGACCTCGAAGGGGGCGGCCTGATCCATCTGCCGCGGCTCTTCTGTGGTTCGGCGGGCACGCTCGGCATCGTCACCGAGGCCACGCTGGAGACGGTGCCCGCCGAGGGCGCCACGGCCGTGGCGCTCCTGCTCTTCGAATCGCTCGAGAAGGCGGCGGAGGCGGCGCTGCGGCTGGCCCCCCTCGGCCCCAGCGCCTGCGATCTGTTCGACAAGCGGCACCTCGCCCTGGCCCGCAGCGCCAAGGTGCACTTCGATCTGCTGATCCCCCCGGTCGCCGATGCCGGCCTGCTCGTGGAATTTTCCAGCGACGACCCCGCTGCCTGCAGCAGCCAGCTCGACGAGGCGTTGCGACGCATCAGCGCGGTCAAGCGGCTGTGCATCGACGTGCGGCGGGCGGAAGACCCGATCGATGCGGCGCTCTTCTGGGAACTGTCGCGGCAGGTTGTCTCGACGCTGCACGGCGTCCGTGGAACCTCGCGGCCGGTGCCCTTCGTGGAGGACGTCGTCGTGCCGCCGGCGCGGCTGCCGGAGTTTCTGAAGCGGCTGCAGGGGGTGCTCAAGCAGCACGCGGCGACCGCGATGCTCTTCGGCCATGCCGGTCACGGACAGCTGCACGTGCGGCCGCATGCGCAGCCGCGCGACGTGGGCGAGCGGCAACGGCTGGAGCGGCTCGCGGACGCCCTCTACGAGGAGGTGGTCGCCGTCGGGGGCACGATCGGCGGCGAGCAGGGGCTGGGCCTGTCGCGGACGGTGTTCTTCGAAAAGTTCTTTCCGGAACTCGCGGGCGTGTTCGCCGACGTGAAACGGGTGTTCGATCCGCTCGGCATCCTCAATCCGGGCAAGATCACCCGTGGCGGCGTTGAGCCGGCGGCGTTTCGACCCGCGCTCGAGCCGCGGGGCGTAGAGACCGGGCTGCTGCCGACGGCTGTGTCGGCCGCGGCGGTGCTTCCGGTGCTCAACTGGACCGGCACGACGCTCGCCCAGGAGGTCGATGCCTGCAACGGCTGCGGCGCCTGCCGCAGCCAGTCGGCCGCGATGCGGATGTGCCCCCGCTATCGGGAAAACGCGGCGGAGGAATCGTCGCCGCGGGCGAAGGCCAACCTGATGGCGGCCCTCCTCTCCGGCGGGCTCGATGCGAAGTCGCTCTCGGCCGATGCGGTCCGCGAGATCGCCGACACCTGCTTCAACTGCCACCAGTGCCGGATCGACTGCGCCGCCGGCGTCGACATCCCCGCCCTCGTCACCGAATTGAAGGCCGCCCACGTCGCCGCCAACAGCCTCGGCACGGCGGCCTGGATGCGGTCGCGTGTCGATGGCCTGAGCGCGCTGGGTGGCCGGTTCGCTCCGCTTGCGAACCGGGCGCTCGCCAGCCCGCGGGCCCGCTGGCTGCTCGAGAAGATGCTCGGCATCGCACAGGGCCGAAAGCTGCCGACCTTCAGTGGCAACAAGACGATGCGTTGGGCGACCCGCCGCGGCCTGACGCGTCCGTCCCGCCGGGGCGGACCGCGCGTGCTCTACTTTCTGGACACGTTTGCGCGGCGGCATGATCCGCTCCTCGCGCAGGCGTTCGTCTCGGTCCTCGAGCGCAACGGCATCGGCGTGTTCATCGACCCGCGGCAGGCGGCCTCTGGCATGCCGCTCGTTTCCGAGGGGGACGTGGCGGCGGCCCGCAAGGTTGCCCGCACCAACATGCGGGTGCTTGCCGAGGCCGTGCGGCTCGGCTACCGCATCGTGAGCACGGAGCCGGCCGCGGTCACCTGCATCACGCACGACTATCCGCTCCTGCTCGACGATGACGACATGGGCCGCGTGGTCGAGGCGACGACCGACGCCACGAGCTATCTCTGGGAACTCCACCGCGAGGGCCGGCTGCGGCTCGACTTCAAGCCGTTGCCGGCGCGGGTGCTCTACCACGCCCCCTGCCATGTGCGGGCGCGGGGCGGCACGAGCCCGGCGGAAAACCTGCTGCGGCTCATTCCCGGGCTCGCAGTGCAGGCCGCCGACCGCGGCTGCTCGGGTATGGCGGGCACCTTCGGTCTGTCCCGTGAAAACTACCGGGCGAGCCTGCGGGCGGGGCTGGGCCTCGTGACGGCGATGCGAAGCGCCGGCGTTGAGGCGGGTGCTACCGAGTGCAGTGCCTGCCGGATACAAATGGAGCAGGGCACCACGAAGCCGACAGTGCATCCGGTCAAGTTGTTGGCGAAGGCGTATGGATCGGTCGACGGCTCAACGGTCGACGAACTTGACGGCCTGCTCACCGCCACCAGCGGCCGCCTGACCACCAGTTGACCCGACGGGCAGCAGCATGTTGTCGATCAGTCTATTTGCAGGGATGGCCGAAGCCGCCGGCTGCCGGCAACTGCGCATCGGCTGGGACGGCGGCACCGTGGCCGACCTGCGGGCGGCCGTGGCGGTGGCCTGTCCCGCGATCGAACCGCTGCTCTCCCGCAGCGCGGTGGCTGTCGGCGGCCGCTATGCCAGCAACGACGACACCGTGGTCGCCGGGGCCGACGTGGCGATCATTCCGCCGGTGAGCGGAGGCTGAAGCATGGCGCCATCCAACGATTTCGCGGCTTTGAGCCCCGTGCAACTCGTGCACGGGCCGCTCGACACCGCGCGGGCACTGGCTGCAGTGGCCAGCGACGCGGCGGGGGCCAACGTGCTCTTCCTCGGTACGACCCGGGGCCTGACCGACGGCGTGGTGACCAAGACACTCGACTACGAGGCGCATGAACCGCTGGCACTGGAGCAGCTCCTGCGGCTCCGCGACGAGGCCGTGCAGTTGTATGGACTCACCGCCTGCACGATCCTGCATCGGCTGGGCACCGTGCCGGTGGGTGAGGCGAGCGTGGCGATCGCCGTCAGCGCCCCGCACCGCCGCGAGGCATTCGCCGCCGCCGAGTGGCTGATGGAGCAGATTAAGCGGGACGTGCCGATCTGGAAGCGGGAGGAAGATGCCGGGGGCCTGAAGACGTGGGTGCATCCCGGCGCGGCGCCCGCCGCAACTGGTGCGCAGCGCCGCCAGCTCGTCGACGGCTTCGGCCGCGTGCACACCGATCTGCGGATCAGCGTCACCGATCGCTGCAACCTGCGGTGCACCTACTGCATGCCGCTCGACGCGGTCTTCCGGCCGCGGGAGGAACTGCTCTCCTACGAGGAGATCGCCCGCGTGGCCGGCGTGGCGGCGGGGCTCGGCATCCGCACGCTCCGGCTCACCGGCGGTGAGCCGCTCGTGCGGTCGCGAATCGACGTTTTGGTGCGGCAGTTGGCCGCGATCCCCGGCATCGAGGAGATCGCCCTCACCACCAACGGCCTCCTGCTCGCGGAGCAGGCGGAGCCGCTCTTTCGCGCGGGGCTGCACCGGCTCAACGTGAGCCTCGACAGCCTTCGCGAGGATGTCTTCGAGAAGATTGCCAGGCGGTCGGGGCTCGATCGCGTGCTGGCCGGCCTCGCCGCGGCGAAGGCCGTCGGCTTTCGTTCGATTCGGATCAACGCCGTGTCGATCCGCGGCCTCACCGAGGACGAGATCGTGCCGCTGGCGGAATTTTGCCGCCGCGAGGATTTTCATCTGCGGTTCATCGAGTTCATGCCGCTGGATGCCGAGGCCGGCTGGTCCGATGGGCAGGTGCTCTCCGGCCGCGAGGTTCGCGAAATCCTCGAGCAACACCTCGGGCCGCTCGTGCCCGCCCGCCGCACCGATCCCGGCCAGCCGGCCGTCGATTTCCGGTGGGCCGACGGCAGCGGCGGCGTGGGCTTCATCGATCCCGTCACCGCGCCCTTCTGCGGCCAGTGCGATCGGCTCCGGCTCACGGCGGACGGCCAGTTTCGCAACTGTCTCTTTTCGACGACGGAGTGGGACGTGCGGCAGGCGCTGCGCGGCTCGGAAGCCGGCGACGGAGCCGATGGTGGAAACGGTCCGGGCATCGACGAGCGGATCGCTCGGCTGCTCGAGGACTGCGTGCGGGCGAAGCGGCAGGCCCACGGCATCGGCTCGCCCGAATTCGAGCGGCCGGCCCGCGCGATGTACCAGATCGGGGGTTAGGCGTGCCGGATCCACAACTGCTCCGCCGCTATCTCGACAACCCGGCTACGTCGTGGCCGAAGCCGGAGCCCGTGCTCGCGGCCTGGGAGCAGGCGGCCCGGGTGATCGGTGCGACGGCCGGGCGGGCGGGCTATCGGGAGGCGCTCGAGGCCGACGCGATCCGCCGGCGGGCCCGCGAACGCGTGGCCGGCCTGCTCGGTGGCGTCGATCCGGGGCGGGTGGCGTTTCCGGCCGGAGCGACGCTTGCCCTCAACATGGCGATCCACGGCAGCGTGCAGTCCGGCGACCACGTGATCGGCACCGCCGCCGATCACAACGCCACGCTGCGGCCGCTGCACTGGCTCCGGCAGCAGCGTCTGATCGACACGACCATCGTGCCCTGCGATGGCCTGGGCCGGATCGACCCGGACGACGTCGCCCGGGCCTGGCGGCCGGCGACGCGGCTGGTCGTCTGCACGCACGCCTCGAACGTGACCGGTGCCGTGCAAGACGCCGCGGCCCTGGCGGCGATCGCGCACGACCGCGGCGGCCGCCTGCTGCTCGATGCCGCCCAGACGCTCGGACTGCTGCCGGACATCGCGACGGCCTCCGGCGCCGACATGGTCGCCGCGCCGGCGCACAAATGGCTGCAGGGCATGTCGGGCATCGGCATCCTCTGGGCGCGGCCCGACGTGGAGCTTGCGCCGCTGATCCAGGGGGGCACGGGCACCGCGAGCGACACGCTCGACATGCCGACGGGCTTCAGCGACCGGCTGGAGGCCGGCACGCCCGATCTGCCGGCGCTCGCCGCCCTCGTCGCGGCCAGCGACTGGCTGGCCGCGCAGCCCGCGGCCAGCATGGCGGCCCACTGTTGCGGGTTGGCGGCCGACTGCGCGGCGCGGCTGCGGGATCTCGACGGCGTGCGGGTGATCGCGGCGCCGGAGGGTGCGCCGATTGTGAGTTTCACGGTGGACGGCTATGATCCCGCCGAGATCGCGGTGCTGCTCGAACAGATGGCGGGCGTGCAGGCGCGGTCGGGCTTTCACTGCGCCGCCGGCGTGCACGAGTATCTCGGCACCGACGCCGGAGGCACCGTGCGGCTCGGCTTCGGGCCGTTCAATACGGCCGACGACGTGGCGGCCGTGGTGATGGTGATCTCGACGCTCACGCAAGGGTAAACACATGGCCGGAATTCCCAAGGACGCCTGGTATGCCGGCGGCCTCCGCTTTCAGTGCACGCAGTGCGGCGACTGCTGCTCGGGCTCCGAAGGCTACGTGTGGGTCAATCAGGAGGAGATCGACGGCATGGCCCGGCGGGTCGGCATGGAGCCGGCCGCCTTCGAGGCGGCCCACGTCAAGCGTGTGGGCGTGCGGCGGTCGCTGAAAGAACGCCCCAACGGCGACTGCGTGCTCCTCGACGAGAAGACGCGGAAATGCACGGCCTACGAGGAGCGGCCGCGGCAATGCAAGACCTGGCCCTTCTGGGACTCGAACATCCGCTCACCGAAAGCCTGGGCCGAAGCAGCCGCGGCCTGTCCGGGCTGCGACAAGGGCAACCTCGTGCCCCTCGAAACCATCGTCGAGCAGGCGTCCAAGATTCGGATCTGACGCGGTTACAGGATGCCGCCGTGCGTGCGGTAGGGCGTCATGTGCGATGGCTGATCGAGGAACCAGATGCGTTCCCATTCGTCGGTGATCGCCCGCAGGTCTTCCGACGTGTAGATGAGTTGCTGGGCGCGGCGGATCGGGTCGCCGGAGTACATCGGGATGAGGCAGCCGGTACTCGTTGAAATGAGCACGCCTGCAAGCAGAATCCAGCCAGCCTTCCGCATCACTCGGTCCTCCATGACCTTTTGACTTCACGGCCTCATGCCCTGAAATCACCTACGCGATCGTGTGTTGATGTACCCGATGTCGGTTGCCAAAGCGACGTCGGCTTGCCTCTTCCCAGACTCCCCAGCCTGTGCCTATTCCTGGCCCGGCTGGCTCGGCTCGGATTTCTGTTCGTGGGTCGGGGCGTTGTGGGCGTTCGCATCCTTCGCAAGGGTGGTCTCCGGGGCGGGCTCCCGATCGAGTTCCCGTACCCGTGCTTCCATCTCCTTGCCCGGCTTGAACGTCACGACGCTTTTTGCCTGAACCGGAACCTTTTCGCCCGTGCGTGGGTTCCGGGCCATGCGGGCCTCGCGTTTTTTGATCTGGAACACGCCGAAATTACGCAGCTCAATCCGCCCCTCCCGCACGAGCGCCTCGATGAGGGCGTCGAAGGTACGCTGCACAAGTTCCTTCGTGCGCAGCTGGGGGAGATCGATCTGTTCGGCGATGGTCCGGACGATGTCTTTCTTGGTCACGGCTCCGGCTCTCCCGACTCTGGGAAGTTGACCGAAGCCTATTGCTGGCAAGCATTAATGTCAACCAGCAGCCGCTGTGGGAACCACGTCGACTGCCGGCGGACACCAACCCTGCCATCCTCAGTATCGGCCCTGCAGCCGGCAAACTTGACCCAATCGGCACTTTCGGAATGACGGCCCCGGGCGTGCGTTTTGCCGGGAACACGTGCGGATGGCAGGCGTTCTTGGGGCTTTGGGAAAACCCACTACACTCGGGCGTTTCCGCGTCCCTGCACGCAAGCCAAGCCTCCCGAGCATCCATGCCGCATCCCGACAGGCCAGCTCCGTCCCCGACCCCGCCGGCCCCCGACCTTTCGGTTTCCCTCGGCCGGCTGCGGCTGCCGAACCCGATCATGGTGGCCTCGGGCACGTTTGGCTACGGCCGCGAGATGGTGGGCTTCGTCGATCTCGCGCGGCTGGGGGGCATCGTGCCGAAGACGATCACGCCGCTGCCCCGGCAGGGCAACGTGCCGTGGCGGACGATCGAGACGGCCGCCGGCCTGCTCAACTCGATCGGCCTCGACAACGACGGCATCGATTCATTTCTCGAAAAGCTGCTGCCGTGGCTGCTCGCCTGCGGCGCGCCTGTGATCGTGAGCATCGCCGGCGCCAACGAGGGAGAGTTCGTGGAACTCGCCGGGCGGCTCGACGGCGTGCCGGGCATCGCCGCCCTCGAGCTCAACATCTCCTGCCCGAACGTGAGCCACGGCGTCGATCTCGGCACCGACCCCGCGATGTGCAGAAGCGTGGTGGCGGGCGTCCGCAGCGCGACGCGGCTGCCGGTGATCGCCAAGCTCACACCGAATGTCACCAGCATCGCCGCCATCGCGCGGGCGGCCCGCGACGGCGGCGCCGACGCCCTCACGGTGATGAACACCTGCCAAGGCATGGCGGTCGACTGGCGGCGCCGCCGGCCGCTGCTCGGGAATGTCGTCGGTGGCCTGAGCGGACCGGCCATCAAGCCGATCGCCCTGCGGTGCGTGCACCAGGTGCGGCAGGCCGTCGAGACCCCGATCGTGGGCGTGGGCGGCATCATGACGATCGACGACTGCATGGAATTCTTCGTGGCGGGGGCCTCGGCCGTGCAGGTCGGCACCGCGAATTTTGCCGAGCCGATCGCCTCGACGAGGCTCCTCGACGCCCTGCCCGCGGCGCTCGCCGAAATCGGCGCCACCTCGATGGCCGACGTGATCGGCACGCTCGTCACGCCACAGCCAGCCGCCTGTCCACAGCCCGCCGGGAGCCCGCATGACGCCTGAACCAGCCCCGCCCGCCGCCGCGAAGCAGCCCGCCACCGAAAAAGCTCCGCCCCCCACCCGCGTGCTCTCCGGCATCCAGCCGACGGGCCGCTTCCACTGGGGCAACTACTTCGGCGCGATCCGGCAGTACATCGAACTGCAGACGGCCGGTGAGGCCTACTACTTCATCGCCGACCTGCACGCGCTGACGACCGTCCGCGAGCCGGCGCGGCTCCGGTCGCTCGTCCATGCCGCCGCGGTCGATCTCGTCGCGCTCGGCCTCGATCCGGCCCGCGCCACGCTCTTCGTGCAGTCGGACGTGCCGGAGGTGACGGAGCTCACCTGGCTCCTGATGACGGTCTGCCCGATGGGGCTCCTCGAGCGCTGCCACGCCTACAAGGATAAGAAGTCCCGCGGCCTCGCCGCCGATGCCGGCCTCTTCACGTATCCCGTCCTGATGAGCGCCGACATCCTCGCCTACGACGCCACGGTCGTGCCGGTCGGCGAGGATCAGGTGCAGCACATCGAGGTCTGCCGCGATCTCGCCGGCACGTTCAACCATCTCTACGGCGAGGTCTTCACGCTGCCCAAGCCGCGGCTGGTCGAGAGCGGCGCCCGCGTGCCCGGCACCGACGGCCAGAAGATGAGCAAGAGTTACGAAAACACGATCGACGTCTTCGAGGACCTCGCCGCCCAGAAGAAGAAGATCATGCGGATCACGACCGACTCCCGGCCCCTCGAGGAGCCGAAGAATCCCGACGACGATCACCTCTTCGCGCTCTACGCGCTCGTCGCGCCGGAGGCCGACCGGCTGCGGATGGCCGAGCTCTACCGCCGCGGCGGGTTTGGCTACGGGGAGGTGAAGAAGGCGCTCGTCGAGGCGGCCGCCAACTTCTTCGCCGCCGCCCGTGGCCGCCGTGCCGAACTCGAGGCCGATCCCGCCCGCATCGAGGCGATTCTTGCCGACGGCGCCGCCCGGGCGCGGCGGCAGGCGGGGGCCGTGCTCGCGCGTGCAAAGGCGGCCTGCGGCCTCTCGCGTGGCGTGGCGGCCGCAGCACCACGGAGGCCGGCATGAACGTCCTGGGCATCGGCACCGACATCACGGAGTGCCTCCGCATCGCGCAGATGATCGAGCGGCACGGCGAGCTTTTCGTGGGCCGCGTCTACACCAACGCCGAGATTGAATACTGCCGCAGCCGCCGGATGGCGACGCAGCACTTCGCCGGCCGCTGGGCCGCCAAGGAGGCCGTGCTCAAGGCGCTCGGCACCGGCTGGCGGCGGGGCATCAGCTGGCGGGATGTCGAGGTGAAGAACGGCCCTGGTGGCCGTCCGCAGGTGTTCCTGAAAGGCGGCACGCTCGAGGTCGCGGAGAAACTCGGCATCCGCTGCATGCTCGTGAGCATCTCCCACTGCCGCTCTCACGCGACCGCCTACGCCGTCGCCCTCGACGAGATTCCCGATACCTTCGCCGACGATCCGTTCGAAAAGTAGGACAGGCTTCAGCCTGTCATGCCCTGTCTTTGCTTGGCCTGTGCCGCCATGCCGCCATGCCGCTCACCCGCATTGGTCGCCGGCGGCAGAAGCCTCCTTCGAGCTTCAGCCGACCGCCTCCCCAGCAGGCGGCTTCACGGAAAACACGAGCCTCCTGTTTCACGTAAATCCACGGCATCCTGCCGTTATTTGCTTGGCAACCTCCGGTTGCTGGTGCAAACCCGGCCCTCCGGGCCTGGCGAAGATCATGACAGGCTGAAGCCTGTCCTACTCTTCGAAGCGGGCGAGTTCGGCGACGCCGCCCTCGATCCGCAGGCCGGCAAGCGGGGTGCCGTCCGGCACCGGGGTCGTGCCGTCGCGGCGGGTTAGCGCGAGCCTGGTCTGGCCGCCCAGATGCGTGGCGAGCTGCTTCTCGAGCGCGGCCTTCTTCTTGTCTTCGAGCTTGCCAAACGCCTCCCGGCCGCGGCACTTGGGGAAGGCGCGGCAGCCGAGCCACGGGCCGCGTTTGCCGTCCCGCAGGTTCATCAATTCGCCGCACTTCGGGCAGGCGATGTCGGTGACCAGCGGTGGCGGCGACGGAAACTTGATGTTCCCCTTCTTGTCGATGTTGAGGATGAACGGCGGCGGCTCGACAGGGGCGTCCTTGGCCTTCTTGCCCTTCGGCTTCACCGGCCGGGGCTTGTCTTCCACGAGGAAGTCGCCGAAGCGGCCGGTGCGTTTCACCATCGGCACGCCGGCGGGCGACAGGAGGTCGATCTGTTCGGGCTGCCGCGGCTTGCCGTCGCGGTCCACCGGCATCGCGAACGTGCAGGCGGGCACCTCCTTCGGCTTCGCCGGCTTCCGCTTCTTTCCCTTGGCGGTCGTCTTCGCGACGGGAGCGGGCTTCTCCAGCACCTTCTCGTTGTAGCCGCTGCACGACAGGAAGCGGCCGCTCTTGCCGAGCCGGTATTCGAGCCGCCGGCCGCATTCGGGGCAGGCGTAGGGAGAGGGCTCGCCCTTGCCCTTCACGTGCTCCTGCTCCATCGCGGTCTCGAGCTTGGGCTTGAGCTCGTCGTGAAACTCGTGGAGCACCTCTGTCCAGCGCTTCGTGCCCTGGGCCACCTGGTCGAGCTCCCGCTCGATCTCGCGGGTGTAGCCGATCTCGATGAACTGGTCCTCGAACCCGTCCTTGAGGAAGCCGGTCACCGCCTCGCCGAGGGCCGTGGCATAGAACCGGCGCTCGCGTTGCTCCACGTAGCCGCGGTTCTCGATGACGTTGATGATGCTCGCGTAGGTGGACGGCCGGCCGATCCCCTCCTCCTCGAGTTTCTTCACGAGCGTGGCCTCGGTGAACCGGGGCGGCGGCGCCTGGAACTTCTGCCGGGGCTCGATGTCGAAGGGCGCGAGCTGCGTGCCCTTCTCGAAGGCGGGGAGCACCTGCTCGCCGTCGTCCTTCGGCGTGCCGCTGATTCGGTAAAAACCGTCGAACCGCAGCACGCGGCCGTTGGCCTTGAAGACGGCGCCGGTGTCGCGGTCGCTGCGGCGCATGCGGACGGCCGTCGAATCCCACTCCGCGTCGGTCGACTGGCAGGCCAGGAACGACTGCCAGATCAGGCGGTAGAGCTTGAGCTGCTCGTCGCTCAGGGCGGAGGCGATTGCATCGGGTTCGCGGGAGGCGTCGGTCGGACGGATCGCCTCGTGGGCCTCCTGGGCGCTCTCGTTGCTGCTCGAGTAGACGCGGGGCTTGTCGGGCACGTAGGCGGCGCCGTGCCGCTTTTCGAGGTAGCGCCGGGCCATCTCGACCGCCTCCCTGGAGAGGTTGGTCGAATCGGTTCGCATGTAGGTGATCAGGCCCACGCGGCCCTCGCCCGGAAGGTCGATGCCCTCGTAAAGCTGCTGGGCGATCCGCATCGTGCGGTCGGTCGACATGCCGAGCCGGCTCGAGGCCGCCTGTTGCAGCGTGCTCGTGATGAACGGCGGATAGGGCCGCGAACGGGTTCGCGTGACGTCGATCGATTCGACCGTATACCGCGCCGCGGGATCGGGCCGCCCGGTGATCCGCACGATGTTCTTCCCGCGGCCCTTGGCTTCGGGATCGGTGTCGCGGGCGATCTGGATGTCGAGGAGGCCCGCCGCCTCGGCCGCTGCCCGGGCAGTGGGAGAGAGATCCGTCGCGGACGTGTTCTCCGCCTCGATCTTTACGGGCTTGCCCGCGACCTCCACCAGATCGCAGGACAGAGACTTGTGGTCCGCCAGCCATGCCATCCGGTCGCGGACGAAGGGCGGTCGGCCGCGTTCGTCGCGCTGCGCCATGAACGCGGTCCACTCTTTGTGCAGCGCAGCCGACTTCGCCGCGTCGAAGGAGAGCGCCGCCGTGATCTCCCACGACTCGGCCGGCGTGAACGCGCGGATTTCCTGCTCCCGTTCGACGACGATCCGGGTGGCCACGCTCTGCACGCGGCCGGCGCTCAGGCCGCCGGCAACCTTCTTCCAAAGGATCGGCGAGACTTGGTAGCCGACGATGCGGTCGACGATGCGGCGGGCCTGCTGCGCCTCGACACGGGGCATGTTGATCGCCCGCGGTGACTGGAACGCCCGCTGGATCTCCGTTTTCGTGATCGCGTCGAAGGTCACCCGTTTGGCCTTCAGCGGGTCGACGCCGAGCACCTGCGTGAGGTGCCAGGCGATCGCTTCCCCCTCGCGATCAAGGTCGGTCGCGAACCAGATTTCGCTGGCGGCCTTGGCGAGGCGGCGGAGTTCGGTGACCGTCTTAGCCTTATCGTCGTCGATCTCGTAGGTCGGTGCAAAATCATGGTCGAGGTCGACGCCCGGCACCGGCTGTGGAAATCCCTTGGGCGCCCGGCTGGGGAGGTCCCGGATGTGGCCGATCGAGGCCTTCACGACGAATCCCGGGCCGAGGTACTTCTCGATCGTCTTGGCCTTCGCCGGGCTCTCGACGATCACCAGCTGGTAGTCGCCGCGGGGCGGGGTCGATTTTTCAGCCGCAGCGGTGCGGGCACCGGAGCGGCGTTTCGTCGCGGACGGTTTTTTGGCCATGGGTTTGTTGCCGCGATGGGGTGCTTTGGGATTGGCGCACACGGCCGTGGCGCTACAATCTGCCGCTACTGCGATCGGGAAAGCGTTACCCTCCCCTCTCTTAACTTGTCAAGCCTCGCCGGTTTCGCAGTCGGGGTAGCTGACTTCAGGTGGTGCCATGGCCGGCTCGTTCGACATCTTCCGCAAGTACCAGCGATCTCTCCTCGTGGCCGTCGCGATCCTCGCGATGCTGGCCTTTTTCGTGCTTCCCCCCTTCCTCCAGATGGGCGGCGGCAGCGGCCCGGGCGACCCGGTGGTGGCCCAGTGGGCCGGGGGCGACATCCGGGAGGGCCAACTCGAGCGAGACGTGGCGATGCGGTCGGTCGTGAACCGCTTTTTGGTGGAGTCGGCTGCGGCCGCCGGCCGCGATCCGTCGCGGCTGCCGCTCTTTCCCGAGAGCGAGGAGGCCGTGGTCCGCACCATGCTGGTGGCGGAGGAGGCGAAGAAGAACGGCCTCGTCGTCAGCGATACGGCGATCAACGATTTTTTGGCCCAATGGACCAACAATCTCGTGCGTCAGGAGCAGTTCGGCGACATCATCGCGGGCCTGCGACTGGGGCCGTCGGGCGTCTCCCAGCACGATCTCTTCGAGGCCCTGCGGACGGAATTGATCGGCCGCAACATGCTCGTCATGTTCCAGACCGGTTTCTCCGGTGATCCGCCGGCCTGGCGCTGGGACTACTACCGTCGGCTCGAGCAGAAGGCGACCGTTGAGGTCGTGGCCGTGCCCGTGGAAACGGTCGCGGCGCAGGTGCCGGCCCCGTCAGAAGCCCAGTTGCGCGGGTTCTTCGAGCAGTACAAGAACGACCTGCCCGATCCCCGCAGCGAAGCACCCGGCTTTCGCGAACCGCGACGCGTGAAATACGAGTATCTCGTCGCGAAACGCGAGGTCTTCGAGGCCGAGGCCGCGAAGGAGGTCACCGAAGCCCAGATCGCGGAATTTTACGAGAAGAACAAGGAAACGATGTTTCGCGCGAAGGCTCCGGAGGCAAAGACTCCGGAGAAGGAACCCGCCGCCGAGAAAAAACCGGCCGGCGAGAAGCCTGCCGACGAAAAGCCTGCCGATGAAAAGCCTGCCGATGAAAAGCCTGCCGATGAAAAGCCAGCCGACGAGAAGCCGGCCGAGCCCAAGCCCGCTGCTCCAAAGGCGCCGGCGGCAACGCCCGACAAGGGCGCCCGGGCATCGGCGAGCCCGTTCATGCCGGCTGCCTTTAAGCAGCCCGCTGCGGAGACGAAGCCGGCGGAAAGCAAACCCGTCGATACGGAAAAGAGCGACGCCGCGAAGACCGACGCCGCAAAGACCGAAACCACGAAGCCCGACGATGCTAAGACCGAAGAACCCAAGCCCGAGGTCCAGTGCGAGCCGCTCGAAAGCGTGAAGGACAAAATCCGTGAGCAGTTGGCCCGGGAGCAGGCCAATGCCCGCATCGACGCCGTGTTCTCGGCAATCGCCGGCGACGTCACCCGGTACGCGGAAGACTATGCCCTCTGGCAGGCACGGCAGGTGGCCAGTGCCGAGCCGCCGAAGGCCCCCGATATCGACGTCATCGCCAAGAAGCAGGGGCTCGAGGCCGGTCGTTCGGGGCTCGTGACCGCCTCCCAGGCCATTTCGGGCGGCGGGATCGGCCAGAGTTTCGAGTTCATTCCCGACCCGGGCAGCCGGTTTGGCATCCGCCAGCAGAATTGGCTCGAGGCGATCTTCGGTCAAAACACGATCGCGTTGCGACCGGTGACTTCCCGCGACGTGGCTGGCAACCGCTATCTCTCCTGGAAGACCGACGACCAGCCGGAACTCACGCCGACCTTCGAGGCGATTCGTGACAACGTCGACTTCTCCTGGCGCATCGTCGAGGGTCGCGGGATCGCCCGGAAGAAGGCGGAGGAAATCGCCGCCCAGGCAGACGCCGCGAAGCAGTCGCTCGAGGCAACGGTGGCCGAGAAGACCGAGCTGAAGGTCGTACAGGCCGGCCCGTTCACATGGCTCTCCGTCGGCGCGACGCCCAACTCTCCGCCATCGATTTCACAGCCCGAGGGCGTGGCCATGCCCGGCGAGGAGTTCATGCGGGCCGTCTTCAGGCTCGAGCCGGGGCAGACGGCCGTGGCCTTCAACGAGCCGCGGACGGTTTGCTACTGCATCCGGCTGGTCAGCCTCGACCCACCGGCGTCGGAACTCCGGGAACGCTTCCTCGAAGCCCGCAGCGACCCGCGGCGCAGCGGCATGGTGGCGCAGCAGGAGTTTTCCGAGTCGTTCGGCCGCTGGATCGAGGGCCTCGAAAAGCAGTACGGCCTGAAGTGGAGCCGCCAGCCGCGGTTTGCGGGGCGGTAGACAGGCGGCCTACCGTCGCGGCTTGAGCACGACCGTGGCCAGCGGGGGCATCGCGAGGGAGACGCAGTGCTCGCGGCCGTGGTGCGGCTCGGCGAGCGTGTGCAGGCCGCCGGCGTTGCCGACGTTGCTGCCTCCGTAGAACGACGAGTCGCTGTTGAAGACCTCGTCGTAGACGCCCGCATGCGGCACGCCCACGCGGTAGCCGGCCCGGGGAACGGGCGTGAAGTTGCAGCAGACGATGAGGAAGTCTTCGGGGTTCGCGGCGCGGCGGATGAAGACGAGCACGCTGTCCTGCCAGTTGTGGCAGTCGACCCACTCGAAGCCGCGGCCCTCGAAGTCGAGCTCGTGGAGGGCCGGCTCGCGCCGCACGAGGTGATTGAGGTCGGCGACGGCCTTCGAGAGGCCGCGGTGGCTGTCAAACTCGCAGAGATGCCACTGCAGGCTCTCGTCAAAATTCCATTCCTGCCACTGGCCGAACTCGCAGCCCATGAAGAGCAGCTTCTTGCCGGGGTGGCACCACATGTAGGCGTAGAGCAGGCGGAGGTTCGCGAACTTCTGCCAGAGGTCACCCGGCATCTGGTCGAGGAGTGAGCCCTTGCCGTGCACCACCTCGTCGTGCGAGAAGGGGAGCACGAAGTTTTCGTGAAAGGCGTAGATCAGGCTGAACGTCAGCTCGTCGTGGTGGTACTTACGGTGAATGGGATCGTGCCGCATGTAGCGCAGCGTGTCGTTCATCCAGCCCATGTTCCACTTGAGGCTGAAGCCGAGGCCGCCCACGTAGGTCGGCCGCGAGACGCCCGCCCAGGCCGTCGACTCCTCGGCGATCGTCAGCACGCCGGGGTGATGGCTGTGTACCTGCACGTTGAACTGCTTGATGAGCTCGATCGCCTCGAGATTCTCCCGGCCGCCGAAGCAGTTCGGGGCCCACTCGCCCTCCTTGCGGCTGTAGTCGAGGTAGAGCATCGAGGCCACGGCGTCGACCCGCAGACCGTCGACGTGGTAGCGATCGAGCCAGAACAGGGCGCTCGAGACCAGGAAGTTGGCGACCTCGTTGCGGCCGTAGTTGTAGATCAGCGTGCCCCAGTCGGGATGCTCGCCCTTCCGCGGATCCTCGTGCTCGTAGAGGGCCGTGCCATCGAAGCGCCGCAAACCATGGCCGTCCCGGGGAAAGTGCGCCGGCACCCAGTCGATGATCACGCCGATGCCGGCGCGGTGCAGGGCGTCGATGAGCGACATCAGGTCCTGCGGCGAGCCGAACCGGCTCGTGGCGGCGAACATGCCAATCGTCTGGTAGCCCCAGCTCGCCGAGAGCGGATGCTCCGTGGGGGGCAGGAACTCGACGTGCGTGAAGCCCATCTCGACGCAGTAGGGGACGAGGTCCCGCTCGAGTTCGGCGTAGGAGAGCCACCGCTGCGGGTTGTCGCCGGGCCGCCGCCAGCTGCCCAGATGCACCTCGTAGCAGTTGAGCGGCGCCGTGAGACTGTTGTGGGCGGCACGATTGGCCATCCAGTCGCCGTCGCGCCACTGGTAATGCCCGAGATCGACCACGCGCGACGCCGTGCGGGGCGGCACCTCGGCGCCGAAGCCGTAGGGATCGGCGCGATCGGAATGGGTGCCGTCGTGATGCACGCGAAACTTGTAGGTGTCGCCGGTCCGCACGCCCGGAATGAAGAGCTCCCAGACGCCCGACGGGATCCGCTTGTGCATCTGGTGGCGGCGGCCGTCCCAGCCGTTGAAATCGCCGACCACGCTCACGCTGTCGGCGTTGGGCGCCCACACCGCGAAGTTCACGCCGGCAACACCGTCAATCGAGTGGAGTTGGGCGCCGAGCTTTTCGTAGCTCTTCCAGTGGCGGCCCTCGCCGAGCAGATGCAGGTCGTAGTCGGTCAACATGGTGGGAAACGCATAAGGGTCGTGGAGTTCGTGGCGGCCGCCGATCGTGCCGTCGCCGGGAGGGGAGTCGACGCGGATCGTGTAGGCGGCAGCCGGCTGGCCGCCACAGCGATCGGCCGCGGTGACGATCGCCTCGTAGATGCCGGCGCGGTGGGTGCGGCGCATCGGGTGGCTCGTGCGCATGCCGGCGGAGTCGTCATAGACGACCCAGGCGCGGCGGGCTTGCGGCAGAAACGCGCGGACGTGCTGCGTGAGGGTGCCGCGGACCGGGTCGCGGCCGACCACGCGGGGGCCGAGCAGCCGGGCGGGAACGCCGTGCCGTCCGGAAAGCAGCGCCGACCACTCTCCGGGAGTGATGGCCCATTCATGGTTTGGCAGCGACACGATTCCCCCCCGGGGGAGCAGCCCCGGCCGGCGGCCGGCGGTTTTTCCCCGTGGGCGTCGTATCGTCCTGAGCGGGCATCGGGATGGAGCGGCAGCGGGATCATCGTGCCACATGGTATCGTGCCGCCCAAATGACTGCGCCGAGCGGCGAACTCTGCCGATTGCGCGGTCTCTGCGGCCAGAGTGGGCGACGGAGGGATCGAGATGGGTTTCGAGCGATTTTCGCCGGTGGAACGGCTGATCGAGATCGATGGAAAGCCGCTCCGCATCTGGCGGCCACCCGACATGGAGTCGCTCATCGACCTCGTCGCCTTCGATGCGGATGAACGCATCCCCTACTGGGCCGACGTCTGGGAATCGGCGATCGTGCTGGGCGAGGAACTGGCCACGCTCCCCGGCGGCGGCCACTCGCTCTTGGAACTGGGCTGTGGCCTCGGCCTGCCCTCACTCGTGGCAGCCCGCGCGGGCTTCGCGGTCACGGCCACCGACTACGAGGAGCCGGCACTCGAGGGCGTCCGCTACAACGCGGCGCAGAACGGCATCTCGACCATCGAAACCCGCGTGCTCGACTGGCGCAACATCCCCGCCGACCTCGGCCGGTTCGACCGCGTGGTGGCCGCCGACGTGCTCTATGAGTCGCACCATGCCGCGGCGCTCGCCGGCGTGATCGCCCGCACGCTCGCCCCCGGGGGGCAGGCCCTCGTCGCCGATCCCTGCCGTACGCGGGCCGCGGGCTTCATGGACGTCTGCCGTGCCGCCGGCCTCGGCGTGGTCAAGACAAAGGCCCGTCGGCCGCGGGGCGCGACCGACGGGCCTGCTGTCGAGATCTATCGGATCACACATCCGGCCTGACGCCGGATGCGATAGTTAGGCCACGAGCCGCATTTCGGGCACTTCGCCCGTGATGCCCACCACGAATTCCTCGAAGATCTTCACGTCGAGCGCGGAGGCACTCTCCGCTTCGGGATGAAACTGCGTGCCGATCGCGACCCAGCCCTCGACCGCGCTTTCGATCGCCTCGATCACGCCGTCCGGCGCCCGGGCCGTCACCTTGAAGCTCTGCGCCACGTCGTCGATCGCCATGTGGTGCATGCTGTTCACGCGAATCTCGCCGTCGCCGTAGACCCGCTCCATCGCCGAGCCGCGCTCGACGAGCAGGGCATGGCGGTGCGACTGGTCGATCGGATCCTTGTGGGGAATCGCCTTCGGAAGATCTTCGGGGATGTGCAGGAAGAGCGTGCCGCCCTCGGTGATGTTGAGCAGCTGCATGCCGCTGCCGATCGCGAGCACCGGCATGTGGCGGGCACAGATGTGCTTGGCGAGCATGCGGTCGAAGTCTTCGCGGCGGGTGTCCATCGGCCGCACCGCCGGGTGCGGCATGTAGCCGTCGCGGCGGGGGTCGAGGTCGGCGCCGCCCACCATCACCACGCCGTCGAGCAGGTCGAGCAGCCGGATTACGTCTTCCTCGTCGGCCAGCGGTGGCAGGATCACCGGAATGCCACCGGAGGCGGTGATGCCGTCGTAGTAACCGGCGGCGACGAACGAAAGCGCTGCGTGCTCCTTGCGGGTGGAACGGTAGTCGGTGTTGATGCCGATAAGGGGCTTGGCTGCCATGAAGATCCTCCTGATACGCGTCGTGCCGGCATCCGTGCCGACCGCCGGGGGCCGAAATTAGCGACCTGCCGACGCAAGGCAAGGATTTTTCTGATTTTGTGGTGGACCGGCCGGCAACCCCCAAGATCGAGTGCTAGCACGCCCGTTGCTAGCATCCGGGGCGGTTCGGTCCGCCCCGGTTTCGGCTTCGGGCTCCCCGTGCTCCTTCGCCGGACGTTCGCTGCGGGCCGCGGAGCACGGCTTCAGTCTGTCGTGCCTCAACTCGCCCAACCCGGCTTCGGGCTCCCCGTGCCCCGTCGCCGGACGTTCGCTGCGGGCATCCTGCCCTTCGCTCACTCGATGCTGACTGCGCTTCGGCATCCATGCCTCCGCTTGTCAGCAACGCCGGCTCCCGGGGCATGGGGAGCCCGAAGCCTCCCACGCCGAATATGAGCGAGCCCGTCTCAATCCTGTTCGGCACGGCGCTTGCCGTCCGGAAAGTAGGACGGGCTTTAGCCTGTCATGCCCTTGCATGTGCTGACATGCCGTATTGTTCGCTGGCGGTGACATGCTCGGAGCCACGGAAGTGTGGTCTCCGACCCACCTGCTGGGGAGTCGGTCGGCTGAAGCTCGACGAGCGTCTGCATTTTCGACCTTCTGGGGTCGGCAGCTCCGTAGGTCGTCAGCGGAGAAAATGCAGCGCGAAGGAGACTTCTGCCGCCGGCGACCAATGCGGGTGAGCGGCACAGGCAAGGGGATGACAGGCTGAAGCCTGTCCTCCTCGGGGTGTAAGAACCGTGCCGAATAGAATTGAGCCTGTCTCGGTCTTCGGGCATGTCAGGCGGAGATCCAGACCGCTCCTTTGAAACTCCGCAGCCATGTGAGCTGTCGCTTGGCGAGTTGTCGGGTGCGCTGCTGCGTGAGGCGGATGGCGTCAGCGAGGGAGAGGCGTCCGGCGAGCAGATCGAGGGCTTCCGCGTAGCCGGCCGCCTGCCGGGCCGTCGGGCCGATGCCGCCGGGCTGGGCGGCTGCCTGCCGCACCTCGTCGACGAGGCCGCGGTCAAACATTTGCTCGACACGGCGGTCGATCCGCTCGCCGAGCAGCCGGCGGGGGAGATCGACGACCAGCATCTGCGTGTCAAAGATCGGGTGGGGATCGGGAGCGAAGGCGGCGGAGATCGGCCGCCCGCTCGTGTGCGCCACCTCGAGCGCGCGGACGATCCGCTTCACGTCGTTGGGGTGAATCCGCGCCGCGGCGACCGGGTCGATCGTGGCCAGCCGCGCGTGGACCGCGGCCGAGCCATGCGTGTCGACCTCGTCGAGCAGCTGGCGGCGAAACGCCGGATCTTCGGCGGGCAGCGGCGCGAGTCCGTCGCGGAGCGCCCGCAGATAGAGCGGTGTTCCACCGACGAAGAGAATCCGCCGGCCGCGGCCACGGATTGCGTGCAGGGCGGCCGCGGCGTCGGCGAGCCAGCGGGCGATGCTGTAGGGCTCACCCGGGGGCACGACGTCGATCACATGATGCGGCACCCGGGCCTGCTCGCGGGGGGAGGGCTTGGCCGTGCCGATGTCGAGACCCCGATAGACGGCCATCGAGTCGACACTGACGATTTCCGCATCGAGCCGGGCCGCCAGATCGAGCGCCAGGGCCGTTTTTCCCGCGGCCGTGGGGCCGGAGAGGATCCAGCAGTCGGTCCCCAGCACGGGGCCGGCAGGCCGGTCTGCACCGCCGCCGGGGCATGCTAGAGTTGTGGGCCCCGCGGGCCCGGCCGCTCCGGCGGGGCCGTCGAACTGGATGGGTGTGCGGTCGGGAGCCATGGAATGCGTCGTCTGGGAGAAACCCTCGAAAGCCTTGAAGCCGTCGTGGTTTCAAGGAAAAGCGAGCCCTCGGCACGATCCTACACCAGCCGGCTGCTTTCCGGAGGCGTGGCTGCGATCGGCGCGAAGGTGACGGAGGAGGCCGGGGAACTGGTGGCCGCCGCTGCTGGCGAGTCGGACGACCGCGTCATTTCCGAGGCCGCCGATCTGCTCTATCACACGCTCGTGCTGCTCGCCTGCCGCGGCCTGCCGCTCGCACAGGTCGAAACCGAACTGGCCCGCCGGTTCGGCATCTCCGGCCTCGACGAGAAGGCCGCCCGGGGCAGTCACAATTCCGTGCCGGGCAATGACTGACGCAAACTCGGGATCATTCCAGTGACCAACCAGCCACCTGAGCGACTGTTGCGGATCGGGCTACCCAGCAAGGGCCGGCTCGCCGAGATTTCCGCACAACTGTTGAACGACGCGGGCGTGAGTTTCCGCCGGCCCGAACGGAGCCTCTTCGCCCGCTGCCGCGACATGCCGGTGGAGGTGACGTTTCTCCGCACCGACGACATCCCCGTGCTCGCCGCCGAGGGCGCCATCGATCTCGGCATCACCGGAGCCGATCTCGTTGCCGAGAGCGGCGCCCCGCTCGTTCACAGGCTCGACCTCGGCATCGGCTCCTGCCGCCTGGCCCTCTGCGTGGCCGATGATTCGAAGGTGACCGATGCCCGTCAGCTCGCGGGCAAGCGGGTCGCCACGAGCTTCCCGCGGATCACCCGCACCTGGCTCGCCCAGCGCGGTGTCGAGGCGCACTTCGTGGAGCTCTCCGGCAGCGTCGAGATCATGATCCAGCTCGGCGTGGCCGACGCCATCGTCGACCTCGTCGAGACCGGCAGCACGCTGGCTGCCAACCGGCTCCGCGTCATCGACGAGATCGGCCGCTACGAGACGGTCCTCGTGCAAAACCACCACGTCGCCGACGCCGCGACGGCCGATCGGATCGTCCGCCGGCTCGAGGGCGTGGTGATCGCGCGGAGCTACTCGTTGCTCGAATACAACATCCCGCGGTCGCGGCTCGCCGACGCCGAGAAGATCACGCCCGGCTTCAATTCGCCGACGGTAAGCACGCTCGAGGATCCCGAGTGGTGTGCCGTGCGGGCCATGGTGCGGCGGGGCGAGGCGCACGGCATCATGGAGCGGCTGGAAGCCATCGGCGCGTCGGCGATCATCGAGACCGAGATCGCGAACTGCCGGCTGTAAGCTTGGTCTACAAGCGGCCGGCGATCAGCTTTCCGCTCCGGAGCGTGGCGATCACGTGCGTGCCCGGATCGATCGCGGCTTCGTAGGGGTCGCGGAAGGGGCGGGCGGGCCGCAGGATGGCGAGATCGGCGGGGCGACCGGGGGCGAGGAGGCCGGATCGTTTTTCCATCATGAGCGCCCAGGCGCCGTGGAGCGTGGCCATCTGCAGGGACTCCGCTGGGCTGCAGAGGCCGCCGGCGACGAGCGCCTGGCACTCGGCGAGCACCGAGAGGTCGGGGTTCGACGCACGGCTGTCAGTGCCGATGGCCACGCGGATGCCGGCGCTGCGAAACCGTGCCAGCGGCGGGAGGCTGCCCGAGAGCAGGCGGGTGGTTCGCGGACAGATCGCGACGCAGAGCCGATCGCGGTGCCGGGTGAGCCGCGCCAGGGCCTCGTCGCCGGAATTCACGCCGAGAAATGTGCCGTGGACGACGATGCCCCGCGGGCCGTGGGCGAGTTGTGAAATCCAGTCGGCCGCGGAGAGCAACGTGGGCGGCGCCGCCGGCTGCCAGGCGCCGAGTTCCTCGAGGAGCGTGCGGAAGGGACCGGTGCCGTGTGTCACCAGTTCCGCCTCGGCCGCGCTCTCTGCCAGATGCATGGCCGCCGGCAGGCGTCGCCGGCAGGCGGACCGCAGGAGGGTTTTCCCGAGCCGGGCGGCAACGGAGTACGGGGCATGGGGGGAGATGCCCGCGGCCAGGCCGGCCGCAGTGAGCCGGTCGAGATCGCGTGTGGCGGCCGATCGTGCGGCGTCGACTGCCGCGGCCGCGAGGCCGAGCGCCTCGCGATAGACCCGCACCCGCGGCCCATCTGGCCCATAAGCCGCCGGCAGCACGGCCGTGGCGATCTCGCCGATGGCCGTCACGCCGGCGGCCGCCGACTCCCGCAGCCCCGCCTCGATCGATTTGCAGATGCGTGCCGCAGCAGAATCGTTTGCCGGTCGATCCCGCCGCAGCTGCACCACACGGCCAATCCAGACGGGCAGCCCGCCGTCGCCGGGCAGCGGCGTCTCCACGTCGGAAAATTCGAGGTGCGTGTGCGCGTTGACGAGGCCCGGCAGGATGATGGCATCGCCCAGATCGTGCACCGGTCCGGGCAGTTCGCGGCGGCCGAGCGCCACGATCCGGCCGCCGGCAATGCGGAGCCAGCCATTTTCGATCGCCCCGCCGCCCATCGGCAGCAGGTGCCGGGCCCGCAGCGTCATTTCGGACGCGACGTTCGCGGTCACGGCGCGGTGGACGCCACGGGCAGTTCCACGGATCGGGCCCGCGCGCGTGCCGGATCGATCTCCGGCGTCTCGTCCTCGAACAATTCGTAGAAGACGTTGCGCCGGCGAGGAATCCAACCGAGCTGCGCGATCGCCGACCGCATCTGTTCCAGCGTGAGGTGGTGCACGGTGCCCGCCGCGCTGACGACGTTTTCCTCGATCATCAGGCTGCCCATGTCGTTGGCGCCGAAGAGCAGGGCCAGCTGGCCGATCTCGCGGCCCTGCGTCACCCAGCTCGACTGGATGTTGGGGAAGTTGTCGAGATAGATCCGGGCGACCGCCTGCGTCTTCAGGTATTCGAACGGCCCGGCCGGCGGAATCTCCGCCATTTCCGTGTTCTCGGGCTGGAACGACCAGCAGATGAAGGCCGTGAACCCGCCCGTCTCATCCTGCAGTTCGCGCAGCCGCTCGAGGTGCTCGATCCGCTCGGCGAGCGTCTCGATGTGACCAAACATCATCGTCGCCGTGCTTTTCCCGCCGAGTAGATGCCACTGCCGGTGCACCTCCAGCCAGTCGTCGGTGAGCACCTTGCCGCGGGTCATCGCGGTGCGCACGCGGTCGACGAGAATCTCGCCGCCGCCACCAGGCAGCGAGCCGAGCCCCGCGCGGGCCAGGCGTTCGAGCACCTCGCGGAGCGGCCGCTTCGAGACCTTCGTGAAGTGATGGATCTCGGGAGGCGAGAAGCCGTGCACGTTGACCTGCGGAAACCGGTTCTTGATGTCCCGAAGCAGGTCTTCGTACCACTCGAGCGTGAGCGTTGGATGCAGGCCCCCCTGCATCAGGATCTGGTCGCCGCCGAGCGCCACCGTCTCCGCCACCTTCGCCAGCAGCACCTCGCGGTCGAGCACGTAGCCTTCGGCATGCTTCGGCGTGCGGTAGAACGCACAGAAATCGCAGACCGCCGTGCAGATGTTCGTGTAGTTGACGTTGCGATCGATGTTGTAGGTGCGATACGGCTCGGGATGAAGCCGCTGCGTGACGGCGTTGGCGGCGCGGCCGATCGCGGCCAGGTCACGGGATTCGAGCAGCCGCACCGCGTCGGGGGCGGAGAGCCGTCGGCCGGCTGCGGTATCGGCGAGGATCTCTCGGACGGTCCGGGTGCCAGCCCGTTCAGCCGCGGTGCGTGGGCTCGTGCGGGTGGCAGTGGCTTCCATCCAAACCTCCTTTGAATCCGGCCGGCGCGTCAGGTGGACCGGGCAAGCGCCCGGGCCACGTCGAGGCCCGTCGGGGCCAGCGACAGTGTGACGGCATGCGCGTAAAAAGCCGAGAGCGCCTCCCGCTCACGCGGTCCCAAATCGTAGTGCAGGTTGTCGCGGAGATAACTCAGGCACTGGGGCACGGTGAGTCCGTGGGCCGCCGCCTCGGCCGACGCGATGGCGGCGAGGTTGGCCCGGCCCGAGTCCCGCGCGGCCGCCAGCACGCGTTCGATTCGCAGCAGGTCGACGTCGGCCACGGCGGCGCTCGCCGCCCAGACGGCGAATACGAAGGGCAGCCCCTGCCAGCGGCACCACTCGTCGCCCAGATCCCAGACGAGTTGGAAGCTGCCGCGGTGCGAGCCGATCGCGCGGTCGCCGATCAGCAGCACGGCGTCGGCGCGGGTGTCGTCGAGGCCGGCGCCAATCGGCAGCACCTCGATCTCGGGTCTGACCTCGAAGCGTTCAGACAGCATGATGCGGGCGAGCGTGGCGCTGGTCCGCGAGCCCTCGTCGACCGCCAGCCGCGTCACCCGGCCGGGGGCCGTGCGAAAAAAGAGCTTCACGCTCATCACGGGGCCGCGGCAGCCGATGCAGGCGTCCGACACCACCCGGTAGCCTGCCCCACGAAACAGTTCGATCGAGGGTATGAGGGCAACGTCGAGTTGCCCCCGGGCAAGCCGGTCGGCCAGGCGACTCGGCAGGTCGTAGCAGACGTCGAACCCGAGCGACGCCAGGCCATGGACGAGCGGCTTCGTGTTGAGGTATTGGACGGCTCCGACCCGCAACGGTTGACGAGAAGCGTCGACGGGGGGAGGGAGACGATTCACCATGGAGTAAGAACCGCAAACCAGGGCCGGCACTAACCGGCCCCACGGGCTGCAGAAGAGCCGGAACGGGGTGGTTTCAAGGCTCCAGCTGGCGGAATGACCGCAGCCCCAGCAGGAGCGGCACGAACGTGGCCACCAGCCCGACGGCCACGACCACCGACAGGCTGGCGACGATGCCCTGCGTGCTGCCCGCCCAGGCCAGCAGGCCCCCGGGGCCGACGGCCCCCGGACCGAAGGCATGCGTGGCCAGAAACAGGTGGGTGGGAAGGGCCGCCACGACAACCACCAGCATGATGAACAGGGAACTGATCACGAGGCTCAGGGTGCCGCCGAACCCCGACGAAATTTTCGACGGCGAAGGCTCACGAAGATCAGGCATCCGCGCCCCCAAGCCCACCGCGATGCCCGACAGCCCCATGCAGAGCATCACGCAGCAAATCTCGTGGATCACGATCACGCGCCGCGGCAGGCCGAGCATCACGTCGCTGAGGAGCACCAGTCCGCAGCAGGGCAGCAGCCCGCCCAGAAATGAAAACAGGAACTTCGACCAGACGATGTGATCGCGGTGCACCGGGAGCAGCCCGAGGATCCAGAACCGTCGGCCTTCGAGGCTGATCATCGGAAAGACGAACCGCGTGGTGAAGGTGGACAGGATCAGGCCCACCACCGCGAGGTTCAGAAACCCGATCATCGAGGCGTAGGAGTTGTTGTAGTTGAACGAACGCACGTTGAAGAAATAGAGGCCGAGGAGGCCGAAGAAGATCACGAACTGTGACCACTGCGAGATGTCGCGGCGGAAGAGCCGCAGATCCTTGACCACGAGCAGCCGCAGCGGCCGACCGGCCGCCGAGCCGCCGTTGATGAGCATCTGGTCGAACCAGCCGATCGGCCGCTGCCGCCGGGCCGGCACCTCGCCGATCAACTGGCTGAAGCCGAGCCGGTAGCACCGGCGGGCCAGCCAGCCCGCCACCAACTGCAGGAGCATGCCGTTGGCGACCAGCAGCGCGAGGAACTTCGCTGCCTCGCCCAGGGATGCCCAGCTCTCCTTCGCATTCGTGCCCACGCGGGCAGCCTCGATCAGGCCGCTGGAGAGCCACCAACTGGGAAACAGCTTCTGTTCCGTGATCCCCAGCCGGGCGAACGTCTGCTCGAACCAGGCGGCCGACATGCTGTCGGCCTTCACGGCGGAGAGGGCCGACCAGGCCAGCCACAGGCCGAACACGCACATCGCCGCCAGCCCGACGGAGAGCGCGTGCAGCCGCAACCGGGGCATCCAGCCGGCCAACACCATGCAGCAGATGCCGCCGACCGTCGCCGGGATGACGACGAACGACACCATGAACGGCAGCAGCATGGCGAAATACGTCCAGGGCGAATGCCGCACGACGCCATAGGCCACGAGCATCGGGCTGCCCAGCAGGATGAAGCCCCAGCTCGAAAACCAGAGCGCCTCCTGAAACTTGTGGGAGAAGATCGCCTCCTCGCGGGCGGGCAGCGTCATCAGCAGTTTTGCCTCGGCCGAGCAGTACATGCCGCTGTAGATGAGGATGCCGGTCGAAAAGACGAGCATGATCATCAGCGACGAGAAAAACGCGTTGAAGAGCAGCGAGATCACCTCGGCATGCAGGGCGTCGAGAAACGTGAAGGCCTCGACGAACAGCCCGTAGAGCGAGCCCCAGAACATCGCGCTCAGCAGGATCACGAGGCTCAGCCGGAGCCGGGCCGACAGCAGCATCGAACGCAGGTTCGACCAAGCCAGTTGGGCACGCAGCAGGAAGAAGAGCCGCGATTCCGAGTCGATCGAGGTCAGCCGGCAGGATTGGGCCGACGAGGAGCCGATCTCGGCTGGCACGGCGGGGGAGAAAAAGCTGCTCATGGCGTTGGACGGGCTCAGGGCACTGACCGCGGCGGCCGGACCGAATGCGGATTGGTGAGTTCGAGATAGAGCTGCTCGAGGCTGGTGGTCTCCAGCGCCATCTGATCGCGGAGCTCCGCGACGGTGCCGAGGAATCGCAGCTGCCCGCGAACCATGATGCCGACGCGATCGGCCATTTCCTCGGCCATCGCCAGCGTGTGGGTCGACATGAACACGGTCATGCCCTCCTGGGTGCGGGACTTCAGCAGATCCTTCACGATCCGCACGCTGCGCGGGTCGAGGCCGACCATCGGCTCGTCGAGCACCAGGACGTCGGGGTCGTGCAGGAGGGAGGCCGCGAAGACGAGCCGCTGTCGCATGCCGAGGGAATAACTTTCGGCGAGGTCGTCGGCAAACTCGCCGAGTTCGAAGTGGTCGATCTCGGTCGCGATGCGCTGCGTCGCCAGATGCCGGGGCATGCCAAACATGTCGGCGATGAACCAGAGAAACTCCCGGCCCGTGAGCTTGTCATAGAGCGTCGGTTCGTCGGGCACGTAGCCGACGTGGAGATGGGCATTGCGCGGATCCCGGACGAGGTCGAAGCCGCTCACCCGCACCGCCCCCTGCGAAGGCCGCAGCAGCCCCACGAGCATCTTGATCGTGGTCGTCTTGCCGGCGCCATTGGGGCCGAGCAGCGCGAAGAGTTCACCCCGCGGAATCGCGAGCGTGAGGTCTGCGACGGCCGTCTTCGGTCCGTAGGTGCGGGTGACGTGGTCGAATTCGATCATGGCACGTTGCCCGTGAAGGGGGACTCGGGATCGTTCTCCACGGCCGCAGCGCCCGGATGATCGACAGCCGCCGAAGTGGGCATTCCCTCCGCGAGGCTCGCGGACAGGGTCTCGGCCGCCTCGTCCGACCGCCTTAGAAACGTCAGCTTCGAGCCGAGCACCGCGCTTTCCTGTTTGAGTACGCGACCGGAACGGTCGACCCAGAGCCTCGTTTTCGGCTCGTGATGGTTGGAGGGATCGTCGCGGTAGCAGACAAGGTTCACCCGCACGAGGTGGTCCTCCCAGAACATCGTCTCCTCGCCCGAGACCTCGGCGTGGAGCACCTCGATCGCCGACTTCCCCGCCCGCAGCGGGCTGTAGACGGGCACCGTCCAGCGGCGTCCTTCGTAGAGGCCGGGCAGCGTGGCCTGCGGTGAGAGCTCATCGCCGATCATGATGTGCGAGGGAAGGTAACGGCTCGTCTCGTACCGCATATCACGGGCCCGGATCAGGATGTGCACGTGGCCATCCTCGACCGTGCCGTCGAGAAAAACCTTGTCGTGCCCGCCGGGGAGGTCGACGGTCGAATTGAAACGCTCGAGCTGGCCTTGCGCGTCGATCGAGAGCGAGCCGCGGGCGTCGAAGGCAAATTCCGCCGCCCGGTCGAGCACGCCCCGCACGAGCGGTTTCGTCCAGGCGGGAAGAATCTCCTCGATCGGCAGCCGGTCGAAGTGCAGCAGGCTCTGAACGGTGAGCGCGCCATCGTCGGCACGGTTTGACTGGCTGGTGGCCCAGCCCAGCGGCTGTTCCTTCCAGAGCACGGTCCAGGCCACCGGGATCAGGCGGTTGTTCGACGCATAGAGCGCCTGATAGCCGGGGGGCGATCCCGGCATGAGCGACGGCAGGATCTTCGCGACCACCAGCCAACTCGTGGTCGCGCACCAAAAGACGATGATGAAGGCGGCCAGCCAGGGGCGTTGCATCGCAAAATCGCCGTAGGGAATTTTTCCGGGCTACCCCCGAGTCTTCCCAGTTTAGCCGAATCAACGGCCGCGGGCGAGCCGGGGGCGTCTCGCCAAAAACTCATGGAGTGTGCGATTGCCGGTCGGGGGGCATTGCCATAAACTTTGTCCCCCGGGGCTGACGGAGTCGAACGAAACCCATCGTCGCTCCCCGCGGGAAGGTGAAAGCCATGGGATCTCCAGTTTACTACCACCAAGGTTGCCCGGTCTGCGGCCGCATGCTCCGCATCCGCGTCACGCTGCTCGGCAAGCGTGTCTACTGCCAGCATTGCCATGGGCGGTTCGTAGCGGCCGATGCATCGATGGGCCTCGCCCCTGCGGCGGAGGGCCGCCTGAGCGACAGCATGGTCGAGGATCTCATCGAGCGGGCCGAGGCGATGCTGCAGCAATCGGCGGCAACTGCACCAGCAGACGACGCCGACTGGATCGCCTAGGGCAAATCTGCGGCTCTCGCCGAGATCGGCTGCCATGACAGGCTGAAGCCTGTCCTACTTCAGCATCTGCGACTACTGATGCTGAGGAGGCGGTCGGCGGAAGCTCGACGAGCGTCTGCATTTTCGACCTTCTGAGGCCAGCAGCTCCGTAGGTCGTCAGCGGAGAAAATGCAGCGCGAAGGAGACTTCTGCCGCCGGCGACCAATGCGGGTTGTCTGCACAGGGCAGATAAACCGCGGTCCCCGAATACGGCCAGTTTGGTCACTCGGCTCAGGCAGATCCCGGGAACATCTTGAGCCGGGCCAGTGTGGCGAGCCGCTGCCAATAGTCGGGGAATGTCTTGCCCACGCAACCCGGATCGAGAATGTGGATGCCGGGCACCCGCAGGCCGGCGAGCGCCAGGCTCATCGCCATGCGATGGTCGTCATAGGTGGTGAGTGTCGCCGCCCGCAACCGCGCCGGCACGATCGTGAGTCCGTCGTGGGTTTCGTCGACCGTCGCGCCGAGTTTGCGGAGCTCGCAGGCCAGGTCGCTGATGCGATCGGTTTCCTTGTCGCGAATGTGGGCGACATTCCGGATCGTGGTGGGCCCGTCCGCGAAGAGGGCCACCACGGCGAGCGTCGGCACCGTATCGCTGATCGCATTCATGTCGACGTCGACACCGCGTTCCGCGCGGCCGCTGACGGTGATCGAGCCGGCGCCGTCTGCGCTCCATTCAACGCGGCAGCCCATCCGCTCAAGCACGTCGCAGAGGCCGACGTCTCCCTGCATGCTGCGCCGCGAGAGCCCCTCGACCCGCACGCTGCCCCCCGTGATCGCGGCCGCGGCGAAGAAATAGCTGGCCGCCGAGGCATCGGGCTCGATCGCATAATCACACGCCGTATAGCCCGACGGGGCGATCGTCCAGCCGTCGGCGCCCGTCGGCGTGCAGGCGGCGCCAAACGTGGCCATCACGCGGCGGGTCATCTCCAGATAGGGCAGCGAGACGAGCCGGCCCGTGAACTCGATCCGCAGGCCGCCGGCGGTGCAGGGGGCCACCAGCGCGAGTCCGCTGGCAAACTGGCTCGAGGTGTCGCCACGCACCTGCGCCGTTCCGCCGGCGAGGCCGCGGGTGCGGATCACCACGGGGGGGCAGCCGCCCGGGCTCTCCGCGACCGCGTCCACGCCAAGTGGCCGTAGCGCCTCGAGTAAATCGCCAATTGGCCGCTTCCGCATCCGCGGGGTGCCGTCGAGCCGGTAGGTGCCGTGGCCGAGGGCGCAGACGGCCGACAGGAATCGGATCGTCGTGCCGCTGGCGGCGCAGTCGATGACCGCCTCCGTGGCGGGAATCGTTCCACCGCAGCCGGTGACCTGCATGGTGCCGGCTGACCAATCGGCCTTGAGGGCGATGCCGAGGGCTGCGAGTCCGGCGGCCATCACGCGGGTGTCCTGGCTGTCGAGCACGCCCGACAGACGACTCGTGCCACTTGCCAGGGCGGCACAGACGACAGCCCGATTGGTGATGCTCTTCGATCCCGGCGGGCGGATCGAGCCGTGAACAGGACCGGGGCAGCAGGGAATCTCGATCGCGTCGGTCATGAGGCGTTGGGCGGTCGGCTTGCGTCGGCGGCGGCGGCGTGGAAAGTAAGGGTCTGCGAGCCAGCAGTGTAATCCAACACCTCCACGACGATGGGAACGAGAATTAAAAATGGCTGTCGAACCGGGCGTGCCGGCGTATGACTTCGCAGTGCCGCCGCTGGTCCGCTTCGGGCCGGGCCGGGTGGCGGAGATCGGCGCGGTGGTGGGGCTCTTTGGCCGGCAGGCCTGGCTCGTGGGCGGCAGCCGCAGCCTCGTCCACTCGGCGGCCCGCTCGGTGATCGAGCGCAGCCTTGCCGCGGCCGGCGTGGCGGTGCGGATCGTGGCCGAGTCGGCCGGTGAGCCGACCGTTGGGCAGGTGGCCTCTGCGCTTGCCAGCCTGCCCGTGGAGGGCCGCGAGTCGGCCGTGATCGTCGCGGTCGGGGGCGGTTCGGCGATCGATCTCGCCAAGGCGATCGCCGCGCTGGCGACGAACAGCGACCATCTGGCCGCGGGCAGCCGCTCGGCGGAGGCGCTCGATGCCCTGGTCGTCGATCACCTCGAGGGCGTGGGCAGCGGCCGCACGATCACGCGGTGGCCGTTGCCGTTGGTGGCCGTGCCGACGACGGCAGGCACCGGGGCGGAGGCGACCCGCAACGCCGTGATTTCCTGCCCGCACCGGCGATTCAAGAAGAGCATGCGCAGCCCGATGCTGGTACCGCGGGCCGCGATCGTCGATCCGGAACTCACGCTCGCGTGCGACCGGGGCACCACGGCTGCTGCCGGCGTCGATTGCATCACGCAATTGATCGAGGCCTTCGTCTGCCGGTTCAAGAAGCCGCTGCCGCGGGCGCTCGTGCTCGAGACCCTGCCGCGGGCCGTTCAGGCCCTGCCGCGGGTGCTGCGGGATCCGACCGATATCGAGGCCCGCGGCGCGCTCAGCCATGCGGCGCTGCTCTCCGGGATGGCGCTGGCGAATTCCGGGCTCGGGATGGCCCATGGCGTGGCGGCGGCGCTCGGCGTGGAGTGCGGCACGCCGCACGGCGTGGCCTGCGGACTGATGCTGCCGGTGGCGCTGCGGATGAATGCGGAAGCCGCGAGCGCGGACTTCGCAATCCTGGAACGGGCGATTGATCCCTCCGCGGCGGGTGACGATGCAACGGCAGCGGCCGCTTTCACCGATCGGATCGTCGCGGTCTGCGCGGAGGCGGGCCTGCCGCAGCGGCTCTCGGCGGTGGGGCTCGAGCGGTCCCGGATCGGCTGGCTCGCCGAAAATTCCGGCGGTACGAGTATGCGGGGCAATCCGGTCGAACTGAGCGTCGAGCGGCTGCGGGCCGTGCTCGAAGACGTCTACTGATCCTCTCCGTCGGCCGCCGCCTTCACGAGCACGGGATCGTCGAGGAGCGGGAGCAGGGCGGAGGCATCGGCACCGCGAGCATTCGCGAGCTGCCAACTCGCGCGAGCCTTTTCGAGATCGGGCTCCGCCTTCGTCGCGTGGTAGGCGCCGATGTAAAGGTTGTTGGCCGGATTGTTATCGAACCATTCGGTGACGATCGTCATGAGGATCGCGCCCGGGATTTTGTCGATGGAGACGGTCTTGTTCTTGCCGGCATAGCGGTAGATGAATTTTTCGGCATCGATCTCGATGACACCGATCTTCTTGTCGTCGATTTCATACTCCTGGCCGGGCTGCACAGCCGCCAGCGCCTGTCGGCGGTAGTCGGCAAAGCCTTTGGCATAGGTGAGCAGGCTGTCCCATGACACGACGCGCTTTTGCGCGAGCCCGTTGGAGGCCTTTTTGTCGGCGGCCTTCACCGCCAACTGGGCGGCATCGAACTGCTGCTCTTGAAGGGCCGCGAAGACTTCGGCGAGAAGCCGGTTGATTTCCGCGGCAGTCTCTTCAGGGGCGGGTGGCTCGGCTGAGGGAGGAACCGGGGAATCCGTTTGGTCGGGCGTAGCGGGCTCGGCCACTGGGGGACCGTCGGTCGGTTCGGGGACCGGCTCGGGCTCGGGAGTTGTTTCGGGCTCGGGAGTTGTTTCGGGCTCGGGTTCGGGCCGGCGTCGATCTGGCATCGGCTCTCGCCGTGGCGGGGCGCTCGTCGAGACGGCGTCATCCGAAGTGGTGTCGTTCGGATCGCGCTCGGGCCGACGCATAGCAGCGGTGCGCTTCGTGCCGGCCCTCTGCCGCTCCGATTCGTCTTCATCGGCACTGTTCTGCTGGTCTCCCCGCTCCGCGGCCGCCACCTCCCGGCTGGCTGCTTTCCGTTGTTCGTCCGCTCTCATTTTCATCCACAAGAGTCCGCCCGCGGCCGCGCCGAGTCCCACCAGGAGCAGGAGCAGGGTTCCCGCTCCGCTGGATTGCTTGCGGTAGACGGGCCGCTTCTCCACCGACACGAATCCGCCATGGTCTGCGTCGGCTCGCTCGCTCCACGGCGAGGCTTCCGTTGCGCCGTGGGGCATGGGCACGGCGGGCACGGTAGGAATGTTTGGGCTTCGACCGACGGCCTGAGGCATGGGCGGGGCCGGCGGTGAAAACGACGGTGTGCCCGGCATGTCGGAGGCAGACGCCGGGGCACGCGGAAGGGAGCCACCGGGCGGCGGTGGCATCGTGAAGGATGTGCCGACGGGAGCCTGTTGCTTGGGCGTCGCGGCAATCTGCGCGAGCACCGCCTCGCGGGCCTCCTCGACCCGTTTGGTGAGCGCGTTACGGGCCATGTCGAACGGCCCCGGCGCAATCCCTTTCAGGACAGTCAGCCGCGCATCGGCCGCCCGCAGAACGACGAGCGGATCGCTCTCCGAAGGCAAAAGGCCGAGCACCCGCCGCGGATTCGTCAGATCGACGGCGTCGATACCAAGCCACTGCCGGCAGGGATCAAATTGTGCTGAAGACATGGGGCACCCGCTCAGTTTTTACCAAGTGTAACTGAGCGGCTCGCAGGCGTCACGCCTTCCGCCAAACGGTCAGTTCGGCGATCGTGTGCTGGTGCTTGCGGGCAGTCTCCCGGATGACAAACGGGATATCCGTCCGCGCGACGAGCGTGAACCGCCCGGCGAGGCTGCGGGAGAGGCCGTCGAACGTGGTGAGCGGTTCGCCGTGCTCCCGCCGGCCACCGAGCCATTTGGACTTCTGGGTGTAATCTTCGAGCCAGGTGTAGGGTGACGTGATCACGAGCAGGCCTCCGGGCAGCACCCGCGGCGTGATATCCGCGAGAAACAGCGCCGGATCGTAGAGCCGGTCGATGAGGTTTCCGGCAAACACGACGTCATAGCCGGTGTAGATCGGCTTCAGGTTGCAGGCATCCCCCTGCATGAACGACACCCGGCTCCCGGCATCCATGAGGCCGAGTTTTTCAAGCTCTAACGCGCGGCCGACGGTGAGTTCGCCTTCGACCGGCACCTCGTACAACAGTTCGCCTCCCTGCTGCAGGCGGACTCCCGACTGGATGAACCGGGCCGAGAAGTCGATCGCATCGACGTGCGCGAAGGAGCGGGCAAACTCGAAGGCCGACCGGCCCACCGAGCAGCCGATGTCGAGGCACGTGTGCCGGCGGTCAGCCGGGACGTGCTTCATCGTTTCCGCCACGCAGGCCTGCGGGAAGTTGGGCACGCCGAGCGGCCCGATGCCGACACCGGAAGCGGCGTCTGACCCGCCGGACGCGGCGTCTGAATAGTGAAAATCAAGATACTGCGTCACGAGCTGGTCAGTTTCATAGAGCCGCGAGCCCTCCGTCGCCATTTCGCTGCCGGGCTCCTCCACGACGGTGCGGAATCCGGCGTGCTGGAAGAAGTGTCGCCGGAAGGCGTAACGGGCACTCTTCAGGGCCTCGTTGCCGGTCGCGATCCACGAGCCCCCCTTGATCAGGTTGTGGCGGCCGTCGAACGTCGGCACGGAGAAGTCGTCGTAGAGCGGATGCACCTCGAAGCCCTTGAAGGGCATGATCGGCGTCCGCGTCCACTGCCAGACATTGCCGACGACGTCGCAGAAGTCGCCCTGCGGAAAATGGTCGACGGGAGCGCTCGATGCGAAGTGGTCCAGATTGATGTTGCCCGGTGCCTTGTCCCAGTGGGGTTGGTCGGTGTCCGGGGCATCCCCCAGGGCGGCCGCGCGGACCGCATACCACTGAGCCTCGGTCGGCAGCCGGACATTTTCGCCCGTCTGTTTCGCCAGCCACGCGCAATAGGCTTGGGCCTCGAGGCAGTTGACCTCCACGGGCCAGTTGAGCGGCAGCGGAATCTCTTCGAGCAGATTCCGCTGAAAATAAAGGCCGCTGCGGCCGCGCCAGAATTTTGGCTGCTCGGCCCGGGTGTAGTGGAGCCAGCCGCGGCCTTCTTCGGTCCAAACCGATTCGTCGCGGTAGCCGCCGCCGGCGACGAACTCCATGAACTCGGCATTGGACACGAGCCGCCGGCCCGCCCTGAATGCCGGCAGTTTGGCTTCCTCGGAGCCATACTCGTTGTCCCAGCCATATGTTTCGTCGCTCCCGGCCTTGCCAAGATGGATGGTGCAGGCCTCGACCGGCAGCCATTCGTTGGTGGGTGCTGCGCCATGCGCCGGGCAGCTGGCCCAGAGTTTCCGCTCCTCCGCGGTCAACTCTGCACCGTGCCGCAATTCGTCGAGCGGCATCTGCCGCATGATCACCGACGAGGTTTCCAGATGGATCCGCTCGTGCTCGATTCCCATGAGGATGATCCAGGCCGGCGTGTCCTGGCGGATCGGCAGTTCCAGCGGCATCGACTGGATGAAGTCGTCGACTCGCGCCCTTACGGCCGCCCGGTAGTCGCCGATCGCCCGCACGCCCGGCCACGCGTAATGCGCGGTGTTGAGATCGTCCCACGACATCTCGTCGACACCCACGGCCATCATCGCCTCGATGCCGGCATCGACCCGTTCAGCGATGTACCGGCCCGCGATCAGCTTGTTGATGTAGAAGACCGCCGGATGGGCGAAGTAGAAGATGAGCGGATGCCGAAGCGGCTCGTGCCGCTCGTAGTAGGACGAATCATCCTTGATAAGCGCGAAGAGCTGCTCGTAGAGTTCGCAGGTCTGATGGAAGTAGCGGCGGATTTCCTGCCGCTTGGCCGCGGCGTCTTTGCCGTTCAGGAGGAGTGTTTTCGTGGGGACGAGCGGCGCGGAAAGGCTCGCGAAAGCCGCGTTCGTGTCGCGGCCTCTGCGCGGCTCGGTCGCAATCGGGTTCATGCAGACACTTCCTCCGAACGTTTGGGAAACAGACCCTCAACTCTATCACCGGCCTGTAATCCGGCCACGTACCGGTCGGGAATCGGTGCCGAGGCCCCGAGGAGCGAGCCCACGACCGCACCGCGGTGGCAGTTGTCGCCCCCCACCCGGGCATTCGCGCAGACACCCGCCGCAAAATCGCCGGCATGCCGCCAGGCGAGGAAGAGCGCCGCCGGAAAGGCGTCGGGGATGTAGCAGGCCGAGGAGAGCCTGCCCCCGACCACCACGTGGTCCGGATGCTGCTCCCACTCGCGGACCTTCGCGGCCGAGATCCAGTCGGGGGCCTCTTCGAGGATCGTCGTCCGCAGGTCGTCGCCTGCGCAGAGCCGCACGAGCATCCGCGCGAGCGTGTCGGCGGCCTCGAGCACCTCGTCATCCTTGTGGGTCAGGCCGACGTGCACCCGCACGATCCGCCGCAGTTCGGGATGCTTCGGCCCCAGTGCCGCCACGAGTGCCGGGACGGGCACGAGCCCGCCGATGTGCACGTCGCGCACGCCGCAACTGATCGGCTTCCGTCCGGCCGCATAATTCGTGAAGAAGTGGCGGTGATACTCCTCGACGTAGGTGTCGCGGTGCTTGCCCGGAGTGAGCATGAAGGCGACGTACCGCTGCAGCCAGCGCTCTGGATCGTAGTCGCGGTCGCCGCGGACGAGCGTGGCCAGTTCGATGGCCAACTGATAGTTGAGGGTGTTCTCGCCGGCGGCGAGAAACTGGTGATAGTGGATGCCGCGCTGGCCCCAATACTGTGCCTGCTCGCGCAGGATGTCCCCCTTTTCGTTCGCGGGCACGTAGCTCGACCGCCAGAGGATGCTGTCGGCGTGCGGGCTCTTCGGCGCGAGATAGCCCGCCGGCGCCGCTGCGGCGAACTCGGGGTAATCGCGGGCGAGCGCCTGCTGGTTGTAATACCAGTGCACCGGCATTGCGATCGCGTCGGCGATCAGCGCGCCCCGGAAGGCGTCGACCGCAGCGCGTTCTGGTGATTTCATGGGTAGGCCTTTCAGGCGAGAATCCTCGCGAAGAAGCCGCGAACGCGGGGCTCGTCGCAGCGGTTGAACATCTCGTCGGCCGTGCCGTGGGCGAGCACCCGCCCGTCGCCGATGAAGGCCACTTCGTCGGCCACCCGCTTCGCGAATCCCATCTCGTGGGTGACGAGCACGAATTGCGTGCCGAGCGCCTTGAGTTCGCCGATCATCTCCAACACCTCGGCCGTCATTTCGGGGTCGAGCGCCGACGTGGGCTCGTCGAGAAACAGCCGCCGCGGCTGCACGACCAGCGCCCGCAGGATCGCGATCCGCTGCTTCTGGCCGCCGGAGAGTTCGGCAGGCCGCTTGTGGGCGTGGGCCATGAGTTGAAACCGTTCCAGGGGCTCCCGCACGCGGGCGACCGCCGCGGCGTGGCTCAGCCCGTGCACGCGGACGAGCGGCAGGAGCAGATTGTCGAGGGCGGACAGGTGCGGGAAGAGATTGTAGGCCTGAAAGACGGTGCCGACCGTCTTGCGGTACCGTCGCAACGACTCCTCGTCGCGGGGCAGCGGGCTGCCGTCGAAGGCCACGCTGCCGGCCACCGGCACGTCGAGCCCGGCGAGGATCCGCAGGAGCGTCGACTTGCCGCCACCGGATGGGCCCACGAGCACGAGCGCCTGAATCTCGCCGGTGGCGAGTGCGAGCCGGTCGAGCACCGTGGTGGCGTCGAACCGCTGCGTGAGGTTTGTGACGTCAAGTTTCATACTTGAACCGTCCCTCCAGCCAGCGCGACAGGGCCGACAGCGGCAGCGTGAGCAGCAGGTAGCCGACGGCCAGCGGCAGATAGCTCTCGAGCGTCGAATAGGTGAACGAGTTGACCTCCTGCGCGTTGAGTGTGAACTCGGAGATCGCGATCACCGACAGCAGTGACGAATCCTTGATGAGCGAGACGAGCTGGCCCGCCACCGGTGGCAGCACGAGCCGCACGGCCTGCGGCAGGATGACGAATCGCATGGTCTGCCACGGCGTGAGCCCGATCGCGCGGGCGGCATCCCGTTGCGTCTTGGGGATCGCCGCGAGGCCGCCGCGGAAGATCTCCGCCATGTAGGCGCCGCTGAAGAGCGAGAGCACGAGCACGCCGACGACGAAGCGGTTTTCGAGCCCCACGGCGCTGGCGATCACGTAGAAACCGATCAGCAGCTGCACGAGCAGCGGCGTGCCGCGGATCAATTCCACGTAGACGCGACCGACCGCCTCCAAGAGGACGTTTCGCGATTGCAGGCAGACCGCGGCGAGCGCCCCGATCGCCGTGCTCGTCACGAGGGCCGCCAGGCTCAGGGCCACCGTCGTCAGCCAGCCCTGGAGGAATTTCTCGCGATACTCCCACACGCCCGCCCAGTTCCACGTGTAGTGCACTCGCGAAAACGCCAGCACCACGAGCGCTGCGAAGAGGGCGACGACGAGGGTATGGGCGAGCCGACGGGACATGCGGCGTAGGGTAGCACATCGCCCGACCGGCAGGCCTTCAACCCTGCCAAACCGGGGGCCGCCCCGTGGCCCGCGGTGTCGGCGTGCCAATGCGGCCCCGTGGCCTACAATGCCGCCATGCATGCTCTCGGAAGAATCGTCGTCCTCTGCCTGTTCGCCGGTCTCGCGTGCAGTGCGACCGCAGCCGCGCCGCTCCGTGTCGGCATGGAGCTTTCCTATCCACCGTTCGAGATGACCGACCCGCAGGGCCGCCCAACGGGCGTGAGCGTGCGGCTGGCCGAGGCTCTGGCGAAACATCTGGGGCGGGAGCTCGTCGTCGAGAACATCGCCTTCGACGGCCTCATTCCCGCGCTCAAGACCGGCAAGATCGACTGCATTATCTCGTCGATGACCGCCACGCCGGAGCGGTCGCGGTCGATCGCTTTTTCGGAGCCGTATCTGAAGACGGGCCTCGCCCTCCTCGTCGGCACGAAGTCACCCGTGCGATCGGCGGCCGACCTGAACGTGAAGGGCCGCGTGATCGCCGTCAAGAAGGGCACGACCGGCCATCAGTATGCGGCCACCGCGCTCAAGCAGGCCCGCCTGCTCGTGCTCGACAAGGAAAGCTCGGGCGTGCTCGAGGTGGTGCAGGGCAAGGCCGACGCCTTCATCTACGACTCGCTCTCGGTCTACCAGAATCACAAGCGGCATCCCGACACGACCCGCTCCGTGCTCGAGCCGTTCCGCGAAGAGACCTGGGCGGTCGGTCTGCGGCCCGACGACAGCGGTCTCCGCGACCAGATCAACCGATTCCTCGAGGCCTTTCGGGCGGAGGGGGGCTTTGAAAAACTCGGCGACGAGTTTCTGCCGGAGGAAAAGCGGGCGTTCAGGGAACAGGGAATCCCCTTCTACTTCTGATACGGCTCACACTTAAATCTTGCACGTTTCGCTGGTCGGGGCTCCCCACGCCCCGTCGCCGGACGTTCGCTGCGGGCTACGGCTTTCGCGCTGTCGCCGCCGTCCCGGCGTCGGCACCAGCTTACGGTCGCCGGGCAAAGCCCGGCTTATGGAATGCCCTGCGCTCACTCGATGCCGGCTGCGCTAGCCAGAACGCCTCCGCTTACGGCATCCTGCCTTCGCTTGCCGCCAACGCCGGCTCCCGGGGCATGGACAACCCCTCCCTGACCCTCGTTCAGCAGGAGCGGCTCGTGCGCGAGTTTCGATGGCGGACGACACGCATCGCGAGCGGGAGTCGCGAATGTTTTGCGGGAGCATTCGCAGTTCGGGGTGGTTGGGCAGGTTCGTGAGGCTGCGGGATTCGGGGGCCGGGGGAGTTGGAGGTTGGTTGGCTGGGCCGCAAAGCCCCCCCTTCATACGGAGGGGCACTTCTGTCGATGTTCTTTGGAGAGGCGACTCAAAGAGGCGCGAAGTCTTCAAGGGATGCGGCGGATGCGATCTTGGATCATCTGGTGCCTGCTGCTCGCACCGCTCTTTGCGCTTGCAGGCCTGTCGACGCAGCGGGCGGTGGGTGAATCCTGGGAGACGCTCACGGCACCCGGCCGAAAGGTTGCCCGGGCATCGCCCCTGCGGGTGACTCCGCTGCCGCCCGTTCGGCCCTCACCGGTACCGCCGCCACCGGGGTCTGATCGCAGCCAGCCATCCGTGTTGGCCAGCGCCGAGCCGCCGCCGGCGTCGAAGGATCTCTTGTCGCTCCGGCGGCAGATCGCCCGTACGATCGCAGCCTATGCGCAGCGGCCCCTCAACACGCTCGAACACAACCCGTGGGAGTTGATGCACTGGTCGATCGCCTACGGCCCTGCAGCGGAAGTGCGGCTCGGTGGTGGGAGCGGCGACCGGATCAGCTGCCTTGGCTGGCTGAACATGGGAGGCCGCTGCCGCGGGCTGGTGATGCTGGCGTCGCAGAACGACCAGCTGATCGCCTTGCGGGGCAAGGGAATGCAGGGGCACGTGGCACAGTATCTGGCCGTCCTGGCGCAGTGTCGGGTCTCCCCGCCATCGCCGATCGAGATCGACGGCCGGTCGTTCACCGTCGCCGATCTGATCGAGACGGAGCAACTCGCCTGCTCGGAAAACAACGAGCTGACGTTCACGCTGATCGCGATGGCCCACTATCTCCACACGGACGAGACGTGGGGCGGCGCGGACGGCACGAAGTGGTCACTGCCGAGGCTGGTGGAGGAGGAGATCGGTCAGCCGCTCCGCGGAGCGCCCTGCGGCGGCACGCACCGGCTGTTTGGTCTGGCCTACGCCTGCCAGCGGCGGCGCGAGGCGACCGGCGCGCTCGACGGCGTCTATGTGGCGGCCAACCGCTATGTGCGCGGTCAGCAGCAGCGTCTTTTCGGCGAGTTGCAAAACTCTGACGGCAGTTTCAGCACCGACTGGTTCAACCGCGCCGAGGATGGCGACGACGTGGAGCGAAAGCTCCGCACCTCCGGCCACATGCTCGAGTTTCTCGTCTCCACGGCGGATCAGCACGTGCTCTACCATCCCCGCACGGTGGCCGCGGTGCAGTTCGTCGCCGACGTCCTGTATGGCGAGCCGCAGCGCGACTGGAAGATCGGGCCGATGTGCCACGCGTTGCACGCGCTGTCGATCTACCAGGAGCGGCTCTGGGGCTCGCTCGTGCCCGGTGCCGTGGCGGCCTATCACGGCCCGATGAAGGCGAAGCATCTGGCCACGCGACTGGCGTCGACCGCCGGTGCAGACCGCGTGACGAACGACCGCAGCGGGGCCGGCAACTGAGCCGCCCGCCTCAGGCGGCGGCACGGCGGTGGGCGATTTCCGGAAAGGCCTCGCTGAAGGCATGGCCGCTCGTGGAGCGGATGCCGAGCCGAATCAGCAGGCCGCGGCGGAAGGAGCGGAATGGCACGGCCAACCGCCGATGAATCCGAATCCACCAGGGCCTAAGACTCTCGAGATCGAAACAGGTCAGGCCGGCCTGATCGGGCCGGTGTTTGATCTGGTGTTTGAGCAGGTGGTACTCGTCGCACCGCTGAAGCAACCGCAGCAGGCCTCCGAAGAGCGCCGTCACCAGCCGATTGTCGACCGGCAGGGCGAAGGAGATCTGGAAGTCGATCAGGTAGGGCCGGCCGGCAGTGTCGACGAGGATGTTTTCCCGCTTGTGCAGGTCGACGTGGGCAAAGTGCCGGCGGTGCACCTCGACCAGCAGGTCCTGGAACCGCGGGAAGAAGTCGTCGTCGACCCACTCTCCCTCGGCGAGCGCGTGTCCGTCGATGAATGTCCGCGCGACTGCATGCGGCAGCGGCTTCCCGTCGACGCAGACCGCACCGAGCGCTGGTGCGATCCCGGCGATGCCGGCGAGCCGATCGTGGAATCCCCGCTCGCGGGCCGCGAGCAGCCGACCCAGCCAGCGCATCGGAATGATGAAGATCGCCTGCTGGCGGTTGAACTTACAGAGCGCCTTGCGGGAGGGCGACTCGTAGATGGCCGTGGCCGCCCAGGAATCGTGCTTGAGCAATTCGATCAGGCAAAACGTCTCGCCCTGAATTTCGACGACCGGCGGCGGCTCGCTTCTGCCCAGTGCCCGCAAGAGCGCTGGACGCGGCCGGACATCGTCGGTGGCCGGAGGGGCGCAGAGAACCTCGGTCGTGGAAGTGGCTTGCAGCATCCTATCCTCGGTTTTCGTCATGCTGGCGGGTGAAGGCGGCGAAATTCCCGTCGTGCCGCCTTCAGAAGCCGCGGTCGTGCAGGCAATCCCCGCTCCCCTCGATCGCCTGGCCATTACGGCTTACCTGAACCGAAATGTCCGGCCGCGGTTTCTGGCGGAATCCGCGGTAGTTTGCCGCTTTTGGTGGCGGTTCCTACTGTTCCGGGCCTCGGAACAGGCGGCCGTCGTCCGGCCCGCCCGCGATCCCGAGATTCTCGAGAGGGTTTTCTACGATGGCTAACAAGATCTTGATTCGTCTGATCGGCACGCTCACCTGCTTTGCCGCCGTGGCCACGGCTTGGGATGCCGAGGCGGCCAGATGCCACCGCCACCACCGCCGCTGCTGTTACACGGCGCCGTGCTGCGCTCCGGTGTGTGCGCCCGTGTGCGATCCCTGCTGTGCGCCGGTGTGTGCTCCGGCCTGCGATTCGTGCTGTGCTCCCGCCTGCAGCACCTGCCGTGTGAACGGCTCCTGCTGCTCCACGACCGTCGTGCGTCGTGAGGTCATCGTGCCGTCGTGCTGCCAGGCCAGCAGCGCCACGGGGGGGGTCGTGATTGCGGAGCAGACGAAGGAATCGGCGGTCAAGCTGACCGCGACGAAGACAGCCGCGGCTACCCGCTAAATCGGGCTCGCAAAATCCCCCGCGCGGAGCAGGACATCCGCGCGGGGTTTTTTGGCCGGTGGCAGCGGGGCTTCCGTCAACGAGCGATCCAGGCCCTATGTCACGATCTGCGGCTCGGTCTCGAGATCGTCCTCGGTATCGGACGCGGTCGCCAACGCTGCCGGCGGCCAGAAGGCCACCAGCAACAGGGCCGCGGCGGCGAGAGCCAGACCGGCAGGCCAGAGGAAGAGTTCACGGTAGTCGGTGACACCGTCCTGGGTCAGGCGGCCCTGCAGCGGGATGAAGAGCCACTTGGCCGCCAGATCACCGAGTCCGAGTACGAGCAGGTTGAACAGGCTCTGGGCGCTCGACCGGACGTCCTTCGGAAACGCAGCGTCGATGAAGATGTAGAGCGTGGCGAAGAAGAACGCATAGCAGATGCCGTGCAGCACCTGCACCGCGATGATCATCGGCTGGTTCTGAGGCATGAAGGCGAAGACGGCGAACCGGGCCGCGTGCCCGAGAATGCCGAGGATCATCGTGGTCTTCCAGCCGAGCCGGGCGAGCACCGATCCGAGAACGGCCATCGTGAGGATCTCGGCCACCTGGCCGATGCTCATCACCGGCATGATCCATTCGGGCTTGATCCCCACCGTCGGACTGCCGAGGAAGTTGCCGGCCAGCAGGAAGTAGCCGTTGTGGATGACCGAATCGATGAACGTGACGACAAACAGCACGAGCAGGAAGGGCTTCGAGAGCAGCCGTGCGGCCGTGAGCCAGGCGAAGCCGCCGTCGGCCGCCGTTGCACGTTTTGGCGGCGTGTGCGGCAGCGTCAGGCTGTAGGCCGCGAGCAGGAGCGAGGTGCCTCCTGCCAGCAGGAAGATGTTGCGGCTCGCCGCCACCGCCTCGACCCCGACCTTGCCCTGGAGCACGAAATAGAGCGGCCAGGCCGCGAGAATCCAGCCGATCGTCCCGCCCATCCGCACGATGCCGTATTCCTTCTGCGCGTTTTTCATATGGGTGAACGCGATCGAGTTTGAGACCGAGATCGTGGGCACGTAGAGCAGCGCATGGACGAGCATCAGCCCGAAGAACGTCGGAAAATCCTTTGCCCAATACATGCCGAGGATCGCCAGCCCGCCGACGAGATGGCTCACGGCCATGAACCGCTCCGCCGCGAACGTGCGGTCGGCGAACTGGCTCGAAAAGAAGATGCCGACGATCGACGCGATCGCAAAGGCGCTGCCGACCCAGGCGATCTGCGCTTCGGAAAAGGCGAGACCATCCTTGCCCATGTAGCCCCAGATGAGCGGTAGCCATGCGCCCCAGATCGCAAACTCGAGCACCATCATAATCCAGAGGCGAAACGTCGGGGCGGGTTTACTCATTTGAACTCACGAATCCTGATGTTGGGGAAGTGCACTTCGTCGCCGTGGCCAAGGAAACCGACATGAACCCTGGTGTGGGCGAGGCCGGCCTGAACCCCACCTCGTTGGCCGCCAGTTCCTTGATGAAGACATTGCGCACGTGCATCGGGGCGCCGTGGGTCTGGATCTGGATCGGACCGCGGGCGGGAAGCGGCTTGCCCTTTTCGAAAAAGTTTGCGAGCGGCTGGTCGTCCACGATCAGTTTGTCGTTCAGCACCACGGTCACGCGGTCGCCCCGCATCCGAATTTTCGTCATGTTCCACTCGCCGGTCGGCCTGTCGGCCTTCTCGAGCGGGAATTTTCCCGGCGAATCCGCCGGATTGTTCCAGAGGCCGCCCGAGCCCTTCTGGCAGCCGTGCTTGAAGTCGCGTTTGCAGTCCGGGTCCCAGATTTGCACCTGCGGATTGGCCCGTAGGTAGATGCCGCTGTCGGCACACGGAGCGGGGAGCATCCATTCGATGAGAAGTTCGACATCGCCGTAATCATGATCCGTCGTCAGGAAAACGCCGCTGCCATCGCTGACGATCACGCCCTGTTCCACCTTCCAATGGGCGGCCATGTCGCGATTCCAGTCGTTCTGGCGGCTCCGCCGTTCTTCGGGCGTGCCCTCAGCTTCCTGGCGGGGGTCGAGGTGCGGCCGGCCCCGCCAGCCCACGAGATCGGAGCCGTTGAAGAGCGCCGTGAAACCGGCCGGTGGTTCGGCGGCCAAAGCTGCGGAACCGACGAGGAGCAGGAGACAGGGAGATAGGCAAAAGAGGAGAGGCATGGCTGTGGAGGGGGCGAGTGATGGTGACATTGGGGATGACAGTGACAGGCTGAAGCCTGTCCTACTTTACTGCGACCGGCACGCCGCCCTGGGCGGCGCTGGTGTCGGCGGCGAAGATCACCGCAAACGTCTTGGCGACTTCCGGAAAACTCGTCAGCGGCATGTCGCGGCCGGCGTCGAGGGCGTCGAAGAAGGCCTGAAATTGTGCCTGGTAGGGATGGTCGCTGACGTCGCCAGAGTCGAGCATCTTCATGGAGAGTTCGCTCCAGTGCGCCTTGTCGGCCTTGAGTTTCGTCGAGTGAAACTTGTTGTCGAGCAGGCTCCCCGAACTGCCCACCAGGTGCGTGTGGAAATAGTAAGGCTGGAGGCAATCGACGATCGCCGCCGTCTTGCCGACGGCGCCATTCTTGAAGCGCAGGATCGTGACGCTCGACGTGTCGTATTCGTAGGGCTGGAAAACGTCGCTCGCCGATTTCGTGCTCAGGCTCGTGACGCTCTCGACGTCGCTGCCCATCAGCATCAAGAGAGCGTCGAGGGCATGGCAGCCGGCGGTCAGCAGGGCGCTGCCTCCCTCGCGCTTGTTGGTATTCCAGCGATACTGGCCGTACCACGGGCCGATGCCATGGAAATAATCGACCTCGCCGTAGTGCAGTCGGCCGAGCAGCCCCTCGTCGATGACCGCCTTCGTCACCTGAAACTGGTTGGAGAACCGGCACTCGAAGCAGACGCAGCCCCGCACGCCATTGGCCTCGGCGGCGGCCAGGATGGCCTGAACCTCCTCGGGGGAGTTCGCCATCGGCTTCTCGAGAATGATGTGTTTCTTCGCGTTCGCGGCGGCGACGGCCTGCTCGCGGTGCTGGCTCGGATAACTGGTGATGTCGACCACGTGCAGGTCGGGAGCGGCGAGCATCGCGTCGAGGTCCTGATAGACCTTGATCGGGCTGCCATGCCTGGCGGAAAGTTCGGCCGCGTCGAGCGGCCGCGATGAATAGATCGCCGTCACGTGGCCCTGCCGCGTGGCATTGATGGCGGCGATGTGCGCCGTCGCCGCCCAGCCGTAACCGATGACGCCGACGTTGTAATGTTTCATGGTGGGTCTCAGGGCTTGTGGAGAACGAATCCCTCGATAGCCTCGTATTCGGGCAGGCCGAGCTTGTCGTAGAGGCGGGCTGTGTCGCGATTTCTGTCCTCGGCCCGCTGCCAGAACTCCCGCGGGTCGGTCGGGCCCGGAAAGAGGGCCCGATCCTTCTGACTCTCGTGCTTGAAGATCGCCATCCGCTTTCGTTCCACCTCCTCGGGCGAGAGCGGCACGGCCATCTCGATCTCGTGCGGCTCCCATTCCTGCCAGGCGCCGCGGTAGAGCCAGAGTTCGCACCGCTTCGCCCAGTCGCGATCGGCCACTGCAGCGAGCGCCTCGATCACGGCCGCCAGGCAGACGCGATGCGTGCCGTGGGGGTCGGAAAGGTCGCCCGCGGCATACACCTGGTGCGGCTGCACCTGCTCGAGGAGCTTCACGGTGATCGCGATGTCGTCCGGGCCGATCGGCTTCTTGCGGACGCGACCCGTTTCGTAGAAGGGAAGATCCAGGAAGTGAATGTGCTCCGGCTTCACTCCGGAATACCGGGCTCCGGCCCGGGCTTCGGTGCGGCGGATGAGGCCCTTCACGGCCTGAAGTTCCGGGAGATCGACGGCGCCGGCCGGCTTCGATTTGAGAAACGCCCGGATTTTCTCGGCGATCTCGCTGGTTTTGGTCCCAACGCCAAACGCCTTGCAAAACTCCTCGACGAAGTCGACGTGCCGGTCGGCCGACTCGTCCCAGACGGCGATGTTGCCGCTGGTCTGGTAGGCGACGTGCACTTCGTGTCCCTGTTCGCAGAGCCGGATAAACGTGCCACCCATGCTGATCACGTCGTCGTCGGGATGCGGACTGAAGACGACGATCCGCTTGGGAAACTCGTCCGCGCGGACCTCGCCCCCCCGCACCCGCCGCGGGGCGTTCAGCTTGCCGCCCGGCCAGCCGGTGATCGTGTCTTGCATCGCGCGGAAGACCTCGATGTTGAGGTCGTAGGCCCGGCCGCGGTTGGAGAGCAGGTCTTGGAGGCCATGCTCGTTGTAGTCTTCGTCGGTGAGTTTGAGGATCGGCTTGCCGAGCTCGAGCGCCAGCCAGATCACGGCCTTGCGGGTCAGAGCGTCGGTCCATTCCAGGCCCATCGAATCGAGCGATCCGACCACCCACGGCGACTCGAACCGCGTCAGCCGCGCCGCCGCGGCCCTGTCGAGCACAAATCGCGCGTCGGCATGCTGCTGCAGGGCGCTGGCCGAGACGTGGCTGCACGGCGGTTGCTCGACGGCCTTCTGCACGATCGATGCCTTGTGCTCGCCGAAGGCCAGGAGCACCACCCGATGGGCATCGAGGATCGATCCCACGCCCATCGTGATCGCCTGCCGGGGCACGTTCCACTCGCCAAAAAAATCGCTGGCGGCGTCGACCCGCGTGACACTGTCGAGCGTGATCAGCCGCGTGCGGCTGTCGAGGGCGCTGCCCGGCTCGTTGAAGCCGATGTGGCCGGTGCGGCCGATGCCGAGGATCTGCAGGTCGATCCCGCCCGCCTCGCGAATCTGCTCCTCGTAGCGGACGCAGGCCGCCGCCACCTTGTCCCGCGGGAGCGTGCCGTCGGGGAGATGGATCGCAGCGGCGGGAATGTCGAGGTGGTCGAAGAGATGCTCCCGCATGAAGCGGTGGTAGCTCTGCAGGGCGTCCGGCTGCATCGGCCAATACTCGTCGAGGTTGAACGTGACGACCGTCTTGAACGACACCCCCTCCTCGCGGTGCAGGCGGATCAATTCGTCGTAGACGCCGACGGGCGTCGAGCCGGTCGCGAGGCCCAGCACCGTCTGCTTGCCGGCCGCCGCCCGCGACTGCACGAGATCGGCGATCTCGCGGGCCACCGCCCTGCTGGCATCGAGCGGTTGGTCATAGACCGTGACCGGGATCCGCTCGACCGCGTGTACATGCGGAAGAGGGCCGCGGTAGATCGGTGCGGAAGAAACGAGGTTTGGGGGGCTGCTCATGGCATTTCCAGTCGGGGCCTCGGCCAGGAGGCAGAGGCAGGAGGCGAAGGTTAGATCAGTTTCGTCTTGCCGGGAATGGCGTGCTGCGACGCGGGTAGCGTGGCATCCCAGGTGAGATCCTTGGGAAACAGGTCGAGCTTCGACTGGTTCGTCAGGAAATCCCAGGAGACCCGCTGGCCGGTGTAGGCCGCAATCCTCCCGAGCACCGCCGTGAGCGAGCTGTCAGCCGTCTGCCGCAGTTCGACGATCGGCTTGCCAGCGCGGATCGAGTCGATCAGATCCTTGTGCTCCTGCTTGTACGCGTCGGCAATGCTGCCCGGCATCCCCCAGGTCTTCGTTCCGGAATGGTCGAAAATGCTGGAGCCACTGCTCATGGAGCCGATGTGGCAGGTGCCTGCGGATCCGTAGATCACGGTGCTGTTGTCGGCAGCCGTGCCCGGAATCTGCCGGCACATGAACGACACGATGCGATTGTCGGGATACTCGAAATCAATGTTCATGCTGTCCCACATTTCGCTGTCTGCCGGCCGCGTAAACCGGCCGCCGGAGCCGAAGGCTGAAACTGGAGTGGCGTCCATGACCCAGTTGATGGTGTCGATGTTGTGGACCGCCTGCTCGCAGATCTGGTCTCCGCTGAGCCAGATGAAGTGCATCCAGTTGCTCATCTGGTACTCCGCGTCGCTCATGCCTTCCTTGCGACCGCGATACCAGATGCTCGACGAGCAATAACGTGTCGTCGCGCCGACGATGTGGCCGATCGCCCCCTTGCGAATCTGTTCGACCGCTTCGATGTAGCTCGCCTGCCGGCGATACTGCGTGCCGGTGACGATGGCGGTGCCCGCGGCCACCGCCTTGTCATGCGCTTCCAGGCAGATCCGGTACCCGGCCGGATCGACACAGGCCGGCTTCTCCGCGAAGACGTGTTTGCCGGCCGCGACCGCCTCGCGGACATAGGCGGGGCGGAAGCCGGGCGATGTGGCCAGCAGCACGACATCGACGTTCGGATCGTCGAGCACCCGCTTGTAGCCGTCCAGGCCGCCATGCATGTTGGCGTCGGCGAGCGACACCTTGTCTTCGTGGGCTGCCGTCAAGGCCTGGCGGAGCGAGGCACACTTCGACACGTAAAGATCGGCGGCCGCCACGAGCTTCACTCGCGAGTTGATCGTCAGCGAGTCATTGACCGCGCCGGCACCACGGCCGCCACAGCCCACGATCCCCAGCCGCAACTCTCGCGGTTCTTCCGCGGCAGCCACCGATGAATGAACCATCAGGGCCGCAGACGCCGTCGCGCCGGCACCTAGAAAACCGCGCCGATTTTTCAGTCGGCTCTGCGCTGTCGTGGGCATGAAAAGTCTCCGCGGTACCTGATTTCTGATTGATTTCTAGCCGATCAACGCCTGCTTCATCTGCTCGAGCACGGTCTTCAACCGACTCGTATCGCCACCGTCCACCTCCGCCGACACCCATCCCGTGAAGCCGATGTCGCGGAGCGCCGCCCGGATCGAGGCCCAGTCGATGTCGCCCGCGGTGATGTCGACGAAGCCCTTCCACTTGCCCTCGGCGTCGGCCTTCGCGTTGGAGTAGCCCTTGATGTCGAGTTTCACGATCCGCGGCCCCAGTTCCCGGATCCACGCCGCCACGTCGCCATACCGGGCGTGATTGCCGAGGTCGAAGAAGGCGCCCACCCAGGGGCTGTCGAAACTGTCGATGTAGTCGGCGAATGGCTTCACGCTTTGGGTGCGTGGGCCGTCGTCCTCGTAAAACATGCCGTTCCAGACATTTTCGAACAAGATCCGCTGGCCGAGGGCGGCCGCCAGCGAAATCGCCTTGCGAATCTCAGCGCGGGCACGCTCAGCCCCCTCGGGGCCGTCCGCAGACTTTCCGACCACGATCAAAACGCCGCTGCCGCCGGCGGCATGCGACACCCGGATGCAATGCTCGAGATTGGCGAGGGCCGTGGCCCGCACCGACTCGTCGGCGCTGGTGAGCGTCTTTTGCCAATGGGCGTGGTTGATCGCGTTGTGGATGAACACGCCCGTGTTCGCGGCCGCGACACGCAATTGCTCGGGGCTCACGGCCGCGGCGTCGTCGAAATCGACGCCATCCATGCCGGCATCGCGGGCGGAGGCGAGCCGCTCCTCGAGGCTGCCCCCGTTGGTCATTCCATACTTGCACGAGAAGAGCAGGCCGTGTTCGGGCGTGGGCGGCACGGGAAAGCCGGTTCGCGTTTCAACAGCTGTCTCGGCCGCAAAGCCAGCGGCACTGCCGGCTGCGACCAGGGCACCAGTCGACAAGAATTCCCTACGTCGCACGGGCATCAACCTCCTTGATAGAGCGGATGAGAGCGGATGGGAACGCTGGAAGCGGCGCTGGCGAACGCGTCGACAACTGCCCTCATTCCTCCGTAGTTTCGTGCGATACGGATCGCCCATCAATGGCCAAAAGTGCGGAAAGATGTCTATTTGTATTTTTATGACACACGGATGCGGGTGGTGATCTACCGCGTTGCCGGTGGATATGGGCCTGTTTTCCATCTGAAAATAGGAAAATGGCGGCCTTCGTCCCCGTGGGCTAGGCTTTGTGTTCTATGCCCAAAAGTGCCAATGAATACTACCGCTATCTGGCCGTCAATCCGCGGGATCAGGCGTGGGGGCTGAGCGTTACCGGGGCGGGATATCAGCCGGCCGCGCCGGGGTTTGACCAGGTGCCGAAGCGGCACCACCCAGCGGGGCATTTTTATGTCTGGGAAGCGGGCCGCGTGCTCAGTGAATACGGCGTGTTGTACGTCAACCGCGGGCGGGGGGAGTTTGACTCCCAGAGCACCGGTCTGATCGGCCTGCAGGCGGGGGACGCAGTCATTCTTCTGCCCGGTATCTGGCATCGCTACCGTCCGCACAAGGACACCGGCTGGGGCAGCTACTGGCTGCACTTTCACGGCAGCACTCCCGACCGGCTGCGAACGGCGGGCCTGCTTGCGCCCGAGCGGGCGGTCGTGAGCGTGGGGCTGGACGAGCCGCTCCTGCAGTCGTTCACGACGGTGCTCGACGGGCTGCGGGCCGAGTCGCCGGGCTTCGCACAGATTGCCGCGGCCCGCACGCTCGAGATCCTCGCCCGGCTCACCGGAGCCGCGGGAGCGGAACGGGCCGTGCCGCGATTGCAGGAGATCGTCCGCCGGGCCCGGCTCGCGCTTGAGGAAAACCCCGCCGGACTGCCCGTGGTCGAAGACCTGCTCCGCACGTTTGACATCAGCCGCACGCATTTCTTTCGCGTGTTCAAGGAACAGACGGGGCAGAGCCCCTACAAGTATCACCTGCAACTGACGATCCGCCGCGCCGGCACGATGCTTCGCGACTCGGATCTGTCGATCAAGCAGATCGCCCTCACGCTCGGGTTTCGCAACCCGTATCACTTCTCGAAACTGTTCAAGAAAAAGTCGGGCCTGTCGCCGCGCGGCTATCGCCAGCACTGGCGGCATGTCTCGGCGCACGGGGCGTGAGGCCCGCTACAGCCGCCGTTTTCAGCGTTATTCCGCTTCAGCCGGCGGCTTCTGGGCAGCGGCCACTTCGCGGATCCGCAACCGGCGAAACTCCACGGGCGCCCCTTCCGATTCCAGGCAGAGATAGCCCGTCGCCGGGGAGCAATCATCTCCCCCCGAAACCTGATGGCCATTCACCCACAGCCGCACCGTGCCGTCGACTGCGCGGATGAAGTAATGATTCCACTCGGGCGTGCCGCGGGTATGGCGGGATGACGGAAAGCTTCTCTTTCCATTGGGAGCGACCGGAGGCAGCGGCTTCATCGAGGAAGATCCCACGGGAAAGACGTCGCCATCGGTCGTGAACCAGTCTGCCTTCTTTCCGGATGATTTCTCATACTGTTCGGTGTAGCCGTGATCGAGAATCTGCACCTCGATCCCGCCCGGCGGCAGTTGGCCCGGCTTGATCGCCTCGAGGGCCCGAAGCGGTGCCCAGAGGAAGACGCCGGAGTTGCCGCCGCTGGAGAGATGCCGCCATTCCAGCGACATCTCGACATTCGTGACGGGCTGCCGCATACGGATCACGCCGACCGGCTTGCCGGTGCAACGGGCACCGTCGGCCTGCCACGTCCATGTGTCGGCATGACAGTTGACGTTGACGAAGTCCTGCTCGCCGAGGCTTCGCCAGCCCGGAACATCGCGGCCATCACGGAGCAGCGCGAGGTCCGGCGGCGGCTCGGCGGCGGCCGGCGGAGTGGCGCGAAGCGCGAGGAGAAGCAGCAGAGAGAACCGAGCACATTGTCGTTTCATGGTTGTTCGCAGTTGATGGATTACGCGGGCCTCGTCAGCCGCGTCGTTCATGGTCACGGCTTGCGTTCGATAAGCATTCTGACCTGCACATCATGGTGGCACCAATCCACGAATCGTCGGCCCGGGCGTGGCACGCCGACCAGCGACAAATCGTAACTGTCAGCAGCCGGATTCGCCCGCCGGATCCCCAGCCCGAATGAGGCAGTGCGGCGTGTTTCCGGCGTAACTTGACTGGCCTCGTATAGTTTTTGTGTTGGTGCTGTTCGAGGCCAGAATTGCCAGCACAATCGCACGGAAGCCCCCCTCAGGAAGGTCTCTGTCGGGAGGGGAGTCCTCAAGAGCGGTCCTCCGCGGACGGGTAGGTGATCGATGTCGTCGGCTCCATAGTTCTCGGTTGTGACGCGTTCGGTCGGCTCACTTTTCCAGACACGGGATGCAGGCGTTCGCCTGCGAGGGGGTCTCCCTCGAACAGGACACATGGCTGCTATCTCTCTTCTCATCGTGCATCCCAACGTGGTTTTCAGGCTCGGGCTGGAGGCCATGCTGAAGAACTCGGGGGTGCGTGTGGTCGCCCATGCCTCCAATGGGAAGGACGCCCTGAAGGAGACTGTCCAACGGTCACCGGGTGTCATCCTTCTGGCAGATCAGCTTCCCGATGGCGACGTTTTCGATCATGCGAAGCGGCTACGGACCGCCGTGCCGGCAGCGAAAATTCTCATGGTGGGACTGTCGCCGGATCCGATCTCTATGGCGCGGGCCGCGGCGATCGGGATCGTCGATTTTATTTTTGACATCACTTCGGTGCAGGAGCTCGTCGACGCCATCGTTGCGGCCGCTACCGGCACGCCCCCCGCCGGGTCGAGCCCCTATGGAATGATCCTGTCGTCTCTGAGGGATCGGTCGCCTGATTCGAACGTCGACCTGACGCCGCGGGAGCAGCAGGCTCTGCGCCACATCGCTTATGGCTTGTCGAACGAGGAGATTGCCCAATCGATGTCGATCAGCATCGAGACGGTCAAGGAGTACGTGCAAAACATCCTGCGGAAACTCCGCGTGAAAGACCGGACACAGGCGGCCGTCTGGGCCGTGCGCAAGGGGGTGGTCTAAAACGCCCCACGCGGAAAGGGGACGCAGCTCTTTTCAACCGGTGATGTCAGAGTGCGAGGCCTGCATAGGCTGCCAGGCCCGCTGTGGCGACGATAGCCGCCTCGAGGCCAAGGTGCGGAAGCAGCCGCGACCGCACCACGACCGTCGCGGCCAGGATCGCCGCGGCCACGGCCAGTTCCACTGCCAACACGAGCGGCGTGGCCTGCTGTGCGACCCGGATCGCCAGGAATGCGGCGATCACGACACCGCCCCCCGCGAGCCTCCTGCCGGGGCCACCGCCCACGCGGCAGGCGACAACGGCCGCCAGATGCATCGCATAGGGAAAAAACAGTTCGCGGTTGCCCGTGAACTGAAAGAGCGCAAGCCACAGGAGGCCGGGGGCCAAGAGTGCGAGCGTCGACACCCACGGCCCCGAGAATGCCAGCGCGATGAAGGCGACCATCGCGACGATCGTCCAGGGCGGTCCGCCGCAGGCATGGGCGACGGCCAGAAACATGATCTCGCCGACGATGAATCCAATGCCCGCGTTTGCGAATCGTGAAATCGTTGTAGCCTCCGCCGTTGCCATGGTCATGCAACGCCCACGATACCCCTCGTCTGCACTGAAGGAGGGAGTCTTTGTTCGTATCCTCCCCAGTTTGTCACCGTCTGCCCGTGGAAAGAGGACGATTGCGATCAGGCACGGCAGGATGATTCTCGAACCGAATCAAAGACGGCTCGTGCGATGCTTCTTTCCATGTGGCATCTCTTGCCCTCCCTTGGTTTGCACAACCAGAGATTCTCTTTCTGAAAGTGGTGACGTTTCAGGCGGGCAGGTCACCCCTGCGTGCCATCAAACTTTTCTCCACTGCTGCCGGCTGCCGGTCCAGGTGATGCCCCCAGTGGTGATCACGCCGACCACGCCGCTCCAGTCGTTGACCCGAACCTGACCGGGGGCGATCCACCGTCCCAACGCGGCCTTGCCGGAAGACTCGATGAAGTAGATGTCGCCGCTGGCCGTCTCGAACATCCGCGCCTTCATGCCCTTGGCGTCGAGATAGTTGGCGTTGGCCTCGAAACGCGTGCCGAGCGAGTTGCCAGACCAGCGGATGTCGAAGATCGAGCCGCCGAGGCGACCGCTCGACGCGTTCGGAATGATCATTCCGGCCGCGTTAATCGTTCCCGTGCCGTAATCGCCGCCGTCGCTCCACACCCGCACCTTGGCACCCTGCTGCAGCACGTGGAACAGCACGCCGTTGTTGACGTAGGTGCCCGTGACGGCCACGCGCTGCCACGGGGCCCGGCCCCTGCTCCAGGTGATGCTGCCGAGGGTGATCTCGCCCATGATCTTTTCCGACGGCACGTTGATGTAACGCGTGCCAACAAGCAGCCCCGTCGCAGTGCGGCCGTCGGGATAGGTCAACGAGATCTCCTGCCCGATCTGAGAGATGGAGGCCACGCGACCGTCCACCAGCCAGTAGCCCGTGAGATCCTTTGCACTCGACACGTTGGCTGAGAAGCGGCCGCTCTGGATGGGCGGGGCCGACAGGCCGCTTCCCGACAGCTGGAACTTGACGACTTCGGGGCTTATGCCGATCGTGCTGCGGAACGCGGCAATCGTCTCATCGCGTCCGTCGCCGTTCAGGTCGAACGCGAACGTCGTCTCGTCGTTGGCGGGGTTCCTGCTCGGGATCGTGGCGAACTGCACCCCGAGCGCAACGCCCATCCGCCTGCCGTTGAAGATCTTGACCGTGCCAGCGCTATCGTTCGGCCGAACAACGATGAGATCCTGGACGCCGTCACCATTCACGTCGCCCGCGGACAGACGGGGGCTTCCACGCACCACCGCCGTGCCGAAGGGCTGGAAGGAGCCGCCTGGCGTCGCCACCCAGCCGCCGTTGCCCCCCAGCGTGAACGACTGCACGGACGCGACTCCGCTCCGTGCAGAGCCGACGAAGATCTGCCCTCGATTGGCCGGGCCATCGACGTTTTGGTCGGCGACGACAACCGTGAGTTCCGACGTCCCCTTCCGACCGAGAGGCCACAAGTCCTGGCCGACCTTCGCGAGGAAGCGGGTCGGATCGCCGCTGAACACACGCACCGGGGCCAGAACGCCGGCCGCCGGCGCAACCACGACGTCGTTCCAGCCGTCGCCGTCGATGTCACCCGCCGTGACGTTGATGCCGCCCACGTGGCGACCGAGATCGGTGTAGGGGAACAGCTCCCGCACCAAACGACCGTCGATTCCGTCGAAGATCCGCACGGTGGCATTCAGCACGCCCTTGTTCGGCCCAACGACGAGATCGGCGAAGCCGTCCCCCGTGAGGTCGCCCATGACGCCCCGCACTCCCACGATACTGGTCGCCCCATAGAGCTGCTCGGCGGGCACCTCGAACTTCATCAAACCGGATGCGGCGTCGAACACCCGCACTCCATAGGTGCTGGCCACGCCGACATCCGAAAAGACGGCCATTTGTGAGTCGTTGAACTTCTCGATGCTCGTGAACTGGACGGGCAGTGCATCACCGAACGCCCAGGCGCCCGCCCCCGGCACTCCCGGGGTGAACGTCAGCCACGAGTCGGAGACCGTCGTCAGATCGATCAGGAGCTTGTCGCCGAGGCGCGGCTGCACCGTGCCCGGCGCCGGCAGGTTGCCGTTGATCTGCAGCGCGGTATCCCGGCTGGGGATGACGTGGAACGTGTTGGCCGCGTTCGTGCCCGTCAGCGAGAGTCGCTCGGTCGAGCCGTCGTATGCGAGGCCGGCGAAGGTCCGCGCCGGCATCCCCGGCCGCGCCGACGATGTCACCTGCGACGGCGTAACGCGGTAGTTGACGCTCTTCGTGTTGGTGTTGGCACCGTCGTCGACGTTCACCTTGTCGCTGCCGCTGCCGCTCGTGACCGTGACCAACACCTGCAGCAGGTCGAGATCGCCACTGCCGACGTTGACCGTGTCGTCTTGGTCGCCGGCGTTCACTGCCGTGGCGCCGCTCGTCGCAAACACGTTGACCGTGTCCTTCCCGCCGTTGGCGTTCACCAGGGTCGATCCGGCGTGGGTGCCCGCGATCGTGAACGTGTCGCCGCCGCCGCCGAGACCGATCTTCAGGGCCTCGAACGTGCCGTAGGTGATTGCCGGTGTTGCCGAGCGAGTCGCCGGTGTCGTCCACGTTCAGCGTGTCGCTGCCGCCTTCGCCGTTGATCGTGAGCACCGCAGCGATGGTATTGACGTCGCCGCCCGCATTTGGGGCCAGGCTGCCCACGTTTACCGTGTCGGCATCGTCGCCCGTGTTGACCGTTGTGGCCGCCGCGATCGTGCGGACGTTCACCGTGTCGGTGCCGGCGGCGGTGTTCACGGTCGTAATGCCGGCGACCGTCTCGAGCGTGACGGTGTCGCCACCGCCGTTCGCGTTCAGTTCCGTCGTGCCGGCGTGCGTACTGGCGACCGTGAACGTGTCGCCGCCGCTGCCGAGGCTGATTTTCAGGGCTTCGAGCGTGCCGTAGGTGATCTTGCCTGCGCCGGTCATGCCCAGGCCCGTCAGCTCCGTCGCGGTCAGATTGCCGGTGTTGCTGAGCGAGTCGCCGGTGTCGTCCACGTTCAGCGTGTCGCTACCGCCTTCGCCGTTGACCGTCAGTACCGCAGCGATCGAGTTCACGTTGCCACCGGCGGTCGGGGCCAAGCTGCCGACATTCACGGTGTCGGCGTCGTCGCCCGTGTTGACCGTCGTAGCCGCGGAGATCGCCCGGATGTTCACTGTGTCGGTACCGGCGGCGGTGTTCACCGTCGTGATGCCGGAGATTGTCTCGAGCAGGACGGTGTCGCCACCGCCGTTCGTGTTCAGTTCCGTCGTGCCGGCGTGCGTACCGGCGATCGTGAACGTGTCGCCGCCGCCGCCGAGGCTGATCTTCAGGGCCTCCAACGTGCCGTAGGTGATGCTGCCTGCCATCCCCAGGCCCGTGAGTCCGGTCACGGTCAGATTGCCGGTGTTGCCGAGCGAGTCGCCGGTGTCGTCCACGTTCAGCGTGTCGCTGCCGCCTTCGCCGTTGACCGTCAGCACCGCAGCGATGGCATTGACGTCGCCGCCCGCAGCCGGGGCCAAGCTGCCGACGTTCACCGTGTCGGCGTCGTCGCCCGTGTTGACCGTCGTGGCGGCGGAGATCGCCCGGATGCTCACCGTGTCGGTGCCAGCGGCGGTGTTCACGGTCGTAATGCCGGAGATTGTTTCGAGCGTGACGGTGTCGCCGCCGCCGTTTGTGTTCAGTTCCGTCGTGCCGGCGTGCGTACTGGCGACCGTGAACGTGTCGCCGCCGCCGCCGAGACCGATCTTCAGGGCCTCGAACGTGCCGTAGGTGATGCTGCCTGCCATCCCCAGGCCCATGATCCCGGTCGCGGTCAGCGTGCCGGTGTTGCCGAGCGAGTCGCCGGTGTCGTCCACGTTCAGCGTGTCGCTGCCGCCTTCGCCGTTGATCGTGAGCACCGCAGCGATGGTATTGACGTCGCCGCCCGCATTTGGGGCCAGGCTGCCCACGTTTACCGTGT
>JAPLNR010000049.1 GCA_026401035.1 Planctomycetia bacterium | reverse complement strand
TTCTTGAAATACTTGACTCCCGTGATCTCGGGCTCACGGATCTTCTTACGACGCTTGCCTGCCATGGCTGTCTCCCTGCCAGTATGACATCCTCGAGGGGGTCATACGGCCATGGCGCAAATCTCGTGCCGAACAGGATTGGGACAGGCTTCAGCCTGTCATGTACTGACCGAACGTACCCGCGCCACGGCGGCCTGACCCGAGGCGATCACCTGCGGGATGCCCACGCCCTCGTAGCCGGCTCCGGCGAGTGCGAGCCCGGGGATGTCGTCGAGCCGCGCATTGATCGCGGCGACCCGTTCGACGTGGCCCAGGTGATACTGCGGCATCGCCCGGGTCCAGCGGTCGATCTGCACGTGCTGCGGAGTGCCGCGGGCACCGACGACATCGGCCAGTTCGCCCCTGACGAGGGCCGTGAGCCGGTCGTCGTCGAGCATGGCTGTTTCCGGATCGAGCGCGCCGCCGACGAAGGTCCGCAGGAGCACGTGGCCGGCGGGCGCGCGGCCCGGAAATTTCGAGCTCGAGAAACTGACGGCGAGGATTCGACGGCCCTCCGTCCGTGGCACCACGAGGCCGGCGGCATCGAGCGGATGCGCGACGTCGGCGCGGGCAAAGCCGAGCGACACGACCGCCGAACCGGCATACTCGATGCCGGCAAGAGCCTCGGCCAGTTGCCCGTCGACGTCGCGAAGCATCCCGCCGGCTGCCGCCGCGGGCACCGCGATCACGATGGCGTCGGCGTCGATCGGCTGTCGGGCTGCCGCGTCCGCTTTCGGCTGCAGAAAAACCCGCCAGCCACGGCCGGCTTCCCCGGCCGCAACGCCGCGTTGCAGCCGGCTGACGGTGGCGGTGACAAACTCCACTCCCGCCTGCTCGAGCCGGCGGCCGAGCGTCAGCGGCAGTGTTTCCATGCCCGAGGCGAGTGTGACAAATTGACCGTAGCGAGCGCCGGCGGCCTGTGCCGTCGAGCCGGCCGCCCGCAGTCGCGCCCGCTCGCCCGCCGTGAGGCTGCCGCACCGGCGCTCCATGTCGAGAAATTCGGGGCAGGCCGCGGCCATGCTCAGCCGCGCCGGATCGGCCGTCCAGATGCCGCCGACGAGCGGCTGCACGATCCGTTCGAAGGCCTCGCGGCCCAGCCGCCGCACCGCGAAGTGCTCGAGTGATTCATCGCCGCCGGCAGCGGTGTCGGGGCGGCGTGGCACGAAGCGCTCGGCGGCCACCCGCAGCCGGCCGATGGGGGAAAGCAGCGGCGTTGTCAGGATGCTGCCGAGGCGGCCGGGGGCGAGCAGCCGAAAGCCGGCGGGAACCGGCAGCGCACGGCCGTGATGGAGAATCAGGGCCCGGCGCACCCCTGGATCGACGCCCACGAGTTGCCCCGTGAGCCCCAACCGCTCGACGAGCGTCAGACCTTCGGGCCGCACCGCCAGAAAACTGTCGGCCGAGCGCTCCACGAGCCAGCCGTCGTGCCGCACCGTTGCCAGCACGCCCCCGAGCCGTCCGGTCGATTCGATCAGCGTGACGCGGCAGCCCCCGGCGGCGAGCGCCTCGGCCGCCGAGAGCCCTGCCAATCCTCCGCCAATCACGACGGCGTGCTTCGCTGGTGCCGAGCCCAGGGCGTGCATGGTGGCGTTCATGGCGAATTCCTGATGATGGCGACGCACCGGGAGTCTACCGGGAAGATGGGTGGTTTGAATCGGACTGGCCGATCCGCGCAGGGCGTGGGGGCTGAAAACAGGAGGCTGGCAAAGGGAATCCCCCCACACGAATCCCCCCCAACATGGTCTGGACCCAGTCGAGGGGGAAGCCTACTTTCCCGCCGCAGTCCGCAGCCCACCAAACGGCGGGGCGGATTGTCATCGTTCAAGGAGGATATTCTCGTGGCCATGCTGCGGAGTTCGCGTGCTCTCGATTCACGGTTCCTCATTGCGTGTGTGGGAGCGATCGCTTTGTCGGTCTGTGCAACAGCCGCGGAGCCCCCCGCCGCGGAGAAAACCGCGGCCCCGCCCCGCACGCTCATGCGGCTGCCGACGTGGATCGAATCTCTCGGCGAGCGGTCTGCCCGCAAGTCGCAGCAGCCAGTCCAGCCCGCGCAGGAGTCGGCGCAGGAGCCTGCGTCAGCGGTGAGCCAAATCGCCGCCACGCTGACCGGCGGCTGGAAAGAGCTCACGGACGATCAAAATCATTCGGACGTAGAGCAAGCATCCGGGGTGGACGCGGACCCTGCGGCGGCCAAGCCCGCCACGACCACCAAGCCCGCCAAGACAACCAAGCCCACCGCCGCAGTGGCGGATGCACCGGCAGTTGCCGCCGAACCGGCAGTTGCAGAGAGAGCGGCAGTTGCCGAGGAACCGGCAGTTGCCGAGAAACCGGCATCGCCCGTCAAGTTGCGGCCCACCACGAGCATCGCGCCGCCCGTGGCGGCCTCGCCGTCCGAAGCGCCCGCGCTGGCCATCGATCCGGCGAGTTTTCGCGGGGTCTATCCTGGCAAAACGACCCGTGACGAAATCGAATCTGCCTGGGGCGGTGGCGAGGCGTTCACTCGTGAGGACGGCACCGGCGGTCTCTTCTGGAAGATCGAGCCGTTCGAGCGTGTCGAGGTGATGCTCGACGACGACATCGTCGATTCGATCCGGATCAAACTGGTCGAGCCGGTGCCCGTGAAGCAGTTGGCGGAGCAGCTGGAGATCGCCGACCTCCGAACCGTCTCGATCCTCGACGAACAGGGCGTGTCGATCGGCGAGGTCTTTCCCGAGCGGGGCGTGGTGATCAGCGTGAAGCCCGGCACGCAGTCCGCCGTGGCCGTGCTGCTCGAACCACTCGATGCCGAGGCCTTCGTGCTGCGTGCCGACGGCGAGATCGACGAGAGTTCCGGCCACGCCGTGGCCGACCTGCAGTGCGCGGTCCAGATCGACCCCAAGCACGCCCGGGCACAGCGGCTGCTGCTGGTGCTGCTCAGCGAGCAGGGCTGCTGGCTGGATGCGCTCGCGGTCGCCGAGGCGGCCGAACGCATCGATCCGGACGACGTCTGGACGCGGCTCAAGCATGCCAGCGTGCTCTTGGCGCTCGGTCGGACGGATGCCGCCCGCGCGAAGGTCGAGGGTGTCAAAGCCCAGGAAAACATCCCGCCGCTGGTCACTGCGCAGACGGCGCGGATGCTCGGCCGCATCGAACTTGAGGAGCAGTCGCCCGATCACCAGAAGAGCGTGAGTCACTTCGAGGAGGCGATCCGCACGGCGACACCGCTCCTGACCAGCGCATCGGCATCGATCCAGGGGGCGGCCCGCGACGTGCTGCTCGACGCCCATCTGGGCACGGCGCTGGCCATCGCCAGGGGCACCTGGCAGCAGAAGGGCAGGGTCATCCCCAAGTGGATCTCCCGGAGCGAGACGCTCGTATCGGAGTCGAAGAAGACCGGCCGGGAACGCGAGCAGCTGGAGATGCAGCTCTGCCGCGGGGCGCTGGCCGCCGCCGCCGGGTCGGCCGAGGGCGTTGAACCACTGCCGTGGGTGAAGCGGCTGCTCGAAGCCCGTGAAAAGCTCGGTGCGGACATCGAGGATCTCGCACGCCGCCGGCAGATCGACTGGGAGGTCGGCCGCGGGCTCGCCGACGCACTCGCCGCCAGCCTGCTGCGGAACGACGCCTCCGACATGCTCGACAATGCCACGCTCACCGCCGCCTATCTCGAAAGCGGCTCCGCGCAACGTCAACTCTCCGCGGTCGAACGCCGCGAGATGGGCGACCTGCTGTTCCGCATCGGCATCCTGCACAGCCTGCAGAAGGGCGACCATGCCACGGCCGTCACGTGGTTCGACAAGGTTGTGCCGCTGTGGGACGGCGACCAGGGTCCCGACGAGGCCGGCAGGATCGGCGAATCATTGGTGAGCATGGCCATCTCCTACTGGCAGGTGAACCGGCGGGCAGACGCCCTGAAGATCAGCCGCCAGGGAGTCGAACTGATGGTGGAGGCGGTCGACCGCAAGGAACTCGACGAACGGTCGCTCGCCGTTGCCTACGGCAACCTCTCGACGATGCATGCCGAGGAAGGCGACGACGAGCAGTCGAAGAACTACGCCGAAATGGCAAGTCGTGCCGAGGCGACGGGCACGACACTGCGCTAAGACAGCCTGAAGGCTTCCCTACAGCAGGCTCTCGAGCAGGAGCCGCATCTTGCGGAGTTCGGCCACCTGGTCGACGCCCTCCAGCGGCGGCAGATGGGCGCAGAGAGCCCGCTTGTAGCCGACCCGGTGCAGCTGCGCGACGAGGCGGCCGTATTCGACGCCCCCCTGGCCGATCCGCACCTGAAACGCGTCCGCCTTCGTGTCCCGCAGGTGCACGTGGCAGACATACTTGAGGATCGACTCCCACGAGGCCGGCTTCTTGTGGCCGAAGATGAAGTGGCTCGGGTCGAGCGTCACGCCAAGGCCGGGCACGTTGCGGCAGAGCGACGCCGTCGTCTCCGCGTCCTGCGTCATCCGCTCGGCGGTGGTCTTCACGCCCACCACGGCGCCGAGTCCCGAGGCGATCGCCACCATCTTGCGCAGCCGTTCGATCTCGCCGTTGAACGGCGTGCCGAGTTCCGACGATTCGACGACGATCGTCACGATCCCAAGCGACTTGGCGAGCCGGCAGGCGGCCTCGAAGCGGTCGTAGAGCTCGGGTGACTCGGGCGCCGAGAAGGAGATCGCCACCGGCCGCAGCCGCTGCAGGTCACTGCACTCGGCGATCGCCGCCTCGGGGTTGGCCGCGACCTGCGCGGGCGTCAGGTGGCCGCCGTGTTCATGAACGTCGAGCTCGACAGCCGTGAACTCCAGCTCCGCCAGCCGCTCCATCGCCTTCGCCAGAGGCAGGTCGGGAAAACACTCCGTGCTCACGCATACAATCACGTCGTCACTCTCCTCGTTCCGGGGAACCTGTTCTTCGCAGCTCAAGCTTGTTCGCTGCTCCAGAAGGTAGCCGCGAACGAGGAAAACTGGCAACATAATTCGGCGGCACCGTTTCGCGGGCCACACTTCGTCTGGAGAAATCGGATTCATGGACATCGAACGGACGCTTCAGCCCGCCACTCGCCCGCTCCTCGACCCATCGGCGCCGCCGCCGGTCACGCGGGTGATCCTCGAGCAGGGCAGCCTCTGGGGCCGCTGGGGCACCAGGATCGCGTGGACGATCGCGGGGCTGTCGCTGCTGACGGCCCTGTCCAGCGCCGGCGCCCTGGCCCAGTATTTTCAGAAGGACGGCCGCGTGGTCGAGAAATATCATTCGCTCGCCAAGTCGGCGGCTGCGAAGGTGGCGATCGTCGACGTCTCGGGGGCGATCATGGGCGGCGACGGCTTCGCCCGCTGGCAGCTCGACCGCATCGAGGAGGACGAGAGCGTCGAGGCGATCGTGCTCCGGGTCGATTCCCCCGGCGGCACCGTCAGCGGCAGCGACGAGATCCACTACAGGCTGGCACGCCTCGCAAAGGCGCGGGAATTGCCGGTCGTTGTCAGCATGGGGGGCATCGCCGCCAGCGGCGGCTACTACATCGCCATGGCCAACGGGGGCCGCGACGACGTGATCTTCGCCGAGCCGGCCACGCTCACCGGCTCGATCGGCGTGATCATTCCGCACTTCGACCTTTCAAAGCTGATGAAGAAGCTCGACATCGAGGACGACTCGATCTCCAGCGGGCCGCTCAAGGAGATGCTCAGCCCCACGAAGGAACGCACGCCGGAACTCGCCGCCCGCGAACGGAAGATCCTGCAGAGTCTCGTCGACGACATGTTTTCGCGGTTCAAGGAGATCGTGAAGGAGGGCCGCCCCAAGCTCGACGACGCGAAGGTGGCGCAGGTCGCCACCGGGCAGATCTTCACCGCGAAGCAGGCGCAGGAGGCGGGGCTCGTCGACCGGATCGGCTTCCTCGAAGACGCCGTCGACCGCGCCGTGGAGCTCGCCGGTCTGACGAAAGACACGGCCCGCGTCGTGAAATACACGCGGCAGCGGGGTCTCATCGACGAGGTGCTCGGCGGCGCCGGCCCGGGAGCGAGGCTCTCGGTCGAAGCATTCGCCGAGTGGACGACGCCGCGGGCCTGGTACCTCTGCAGCTGGTGGCCCGCCGTCATTGCCAGCCAACCGTAGGACAGGCTTCAGCCTGTCGTCCCCTGCCCTGTGCAAACAACCCGCATTGGTCGCCGGCGGTGACATGCTCGGAGCCGCGGAAGTGAGGTCTCCGACCCACCTGCGGTGTGCTACAGGAGGCTCGTGGGCGATTGTGAATCTTCCGTGAGGCGCAATTGTCTGCGTCTCCTGCGCGTGCCCCCGACCGGCTCCTCAGCATCGGCAGTCGCAGGTGCTGAAGGAGGACAGGCTTCAGCCTGTCACTGCATCAGCCCCTCTTCCGTTGGAAGAGGCTAGCCGCAAATATCCAGGCTTCAGCCTGTCACGATGTGCTTTCCCAGTTCCGCCAGCCGCGTGTGATCGGCCGCGGTGAGCCGGCGTCCGGATGCGCGGCTGCCGGCCAGGCGGCACCAGCAGTCGGCCGGAAGCAGCAGCGTGTCGTCGCCGGCGGCATCGGCGTGGTGGGCGACGGCGAGCACGCTCACAAGATCGCGAACCTCCGCCGAGAGCGCGCCGATCTCGAGTTGCCGTTCGGCGAGGTCTTTCCCGTGGCGACGGATCGCGCGGTCGATGCGCCGGGCGACCGTCGACAGACCGCGGCGGGCATGCCGGGCGTGGTCGCGCAGGGCAGCGTCGAGGATCGCGGCATCCTGCCGGGAGTCGCCCGCCATCGAGCCCACCCGCCAGGCGAGCCAGGCGGCGGCGCGGCGGGCGGCCGACGTGCCGCGTGAAACCGCGGCGAGCGGATGCTGTCTGGCCAGCCCCTTGAAGAGGGCGAGGCCGAGGAGGTCGCTCTCCCCTTCGTAGACCGTCACGGCCAGATGGTCGTGGAACGAGTCGCCGAGCGGATGGCCGACCAGGAAGGCGCGGCCCCCGTGCACGCCGAGCGCGTCGATCGCCGATTCGCGGACGCACTCCCCCGCGACGATCTTCGCCGTGATCGCCTCGAGTTCGCCGGTCTGGCCTGCGTCGACGCAGTCGGCCGCCCAGGCAGCGAGCGCGTCGCAGGCGATCGTGCGGGCCGCGATCCGCGCGAGCCGACCCTGCACGAGCTGCCGCGCGGCGATCGGTTCGCCCCAGGTCCGGCGGCTCCGCGCATGGGCCGCGGCTTGTCCACGCAGGATTCGCAGCGTGCCGGCGGCCTGGGCCGTGAGCGTGATCCGTCCGCGGTTGAGCCCGTGCCAGATGATCTTCATGGCGTCGGCATGGCCGTGCCTGTCGGGCGGCGCAAGCAGCAGGTTGGCGGCATCGATCTCGAAGCGGTTGAATTCGAGGGCCGCGTTGTGGGCATGCTTGAGCGGATGGAGCGCGTAGTGCCGCAGGCGGAAGCTGTCGGTATCCGCGTCGGGGAGCCGCGCGAGGGCCACGGCAGGAAGGCCGTCGAGCAGGGCGAGCACTTTTACGAGCCGGCCATGGGTGGCCCCCGTGATGAACATCTTCGTGCCGGTGAGCAGCAGGCGGTCTCCGGTGCGCTCGACCACGGCGCGGATGGCGGAAAGGTCGCACCCCGCGCCCGGCTCCGTGGCACCGAAGATCGACAGCGGTCTGCCCTGCGCAAGGCCGGGCAGGTGGCGGGCCTGCTGGTCGGCCGTGCCGAAGGCGGCCAGCGAACCGACCGCGCCGATCGACGAATGCACCGAGAGCATGCCCGCCGCCGTGGGCGCGTTCGCCGCCATCCGGGTGATCGCGGCGGCGAGTTCCTGCAGCGTGCAGCCGGTGCCGCCGAACGGTTCGGGTACGGCCAGCCCCCAGAAGCCGATCGCGCCGAGCGCCTCCTCGGCGGTGCGGGAAAAAATTCCCCGTGGCGGCGGCGGCGCGTCGGCGATCGGCGGCGGTGGCAGGTGGTGGGAATCTGCGAGTGGATCATAGAGCGTGGCGTCGAGCCGCAGGCCGTCGATCGTGCGGTCGGCCTGCTCGAGAATCGTGGTCACGGCCGCCCGCGGCGCCGCGGCGGAGCGGGCTGCTGCGTCGGCAAAGCCACTGGCCGAGTCACGGGGGCTCCAGAGCACCGCGGCGACGTGGCTGGCCTGGCTGGCGTGGCCGGAGCGCATGGTTTCACCCTGCCGAGAGCATGGTTGCGGCGTTTCATGTTGCACCGCGTCGTGTCGCCGTGCGTCGGGTTGGCCGGCAGCCTGTTCCACCGGTACGGTGGCGAGCCACTGCGGGGTCTCGTCGGTGGCGGCCGCGTCGAGCACCCACTGGAAATGGTTCGCGATCGCGTGGCGTTTGAGCTTGAGCGCCGGCGTCGCCTCGCCGTGGGCGGCATCGAACGGCCGGCCGATGAGCACCGCCCGCCGCACCCGCCAGGCCCGTGGCAGGCTCCGCTGCCGCCACGCGAGCCGCCGCGCGAGCCACTGCAGAATTTTTGGATGCCTGAGCGCCTGTCGGCGGCTGAACACCCGCAGCCCCAGCCGCCGGATCGCCCCCCGTAGCACGTCGGGCTCGGGCACGATGACCGCCACCGGCCAGGGCAGACCGTTGCCGATCACGCAGACCTGCGCGATCGCGGCATCCTCCGCGAGCACCCGCTCCACCTCGGCGGGCGGCAGCTTCAGGCCGCTGGCGAGCACGAGGCCGTCGACGAGCCGGCCCGTGATCCGCACGTGGCCGTCGCCATCGATCTCGGCGAGATCGCCGGTCTGGAGCCAGCCGTCGTGGTTCCATTTCGCAGCGGCCGCATCCTGTCCCTGCGGTTGCAGCACGTCGACTGCGCGGCTCGGCGTGCGCACGAGGAGCTGTCCGCGGGTTTCCGGCCGCGCGTCGATCATCAGTTCCACGCCGTCGAGCGCCGGCCCCACGCGGCCCGGCCGGGCGTTGCGGGGATTGGAGAGCGTCACCACGGGACCGGCCTCGGCGAGACCGTAACCCTCGACGAGCGGCACGCCCCAGTCCGCAAAGGCCGCCGCCGTCCGCTCCTTCAGCGGCGCGCCGCCCGACACGCAGACCCGCACGCGGCCGCCGAGCGCCGTTGGCAGATTCGGAATCGTGCCCGCCCGCACGCCGCGCTCCAGCCGCTCGAAAAGCGCCGGCACACCCAGGATCACGGTCGGTGGCGCCGCCAGGCAGGCGGCGAGTAGACGCCGCCGATCGGTCGCGAGATTCAGGCAGCTGCCGCGGACGAGCGCCGTGTAGAGATCACCGGTGCGGGCGAGCGCATGGCTCAGCGGCAGCCAGGCCAGCCGCACGTCGCGGGGATCGTCGAGAAACACCGCCGTCGCCGCGGCCGCGTTCCACGCCAGCGCCCGCTGGCAGTGCACCACTCCGTGCGGCAGCCCGGTCGTGCCCGAGGAAAGAAAGATCGCGGCAGGGGTATCGGGGTCGCAGTCTCGAACGCGACGATCCAGGTCGGCCAGCACGGTCGGCTGGTCTGCCGTTCGCGCCGCCAACAGACCGGGAGACAGACCGGGGAATAGGGTGGCTGGCAGGTCGATCGTCTTGAGCGTCGGTGGCAGATCCTGCCGCAACGGTGTCCGCTGTCTACCACTGCAGAACGGTCCGCCGCTGCAGACGATGCCCTGCGGAGCCAGCCAGCCCAGTTGCTCAACGAGGGCGGCCCGCGGCTCGTCGGCATGCAGGGCCACATGCACGATGCCGGAGAGCAGGCAGGCGAGGTCGACGACGATCCATTCCGGCGACTGCGGTCCGATATGCGCGAGCCGGTCGCCGCGACCGAGGCCTGACCGCTCGAAGTGCGCGGCCAGGTCGACCGCCGCCGCGATCAACACGCCCCACGAGAGTTCCCGTGTCGTGGCATATGCCTCGGGCATACGGCCCGGCTGCGGTCCCGCCCGCCCGGTTGGTTCGACGATGGCCGGCCGATCAAATGCATCCACGCACCGTGCGCGGAGCAGCTCCACGAGCGATCCGACGACCGGCCCGCCGCCAACCGCCGCCGGCTCCGCCCGGCCCGTCGTTGCGAGCGTGCCCGCCATCGCCGTCATGATTCCACCCGCTCGAAGAGCAGGGCGATGCCCTGGCCAAGGCCGATGCACATCGTGGCCAGGCCGAGCCGGGCTCCCGATTCCCGCATGGCATGGATGAGCGTCGTGGCGATCCGCGCGCCGCTGGCCCCCAACGGATGGCCGATCGCGAGCGACCCGCCCCGCACGTTGACCCGCTCCGGGTCGAGCCCCAACGCCTCGATGCAGTGGAGTGCCTGCGCGGCGAAGGCCTCGTTGAGTTCGATGAGATCGACGTCGCCGATCGCGAGCCCGGCGCGGGCGAGGAGTTTTTGCGTCGCGGCCACCGGCCCGGTGCCCATCGCGGCCGGCGGCACGCCGACCACGGCCGTCGTCACCACGCGGACGAGCGGTTCGAGCTGTTGCCGCCGGGCCTCCGCCGCCGACATCACCATGAGCGCCGCGGCGCCGTCGCTCAACGGCGCGCTCGTGGCCGCGGTGATCGTGCCGAGCTTGGGCAGAAACGCCGGCTCGAGCGCGGCCATCCCCGCGAGGCTCGTGTCGCGGCGGATCGACTGGTCGTGGATCGCCTCGAAGAGGGCGCCGGCCTCGTCGTGTCCGAAAACGGGCACGATCTCGTCGTCGAAGAGGCCGCTGTCGGCCGCGGCCGCCGCCCTGCGGTGGCTCTCGAGGGCGTAGGCCTCCTGCTGGCGGCGCGAGATGCCGTGTGCCGCCGCGAGCTGCTCGGCCGTCATTCCCATCGAGAGCATTCCCTTGCTCGACCGCGCGAAGGCCCGTGGGTGGATGTCGACCGCCGCGTCCATCGGCAGGTGATGCATGTGCTCGACGCCGCCGACCACCTGTACGTTTTCAGCGCCGGCCGCGATCGCATGGCAGGCCTGCGCGAGCGCCTGCAGTCCCGAGCCGCAGAGCCTGTTCACCGTCGTGCCCGCGACCGACAGCGGCAGGCCGGCGAGGAGCGCCGCCGTGCGGGCGACATTGCCGCCGAGTTCGCCCCGCTGCTGGGTCGCGCCGAGCACCACGTCCTCGATCGACTCCGGATCGACACCACTCCGCTCGACGACGGCCTGCACGACCGCCGCCGCGAGCTCGTCGCCGCGGACATTGCGAAACAGGCCGCGGTCGGCATGCGACCGGCCGATGGCCGTGCGGCAGCAGGCGACCACGACGGGGGTCGTTTCGGGCGGGCGTTGTGGAAAACCGGCAGTCGGAGCGGGCATGAAAGGCGTCTCGTGAGGTGCGGCCGACGGGCCGTCAGTCGTCTGTCAGAAAGTGGCCGCCGCTGCGGGCCATCTCGATCAGCCGCGGCGTGGGGTGCATGCGGATGCCGAGGTCGGCGAGGGGGGCGAGCCGGCGGATGATCTCGGCGGCGCCGAGCGAGTCGGCCCAGGCGAGCACGCCGCCGCGGAACGCCGGAAACCCGAGGGCGTGGATCACCGCCAGGTCGATGTCGCGGCCATCGCGAACGATCCCCTCGTCGAGCACGCGGGTCGCCTCGAGCACGACGGGCAGGAGCAGCCGGTCGGCGATCACGCCGTCGCTCGTCGCCCGCGCGGGGAGCGCGTAGGGCTCGATGAGCGCGGCCACGCCATCTTCGGGCCGCTCGATCCGGGGCCGCGTGCCCCGCATCGCGTAGCGATAAAATCCCGCGCCGCTCTTGCAGCCGAGCCGGCCCGACCGCACGAGCGCCGGGATCACGGGCGAGGCCTCGATCCGGTCGCCGTAGGCATCGTCGAGCACGAGCCCCGCGTAAAACGCGGTGTCGAGGCCGATCATGTCGTAGAGTTCCAGCGGCCCCATCGGCATCCCGAAGGAGCGGGCGACGCGGTCGATCCGCTTCGCCTCGCCCCCTTCGCGGAGCATCTCCACCGACTCGTGCAGGTAGGGCATCAGCAGCCGGTTGACAAGAAAGCCCGGGCTGTCGCGGACCACGATCGGGCACTTGCCCAGCCGCTTGGCATGGGCGACGGCGATTTCGATCGTGCGGTCGCTCGTGGCCGGGCCGCGAACCACCTCGACGAGCGTCATGCGCCGCACGGGATTGAAGAAGTGGAGGCCGCAGAACCGCGATGGATCAGCAAGCGCGGTCGCGAGTTTCGTGATCGGGTTGGTGGAGGTATTAGTGGCGATCACCGTGTCGGGGCCGACCACCTGCTCGATCTCGGCGAGCACCTGCCGCTTGATGTCGGTCCGCTCGAGCACGCTCTCGATCACGAGATCGGCAGTGGCCAGAGCGGATGCCTGCGTGGCGGTGCGGAGCCGGCCGGCGAGCGCGAGCGCCCGTGCGGGATCGGTCCGCTTCGTGGCCCGGTCCCAGGCCGCCTCGTCGAGGATCCCGGCCACGCTCCGGGCAAGCGTCTCGGCCTGCACGTCGACGAGCGTCACCGCGAAGCCGGCCCGCAGGTGGCTGGCCGCGATGCCCGCGCCCATGATGCCAGCGCCCACGACGGCGGGCCGCTCCAGCGGCGGGGCATCGTCGCCCGGAGTGTTGATCGAATGGGCGTCGATGCCGCTGTCGTGCCGATTCCGTTCGCCGAGTCGAAACACACGCACCAGCTGCGTGGCGACCGGGGAGTGGGCCAGGGTTGCAAACGCTGCCCCCTCGATGTGACCGGCCTCTTCGGCAGCGACCGCAGCGCCGGCGAGAATCGTGGCGAGAATCGTCGGTGGCGCGGGGTAATGGCCGCCGGTGCGACCGAGAATCACGGCCGTCGAGGTCGCCTCCAGAAACGCCCTCTCCTGCGGATCGAGCTCGATGAAACCCGCCTGCCGGCGGCGGCGGGCGAGATAATCGCGGGTGTCGGCATGGTGGTCGATCAGCCGCCGCGCCGATGCGAAGGCCTGCGTGGCAGGCACGCAGGCATCGATGAGGCCGATCCGCGCGGCGGTGGGGCCGTCGATGGTTTCACCCGCTGCGGCGAGTTCCACCGCTGGTCCGGGGCCGAGCAGTCGAGCCAGCCGCACCGTGCCCCCCCAGCCCGGTAGCAGGCCGAGTTTCACCTCGGGCAGGCCGAGCACCGTGTGCGGTTCGGACGTGGCGATTCGCAGGTCGCAGCCGAGCGCCAGTTCCAGACCGCCGCCGAGGCAGGTGCCGTCGATCACCGCCAGGCTTGGCCACGGCCGTTCCGAGAGCCGGCCGAAGAGCCCGCGACCCGCCGCGCAAAGCTGTTCGATCTCCGTCCGCGACCTGTCCTTGAGCGTTTGCAGCCGCGCGATGTCGGCACCGGCGAAAAACGAGCCCGCGCGGGCCGATTGCACGACCACGCCCCGCGGTTCCGGGCCGGCATCGATCGCGTCGAGGGCCGCGGCGAGCTCGCGGAGCACATCCTCCGTGATGACGTTTTGTCGGTGGTCTCCCACGTAAAAGGAGAGCACCACGACGCCGTCGTCGAGCCGCTCGACGGTGAGCGTTTTGGCTTCCCTTCGCAGATCCCGTGCGGGGGGCGGCATGGCTGTGTTTCCGTCTGGTGCGGCTCCCGGCCGGTTCGCTTGCCTGAACCGGGAAAACGGCTAGTGTATCGGGACTTTTGCAAGCTCCATACACGGAGGTTCCGGCCGGCCATGAAGTTCGCCCCGTCACCAATTACCGCTTCCCAGTCGCCGACGACCACCAGTCGCCGCGATTCGTTTTCCGGCCTGCCTCTGTTTGGCGCCGTCTGGGTCGCGCTCGTGATGGTGGGTGTGCTGGGCCGCCTCTGGCAGCCGGGCTGGAACGTGACACCGATGGCCGGAGTGGCGTTGGCCGCCGGCGCCCTCTTCCCGAATCTTTTCGCGGCCGCGACCGTGCCGCTGGTGGCGTTGGCGATCAGCAATCTCGCGATGCCCGGTTACGGCAGCCTGACGATGGCCGCGGTGGTCTATGCGGCGACGGTTTGGCCGGTGCTGCTCGGCAGCCGGCTGGTGCCGGGGAAGGCCTGGAAGGCCGTTGTCGGCAGTGCGTTGGCCAGTTCGCTCGTCTTTTATCTGTCGACGAATCTGGCTTATTGGTGGCTGACGGCCGATTATCCGCACACGCCTGCCGGCCTCGCGGCCTGCTACGTGGCGGCGTTGCCGTTCTACCGCTGGATGCCCGTGGGCGATGTCGCGTGGAGCGTGGCGATCTTCGCCGGGCTGTCGGCGGTGATCGCAGCAGTGCGGGCCTCCCGTGGCGCAGCGGTGGCTTGACTCGCCCCGATCGCCGTCCAGAATGCTTTTGAGTCAGTTGATTTTTCCTCAGGTGATTGACCGCTGCGGGAATGGCGGAATTGGCAGACGCGCCAGGTTGAGGGCCTGGTGGTAGTAATACCGTGCAGGTTCAAGTCCTGTTTCCCGCATTTGCCTGGCAGATTGTGGACAAAATGATGCATCGCCGGAGGCGATGGCCGGCAGCAGCGAGAAGACCGAATTCTGTGCTGCTGCCCCAAGTGGAAAAAGGCCATGGAGGGCGTTTTCCACGGACAACTCGAGAGCTGCATGAGTTCCACGCCTGAGAGTTCCCACACCGACGCAGGCGAATCGCCGGAGTCGGCGTCCCCGCGCAGGATTCCGATCGGCACGCAGCGGCCCGGTGTGACGCCGCCGAAACTGCCGCCCCGTCATCAATACGTGGTCTCCACGTCCGCTGCGGAAGCCGGCGAACCTGTCGCCCCGGCCACCCCAGCCGCCCCGGCCGCCGCCGAGAGCGTTGCCCCGGCGCCGCTCGCCGCGACGATTCCCGCGCCAACCGCTCCCACGGCACCGCCGCGGGAAGGAAAGCCGCGTCGCGACAAGCGCGGCGGACAGGCGAAGTCGTCGTTCACCGACGTGCTGCCGCCACAGAAGCGGGTTGCCGTGCCAAACCTCCGCGCTGCGTTGGAAGACGATCTCGAGTCAGACTTTCAGGCGGCGCTCGAGGGCGTGGCCATCGACGATCTCCTCGTGGGCGGCCTGTCGGCGAAAGCCGAAGCGACCATCGATCCCGGCGCCCGCGTCGAGGGCACGGTGGTGAGCGTCGGCCCCGATACCGCCTTCGTCGATCTCGGCGGCCGCCGGCAGGGCGCCCTCAAACTCGCCAACATCGAAGACGTGCCGAACGTTGGCGATGTCCTGCAATTTTCCGTCGGCAGCCGCAGCGAAGAAGACGGCCTCTACGACCTGGCTCCCGCCAACCGCGCCGTCTCCGTCGAAGACTGGTCGCAGCTCGAGGCCGGCATGATCATCGAGGCCCGCGTGGTGGCCGCCAACAAGGGCGGCCTCGAATGCGAGGTGGCGGGTCTCCGCGGCTTCATGCCCGCGAGCCTCGTTAGCCCGTGGCGGGTCGAGAATCTCGAGGAGATGGTCGGGCAGACGCTCGAATGCCTCGTCACCGAAATCGTGCCGGCGGCCCGGCGGCTCGTGCTCTCCCGCCGCGCCGTGCTCGAACGGCAGGCCGCCGACGCCCGCGCCGAGATGCTCGAAACCCTCGAAGTGGGCACCACCCTCGAAGGCATCGTTCGCTCCGTCCGCGACTTCGGCGCCTTCGTCGACATCGGCAACGGCGTCGAGGGGCTCGTGCACGTCAGCCAGCTCTCCTGGGATCACGTGGCGAATCCTGCCGACGTGCTCCAGCCCGGCCAGAAGGTCCGCGTGGTCGTGAAGAAGGTCGACCGGCAGACCGGTAAGATCGGCCTCTCGCTTCGGGACTTGATCGAGAGTCCGTGGAAGAACGCCGCGGTCAAGTATCACACCGGCGCGACGGTCCGCGGCAAAGTGAGCCGCATCGCCCAGTTTGGCGCCTTCGTGAAGCTCGAGCCGGGCGTCGAAGGCCTTGTGCATGTCTCGGAACTCGCCACGCGGCATGTCCGCAGCGTGGGCGACGTGCTCAAGGAAGGGGAAGAGGTCGAGTGCCGCGTCCTCGCCGTCGATCCCGACGAGCAGCGGCTGTCACTTTCGATCAAGGCGCTCGCCGCCAAGCCTGCAACTTCCGGCCGCGAGGAGGAATCCGCGGTTGAAGAACCGGCCGCGGAAGCTGCACAGGTCGTGAACAAGAAGCACGCCGGTCCGCTCAAGGGCGGCCTCACCCGGGATTCCGCCGGCGAACGCTTCGGGCTGAAGTGGTGACTGTCGGCCGCTTCCTGCTGGAGGCGGATGCTGTCCCTGTCTGTTGCCCTGCGGGGGCCACCCGCATTGGTCGCCGAAACGGCGGAAGTCGCCTCACACGGCATCTTCTCCTTTGACGACCTGCGGCGCTTCATTCCCCAGAAGGTCGAAGAAGCCTAACGTTCGTCGAGCTTCCCCCGATTCCGGCTCCTCAGCATCTGAAGGGTAGCCTTTCAGCGTGCCGTCAGGGCATGTGCAAACCACCCGCATTGGTCGCCGAAACGGTGGAAGTCGCCTCACACGGCATCTTCTCCTTTGACGACCTGCGGTGCTTCATTCCCCAGAAGGTCGAAGAAGCCTAACGTTCGTCGAGCTTCCCCCGATTCCGGCTCCTCAGCATCACGGCCGCTTTCTCTGCCGCTCCGGTGCTATCTGGGCACGAGCGTCTGCTTTCCCATCCACGGCACGAGGGCCTCGGGCACCCGCACCGAGCCGTCGGCCTGCTGGTAGTTTTCCAGGATCGCGATGACCGCGCGGCTCATCGCGATGGCGGTGCCGTTGAGCGTGTGCACGAAGTGCGTGCCCTTCTCCCCCGGCTTCTTGAAGCGGATGGCGAGCCGGCGGGCCTGGTAGTCGGTGCAGTTGGAGGTGCTCGTCACCTCGCCCCACTCCCCCTTCTCGCCGCGGCCCGGCATCCAGGCCTCGAGATCGAACTTCCGGTAGGCGGGGCCGCCGAGGTCGCCGCTGGCCGTGTCGATCACGCGGTAGGGGATGCCGAGGCCGTCGAAGAGCCGGCACTCGAGTTCGAGCAACTGCTCGTGCATCGCCTCGCTCTGCTCCGGCAGCGTGAAGGCAAACATCTCCACCTTCGTGAACTGATGCACCCGGTACAGCCCGCGGGTGGCGCGGCCGTGGGCGCCGGCCTCGGTGCGGAAGCAGTGGCTGATGCCGCAGAGCTTGAGCGGCAACTCGTCGGCCTCGAAGATCCGCTCGTGCATCGCGCCGCCGAGCGTGATCTCCGCCGTGGCCACGAGCGAGAGATCGCTCCCCGTGATCGAGTAGATCTGCGTCTCGGGGCCGCGGGGCATGAAGCCCGTGCCCTCGAGGATCGTGTCGCGGGCGAGGTCGGGCGTCGTCAGCACCGTGAAGTTTTCACCGAGCAGGAGGTCGACCGCATATTTCTGCAGGGCCATTTCGAGGAGCACGGCGTCGTTCTTGAGAAAATAGAAACCGTGGCCGGCCACCTTCGCACCGGCGTCGAAATCGAAGAGCCCGAGCTTCGCGCCGAGATCGACGTGGTCGAGCGGCTTGAAGGCGAAGGCCGGCAGTGGCGTCGTGCCGCGGCGAATCTCGATGGCCGCGTCCTCGCCGCCGACGGGCGCCTGGGGATGTGTGAGGTTGGGCATGGCCCGGAGGATCTCGTCCGACTCGCGGGTGATCTCGGCCAGCCGGCCCTCAAGCGCCGACACCTCCTCGCGGAGCCGCCGTCCGTCGGCCTTGCGGGTTTCCCGCTCCGCGTTGTCGGCCGCCGTGGCGATCGATTTGCTGACCTGTCCCGCCTGTTGGTTGAGCCGGTCGGTGTCGGCCTGGATCTGCCGCCGCAGCCGGTCGAGTTCGGCGAACCGGGCCACATCGGCCGACGAGCCGCGGTTGCGGCAGTTGTTGGTGACGAGGTCCACGTTGTCGGCGACGAAGCGGCGGTCGAGCACGAAGCGATTCTCCGGAGGGTTTGAGGAATATACTGTGCCAGAGCCATGCCCGACTCCGCCAGTGCCGCCGTCGCCGACCCCACCGCCGAGCCGGTTATGGCGCCGGTTGTTGCGCCGCCCGTCGCGGCGGCTGCGGCAAACAAGCCGCAGCGGCAGCCGCGGCATCACGTGATCCTCTGGAACGACAACGACCACACCTACGATTACGTGGTCGCGATGCTCCGCCGGCTCTTCGGTCATCCGACAGAGAAGGGCTTCCAGCTCGCGCGGGAAGTCGATCTGCAGGGCCGCGCGATCGTGCTCACGACGACGAAGGAGCACGCCGAACTGAAGCGCGACCAGATCCACGCCTTCGGAGCCGACCGGCTGATCGCCCGCTCAAAGGGATCGATGTCGGCCTCGATCGAGGCCGAACAGTAGGACAGTCTTCAGCCTGTCGATCATGGCGACAGGCTGAAGCCTGTCCTACTTGCAGTCTGCGGGCTGGCCTTCCTCGTCATAGCACTCGACGGCGCCGTCACGGTTTTCGGGCCGCGTGCCGATGGCGATCGAGTCGATGCCATGCTCGTCCTTGATCTCGATCCGGCCGCCACCGGCGCCGACCACGCGTCCCATGTGGATGAGCACCGTGCCATCATCCGATTCGACCATGATTTCGCGACAGACGAGCCGCGTCGCCTTGAGGCCGTCGACCTGTGCCGCCTCGAACCGCTCAGGCGGCACCGCCGCGGCCCGGATCGCCAGGCCGATCGCCAGGAAGAGCAGCGGGTAGACGGTCCATCGTTCGCGGCTGGTCATCGGTGAGTCTTCTCCGGGATGATCGGGCCTGGGGGCTTTCAGTTGCCGTGCAGCTGCCGCAGCCGGCCGGAGAGCCGCAGGATCAACTGCACCCGCTCAAACTGGTCGAGCCAGTCGGCGGTGACAGCCGCGATGGCATCGGCCCGCTGCGGCACCGCGCCGCTGGAGCAGCTTTCGCCGAGTTCGGCCATGGCCGCCGCGCGGTAGGCGGAGAGCGTCCGATCGCCGTAGAAGAGGATCGGCGTGAAATCTTCGGAGAGAAACATCGCCACCGGCACCCGCTGCCCGCCGCAGACCTTCAGGTGTGCGGCGATGTCGGGCCGGGCATCGCGGTCGAGAAACCGCACGTCGATCAGCCGCGCCCCGTCGGCGGCCGGCGACGCGGCGGCGAAGTGGTCGAAGATCGGACACTGGCTGACACAGTCGCCGCACCAGGCGCCCGCAAGCACGAGCACGGGCATCCGCCGCACGAAGCCGCCGAGCAGCGTCTGCTGCGCCGGGGTCAGGCTCACCTGCTTGTGAAACGCGTCCCAGCGGCTCCGCTGGTCGGGGGTGGCGTGCCGTTCGAGGAATTCGCGGTAGGGGAGGGCGGCCTCGAAGGCGGTCTGCCAGGCCGCTGCGGTCGGAGGCGCTCCGGCGCCGGCAATCGGGAGGGCGGGGGTGGTGACGGTGGTTGTTGCGGCCATGCGGTGATTCTCCGGGGGGAAAGGTGTGGAGAGCATAGCGGTTTTCAGCGTGTGAAACCGGACTTGACCCCGAAAAAAAGGCCCCCTAATCTCCCGCCCGCCTGAAGGCTGAGGGGCAGAGAAAAGGCCCCACTCGAAACGAGCGGCTGCACGGAAGCTTGCCGCTCGTCTCGGGCACCAACCATCACCAAGACAATTCGCTCCCGTCCAATCGCTCCCGGAAACGGTTCAGGTTCCCCGCCCCCCTGGGATCTGGACCGTTCCGGGGGCCCTTTTTATTTCCGGCCAGTGGCGGTGATCCCGGCGGCCGGCGTCGCGGCTATAACGATGGCATGCTGCCAGCCACGCCTCCTCCCGGTGCCGAACGATTGCTCCGCTGGATCATGGGCGGCATCGTTGTCTGGGGAATCTTCCATGCCTTCGGCGCATGGACCCTCAATCACGACGCCCGCCGGCCGCTCATCGTGCTCGCCTGTGTGGCGGCCTTTCTCGGCTTCTGGCTGGTGATGCTCGCCACGCTGCGGCGGCGATCCGGCGGCGCATAATTCCCCCGGAGGTCCCATGACCATCAACCTGCGTTCCGGACTCGATACCGGCCTGTCCGTTTCCAAGGATGGCGGTTCTGGGAAGGATGGCCAGCCGGGCACCGCCGGCCGTCCGGGCGTCGATACCGAGCAGAGCGTCACCGGACTCTCGATCGGCCAATACCTGATCCGCCGGCTCTCCGACTACGGGATCAGGCATGTCTTCGGCCTACCGGGCGACTACGTGCTCTCCTTCTACAGCATGCTCGAGCACAGCCCGCTCGACCTCGTGAACTGCACCCGCGAAGACTGCGCCGGCTTCGCCGCCGACGCCTACGCCCGCGTCAACGGCATGGGAGCGGTCTGCGTGACGTATGGCGTGGGCGGCCTGAGCCTCGCCAATTCGATCGCCGGAGCCTATGCCGAGAAGAGCCCCGTGATCCTGATCTCGGGCGCACCCGGGCTCCGCGAGCGGATCAACAACCCGCTCCTGCATCATCGCGTCCGCGAATGGCACACCCAGCTCGACGTCTTCGAGAAGATCTGCGCCGCTAGCCGTGAGATCATCGATCCGGCGACGGCGTTTCGTGACATCGACCAGCTCCTCGACACGGCCGACCGGCTCAAGCGGCCCGTCTATATCGAACTGCCCCGCGACATGGTCGCGGTCGTTCCCGATCAGATCCGGCCCTATCACGCGACGAAGGTGCGGAGCGACCAAAGCGCGCTGGCCGAGGCGGTCAAGGAGGCGGTCGGGCGGATCGAGCGGGCGGAGAAGCCGGTGATCATCGCCGGCGTCGAATTGCACCGCTACGGACTGCAGGCCGAGGTCGTGGCGCTGGCCGAGACGGCGGGGATCGGGATCGCCTCCACGATGCTCGCCAAGAGCGTCGTCAGCGAAGTGCACCCGCTCTATATCGGGCTCTACGAGGGCGCGCTGGGCCGCGACGAGGTCACGAAGTTCGTCGAGGAGAGCGACTGCGTGATCCTGCTCGGCACGCTGCTCACCGATCTTGATCTCGGCATCTTCACCGCCAAGCTCGATGCCACGAAGAGCATCTACGCCACCGCCGACGAACTGCAGATCAGCCACCACCACTTCCACAACGTGCTCCTGGAGGATTTTCTCAAGGCGCTCGTCGCCGCGAAGCCGCGGGCGGCGAAGCGGGCGCTGCCGTTGGGGCCCGCGGCGGCCCAGGGGGAGTTCGTGCTCGCTCCCGACAAGCCGATCACCACGACGCGGCTCGTCCGCCGGCTCGATCAGTCGCTCGACGACAAGACGATCGTGATCGCCGACGTGGGCGACGCGCTCTTCGCATCGAGCGAGTTGATGATCCGCGGCCAGACGGAGTTTCTCTCGCCGGCGTATTACACGTCGATGGGGTTCGCCGTGCCGGCCGCCCTTGGCGCGAAGGTGGCGCGGCCCGACCTCAAGGTCGTGGCGCTCGTCGGCGACGGCGCCTTCCAGATGACCGGCATGGAGCTTTCCACGATCGTTCGCCGCAAGCTCGCAGTCACGGTGATCGTGCTCGACAACAAGGGCTACGGCACCGAGCGGGTGATCCTCGAGGGCAGTTTCAACGACATCAACCCCTGGGAATACCAGCTGCTGCCGCAGGTGCTCGGCGGCGGCACCGGCTACGAGGTGCGGACGGAAGGGGAATTTGACGCGGCGATCGCCAAGGCGCTGGCCGACACGTCGGGCCTGAGCCTGATCCGCGTGCACATTGGTCTCGAGGACCGCAGCATCACGCTCGACCGGATCGGCAAGGGATTAGCCGGCCGGATGCGATCCTGATCATTGTTGGAGGTGGGGCACGCCGACAGCCACGCCGTAGGCCCGCACCACGTCGTCGAGCGCCGCGCGGAACGACTGCTTCAGGCTCGCCGCGACCGTCTGCCCCTCCTTGATCCCCTGCACGAAGGCGGCGAATTGTTTCCGGTCGCGGGCGACGAGAAACTTCACCAGGCCCGATGCGACGCCATATTGCACCGCGTCGATATGGGCGTCGGGGGCCTCGGCGAAAAAACCTGGACCGACGGACCCGCCGGCCTTCATGAACTCGACGGCCCGCGCCTCCTTGAACGACACCTGCCGGCACGCGGGCACGACCTGGGTGCCCACCCACTCGGCGATGCCCTCGTTGAGCCAACTCGGCAGCCGCGCCGGCGACAGCCAACGGTGGTTGAATCCGTGGCTCGTCTCGTGGACGAGCATGTGGGCAAACGCGGCCGCGTCGTCGCCCCGATGGCAGGCCATCACCACGCGGCCATCGCTCCGCTGGTGGCAGAGGCCGTGGACGCCAGCCGGGGCGCCGCCCATGAAGCGGCCCTCGAACGCACGGAAATCATCCTCCTCGAGGAAGGCGATCACGAGGCACTTCCCCATCCAGACCGGCTCACCCCGGGGAATGCCGTAGAGGTCACAGAGGAAGTCGTGCATCGCATCCAGGCTTGCCACGTAAGGGGCCATCTGCGCGGCCGGAATGTCGGTGACCACGATGAACTCGTGCGTCTGCGAGGTCTCCAGGGCCGGAAACGCCCCGCGCACCTCGGCGACGAATTTCTCCAGTTCCTCGACCTGCGTGGCATGCTCCGCGGCCGATAGCTGCGGCCAGGGGTCGGTGCCGTTGGCCCGCATGCGGTCGAGCGCCGCCTGCATCTGCCGCTCGTACTGCTCCCGCACCTTCTTGCCGCGCAACTGGGCGGCGCTCTTTCCCCCGCCGGTTGATTCGTAGACCGTCGCGCGGCCGGCGATGATCTTCGTGATGCCCGCCAGCGGCACGCTCGTGGTCTTGGTCTCGCCCTCGGGTGTCAGACGCACCGCCGTCACCTTGCCGCCGCGCTGCGTCAGGCCCGCGAGCGTCGGCCGCACGAACCGCTTCCCGGTGCCGAGTTCGACGAGGTCGATCGGCTGGCCGACGTGCGCGGCGAGAGAGTCGGCGAGAACATCCACGCGGTTGGCAGGCTCCTCGGCCGCCACGCTGCGGGCGGCCAGGGAACAGGCCAGGAACGTCGTGATCAGGCCGAACGTCGTGATCAGGCCGAACGTCGTGATCAGGCCGAACGTCGTGATCAGGATGTCTCGCATGCCAGTTGCTTGCTCCGCAGTTCCGTGCTCGAGATATCCAGGCGGAATTCCCGTTGCGAGACGAAGTAGGCGACGTCGCGCAGCGCCTGCGGCACGGGCAGCTTCGCCGCGTCCTCGAACACTCCGTCGCGGGCGCGGCCAAAGACGATCAGTCCGCGGGCGTTGGCGGCGATCGTTCGCACGGCCCGGTCCGCCGCGTCCGTCGACCCGCCGTAATACTTCGGATCGGCGAGCCGCACGAACGTGTCGGCGCCCAGCACGAACGTGCTCTGGGGAAAGATCTCGAGCTTCTCGAGGAATGTCGCGGCCCTGCTCAGCCAGAGGGAGCGGCCCGCGAACTGTGCGACCCGCGACTCGATCTCGAGGGAATCGAGGGCCGGCTTGTCGACGTTCGTGATCGAGAGCTCGAACTCCACCGGGCGCTCGGCGATCTCCTCCGCCACCCGGGCCATCAGCCGGTGCCCTTCGTGGAGCGGATCGAACGCGCCCGGAAAGAGCAGCCGATCCGTCGCCGGCAGGGCGGTGGGGTCGTCGGCTTTCACCGCGCGGCGCAGGCCCGCCAGCAGTTCCTGCCAGGCCTCCGGTGCGGTGGTGCTCTCGATGTCCACGCGTTCCCCCGCGCGAAGCCGGCCCGACAGGAGCGGGTGCGGTGCGGCGTCTGCACGTGCGGCCGCCAGGCATTCCAGCAGCAAGCTCGCCGCCACCTGCTCTTCGTCGTCGCGGCTGCGGGCTTCTTTGTCGAGCACCAACGAGGCGACGGTCGTTCTGGCGAGCGTCTGCACCGCAACGAATATCCGGTGGGTGCCCCGCTTCGGCTTGCGGGTGCGGAGGCTGGCGGTGACCGCGGCGCCCACGGCGGCCCCCGGTTCGGCTCCATAGCCGCGGGCCCGCTGCCAGGCGACCATGGCCAGCCGGCGGGCGGCCCGCGACGAGCAGTAGGTTTCCTGGGGGCCGCCCAGAAGTCGGTCGACCGCCTCGCGTGCATACGGCACGATCCCTTCGAGCACGACGCCGCTCGCGCCGGGCGTCGTCACGAGATGGGAGAGCGCCGCGGAGCCGCCACCGGTGGCGACGAGCACCACCCGGGCGCCGGTGCGCTCGAGCGACTCGATCATGCCGATCGGATCGGGCAGTTGCATGGGTGTTGATGCGGGCGGTTGCAGCAGACTCTTCCGGCTGGACGGTGTGGCATCCACGCGTCGGTGGATTGCCCTGTCCACCGATTTCCCCCCGCCTGCCAGTCGCGTGGCCGACGACGAAAACCTGCTCCAGCGACCGTTCCTGGCCAGCCGATTGGATGGTGGGGGAGAACTCAAAAATGATACCGCGTCGCTGGCTGGAAATCGCCTGTCTGCTCTGGGCTGCGGCCTGGGTGTTGCCGATCGGGGCCGCCGACCCGCTGCCGCTGGCCCCGGAAGCGCCGCTCTCCATGCCGATCACCGTGCCGCGCCGCGTGCCGCGCATGATCGCGCTCACGGGGGTCGACACCCCCGGCGACCCGGGCAGCACGCCCCCGTCTGCCGCCGCGTCGCCGGCCGAATCATCCGGGCCCTTCGACATCCCCCGTGGCGACGTGGGGGAAGACGAGGACATTTTGACGCCGTCCGGCAGGCGACGGACGGCGGCGCAGCGTGAACTCGACGCATTGCCCAATGGGAGCATTCCCGATCCACTCCGCGGCACACCGCTCATCGCCCCCGAAGTCACGGGTCGCGATGCGGCGGAAGTGCTTGCGAAGATGCTGCCGGGCCGCAGCGACTCGCCTTACGATTGGTATGCGCCGGTCGAGCCGCTCCACGTCGGCTGCGAGCCTTACGCGCTGCCGCCGTGCGTGCCGCCGCCACCGTGCCATCCGAGCGAACCGCCGCAGCCCTACGATCTCGTGGGAGTCCGTGGGGTACCCAGCGGCGGGCCGATCTACCGCGGCCCCTGCAACCCGCGAACCGGCACGCACGACCACTGCCACTTCGCCTGGTACCACCGGCTCCACGATCGCTGCTTCGACTGTTTTTACAGGTGGAAGTAGGGCGGCCGTCCTGCCGCACGGCCTGCGCGGCTGCTGGCTGGAACTGCACGCCGGTTTTACGGACACTCATAGGCTTCTCTCGATACCTGAGGAGCGAATTCCATGCGGGCGGCCATCATCGGCATCGGTGCGATCGCGCGGCTTCATGCGCGGGCGCTGGCGGACATTCCAGGCGTTGAATTGGTGGCGGCGTGCTGCCGCACGGAGGAGAAGGGGCGGGCCTTCGCCGCGGAGTTTGGCTGCACCTGGCACGCCGATGCCGCGCAGATGCTGCGGCGTGAGAAACCCGATTTCGTGACCGTGGCCACGCCCTCGGGCGCGCATCTCGAGGCCGTGCTCGCGGCCGCCCGCCGCGGCGTGCACGTGATCTGCGAGAAGCCGCTCGAGATTTCGCTCCGGCGGATCGACCGGATGATCGTCGCGGCCCAGAAGGCCGGCATCACGCTCGGCGCGATCTTTCCACAGCGGTTCAATCCCGTGGTCCGCACGGTGCACGCCGCGGCGGCGGCCGGCCGGTTCGGCGCGATCGCCGTGGCGGCCAGTTACGTGCCCTGGTGGCGGGACGACGCGTATTACGGGCCCGGCCGCTGGCAGGGCACCAAGGCGCTCGACGGCGGCGGCGCGCTCATGAACCAGTCGATCCACGGCGTCGATGCCCTGCAGTGGATCGTCGGCGGCACGATGCCCGGGCTCGCGCCGGGCGAGAATCCCGTCGAGAGCGTGATGGCGCTCACGGCCGTCAGGGCGCACGATCCCGAGCGGCTCGAGGTGGAAGACACCTGCGTCGCGATCCTGCGGTTCAAGAACGGCGCGGTCGGGCAGCTGCTCGCCGCCACGAGCCTCTATCCGGGGCAGCTGCGCCGGTTTCTTTTCGGCGGCCGCGATGGCACCGCGGAGATCGCGGAGGAGCAGCTTGTGACGTGGCGGTTTCGCAACGCGGCGGCGGATGACGACGCCACGCGGGAGGCCTTCGGCGGCGCGAGCAGCACGTCGGGCGGCGCGGCCGATCCGATGGCGATCAACTACGACTGCCACACCCGCAACTTCGAGGATTTTCTCGCCGCCGTGCAGGCCGGCCGCCAGCCCACGCTCGACGGGCTCGAGGGCCGCAAGGCGGTGGCGATCGTCGAGGCCTGTTACAAGTCGGCCCGCACGGGCCGGCTGGTCAAGGTCGACTGACCCGACGGCCGGCGTGGTGATTGACGCCGGGCAATTGACAGTGGCGCCGCGACGATCGACCATGCTCGCGTTCCCCGCCGTGCGCGGCCCGCTCCCCTCTTCTGGATACCACTCGTCATGGCCGACCTGTCCCGCTCGAAGTCGTCGACGCATGCATCCGCCGACGGCCCCTGGTATCGCGACCTGACGCCCTATCACTGGTTCGTGTTCACCGTGGCGTCGCTGGCGTGGCTGTTCGACTGCCTCGACCAGCAGCTCTTTCTGCTGGCCCGGGGCTCGGCGATGAAGGCGCTCCTGCCGGCCGGCATGGATCCGATCACCTACGGCGGCTACGCCACGAGCATCTTCGTGGCCGGCTGGGCGACGGGCGGCCTGATCTTCGGCTCGCTCGGCGACCGCTACGGCCGCGCGAAGATGCTCACGCTCACCGTGCTGATCTACTCCGTCTGCACCGGCCTCTCCGCCTTCTCGAAAGGCTGGATCGACTTCGCGTTGTTTCGATTTCTGACCGGCCTCGGTGTCGGCGGCGTCTTCGGCCTGGCCGTGGCGCTGGTGGCCGACACGCTGCCCGATCGCTCCCGCACCGGAGCCCTCGGCCTGCTCCAGGCGCTCTCGGCGGTGGGCAACGTGATGGCCGGCATCGTGAGCATGACGCTCGGCCACCTGGAGAGCATCAAGGCGATCCAGCCGGGCATGGCGTGGAAATACATGTTTCTCGTCGGGGCGATCCCGGCCTTTCTCTGCGTGTTCATCCAGATCCGGCTCAAGGAGCCGGAGAAGTGGGTGAAGGCGCGGGAGGCGGGGCGGGCCGTCGGCGTGAAGTTCGGATCCTATGCCTCGCTGCTCGGTAATCCGCGGTGGCGCAAGCCAGCGCTCTTGGGCATGGTGCTCTGCGTCTCGGGCGTGATCGGCCTCTGGGGCATCGGTTTCTTCAGCCCCGAACTCGTGGGCGACGTGATGGCACGGTCGCTCGAGGCCGAGGGTGTGCCGGCCGATCAGATCGCCGGCCGCAAGACGTTCTGGATCGGCGTCAATTCGATCGTGCAAAACCTCGGGGCCTTCGTTGGCATGCTCCTGTTCACCCGGTTTGCGCAGAGCATGGGCCGCAAGCGGGCCTTCGCGATCGCCTTCGTCGCGGCAATGGTCGCCACGGTCGGCTACTTCCAGTTATTCAACGGCCGCAACGACATCTGGATGAGCGCCGTGATGGGCGGCTGCCAGCTCGCCCTGTTCGCCGGGTTTGCGATCTATCTGCCCGAGCTCTTCCCCACGAGCCTCCGCAGCACCGGCACGAGCTTTTGCTACAACGTGGGCCGCTTCTTCGCCGCCAGCGGACCGTTCACGCTCGGTAGCCTGCAGGCCGCCCTCAAGGCGAACGCCACGACGCCGGAGGCCAAGCTGATCGCCTTCCGCAATGCCTGCTCCTACATGAGCGTGATCTTCCTGCTCGGCCTCGTGGTCCTGGCGTTCCTCCCGGAAACGAAGGGCCGCCCGCTGCCAGAGGATTGACCCGCTCACTGAGGAGCTGGGATCGGCGGAAGCTCGAGGAGCATTTGGAATTTTCGCCGAGCCGGGGACAGCATCGCCGTCCGACGCCATTGCGAAAAATCCACGCGACGCGACTTCTGCCGTCCCGGCGACCAATGCGGGTTGTCAGCACAGTCCGGGATCGGGACGTGGTACATTTCATGCTCTATCAGTCCGCCACCCTTTTCGGAGAAAAAAGCCAATGCGCTGGGAAGGTCGTCGTCAGAGCAAGAATTTCGAGGATCGTCGCAGCCAGGGGGCTGCCCCAATGATCGTGGGCGGAGGCCTGCTCACGATCCTGCTCATGCTCGCACTCATGTTTCTCGGAGTCGATCCGCAGCAGGTAGCGCAGCTGGCGCCCGAGATCGTTGCGCCGGCCCCACAGCAGGCGCCGGGCAATGTCGTCGACGACGAGCTCTCGCAATTCGTGCGGGTCGTGCTGGCCGACAACGAAGATGTCTGGGGCAAGCTCTTTCCTCCGAACTTCGGCGGCCGTTATGCGCCGCCAACGCTCGTGCTCTTCACCGGGCAGGTGCGGAGCGCCTGCGGCAATGCCAGCGCCGCCGCGGGGCCCTTCTATTGTCCGCTCGACAAGAAGGTCTACATCGATCTGGCGTTCTATGACGAACTCAAGCGGCGGTTTGGCGCGCCCGGTGACTTCGCGCAGGCCTACGTGATCGCCCACGAGATCGGCCACCACGCGCAAAACCAGCTCGGCATCTCCAATAAGGTGCAGTCGATGCGGCCACGGCTGTCGGAGCGCGACTACAACAAGCTGTCGATCCGCATGGAACTGCAGGCCGACTTCCTAGCCGGCGTCTGGGCGCACCACGTGGCCCGCTTTGCCGGCACCGTCGACGAGGACGACATCCGCGAGGCCGTGAACGCCGCCGCGGCCATCGGCGACGACCGCATCCAGAAGCAGTCGCAGGGCTACATCGTGCCCGACGCTTTCACACACGGCTCCAGCGAGCAGCGGGTTCGCTGGTTTCTCTACGGCCTCAAGTCTGGCGATCCACGGCTCATGGATCGCGCGTTTGAAGTCGACAATCCGTGATCCCCGCGTCCGGGGCCATCCGGGCCGACCCTCTGTGGCGGTACTTTCCATGAAGATTCTGCTCACCGGTGCCACGGGCTATGTCGGCGGCGTGCTGCTCGAGCAGCTCGAGGCCAGCGGCCATGTCGTTCGCTGCCTCGCGCGGCGGCCCCACAAGCTCGCGGGCAAGACGGGGCCCAATACCGAGGTTCTGGCGGGGGATGCCTCCGATCCCAGCGATCTCGCGCGGGCCTGCGTCGGGATCGACACCGCCTACTGGCTGGTCCATTCGATGGAGAGTGGCGTCGACTTCGAGCGGGCCGACCGGCTGGCGGCCGAGCGGTTTGCCGAGGCCGCGAAGGCGGCGGGCGTGAAGCGGATCATCTACCTCGGCGGCCTGGGTGCCGATGACGACACGCTCTCGGCGCATCTCCGCAGCCGGCACGAGGTGGGGGCGATCCTGCGGGCCAGCGGCCTCGATGTCGTCGAGTTTCGGGCGTCGATCATCATCGGCGCCGGCAGCTTCTCGTTCGATCTCGTCCGCACGCTCGTGGAACGGCTGCCGGTGATGATCTGTCCGGCCTGGCTGGCCACGCCCACGCAGCCGATCGCGATCGCCGACGTCGTGGCCTATCTGGCGGCGGCAGTCGACCTGCCACCTGGGCGGCCACGGATTTTCGAGATCGGCGGTCCGGACAGGGTTTCCTACGGCGCTATCATGCAGGAGTATGCCCGGCAGCGAGGCCTCAGGCGGCTGATGATCCCGGTGCCGGTGCTCACGCCGCGGCTCTCGAGCCTCTGGCTGAAACTGGTGACGCCCCAATATTCCAAGGTGGGACGAAAGTTGATCGACGGGCTGAAGAATCCGACCGTGGTGACCAACAACGCCGCCGTGCAGGAATTTGCGGTGCAGCCGCGGGGGCTCACGGTTGCCGTCCGCGAGGCGATGATCCAAGAAGACACGTCGTTCGCCGGCAAGCGTTGGGCCGATTTCGCCGACCTCGAAGACCTGCCGCATCGCTACGGCGGCCGCACTGCAGGCACGCGGCTCGTCGACCATCGGCACACCGTCGTGGCGGTCGAGCCGGCCCGCGCCTTCGCGGCGATCGAGCGGATCGGCGGCAAGCACGGCTGGTATGCCTGCGACTGGCTCTGGACGCTCCGCGGCTGGATGGATCGTGCGATCGGCGGGCCGGGCATGTCGCGTGGCCGCCGCGATCCCGACAAACTCGTCACCGGCGACGTGCTCGACTGCTGGCAGGTGGAGCTCTGCGAGCCGCCGCGGCGGCTGCGGCTGGCGGCCGAGATGAAGATGCCCGGCCGTGGCTGGCTGGAGTTCGAGGTGGTGCCGCGCGACGGCGATGTCACGATTCACCAGACGGCCGTATTCGATCCCCGTGGGCTCGGCGGCCTCGTCTACTGGTATGCCATCTGGCCGCTGCACGAACTCGTGTTTCGCAACATGCTCGCGGGTATCGTCCGCCGCGCGGTTCGCAAGTAGGACAGGCTTCAGCCTGTCGGATTTGGCCCGGTCTGCTTCAGCCTGTCACAACGCACGACAGGCTGAAGCCTGTCCTACAGGGTTCCCGCGGGGCGTTGGACGCAGGCCCGGCCGGCGGCCGCGGGTTCGAGCTGAATCGTGGTGTGGTCGATGTGAAACCGCTCGCGCAGCAGCGCCTCCGCGGCCGGCAGCACGGTCTCGTGCGCCGTGCCGTCGGGCACGACGAGGTGCACGGTGAGAGACACTTCCGACGTGCTCGCGCCCCAGACGTGCAGGTCGTGCACCTCCTCCACGCCCGGGATCGCGGCCAGCGCCGTCGTGATGGCGCCCGTCTCGATGCCGCGCGGCACCGCGTCGAGCGCGAGGTCGACGCTCTCGCGGAAGAGGCCCCAGGTGCCGGCCACGATCGCCATGGTGATCGCGATGCTGACGACCGGATCGATCCACGCCATGCCGGTGACGAGGATCAGGATTCCGGCCACGGCCACGCCCGCGGAGATGGCCGCGTCGGCCGCCATGTGGAGGAAGGCACCGCGGACGTTGGCATCCCGCTGGCCCCGCATGAAGAGCAGCGCGGTCGCGGTGTTGATCACCACGCCGATCGTCGCCACGGCGATCACCAGCAGGCCGGCGACCGGCTCCGGCGTCCGCAGGCGGTGGGCGGCCTCCCAGAGGATCGCCCCGCAGGCCGTGAGCAGGAGCACGGCATTGGCGAGGGCGGCATAGATCGTCGTGCGGCGGAAGCCCCACGTGTAGCGTTCGGAGGGAGGCCGCCGCGCCAGCCAGCTTGCGCCCCAGGCCAGGAGCAGGCCGATCACGTCGCCGGCGTTGTGCCCAGCATCGGCCACGAGCGCGAGCGACCCGGCGAAGAAACCGCAGACGATCTCCGCGACCACGAACAGGGTATTGAGTCCCACGCCGATCGCCATCGCCCGGTCGAGCCCGCCGTCGGGCAGCAGGTGGGCGTGGCCGTGCGCGTGGCCACACGCCTGTGCGTGGCCATGGTCACCGTGACGATGCTCTGGATGGCTGCTGTGCATGGGGTACGATCATACCTATGACCACATTCTCTGCCGCCATCCTCCTGTTTTTCGTGATGGATCCGATCGGCAACATCCCGCTGTTTCTCGCGGCGTTGAAGCCGGTCGACCCGGTGCGGCGGTTTCGCGTGGTCGGCCGCGAACTGCTGATCGCCTATGCCCTGCTCGTGGCCTTTCTGTTCGTGGGCCGGCCGCTACTCTCCATGCTCGCCATCTCGGAGCCGGCGCTCACGATCGCCGGCGGCATCGTGCTTTTCCTGATCGCCCTGCGGATGGTGTTTCCAGCCGAGCACGGCAAGCTGGGCGAGGACATCGACGGCGAGCCCTTCGTGGTGCCGCTCGCCGTGCCCTACATCGCCGGCCCGTCGGCGCTGGCCACGGTGCTCCTGATGACGAGCCGCGACCCGGCCCGTCGTGCCGACTGGTTTTTCGCGCTCTCGGCAGCCTGGCTGGCGTCGGCCGTGATCCTGCTGCTGGGCGCGAGGCTCAGCCAGTTCCTCGGGGCAAAGGGGATCACGGCGATCGAGCGGCTGATGGGCATGGTGCTCGTCGCCTCGGCGGTGCAGATGTTTCTGGATGGTGTGGCGAAGGTGGGGCTCGGGGCCGGGTGAATCGGGCGCACATTGCCGCCGGGGCCGGCAGAAGTCTCCTCGCGGTGATCTTTTACGCCGCTGGCGCTCCGTAAAATCTCAAATGCTCGTCGAGCTTCTGCCGACCCCAGCGTTCACGGGAGGCAGCAGCATTTCTCCGGCATTCTGGTTCGTAGCTTTCCTTTGCTACATTCCTGCGTCTGCACCTTCGCACTCCTCGTGACAAGAAAGTGGTGAATCGATGGACGCATTGCGGGTGGCCGCGATTGGGCGGACGGGCCGGGGCGACTGGGGCCATGCGATCGACGAGCTCTGGGCCGGCGTCGACGGCGTGCAGCTCGTGGCGGTCGCCGATGAGTCGGAGGAGGGGCTCGCGAAGGCGGTGGTTCGCAATAAGCTCGACGCGTCGCGGCCCGGCGTCGCCTTTCGCGACTGGCGGCAGATGCTCGCCGACGTGAAGCCCGACATCGTCGCCATCTGCATGCGGCAGATCGACTGCCATGCGGAGATGGCGATCGCCGCCGCCGAGGCAGGCGTGAAGGGCATCTTCCTGGAAAAGCCCTTCGTGCCCACGCCGGCCGCGGCCGACGCCGTGATCGCGGCCTGCCGCCAGGCCAACACGAAGCTCGCCCTGGCTTACGTCAACCGCCATTCGCCGGCCTATGCGGCCGCCCGCGACCTCATCGAAGACGGCCGGATCGGCAAGGTGCTCGAGATCCGCTGCCGCGGCAAGGAAGACAAGCGTGGCGGCGGCGAGGATCTCTGGGTGCTCGGCTGCCATCTGCTCGACCTGATGGCCGATCTGGGCGGCGCGCCGCAGTGGTGCGAGGCGAACGTCACGCTCGCTGGCCGGCCGATCACGAAGGCCGACATGGCCGACGGGCCCGAGGGCATCGGCCCGATCGCCGGCGACAGCGTGACCGCGATGTTCGGCCTTGCCGACGGCCCGACCGGCTTCTTCGCGAGCGTCCGCGACGCCGGCCTCAAGCAGCCCAACTTCGGGCTCACGCTCGCCGGCACGCAGGGCGCGATCCACATTCGGCCCGACCACGTGCCGCACGCGTATCTCCGCGCGGCGCCGCTCTGGCGGGTCGACAAGGATTTTCCCTGGCAGCCGATCGGCCCCGAGGGCCTCGACTCACCGCTGCCCGAAAGCGACGTTGACCGCGCCGCGGAGCGGGCCGCCTGGGGCCGCCGCGCCGCCGCCGACCTGGTCGACGCGATCCTCGAAGACCGCGAACCTGAGACAGGCATGTACGCCGGCCGCCGCACCGTCGAGATGACCGCCGCGATCTATGCCGCGGCCCTCTCGGGCAGGCGGATCGAGTGGCCGCTGCCAAAGGACCTCGCGTCATTCGCGTCGTAACGCGTTTGCGGTTGTGCTGCTCGCCCGGGCTCGGCGTTTGGCACCAAGAGTCAACCCGCCCAACCGGCACGGGGTTGCCCATGCCCCATCGCCGGACGTTCGCTACGGGCATCCTGCCCTGCGCTCTCTGCACGCCGGCTGCGCTCCGCCATCCTGGCTGCGCTGGCCGCCGAGCCCGGCTCCTGGGGCACGGGCAACCCCGTGCCTACCCGAAGGAGATGAAACAAGATAGACGGAGGCGAAGGGCTACCCATGCCCCGGGAGCCGGCGTTGCTGACAAGCGAAGGCATGGATGCCGAAGCGCAGTCAGCATCGAGTAAGCGAAGCCCAGGATGGGCGTAGCGCACGTCCGGCGATGGGGCGTGGGTGGCCCGAAGCCGGGTTGGGCGAATCGACGCAATCCCTGTACCGAACAGGATTGTGGCCGTTCGCACCGGCCCCGGCCAGCCGCTAAACTACGTGCCTTTCCCCCCGCGAGCGCACGGATGAGCACGCAGTCTTTCACGCACCTTCACTGCCACAGCCACTACAGCCTGCTTGACGGGGCCAGCTCGATCGAGAGGCTCGTCGAGCGGACGGTGCAGTTGGGGATGAACGCCTTGGCGATCACCGACCACGGCAATCTCCATGGGGCGCTCGAGTTTTACGAGGCCGCGAAGGGGGCCGGGATCAATCCGATCATCGGCTACGAGGCCTACATCGCTCCGGGCAGCCGGTTTCAGAAGGATGCCGGCAGCCAGAAGGATTCCAGCTACCACCTCACGCTCCTGGCCCGCGACAAGACCGGCTTCGCAAACCTGCTGCAGCTGGCCACGAAGGCGTATCTCGAGGGCTTTTATTTCAAGCCGCGGATCGACCGCGAGATCCTCGCGGCGCACAGCGAGGGCATCATCTGCCTGTCGGGCTGCCTGTCGAGTGAGTTCAACCGGTCGCTGATCGGTTCGTCGCGGGAGCAGCGGGAGTCGCTCGCGCAGGCGCGGGAGATCGCCGGCTGGTTTCAGAACCTCTTCGGCGACCGCTACTTCATCGAGATCCAGGACAACGGCCTGGCCGTGCAGCGGCAGGTGACGGAGGTCGCGCTCGAGATCTCCCGCGAGCTGGGCATTCCCCCCGTGGCCACCTGCGACTGCCACTACGTGAACCGCGAGGACGCCGAGGCCCAGGACATCCTGCTCTGCGTGAACACCGGCCGGTATCGCAGCGATGCCAGCCGCATGAAGATGGATTCGAGCGAGTTCTACCTCAAGAGCCCCACGGAGATGCACGCGGCCTTCGACGGGCTCGACCGCGGGCTCGTCACCGGCGCCGTCTCCCGCAGTCAGGAGATCGCCGACTCCGTCTCGATCGAGCTCAACCTCGGCAAGCGGCACTTCCCCGGCTTCGACGTGCCGGAGGGCCGCACCGCGTCGACGGAATTGCGAAGGCTCTGTCTCGAAGGGCTCCGCGAGCGCTACACGCAGCTCCCGAAACGCTGGACCGACAAGACTGGCGAAAACGACAAGACCGTGGCGGCTGACGAAGCGGGCGAGACTGGCGCGGCAGACGAGCGCACGCTGCACCCGCAGGTGATGGAGCGGCTCGACCGCGAGCTGGGCGTGATCGACACGCTCGGCTTCGCGAGCTACTTCCTCATCGTCTGGGATTTCGTGCGCTATGCCCGCGAGCAGGGCATACCGGCCGCGGCGAGAGGCTCGGGCGTGGGCTCGCTCGTCGCCTATTCGCTCTATCTCTCGCACGTCTGTCCGCTGGAATACGACCTGCTCTTCGAGCGGTTTCTCGACGTGAATCGTCGGGAGGCGCCTGATATCGACATCGATTTCTGCAAGGAACGCCGCAGCGAGGTGATCGACTACGTGAAGCAGCGGTACGGTGCGGCGAACGTCGCCCAGATCGGCACGTTCGGCACGCTGGCCGCGCGGGCGGCGATCCGCGACGTCGGCCGGGCCCTTGGCATGGCGATCCCCCGCGTCGACCAAATCGTGGCGCTCGTGCCCGACCAGCTGGGCATCTCCCTGGCTGAAGCGGCGGCACCGGGCACGCAGCTGGCGGCGGCCTGCGAAGGGGATGCCGAGATTCGCGAACTCGTCGATCTGGCCGGTCGGATCGAGGGGCTGGCCCGCAACGTCGGCACGCATGCCGCGGCCGTCGTGATCGCCGACCGGCCGCTCGTGGAATACGTGCCGCTGCAGCGGGTGACGGGCAAGGAGGAAGTGATCACGCAGTGGGCGATGGGCGACGTCGAGCGGGCCGGGCTCATGAAGATGGACTTCCTTGGCCTGCGGTATCTCACGGTCGTCGCCAAGACGCTCGAGATCATCGCCGCCACCACGGGCGAAAGCCCCGATCCGCTGGCCTTTCCACTCGACGATCAGGCCACGTTCGCCACGCTCTGCCGCGGCGAGACGAAGGGCATCTTCCAGCTGGAAAGCGGCGGCATCCGCGACCTGCTCCAGCGGATGAAGCCCGACCACTTCCTCGACATCGTGGCCGTCAACGCGCTCTACCGCCCGGGGCCGCTCGAGGGCGGCATGGTCGACGACTACGTCGCGGTGAAGCACGGGAGAAAGCGGGCCGAGTATCTCCATCCGGTGATGAAGGACGTGCTCGAGGAAACGCACGGCGTGATGGTCTACCAGGAGCAGGTGATGCGGATCCTGGAACGGCTCGGCGGCATCGAGCTGTCGAGCGCGTATACCTGCATCAAGGCGATCAGCAAGAAGAAGCTCGAGACGATCGCCGCCTTCCGTGAGCAGTTCGTCGAGGGTGCGAAGGCGAAGGGGCTCTCGAAGTCGGAGGCCGCGGAGCTCTTTGGGCTGATCGAGAAATTCGCCGGCTACGGCTTCAACAAGAGTCACTCCACCGCCTACGCGCTGCTCGCCTGGCAGACGGCCTATCTCAAGACCCACTGGCCCGTGGAGTTCATGGCGGCCCTGCTCTCGGGCGACATCACCGGACGCAACTTCAAGAAGAAGGACGCCCTCGTCGAGCACATCGAAGACTGCCGACGGATGGAGATCGAGGTCTGTCCCCCCGACGTCAACGCCTCGGGGGTCGATTTCACGGTCGCCGGCGGAAGGATCCTCTTCGGGCTCTCCGCGATCAAGGGCTGCGGCGTGCAGGCGTCAGAGGCGATCTGTGCCGAGCGGCAGCGGGGCGGTCCGTTCCGCGACCTCGACGATCTCTGCGGCCGGGTCGATCCGTCGGTGGTCAACAAGACGGCGATGGAGAGCCTGGCGAAGGCAGGCGGGCTCGACACGCTCGGCGGCCATCGCGGCGCGATCCTCGCCGGCATCGAGCGGTCGCTCGCGGCCGGTGCGGCGCGGATGGCCGACCGCAGGAGCGGCCAGAAGAATCTCTTCGACGCCCTCGACGAGCCGCCGCAGGCCGCAGCAGCGGCCGCGCCGTCGAGCCTCCCCGACGTGCCGCCGCTCTCCGACCTCGAGATGCGGTCGAACGAGAAGGAGGTGCTCGGCTACTACGTCCACAGCCATCCGCTGGCGGAGTTCAGCGGCATCCTCGGCGCGGTCTGCACGCACGGCACGGGCGGCCTGGGGGCCGCGAAGGCGAAGAGCGATGTCGTGATCGGCGGCCTCGTGGCGGCGCTCAAGCTCTCCAACGTCAAGCAGCCCCGCCCCGGCTCCACCCACACCCGCTACGGTATGTTCGACCTCGAAGACATGGACGGCCTCGTCCGCACGATCTGCTGGCCGGAAGACTACGCGCGGCTGGGAGAGTTTATCCAGCCCGATGCGGTGGTCGTGGTGAGCGGCTCGGTCGACCGGCGGGCCGGCAGCGAGGAGACAAACCTGATCGTCAACGAACTGCTCCCGATCGCGGGCATCTGGCAGAAGCCCGTCCGGAGCGTAACGCTCAAGCTCACCGAGCCCATGCACGACACGGCCACGCTCGACCGCCTGGCGGAGATCGTCCGGCGGCATCCGGGGCAGGTGCCGCTGCGGTTTGTGCTGGAACTGGTCGACGGCCGCCGCGTGCTCCTGGAGGCCGATCGCGACAAGATCGGCTGGTCGCAGCAGTTTCTCGCCGAGGTCGTCGAGCTCCTGGGCCTGGGCAGTGTGCGGGCCGCCGTCACGATCGGCACGAAGCGGCGGGAAGAGCCGGCCCGTCGCGGGCCGCCAAACCGGTCGGGCTACCAGCCCGCCTAATTCGCGGGCGAAACCTGCATTGCCTCGGTTTCCAGCCCCAACTACCCTCCGCTGAATCGGCCCAATCTTTCAGCCTCCCACCCAACGGGTGATTTCCATGCGCCGCAGCACCATCGATTTAGCCAGCCACATTCGCCATGCCCTGGTAATGACCTGCATCGCCGCCGTTGTCGCGGTGCCATGCTCCATCGCCGTGGCCCAGCAGATTGGCGGCGGCGTGGGTGGTCAGCAGGGTGGTGGCGTGGGTGGTCAGCAGGGGGGCGGTGGTGCAGGCGGAATTGGCGGCGGCGTTGGCGGCGGAACTGGCGCTGCCGCAGGTATCACGATCGACGCCCAGGGTGTCCTGCGCACGAAGCTGGTCGCCGATCCGGAACTCGCCACCCGTCGCAAGGCGGCCGCCGCGGCACTGGCCGGCGATCTTCAGAAAACATCCAAGCTCCGCAAGGTGGCGCTCTCGCGGCTCGAGGCGGAGGTCGCGAAGGCGGCAGCCACCGGCCGCGGCATTCCCGACGAGTTCACGAAGCTCGCCGGCCTCACGCGGGTGCAATACATCTTCGTTTATCCGGGGGAGGGCTCGGAGCAGGGCGAGGTCGTGATCGCCGGCCCGGCCGAGCCGTGGATGACCGACGCCGGTGGCCGCGTTGTCGGCACCGCCACCGGCAGCCCCACGTTGCTGCTCGAGGATCTGGCGACCGCCCTGCGTGCGTTCCCGCCGGGCCAGCCCACCGACCGCGCGATCGGCTGCTCGATCGACCCGAAGCAGGAAGGCCTGGCCGCGATGCAGGCCTTTCTCAGGAAAACCGGCCGCATCAACCCCACGGCCAGCACCGAGCAGATCGTCGGCGGCATGCGGGATGCCCTCGGCACGCAGATCGTCCGCATCGACGGCGTCTCACCGGCCACGCATTTCGCGCAGGTGATGGTCGAGGCTGACTACCGCATGAAACTGATCGGCATCGGCCTCGAGCAGCCGCCGGTGAAGATGAGCACCTGGATCGAACTGGCTAGCGCCGGCTCCGTGGCGGCCAACGCCCTACAGCGGTGGTATTTCGTGCCCGACTACCAGTGCGTGCGGATCAGCGAAGACGACCTGGCGATCGAACTCGTCGGCCGGGGTGTGAAACTCGTCGGCGCCGACGAGGCCGTGCTCCCCGACGGCCGCCGCATGTCGGCCGACCGGGCCGACCGGGCGAGCAAAATGTTTACGGAGGCGTTCACGAAGAAGTATCCCGACATCGCCGCCCGCAATCCCGTCTACGCCCAGCTGCGAAATCTGATCGACCTCGCCGTCGCCGCCGCCTACCTGCAGGAGCACGACGCCTACGGCCGCACGCAGTGGGCCGCCGAGAAGTTTCGCGACGAGCAGGCCTATTCGATTGAGCAGTATCCCGTTCCGGCCGAGGTCGAAACGGCCATCAATGCCGTCTGGCGGCAGAACCGCCTGCTCACGCCGATCGGCGGCGGCGTCACGATGCAGCCGCGGATCGCCCTCGAGTCGCCCAACCTGCTGATGGACGAAGCAGGCACCGTCGCCAAGGCCCACGGCGGGAAGCTCGCGATCCCCGCCGACCGCTGGTGGTGGGAGTAGGACAGGCTCAATCCTGTTCGGCACGAGATTTGCGCCATGGCCGTATGACCCCCTCGAGGATGTCATACTGGCAGGGAGACAGCCATGGCAGGCAAGCGTCGTAAGAAGATCCGTGAGCCCGAGATCACGGGAGTCAAGTATTTCAAGAA
>JAPLNR010000020.1 GCA_026401035.1 Planctomycetia bacterium | reverse complement strand
GCTTAACTAAGCAGCCAGGGAGAAACGAGCTTCGGCAATTGAAGCTTGGTCGACTTTTAACGTGGCCAGCCGACCAACCACGACACGCAATCTGAACCTCTTGCCATCCGGTCGAAACCGGTACGCCCCCATGGACTTTTCTTTCCCAAAATCCGTTCCGGAGCCACGGCGGCTCCGATAGAAGGCTTTTGGCGAACTGTCCCAGTATAGGAAACTTCCCGGGCTGTATCGGTCATGCCTCTGTCCGACCTGAATTTTTGGGGAAAAATACCACCAAAAACAGGCCCGACACTTGCCGGCGCGTGATACTGGAGGAGAGGCGGATCGTGCCCCGCCGTCGCCCAATCGCCGTTCGCAGATTTGACGCAGGATTCATGGGCTCTCTACTCTTTTCGCTGCGACAACGATTTGGCAAGGACGCGTTCCCTGTTGTGAAGGCCTTTTCCATGTGTGCTGCCCGGTCGATGACTCTTCGCCTGTTGTGTGGGCTCCTCGTCGGAGTGCTCGCCGCCGTCTCTGCCGATGTCGTTCACGCCCAGGAGTGGGCGACCAAGATGTTTTCGGTGACGAGCCACAATTTCGGCACCGTGGCCCGTGGCTCCAAGACGGAGTTTCGCTTCACGTTCCGCAACATGTACAAGGAAGACGTGCACGTCGTCGCCGTGCGCACCAGTTGCGGCTGCACGTCGCCCGAGATCACGAGCCGCGACCTGAAGACCCGCGAGACGAGCGACATCATCGCGAAGTTCAACACGCGGACGTTCCTCGGCCAGCACGGCGCCACGCTGACCGTGACCTTCGATAAGCCGTTCTACGCCGAGGTGCAGTTGCGGGTCGCGGGCAATATCCGCGGCGACGTCACCTTCGAGCCAGCCTTCGTGGATCTGGGGAACGTTGACCTGGGCAAGGGCGTGGAGCGGAACGTGCGGGTCACGCACGTCGGCAGCACGCCCTGGGAGATCAAGGACGTGCGGAGCGCCAACCCGAGTTTTGAAGTGCATCTTTCGAAGCCCACGCACACTGCAGGGCAGTCGGCTTATGACCTCATGCTGCGGCTCAAGCCCGAAACCCCCGCGGGCTACGTGAAGGGGCAGTTGATCCTCGTCACCAACGATCCGCGGGCTGCGCAGATTCCGATGGACGTGGAGGGCCGCGTGGTGGCGGAGGTGACGGTGAGCGCGGGCCAACCGGCCGTTCTGCGTGACGGGAGTGTCGTGCTCCGACGGCTGCTTCAGCTGTCCGACCAAGGACACGCCGGCCGCCGTGCACATCCTGCCGGTGACGTTCGAGGCGGGCACCGTGCCCGGCAAGATCGAGCGGCAGCTCAAGATCACCACGGACCTCGGCGAGGGCGCCGTGCCGAGCGTGACGGTGCAGGCGACCGTCGAACTGCCGGCGGCCGCGGTGGAGCAGGTCTCGAACAGTCCGTAGACGCCGCTTGAAGGCTGCGTTTGAGTGGCAGCCTGAAGGCTACCCTACCTTCGGTGGGCGAGCGGGCGGTAGTCGCGGGGCGGTGCGCCACAGTAGAGCGACAGCGGCCGGATCAGCCGGTTGTCGCCGATCTGCTCGATGATGTGCGCCGTCCAGCCGCTCATCCGCGCCACCACGAAGATCGGCGTGAACACGCTCACGGGCAGGCCGAGCGCGTGATAGACACGGGCGGCAGGCCAGTCGAGATTCGGCTTGAGACCCTTGTGTTCGAGCATGAGCCGCTCGACCCGGTCGGCCAGATCCTCGAGTGGCTCGGCCGCCGTGCCGCGGGCCAGGTCGCGGCACATCCTGCCGAGCAGTTTTGCGCGGACGTCGCCATCCTTGTAGACGCGATGCCCAAACCCCATGACCACCCGCTTGGCGGCGAACTGCTCGCCGACCCAGGCCTCGGCCCGGTCGGCGGAGCCGATGGCCGAGAGCGTCTCCAGCACCTGCTCGTTGGCGCCGCCATGGAGCGGCCCCTTGAGCGCACCGATCGCACCGGTGATCCCGGAGTGCATGTCGGAGCCGGTGGAAACGATCGTGCGGGCCGTGAACGTGGAGGCGTTGAACTCGTGCTCGGCGTAGAGCACGAGCGTGGTGCCGAAGATGGCCGTCTGTTCGGCTGTGGGCCGATGGCCGGTGAGCCGCTCGAGGAGCGCCGGGGCCAGCGGTCCTTCCGGCCAGGGGGCGACCGGCCGACCCGCGGCCAGATCCATCCAGGCCGCCAGGATGGCGGGCACCTGACCGAGCAGTCGCTCGGCCTGCTGCAGGAGGGCTTCGCGCGGGCCGGGGGTTTGGTCGAGCTCGATCTGGCCGAGCAGGCTCACGCCGGTGCGGAGCACGTCCATCGGCGCTGCGGTCGGCGCCCGTGCGGCCAGCCGGGTGAGGCAGTCGACGACGGCGGGGTCGAGCCCGCGGGCCGCGCCGTGCACCCGCCGGGAAAACGCCGCGTGCTCGTCGGGCGTCGGCAGTTCGCCATACAGCAGGAGATAGGCCACCTCCTCGAAATCCCCCGCGGTGGCGAGCGGCCCGATCGCATAGCCGCGGTAGCGGAGATCGCCTTCGAGCGAGCAGATCGCCGTGCGGCCGGCGACGATACCGGCGAGCCCCTTGGCGAAGTCGCCGGTGGCGGCTGGGGCTGTAGCGGGGACTTTGGAAGGCGGAGTGGTGGCCATGTCGGGGTGTTGATCGCGGAGGGTTAGTTCGTGGCGGGAAGATGACGTTCGGGCTGCTGGGGATCGTAGCCGAGCAGGTCGTAGAGTTCCTCACGCGACTGCATCAGGTCGAGCAGCCCTGCCTGCGAGCCCTCGTCGGCGATCAGTCCGAGACCGGCCTCGATCGCCTTCATCGCCAGCCGCAGGAGTGTGACCGGGTAGAGCACGGCGGTGAATCCCAGGGCCGAGAGTTCGTCGAGGGTGAACAGCGGGCTCGCGCCAAACTCCGTCATGTTGGCGACCAGCGGCACGCCGGCCGGTCCACCAAACTCGCGGCCGACGCGGCGAAACTCGTCCCGCGAGGTGAGGGCCTCGGGAAAGAGCCAGTCGGCGCCCGCTTCGCGGTAGGCATGCAGCCGGCGGATGCAGTCGTCGAGATCGGTGACCCCCCGCGCGTCGCTGCGGCCGATGATCACAGTGGCCGGATCGCGGCGGGCGGCACAGGCGGCGGCAATCTTCGCACACATCTCCTCCGGTTCGACGATCTCCTTGCCGGGCAGGTGACCGCACCGCTTCGGGCGGCGCTGGTCTTCGAGCTGGATCGCGGCTGCGCCGGCCGCTTCCAGTTTCAGCACGCAGTTGGCGACCTCTTCCGGTCCGCCAAACCCGGTGTCGGCATCGACGATGAGCGGAATCTCAACGGCCGCGGCGAGCAGCCGGGTCTGGGCCACGAGCTGGTCGAGCGTGAGGATGCCAATGTCGGGCACGCCGAGCACACCGGCCGAGAAGGCCGCCCCGGAGAGATAGATCGCCTCGAAACCCTCCCGTTCGATGAGCTTGGCGGCCAGGGCGATCGGCGCGCCGGGGATCGCAAACGTGCCCTCGCCGGCAAGCCGGCGGAGCGCCGCGCCACGGGAGGGCAGCGGCCGCGAGTCGGAGGAAAAAGGCATCGGTGGTATCCTGCGGACGGTTCGGATGGATCGAGCGGCCGGCCGACGGGCCGCGCGGCCGAAAGCAGTTTATAGGTGCGGCGGATGGCGGTTGAAAGCAAAGGCGCAGGCGCAGCCGGGATCGCGATCATCACCGCGATCTTCGCGGCGGCGGCCGCCTGGCCCGTGCCCGATGTCAACGAGGCGGTCTACCTCACCAAGGCCCGTCACTTCAGCGATCCGGCATGGGGCAGTGGAGACTTCTTTCTGGAAACGCCGGCGGCTCACGGCGTGTTTTACGCGCTCTTTGGTCCGCTGACGGCCGGGCTGCCGCTGGAGCAGGCGGCCTGGATCGGCCGCGGGCTCGGCTGGATCGCGCTGGCAGCGGGCTTTTGGTATGCCGTTGTGCCGCTCGTGCGGACCTTCGGGGGCAGGCTGATTGCGGCGGCGGTGTTTTCGCTGGCGCTGCGGCAGACGACGATGGCCGGCGAGTGGGTGCTTGGCGGCTGCGAGGCGAAGGTGTTTTCGTGGGCGCTGGTGCTGGCGGCGCTCGGCGCGGTCGGGCGGGGGCGGTTTGCCATGGGCTGGTTGCTGGCCGGAGCGGCGACGGCGCTGCATCCAATCGTGGGCGGCTGGAGCATGGTGGCGGTCGCCGTTGCCGGCGGCCTCTCACGCGACAGGGACCGCGGGCCGTTCAAAACGTCGGCCGGGACCCTCGGGCTCGTGTTGGGGCTCGTGATCGGGGGCGGGCTGCTGGCGGCCCTCGGCGTCGTGCCCTCGCTCGGACTCTCCGCCGATGTCGACGCAGCCGAGCGGATCGCGGCCACCCGCAGCTACGTGGTCGAGCGGCTCTCGCACCATCTTCTGCCGCGGACATTTTCCGAGCCGCTCGTGGCCCGGCACGTCTTAACGATCGTCACCTGGTGGCTGCTCGGCCGGCTGGCACCCGCCGGTGCGGCCCGGCTGCGGGTGGACAGGTTCACGCTGGCGGCGATCGCGATCTCGGCCGGAGGCTGGGCGATCGCGCTCCTCGAGCCGGTGGCGGCCGATCCCGTCTTCAGCCTGCTGCGGTTTTATTGGTTTCGGCTGGCGGACGTGATCGTGCCCTTTTCGCTGGCCGCAAACGCGGCGGCGATCCTCGAAAACGACGCCGCCTGCGAACGCGTGTTGCCGGTGCGGCCGGCCGGACTGCGGGCCGTCGTCGTCCTGCTGCTGTGCGCCGATCTTGCGGCGCAGTCGCGGCACTGGCCGCTCCCGGGCCGCGCAGACCTCACGCCGCGGGCCGACGCCAAGGTGGACGCGGCGGCCTGGGCCGACATCTGCGACTGGGTGCGACGCAACACGCCGGCCGACGCCTGCTTCCTCACGCCCCGCGGGGCCGCGACCTTCACCTGGCGGACGGGGCGGCGGGAGGTGGTGTCGTGGAAAAACAGTCCGCAAGACGCCCGGTCGCTCGTGGAGTGGCGGCGGCGGATCACCGACTGCTTCTCGCACGACGACACGCTCACCGGCATGGAGCAGTCGACCATGGCTCTCGGCGCCGAACGGCTGCGGCTGGTGGCGGACCGCTACGGTGCCGAGTTTGCGATCGTGCCCGTCGATCTGCTCAACGCCGCGGGGCCGGACGGCTCCCCGCCGCCGTGGCGACCAGTGCACGTCAACGACGGCTTCGCAGTGCTTCGTCTCGAGGCTCTCCCGGCAACGCCTAAACCATGACCGACATGACGCACACTCACACCCCGGTGCCGCCGCGGATCCGCGGCGTCGCCTTCGATCTCGACGGCCTGCTCGTCAACACCGAGGAACTCTATCAGCACGTCGGCACGGAACTGCTCGCCCGGCGCGGCCGCCTCTTCGAGGCCGATCTGCTCGACCAGATGATGGGCCGGCCGCAGCAGGTGTCGCTGCAGATCATGATCGACTGGCATGGACTGTCGGACACGATCGAGGCTCTCGCCAAAGAGACCCACGAGATCTTCGCCGGCCTGCTCGACACGCGGCTCGAGCCGATGCCGGGCGCCGTGTCGCTCGTCGACATGCTGCTCGCGCGGGGCATCCCCCGCGGCGTGGCCACGAGCAGCGGGCCGGACTTTGCGCACGACGTGCTCGGGCGGGTAGGCCTGGGCGAGCGGTTTGGATTCATCCTCACCGCGGCCGACGTCACGCACGGCAAGCCGCATCCCGAGATCTACGAGTCCGCGGCGCGGCGGCTGGGCGTGGCGACAGGTGAGATGCTCGTGCTCGAGGATTCCGAGAACGGCTGTCGGGCGGCGGTCGCGGCCGGCGCGGTCGTGATCGCCGTCCCCGGTGGTCACAGCCGGCGGCACGATTTCGCGGGCGCGCGGCTCATCGCCGACTCACTCGCCGACCCGCGAATCCACGACGTGCTCGGACAGTAGGACAGGCTTCAGCCTGTCGTGGGCCGGCTCCGAGTGCGACAGGCTTTCAGCCCGTCCTACAGGTCGACGCCGAGCCGGTCGGCCTGGAGCCGCAGGGCCCGTCTGAAGAGCGGGTAGGGGTATTTCTGCTGCCGCTGAATCGCCCACAGGTAGGTCGAGTCGACGAGTTTGCCCGGCAGTTGGCCCTCGCGGACGAGTCGGGCGACCTGCCTGATGAATTCAAACTCCTCCGGCTGCCTGGCCCGCAGGCCGGTCTTCAGCCGGTCCTCGAGTCCAGCCACTTTGCCGACCGCCGGCGGGTCGTCGGCGCGAAGCGTGGCGGTCGGGATGGCGAGGAGCAGGATCGCCAGAAGGATGGCCTTGGCGGATGGCATGGTGCGTTTTCCTGCGATGATCGGAGCTGGGCCGGCCGTGAAGGCTAAAGAAGAGGCAGCCTGGAGGCCAGACAGAAGTGACAGGCTGAAGAGTGACAGGCTGAAGCCTGTCCTACAGGAACCGGGCGAGGGCGTAGGACTTCTTGCCGGAGCGGAGGACCAGCGTGGCCGTGCCGGAGAGCTCGGCGGCCTTGAGGCGGTGCGCCACGTCGTTGATCCGCCGGTTGTTGACGTAGGCGCCCCCTTGTTCGATCGTGCGGCGGGCCGCCGACTTCGTGGCGGCCAGGCCCGTGGCCTCGAGCGCCTCGACGAGGGGCAGGCCGTCGCCATCGAGAGCGGTGCGGGCAAACTCGCGGCTCGGCACGTCGGCGAAAATCTCGGCGAGCGCGGCGTCGTCGAGCCCGCCGATTTCGGCGCCAAAAAATATGGCGGTGGCCTGGCGGGCGGCCGTCAGCCCCTGTTCGCCGTGGACCAGGCGGGTGAGTTCCTCGGCGAGGCGTTTTTGCGTGTCGCGTGCCGCCGGATTCGCGGTCCGCAGGGCGGCGAGGGACGTGAGCGCGTCGAGCGGAAGTTCGGTGAGCCGCTCGGCGCAGCGGCCGGCGTCGTCGTCGTCGAGGTTGATCCAGTATTGATAGAAGCGGTAGGGGCTCGTCCGCCGCGGGTCGAGCCAGATCGCGCCCGAGGCGGTCTTCCCCATCTTCGTGCCGTCGGCCTTCGTGAGCAGCGGGCAGGTGATGCCGTGCAGGTCGCGGGCACGAAGCCGGCGGCCGAGCTCGATGCCGGCGGTGATGTTGCCCCACTGGTCGCTGCCGCCGATCTGCACCCGGCAGTCGAGGGCGTCGGAAAGGTGCACGAAGTCCCAGGCCTGCAGGAGCATGTAGCTGAACTCGGTGTAGGAGAGCCCCCCGTCACGCTCCAGCCGGCTCTTCACCGAATCCTTGCCGAGCATCTGCGAGAGCGGCACGTGCTTGCCAACATCCCGCAGGAATTCGAGGTAGCCGACGCCCCGCATCCAGTCGGCGTTGTTGACGACGTGCACGGTCTGGCCCGTGGTCTCGAGGATCGCGCGGATCTGCCGCTCGACGCCGGCGACATTGGCCGCCAGTTCTGCGGGTGAAAGCAGATTCCGCTCCTCGCTGCGGCCGCTCGGGTCACCGATCATGCCCGTGGCGCCGCCGACCAGGGCGACGGGTTCGTGCCCCGCGGCCGCCACGCGGCGCAGCAGCATCAGGGCGACGAGATGGCCCACGTGGAGGCTGTCGGCCGTGGGGTCGAAGCCGGCGTAGACACGCCGGCTGCCGCCGGCGAGCCACTGCCGCAGGGCGTCGGGATCGGTCGACTGGTGGACGAGGCCGCGGGACTGAAAGTTGGAGAAGAGGTCGTGCGTCATGCTTGGCTACGGATTCCTTTTCAACGCCACATGTCGTCGTTGGCGAATGGATGCGCCGGGCCGGAGAGTTTTGGCTTGGGGAGCGCCTTGAGCGCCTGCTCGGCCAGCCGCAGATCTTCCCGCGAGGTGATCTTCAGGTTGATTGGTGATCCCGGCACGACGGTCACCCGTTGGCCCGTGGCCTCGACCAGCTGCGCCTCGTCGGTCGACTGGTTGCCCTGCGCTATGGCAAACGCCCGCGTGAGCACGGCGCGGGAAAAGACCTGCGGGGTCTGCGCCTCCCAGAGCCCGGTGCGGTCGACCGTTTCCGTGATCATGCCGTCGGGGCCGACCCGCTTGAGCGTGCCGACCACGGGCGTCGCGAGGATCGCCGCCCCCGTGCGGGCCCCGGTCTCGAATACCTTGTCGATCCAGACCCCGGCGAGACAGGGACGGGCGGCGTCGTGGATCGCCACCATGTCGATCTCGGCCGCGAGTTTTTCCAGGCCGTTGCGGACCGAATCGGCCCGCTGGGCCCCCCCTTCGACAAGCGTGATGCCCATGAAGGCGAGGTTCGCGCCGAATTTCTCGACGAACGCCTCGCGATCCTCCGGCGCGACGACGATCACGACCTGCTTCACGTCGCCGCGTTCGAGAAACTTCTCCGCGGAGTGGAGCCACACGGCCCGACCAGCCAGCGGCGCGAACGGCTTCTTGTAATTGGCATCCTGAAAGCGGCGGCTCTGGCCGGCCGCGGCGAGGATTACTCCGAAGCTGGGCATGATTCGATCGCCTGATCCATGAGGAACCGCACGGCCAACTTGGCCCAGGGCTTGTCGTGGATCCATTCCGCAAAGGACTCGCCGTGACTGGCGTAGAGGTCGTGCAGCCACCGCGGTGCAGCAGAGCGCAGCCAGTGTCGGAACAGGAGCCACTTGGGATTTTGAACGCCGTAAACTTCCCGGGCGACCCAGCAAATGCCGCCGGCACCCCCCTGCATACCGCCACCACCACCTTGCATACCGCCGCCCTGCATGCCACCAGCTCCTCCGGCACCACCAGCTCCTCCAGCACCACCAGCTCCTCCAGCACCACCAGCTCCTCCTCTGGCACCACCAGCACCCCCGGCCGCCCCGCCGGTGCCTTGCGCACCTCCACCCGAGAAGTTGAACTGCGTCACCTGGCCGACTCCGGAGAAAAGCGGCGTGACCGTGACGCGGACGTATCGTCTGTCGGCCGACACGACGGCCGTGGCAAACATGTTGGTGCCTTCCGGCAGCGTCGTGATGACCGGCTGGTACCCGACGGCACCACTCCGGAAAAACGGCAGCCCGGGGATCGGCTGGCCACCGGCAGTCCGGCGGCTCTGCGAAAGTGACGCCGCAGCCTCGGGGTCCGCCATGCCAGCCATCTGCTGTGCCAGGATCGCGCGGCCGAGATCCTGCTGGATCACCACATCCTGGGCGACCTGAGCATCGAGCAATGCCTCGCGTCGTCGGCCTTCCGGAAGATCGATATTGAGCATGACATCATCGGCGCCCAGTGGCATTTGGCGGCGGATTTTCTGTTCGCGGTCGGTGCCGCGATTGATCGTCAGATCAGCGGTGATCGTGTCGGCGGCGACTTTTCCGGCGGACCGGCGGACGAGGATGCGGTACGCTCCCGGAAATGCCTTGGCGGCAACATAGCGCTCACGTTGAGTCGCATTCGAGGGGTCGGCGCCGGCCGCGGTGTCGCCGAGCAGCGTGCCGCCCGATGTGGAACGCGGGGACGAGAGCGAACAGACCGTGCCGGGCGGTTCCTCGACCACGAGATCGATGTCGGCGTCGCCGTTCCAGGAGAGTTCTAGTTCGATGTCACGGATCAACGCCTCGTCGACGGCCGATTGAAAGACATCCGCCTCCGCGGTCTTCCCCTGCTGGCGAAGTTTTTCAATGGTCGCCTTGGCCAACCGCGCCGCCCGCGTGGCGATCTCCGATTGATTGGCGGGCCATTCATGCGCCAGCACGCCGGCGCAGGACCAACGCAGGGCCGAGATGTCATCGCCGCGGGCTGCCAAAGACATCGCCAAGGCGTGGGCCTCGCGGTTTGCCGGGTCGAGCGCCGTCACCTGCTTGCAGACCCGGATCGCCTGCTTGGACGAGCCGAAGCGGGCGAGATAGTTGGCCAGCGCCAGGAGTTCGACCGGGGAGGTCGCGAAGTCGGCCGCCGAGAGCAGTGTCCGCTCGACGTCGGTTTTCGGTCGACCGGCGGCTTCGAGCGCGACGGCAAGTGCCTCGTACATCCAAGGCTCGGCATGGCCGGAGGCGATCGCCGCCGAGATCAGATCGGCTGCCCGATCGAAGCGGCCCTGCTTGCCGAGTTCAGCCGCCGTCACGCGAAGCCTTGCGAGCCGCACTGCCAGATCCCGGGCATCGCCGGCATCCGCACCGCCCGCGGCGAGGTAGGTTTTCACCGCCTCCCGCAGGTTGCCAGACTCGACAATCGCAGCGGGCAACGCGATGTCGTCGGTGGTGGCCTCGCGAACGGACGCCGGCGGTTGCACGGCTCGATCCCGAGCGACTTTTTCACTGAGCACGGCCGGCTTCTCGCTCCGGCCGATGCGGGCGCGGGCATCGGAAATCTGAAACATGCCACCGCCACCCATGCCGCCGCCACCCGCCCCTCCGGCTTGGAGGCCGCCGCCTTGGCCGCTGTTAATGCCACCGGCACCACCGAGTCCACCGCCGGTCTGAAACGGGTTGAGGCCGCTGCTCGGGTTCACCGGCATCACGAGATCGGCCACCGGGTAGACCTTCACGACGAGGTTTTCCGCGGCCTTGTCCTTGGTCGTGATGAGCAGCACTTCATCCTTGATGAGGTAAGTGAGGTCCAGATCGCCCAGCAGCAGCCGCAGCGCCGAACGTAACGAGATGCCCGAGACGCTTCTCGTCACCGGCGTTTCGAGATCAAGGCCGCCGTCCTCGAAGGCCTTCGTGTCGATCTGCACCGGGATGCCCTGGGCATCCTGAATCTGGGCGATCACGTCACGCAGCGGTGTTTCTGAGAAATCGAAGTTTTGCACCGGCTGGTCGAGGGCATCGTAGATCTTCTTTTCGTTACTACCCGGATTGGCCAGATCGACCGACTTGTACTTCTCCCGCAGTTTGGTGAGCTGCGCCCAGCGCCCGGCGCTCGGATAGATGATCGGCGGCTCATCGGGCATCGGGATGGCCGCGATGTCGACCAGATGCAGCGAGTCCATGAAACCGCGTTGCTGATCCCGTCGGACACGGTTGTTCTCAGACACATAATCCTGGATGCGGGCCTCGATGGGTGCCATCCGCCCGATCACACGGGCTGTCATCGGCACGGGATGGTTGGCATACAGTTCGGGAGCCTCTTCTGCGAGCTGCTCGGCCGGCAGGCGTTCCGCTTCCGTGAAGGCGGTCGAGGGAGGCTCGGTTCGCGCGATCGCCGTGAATTCACGGCGGGTATTGTCGCCGAGCACGGCCGGATAGCGTTCCGCCTGGGCGTAGCCCAACCGGATGCCCTCTTCGATCAACGCGTTGTAACGCTCGGTCAATTGCTTGATGCGATCCTCGCGGCGCTGCAGATCGTCGTTGAGACGCATGCGCTCACGCCCAATTGCCCGGGTCCGTTCAGCGGCCAGATCGCGTTCGGCCTTCTCGCGGGAGCGGACGATCGATTCCCGTACGCTGATCTCGATCTGTCGGCCAAGTCTGTCCCGCATGGCAGGATCGAGGTCGTCCGAAGCGAGTACGGCCCGCTGCAGATCCTTGAGCTCGGACCGGGCGCGATCCGGATCCATGGACATGCGTTGGCGGGCGTTTCGCAGCCGCACGGCGGTTTCCTGTTCGAGCTGCTGTCCCCGAACCTTTCGCATCGCGTTGAACTCGGCGAGTTCGGCGGGAGCGGCGTCGGCGCCCCGAACGGGACGCGGCGGGATGGTCGCGGCCGCGTCGGCGGGAACAGGCTTCGGAGGGGGCAGGGCTTCGAGTTCGCCCTCCGCAGGCGTGCCATCTTGCAGCCGTCTCAGGGCGACCGAACGGATTAACGATGCATCGACGTTGTCGGGGTCGCGGCGGAGCGAGGCGGACGCGAGTCGGAGCGCTGAATCGTGGGCCCCCGCGGCCTCCGCCTGGCGGGAGAGCGCGGCCAGTGTGGCAGCCTCTCCGCGGACGGCGCCCCGGGCCAGTTCGAGGCCTTCGCGGCCGAGCAGAGGCAGGAAGGCACCGCCGCTTTCACGGGCATTGCGGGCGAGTTCCCCAAGAAAAGCGTTTTCCTGTCGCGGCGTGGAAGCCGGAATTTCGAGCACCGCGGTCTCGCTGCCGGCCGTTGCCGACATCTCGAGCGACATCTCGAGTCGGCCGCGGTCGAGGGCGCCCTCGACGAGCACGATCGAATCCCGGTCTGTACGGAGCGGCGGCAGACGGCTGGGAAGCATCCGCAGGTTGGAGTCGGGCACATCACTCGACAGAATGACATCCTCCGGCCACCAGACCGGCTCCACGGCCAGGGATCCGAGACGGCTGCCAGCGTCCTTCGCCGAGATGGTCTCGTCGGGCACCAGCAGCATCCCGCCGGTCGCGCTCGAGATGGCGGCGAGGCAGGGCCAATTCACCTGCGGTCCGATTCCGATGCTCGAGAACGAGATTCGCTTCGACCGCAGTTTTTCGAGAACCTGCTGGAATTCGGCCACGTCGATGCCGTTCAGCCCCGGGCCGTCGCCGATGTACACGATGGAACGCGGGGCCGCGGAGGGTTCGAAGAAGTCGGCCGCCCCCTCGAGCACGCCGACGATATCCGTGGACCCAAGAGGCGTGCGGTTGTCGAGCGAAAGGATGGCCGTGCGAAGGCTCTCGCTCTCCGCCGCGGCAAAGCCTTCCCCGAATGGATTGCAGCCGATGTCGACTGCCGCCAGACGAAATCGATCCGCGGGCCGGGCTTTTTCCAGAATCCCGGCGAGCGCTGCGCTCGCCCGCTGACGGAAATCGCCCGACTGGCTGGCCGAAGTGTCGATCAGCACGACGATGTCGGTCGGTTCGGTAGGGGAAGGATGTTCAGCGCTGGGGCGTCGCAGGGCGATCGCGGTCACGGGCTGGGATGAGTCATCGGGTTGCGTGGTTTCCACGAAGGAAACAGTCGCGCTGGTGGGAGCTGCTTTCGCAGGGCCCGGCGTTGCTGCCAACAAGGCCGCGAACAAGGTCGCGAGCAAGAACGGCAAACGGGTCAACATGATCCCTCCTGGCAGACTCGGTGCATCCAGACTCCCATCATCCGTGCTTCTCAAGCATATTTGCTTCGGCCCGCCCCGCCAACGTCGTTCTTGGCGGTTTCTGGCTCAATCTCGGGTTGGACCGGCGGTGCGAACCGGCAATACTCACCCCCATCCAGCCCGACAGCTCTTGTACGCGGATCCCAGTCATGCGTTTCCTCTTTGGTTTGTCGCTGTGTTGCGCGGCCGTTGCCTGGGCAGCCCCATGGTGCCGGCCGGCATCGGCCCAACTACCGGCCGCCCCTCCCGTGGCCGCGCTGGCGGACGAAGCGGGCCGTGAATTCACGCCTGAGGAACGCACCAACATCGCGGTGTACGAGGCCGTGAACCGCGGCGTCGTCAACATCAACACCAAGGCAACGGTGCCATCCGGACTCTTTTTGCTCGAGGTACCGTCCGAGGGAGCCGGATCAGGGATCGTGCTCGACAAGCAGGGGCACGTGCTCACGAATTTTCACGTTGTCGAAGGGGCGAAAGAGATCGAAGTGGTGCTTTTCGACGGCTCTTCCCATCGTGCCAAGCTCGTGGGGTTTGACGCGGCGACCGACGTCGCCGTCGTCAAGGTGGAAGCGCCGGCGGAATTGCTCGTGGCCGTCAGTTTCGGCAGTTCTGGCGATCTGCGGGTCGGGCAGCGGGTGTTCGCCATTGGAAATCCCTTTGGGCTCGAGCGGACGCTCACGACCGGCATCATCTCCAGCCTCAACCGTTCGCTGCCCACGCGGAGCGGCCGCACGATCAAGTCGATCATTCAGACCGATGCGGCGATCAATCCGGGAAATTCCGGTGGCCCATTGCTCGACAGTGCCAGCCGTTTGATCGGCATGAACACGGCGATTGCCAGCCGCACCGGCCAGAGTTCCGGGGTGGGGTTCGCGATCCCGGTGGGCACGCTTGCGCGGATTGTTCCCCAGCTCATTCGGATGGGAAAGGTGGTTCGGCCCGACGCGGGTATTTCCCGTGTGTATCAGACGGATCGCGGCCTGCTCGTCGCGGCCCTCGCGCCCGACGGGCCCGCCGAACGGGCGGGCGTGCGGGGATTCAAGGTCATCCGTGAGCGGCGGCGGCAGGGGCCATTCGTCGCCGATTTTGAGCGGATTGACCGAACGGGAGCGGATCTAGTCGTTGCTGTCGCCGGGCAGGTGGTGAAAACAGCTGATGACTTTCTCTCGGCGATCGACTCGAAAAATCCTGGCGATCAGGTGCTGATCACGGTGGAACGGGAGGGGCACCGTCTCGATGTCCCGCTCGTGCTCGATTCCGAAAAGTGAGGGTTGCAACGCGTCGGCAAGGGCTGTCGACCAAGTGTCGCAGGCTCAGGAAAAAAGCGATAAACGCCGATTTTCAGCAGTCTCGGATCGGGGAGTTGACCTGCGGCGCGATGCTGCTAGATTTGCCTCTCCGACCCACGGGTGTGCTTGTCACGCTCGCTGGCCGGGATGTTCTTTGACAATTTGGCAGTTGATCTCTTTTGGTTTCGGCCGGCGCGCGATCGTGACCGGCACCGAATTGGCTCCCGCCTGCTTTGCAGGTGGGGAAAATTCGGGAACAAATTTTGATGAGAGCAAAGATTGAATTTCTTCGTCTTTTGCTTGGCAGATACAGATGTAGTCGGCGAAAGCCGGCTACGAATGAGAAGTCAACAAATTGAAGGGTTTGATTCTGGCTCAGAGTGAACGTTGGCGGCGTGGATTAGGCATGCAAGTCGAGCGAGAACCGTAGCAATACGGGGACAGCGGCGAACGGGACAGTAATGTGTAGGTACCTACCCCTGGGGCCGAGATAGCTGCGGGAAACTTCAGGTAATCCCGGATAACGTCTCAGGACCAAAGGTGTGATTCCACCTGGGGAGGGGCCTGCATCCTATTAGCTAGTTGGTGAGGTAACGGCTCACCAAGGCA
>JAPLNR010000012.1 GCA_026401035.1 Planctomycetia bacterium | reverse complement strand
CGATCACCAATCCGCAAGGTGCGGGGCAGGTGCAGTTCATGCTCAACAACAGTGGTACCTGGCAGGGAATCACAACCTGGGATTCAGGCGGCGGTGAGATCGTGCCGCAGTTTTTTTCGGGATCCCCGACCTACGTGCCACCGCTTGCGGATCCCGGATTGTCGTTCGTGGGCACATCCCCGAAATACGGAAATACGCCAAGCGGGGGTGGCAATTTCGACGACAGTTCCTTCCTGATCAGCGGGCTGACGGACGGTGACACGATCCTCTTCCGGTTCGTCGCCGCCATGTTCACGGATTCCTGCCCCACGCCCCTCCCGGATCCATTGGTGCAAAACCCGCTCTGGGACGTCAATCGGTTTGAGATCAAGGGTGCCGTCGAATGCGTGCCCGAACCGGGCAGCATCATTCTCGCCGCGACGGGATTGATCGTCGGTCTCGGCTCCTATTCGCGGCGACGGTTTCTGTGTCGCCAGTCGCAGTCGTCCTGAACGTTCGGAGCGAACGTCCATGGCACCCGCAGGCAAGCGGGCGCTAAGCCGGGCAGGGGACGCCACACCACTCACCCTGTTTCGTGGAGGTGTGCCGTGAAGATCGAGCAACGTGTGGCCTCTGGAGCCGGCTGCCGTGAACCGCAGCCGCATTCCCGGCGGATGCTGGGCAGGGTCTCAGGCGGTTTCTGGTCGGTCTGTGTCTTCGTCCTGATCGTGCTGGGCATGCTGCTGGTGATTCCGCTGGCCGATGCGGCACCGATCGTCGTCGACGACGCGTATGACTTCGGAACCGGCCCCCAGGGCTGGACCGCTCAGCCGGTGGGCAAGAACGGTCAGTTGCCTCCCTCCACCAATGGGCAACGCTGGACGCATGGGAGCGGCCAGTGGAGCGTGAACTGGGCGCCCGTGTCCTCGCCTTTCGTGGCCACCGGCAACTACCTCACGAGCCCGTCCATCAACTTCTCCGGACCGAACGGAGACGCCGAAGTCGACGCCTTGCGGATCAGCCTGGCGCACAAGTTCAATTTCTCGTCGTCGCTCAACGGTGTGCCCCCGGCCGCCGGCCAATTGGCTTACAGCATCAACGGCGGCCCATTCGTCGGCCTGCCTGTGTCGGCATTCGTGACCGGATCGATCACGACGCCCGATCCGGTATTCGGTGCCTCTCCACTCGGTCCATATGTGGGCCAGACAACGCTCGTGGCCCCCGCGTTCGTCCCGCCCGCGGGCGGCTACGCGGATCTCTTTCCGCTCATCAACGGCGGAGCATCGTTCACGGGGATCACTCCGGGCTACACGAACACCGGCGGCACCTGGGTGCCGAGTGTGGCGACCCTTTCATTTCCGTCGACGGTAATCAGCGATCTGCGGATCCGGCTCATCAATGCTAACCTCGGCTCGAATTGTCCGGCGGATGCCGGCTGGGATGTGCGATACCTGCAGGTCGACGCCGCCGCTCCCGAACCCGGCAGCCTCCTGCTTGCCAGCATGGGCGGAACGCTGGCGGCCGGGCACTGGCTGTGGCGGCGTCGACGCAGGACTATTAAAAGCGGGCCTCCAGGCCAAGCGTGATCCCCTGCACCCAGACGCTGCCGCCGGTGTCGGTCGTGCCGGCGATTGGCTGGCCGTCACAGAGCTTCTGGCTGTCGAGTTGGTTCGTCGCCTGCGCGATACCGCCGAGCCAAAACGCGGCGTATCCTGCGCGGAACGAGAGCCAATCGTAGATGTCGTAGACCGCGGTCAGGCCAACCTCGCCGACAAACGCCGCCTGAGCGACGCTCGTGCGCACGGCGAGCGTTGACGAATTGATGGGATCCGAGAGGGTGTTGGCGGAATGCTGCGCCGCTTGGTTGTAGTAGACGCCGGCCTTGCCCAGGCCTTCGATCCGAAACGGCGTGCCGAGTCCATAGAGGATCGAATCGGCACCAAACTGCCAGCCGTAGAGATCGTTGAACGTGCCCGTGTCAAAGCTGTTGCGCAGGAGGCCATCGACAGCGCTCGTTTCGATCAGGATGTTTTCCTGCCATTGCACCCAGCGAAAACCGGTGAGCCATTGCCAGCCGTTATTGGTGGGAAACCGACGGTTGAGCTCGAAGCTCTGCAGCGCGCTGCTCATCCCCCCCGAGACGGTGTCGAGCTGGGTGGTCGATGGACAGCAGTAGATGCCGCGCGAAGACTGCACGTAGCCGCCGTCGGTGAGCGGCAGGTTTTCCGTCGCCGAAAAATTCTCCACCCGCAGGTAGTTGAACTCGATCGCCCCGTCGTCGCCGGTGTGGCGGAAGAGCGTGAACCGCGGGCCGGCCGCCATTCCGCTGCCAAAGTTGTTGGCATTGAGCGCGTTGTTGGCATTGAGCGCCGAGCCGCCGCCGACATTTTCAAAGAGCGGCAGCCCCTGCGGTGAGCCCCGCCAGAGCAGCAGGGCCTCCGCGCGGCCCGACCACAAGGGATCGACGCCCCAGGGGTCGAGCACGTGGTAGATCGGATCGCAGCAGGCCGGTGCACAGACCTCGGGCGGGCACTCGACGGTGGCATCGGTGGTGGCGCCGGTGTCGGCGGCGGCGATGACGCCAGTGCCGGCCGCGAGCAACAGTTGGGGCTCGAATGCGCCGCGCTCATCCGCCCTCACTTGCCGCTGCAGGCCGAGCAGCAAGAGCACCAGCGATGCCACCACCATCGCGCAATCGCCCCACGAGGCGTATTCCCGCAGCTCCGCGGCGTGTCCATTTCCCCGCTGCAACCGATCCATACGACGACCCCTTTGATTGTCGAGGCCAGCACCCGCCGTCCTCGGAAAGATCTTCCCGGAGGACACCGCTGACACACGCCAGCGATGCACAAAACCCCCACCTAAGGGGGGATATCGGAATGGGTTCGCGCGGAGTTCAGTTTTTTGTCTGGGGTCGGTCGCGGTCGCACCCGCTGCCAGCCGGGAAGGGTGCGGGCAAGAAGGTCGGCGGGCGGGGCATGACCGATCACACCCCGCACCGCCGACGGCTCGATCTACCGAACGCCTTCGGCAACCGACTGGGAACTCGCGTCGATATTGGTGCCCGCGGAGACCGCGGCGCTGCTATTTTCGTTTTTTGTCGCGCACGCTCGGCACCGCGGCGAGGGTGAAGACGATCACCTCTTCGCCAGTCGCGGTGCTGATGTCGTGATGCACACTCACCGGCTGCGCGCCGGTCACGTCGCGGACCATCGCCTCGAGCATCGGCCGCCCCGTGAGCACGAGATGGCTTCGAAGCTGCTTGAGCAATTCCGCGCCGCGGCCGTTGCCGTCGCCGTTGGCATGCGACTCGATCAGCCGCTGCTCGGCGGCGGTGAGCACGCCCTGGAGATGCACGAACAGTTTATTGTCGATCAGGTGCGTATGAATGTCGCGGGGACCGCGGCCCATATACTCCTGCTGAAACCGCGAGATGACGTCGCACACCGCGGCTTCGATCTCCCCCTGCGACTTCACGTGCTTGGCATTCACCATGTGCAATCTCCCGCAGGGGCCCCGCCATCAGCCACACACCCCCTCGTGGTGGGGGGTGTGCTGTTGATTTCGTCGCCAGCGGCCCGCTGCCGTGAGCAGCACACGCCCAGCCGGAAAATCTTGCTTGTGTTTCCCAGATTGCCCAATATAATGTTTGCTACCGACGGGCTGCGGCGAGGTCAAAACTCCCCTGAACGTCCGTAAAACAGCACTTTGACGGAAGACGAGTCGAGGGGCACTCCGGCCTTGGTCCGGGTGGTCCGTCGCAGCGTAAGCCGGCGCGAGAGAAAACCTTCGGGTGTTCTCCCACGCCGGCTTTTTTTGTTTTTGTCCGGCGTTTTTGGCCCAGAGGGGCCCCGAACGCCGGAACGAAGCGAAGCGACGAACCGTGCGGCATGCCCCGGCGTGGGGAATACCGCCCCGATCACGAGCCCGCAGGAATGCGCATGAACCATCAAGAAAG
>JAPLNR010000070.1 GCA_026401035.1 Planctomycetia bacterium | reverse complement strand
GGGGGCCACGTGTTCCCCGAGTGCATCGCGCTCGAAGAGCGGCTCCGCGGCCTCGAAGCGGCCGGCCTCGACAATCCCTTCCTCTTCGCCAACGAGCGGGTGGAGAACCGCGTCGCCCGCATCGGCGGCCGCGACGTGATCAGTTTCACGAGCTTCGACTACCTCGGCCTCGCCGGGCATCCTGAGGTGACGCGTGCCGCGAAGGCGGCGATCGACCAATTTGGCTGCAGTGCATCGGCGAGCCGGATGGTGGGTGGCAACAACACCATCCTCGACGAACTCGATGCGGAACTTGCCCGGTTTCTTGGCACCGAACGCGCCGTCGTTTTCCCCTGCGGCTACGGCACCAATGCCTCGGTGTTCAACCATCTGTTCGGCGAGGGCGACCTGATCCTCTATGACGAGCTGGCCCACAACAGCATCATGCAGGGCGCCAACGCCTCGAAGGCGGGCCGGCGTTCCTTCCGCCACAACGACCACGAGCAACTCGACAGCTTGCTGCGCGACCTGCGGCCGCAGTACCGCCGCGTGGTGGTCGCGATCGAGGGCGTCTATAGCATGGACGGCGACTACCCCGACCTGCCGAAATTCATCGCGGCGAAGAAACGTCACGACGCGCTGCTCTACGTCGACGAGGCCCACTCGCTCGGCACGATGGGACCCGGCGGCCGGGGCATCTGCGATTTCTTCGGGGTCGATCCATCCGAGGGCGATCTCTGGATGGGCACGATCAGCAAGGCCCTCGGCGCCGGCGGCGGATACCTCGCCGGCCATGAGCGGCTGATCCGCTATCTCGGCTACACGACGCCGGCCTTCGTCTTCTCGACGGCCTGCTCCCCCCCAAACGCCGCCGCCGCCCTCGAGGGGCTGCGGGTGATCCAACGGGAGCCGTGGCGGGTGACGCGGCTGCGGGAGCGTTCGGAACTGTTCCTGAAACTCGCCAACGACTGCAATCTCGACACCGGCTCCAGCTGCGACACGCCGGTGATCCCGGTCATCCTCGGCAGTTCCTCGCGGGCGATCCTCGTCTCCCAGATGCTGCTGGAACGCGGGATCAACGCCCGGCCGATCCTCTATCCGGCCGTCCGCGAAGTGGCGGCCCGCGTGCGGTTCTTCCTCACGGCGGAGCACACGGAGGAGCAGATCATTCACACCGTCGAGATGCTCGCCCAAGTGGTGGCGGCCACGGCGGGCTGAGGACGAACCTCGCCGCCAGTCCAGCAGGGCCTGAATCGGCCCGGCCGGGCCCGACGCGGCTGCGTCAGGCGACGTTTCTGACCGCCGAGCGGCTGCGGTCGAGCCCCGGCCAGGCGAGAGGCGCGGCGCCAAAAATGCCATCGCGCCAGGCTGCCCGATACCGGCCCGCCTGCCAACGTTGCACGAACGAGTCGGTCACGACGAGCAGCGCCGGCAGGAGGATCAATTCGGCGACGGTCGCGGCGGCGACCGCCGCGCAGGCCAGTTTGCCGAAGCCGGCCAGCGACGGCACGCTGCTGGCGATGACGGCCGCGAAGCCGACGGTGAGCACCAGGCCGCCGATCACGATCGGGTTGCCCGTCTCGGCCACGGCCCGCCTCACGGCCGACGTGATCGAAACACCCTCGCGGCGGTGCCGTGAGAGTGCCGAAAGCAGGTGCACGGTGTCGTCGACCGCAAGCCCGAGGCAGACGTTGAAGACGATCACCGTGGCCGGGTCGAGCGCTCGCCCGCTGGCCACCACCAGCGCGGCGATCACGGCCAGCGGAAAGAGATTGGGGATCAGGCTCACGAGGCCCGCCAGCGGAGAACGGAAGGCGAGCGCGAGGATCGCGCCGATGACGGAGACTTCGAGCGTGAGGCTCGAGCCCAGATCGCGGACCAGTTGGCGGATGTTGCGGGCCGACACCACCGAGAGCCCGGAGAGCTTGAATTCCCAGCCGGGGCGATCAGCGGCGAGCGTGGCCAGCCCGCCGTCGATCCGGTCGTAGACCTGTTCCAGCGACCGCGAGCCCGCGTCGCGGACCCGCACGCGGATCAGCGCCGTGCGGCCGTCTCGGTCGATCATCTCGCGGAAGTCGTCGGGATCGAGTCGCCTCCGCGCCCGGTCGGGAATCGATGCCGTGACGGTGGCAAGCGACAAGGGCTGCTTGAGCCCGCCATCGTGTTCGAGAACCCGATGGACCGCCTCGAGGGCCTCGAGGACCGGCTCGTCGAGCCAGTCGATACCCTCCGGCCAGCGGACGACGACATCGACGCCCGTGGCCCCGCCGAAATCCCGGTCGACGTTCAGCAGCGCCCGCGAGGCCGGGGCATTCTTCGGCAGGGCGTCGATGACCCGGTTGTCGGCATCCAGCCAGAGGCTCATCACGCCCAGAAGCAGCGTCGCGGCGCCGCCAATGGCCACGATCGGCCGGGCGTGCCGCAGCGAGAACGCCGTCAGAAGATTGGCCAGCCGGCCGGCGGGCCGCCAGGAGCGGCCGATGTGCATGCCGCGGCAGAAGCCGGTCGAGGCGATCAGCGGCGTGAGCAGGGTGACGGCCAGAAAACTGGCGACGGCACCGGCGGCCGCCGTGAGGCCGAACGTGCGGACGGCCTCGATCCGGGCCAGTGACAGCGAGGCGAAGCCGATGGCCGTCACGAGGCTCGTCAGCCCGCAGGCAGCGCCGATCCGCCGCATCGCCCCGGACGAAGCCGCCAGCGGATCGATGCCGCGCCGGCGGCTGCGCCGCATGTCTTCAATGAAGTGGATCGAATCGCAGGTGCCGACCACGAGCGCCAGCGACGGCACGACGCTCGTGAGGATGTTCACCGGGGCCCCGCAGAGCCCGAGGATGCCCAGGGCCCAGACGGCGCCCACGAAGGGCGGCACGCAGGCAACGATGGTGGAACGCAGGCTGCGGGCCGCCAGGGCCGAGAGCAGCACTGCCAGCGAGAGCCCGAGCGAATTGAAGACCAGCATGTCGCGGCGGAGCGACTGCGTCGCCTGATGGCGGAGGGCGGGCAGGCCGGTGAGTTCGAGCGTCACCGCTGTCTGGCGTTGGCCGGCGGCGGCGAGGACGGCCTCGATGCCGGTCAGCACCGGGCCGATCCGATCGGTCGTGTTCGCCTCCGCCGTGAGCCGTACGAGCACGAGCGACGACGAGCCGTCCGCCGTGAGCAGCTGGCCGGCCACGAGCGGATGGTGCAGGGCGCGGCTGCGGGCCGCGGCCCGGGCCGCCGCGTCGAGATCGGTGTCGGTGTGCGGGATGACCGGCAGCAGGCCGCCCGCGACCCCCTGACGGCGGATGTCGAAGATCGATCGCACCTCGGCCACGCCGTCGAGTCCCGCGAGGGCGGCGGAAATCCGCCGCAACTCTCCGAGCGAGCGTTCGTCGAACAGATCGCCCGAAGCGGCCGTCGCGCGGACGATGCAATCCCGGTCCGGAGCCCCGAACCGGTCGCCGAGCTCGTCGATCAGGCGAAACTCGGCGTCGTTGTCACGCAGCAGAGCCCGCAGATCGTCGTCGATCCGGAGCCGGGCGATTCCGACGACGGCCAGCGTCGTCAGGATTGCGACGAGGCCGCAGGAGACCCATCGCCAGCCGCCGGTGGGAGCAGGTGCAGTTCCTCCGGGTCGACGATCCAGTTCCGGCAGTTCGCGGCCCCGCAGCGGCAGGGGATGGCTGCGTCGGCCGGCCAGCAGTAGTCGATCGAGAGTTCCTCCCCAGGCTCGATGGTTCGAATCGTTTGCAGCCACAACCGGTCTTCCTGGGTGCTCGCGTCCTCGTCGAACCAATAGAAAAGTTCACAGTTGGGATCGCAACTGTGATTTACGAATCGCAATGGCGCGGCTGGTTCGAGCAGCTTGCCGCTCGCCAATTCCATGCAATAGCTGGGGTCGGCGGGATGCTCGTCGGAGATCTCGCCGTTGATTTCTCCGATCACCATCCCGGCCTTGAGCCGCCGGCTCGCGAAAACACCGCTGCCGACATGCGTGGGGCCGACGCGGAGGAGCCGGCGCAGGCGGTCGCGATTCTTTTCCAAAAGGGGGGTATGCTGTCCACTCATGGATCGTGTCCCGGGAATGTGTTTCTACCGGGCTCGTCGTCCATCGTTGGCCCTTCGAAGGAGAGGAACTTTACCGACCATGGTCTCCGAGAGTCAACGCAGGCTGCTTGCCGCCGCTGGTGTATGCCCTGTCGGGCTGGCCTGGCTTGTCCTGTCGTTCATGCCCTGCATGCTTGTCGTGCTCTGCGTGCCGGTCGCCGTTGCCGCCGCGGACCAACCGCCCGCCGCTGCGGCGTCTGAAGCCGAGGCGGCTCCGCCGGCCCGGTCGCCGGCCGCCATGCTGCGGATCGCCTGCTTCAACGCCGAGAATCTCGCCGTTCCCGGCGAGGATACGCGGCTCACCCGCTTCCGTTTCGAGCCGGCCCGCCGCCGGCACCTCGAACGCGTGGCGGCGGTGATCGAGACGCTGGCTCCCGACATCATCGTGATGCCGGAGGTGATTTCGGCGGCCGGCGTGGAGGCCGTCGTTGACCTGCTGCATGAGAAGGGCATGGCCGACTACCAGGGGCATCACGTCGATGGCCGCGACAAGTTTTCCGGCTTCGATGTCGCCGTGCTGTCGCGGTTTGATCCCGACGAACTCGACGGCCTGAGAATCCATTTCTTCGCGCCGCCGCCGCGGGCCAAAGGCGCCGCAGCCGCGGACGACGACTGGCTCCAGCAGTCGTATTCCTTCCAGGATGACCGCGGCCGCGACCAGACGAAAACGGCCCTCCTCCAGCGGCATGCCGTGGCCTACTTCACGGTGGGCGGCCTGAAGATCGCCGTCTGCGGCGTGCACCTGAAGAGCAACCCCTCCGAGATCTCGAGCAACGCCCAACGGATGGCCGAAACGAACATCGTTCGCGAGATCGTGAAGCGGAAGATCGTCGCCCGCGGCTACCTGCCCATCGTGCTCGGCGACATCAATGACTACGACCCCGATCTGCCGATGGCCGATTCCCGGCGCACGACGCGAACGACCGTGCTCCGCGACCTCAGGAACTACGACGAATCAACCGCCGGCGACGAACTCGTCAACGCCGCCCGGTTCATTCCCCGGATCGCCGACCGCTACACCTCCCATTGGGATTTCAACGAAAACGGCGCCGCGGACAGGGACGACGTCTTCACGATGATCGACCATGTGCTCGTGCACCGCGACCTCGTGCCCCTGATCAAGCGCGTCTTCATCTCGCACGCGATCGATCTCGACGTCTCCGACCATTTTCCGGTCGTGGTGGATTTTGCGTTGCCGTAGGGCGGTTGCTCGTCAGGCGGCCATGTTGGCCCGGATGCGATCGAGCAGTTTCTTCGTGGCGAGGATTCCCTCGGCCTCGGGCAGGGCCGTGCCCTCGTACTCGATGCCGACGTATCCGTGGTAGCCGGCCCCCACGACCAGCCGCAGCATCCGCTCGTAATCGGTGCGGACCTCGTTGCCGGCGTCGTCGAACTCGTGGCTCTTGGCGCTCACGCCCTTGGCGAACGGCATCAGTTCCTCGACGCCGCGGTAGCGGTCGTAGTCGTGGAAGTTGCCGAAGTCGGGGAGCGTGCCGCAGTTGGGCTTGGCGACGAGTTGCATGACGCCGGCGAGCCAGGCGCCGTTGCTCGACAGGCCGCCGTGGTTTTCCACGATCACGTTCATCTGCATCTGCGAGGCATAGTCGGCGAGCCGCCCGAGCCCGTCGGCGGCAAGCTTCTGCTGTTCCTCGAACGAGCCGGCGCTCGAGGCGTTGACGCGGATCGAGTGGCAGCCGAGCCGCTTGGCAGCCTCGACCCATGGGAAGTGGTTCTCGATCGCCTTCGCGCGGGCCGCGGAGTCGGGGTCGCCGAGATTGCCCAGGCCGTCGCACATGACGAGCACGTTCGTCACGCCCTCGTCGGCGGCTCGCTTGGTCAGTTCGGCGAGGTAGTCGGAATCCTTCGCCTTGTCCTTGAAAAACTGGTTCACGTATTCGACGGCGTCGATCCCGAACTGCTGCTTCGCAGCTTTCGGAAAGTCGAGATTGTCGAGCTTGCCGGCGAAGAGCGTCTTGTGGAGCGACCATTCGGCGAGCGAGATCTTGAAGCGGGGGGCCGCGACAGGATCGACCGCCGGGGCGAGCCGGGGCGTTGCGGCGAGCGTGGCGACCGCGGCTACGAACGAGCGGCGGGTGAGTATGTCGCGTGTCATGACGAGCCTCCGAAAGACGGTTCCTCCGGACGAATATACCGCTGCGTCGGCAGCAACACAGCCACGGGGATGAAGCAGATCGCCGTGGCGGCCATGGCTACCGCAAAGATCAGGTAGTAGGTGGTGCCGGTGACCAATGGTGCGCCGTCGGCGGCGGTCGTGAGCCAGTTGACGCCGGCCGCGAGCAGGTTGCCCGCGGAGACACTCAGCAGATAAAGGCCCATGATGATGCTTTTGAGCGTCAGTGGGGCCTGGGTGTAGGAAAATTCGAGGCAGGTAACGCTGACCATGATCTCGGCCGCCGTCAGCACGGCGTAGGCCCCCACCTGCCAGCCGATCGACGGCCTGCCGCCCACCTCGATCAGGTGTTCCGTCCAGGCGATGATCCCGAAGGAGGCCGCCGCCAGGAACAGCCCCAGCCCAATCCGCGAGAGCGGCGGCATCGGCACGACACGCTCGATGGCCGGCCAGACGAGGTAGGAAAAAAGCGGAATGAACGCGAGCACGAGCAGGGGATTCACCGCCTGCACCTGCGAAGGCAGCCACTCGATCCCGGCAAACGTGCGGTCGAGCCGCTCGGCCTGCAGCACCCAGGAGGAGCCCGTCTGATCAAAGAGCGCCCAGAAGACCGCCACGAAGAGATAGACGATCGAGAGCCGGCGGATCGCGGACCGCCCCTCCGGTCCGAGCGCCTCCTTGAGCGCCCCGAGGCCGGCCGGCGGCACGTGCACGAACGTCTGGCGGCCGAGCCAGAAGATCAGCGTGGCCAACGCCATGAAGAGCCCCGGCACCCCGAAGGCCACCCAGGGCCCGTGCCGGTCGAGCAGCCACGGCGTGAGCAGGCTCGAGGCGAAGGCACCCAGATTGATCGCGAAGTAGAACCAGCTGAAGACCTTCGGCAGCAGATGCTCGTTCGACGGCCCAAATTGGTCTCCCACGTGCGCCGACACGCAGGGCTTGATGCCTCCCGATCCGATGGCGATGAGCGACAGGCCGATGGCCAGTCCTGTGCGGGTTTCGTCGAGGGCGAGCGCGGCGTGGCCCGCGCAGTAGACGATCGAGAGGAGCATGATCGTCGGGTATTTGCCGAGCAGGAAGTCGGCCAGGATCGCGCCCAAGAGCGGAAAGAAATAGAGGGCCGACGAGAAGGCGTGGTACCAGAACTTCGCCTCGCTGTCCCCCATCGGCTGGGGGCTGCCGTCGCGGCCCGCCAGGAGCGTGGTCATGAAGACGACGAGGATCGCCTTCATGCCGTAGTAACTGAACCGCTCCGCCGCCTCGTTGCCGACGATGAAGGAGATGCCGCCCGGCATCCCCGTGGTGGCCTGGGGACCCGTGCGGTATGGCTGGCTGGCTGCCATGGGCGCTGGCTCCTGGAAACGCTGACCTGTGGCCGGACGAAGCATGGAGGATGGTGCCGCGAAAGGCAATGTGGATGGCAAGTGGCGCGGAATCTGCACAATCTATGGGGATGGCATTCATCCCCGATCCAAGCCCCGGTCCAAGCCCCGATCTCAGCGTTGTGCCGCAGTCGCCGCCAGATGGCCTGCTCGTGGTCACGATCGACCGGCTTCCGGCCTGGATGCTCCCGGCCTGGGGCGCCACGTGGGTGTCGACGCCGGCGCTCGACGCGCTCGCCGGCCGCGGACTCGTGTTCGACCGGCTGATCGCCGCAGCGCTCGACCCCCGCGACACGCTCGCCGACCTCGCCACTGCTGGTGGTCTTTGGCGGCAGGCGGCGTCTGCCGGCTGGCCCGTGGCGATCGTGACCGACGATCCGGCGCTTCCCCCATGGGACGCAGCCGTCGAGCGGTTCGAGGTGCCGGCCGTCGCCACCACCACGACGGCGGACCGCAGCGAGGATACGAATGCAGCGCGACTCTGCGCGAAGGCGCGGGAAGTGATCGCCGCCGGCCGGCATCGGTTCGTCTGGTGCCATGCCGGCAGCCTCGGGGTGGCCTGGGATGCCCCCGATCACTTTCGCGAGGGCTATGTGGATCCAGATGACCCGCCGCCGCCAGCGGGGGCGAACGTGCCGAATCTGTCGGTCGCTGCCGACACCGACCCCGATCTGGTCGTCGGCATACGGCAGGTGTTCGCTGGGCAGTTGACGCTTCTCGACCGCTGTCTGGGCGAACTGTTCGAGGCCGCGGCGGCCGGCGGCCGCTGGGCCGTGCTCGTCGTCGGGCTGCGCGGCATGCCGCTGGGGCTGCATGGCATCGTCGGCTGTGAACCGGGCAATCCTCCGGGTGGCCTTCCGTATGGGGAGTGGGTGCACCTGCCGGCGATCCTCGTTCACCCTGACGGCCGGATGGCCGGCCAGCGGTATGACGGGCTTGTGGTGCCCGCGGATCTGGGCGCGACCCTGCTCGACCTCGTGCGGGGAACCGGTGCGCCGGCCGCGGAGGCGAGGCCGTCGGGCACGAGCCTCGTCGGCCTGCTCGACTCGTGGACGGCGCCGACCAGGGATCGGGTGATAGTCAGTGCCGGCGACTGGGCGGCGATCGTCACGTCCGCCTGGCACCTCGTCGCCGAGCGGCCGCGAGACGAAGCGACGAAGCCGGCGCGGCTGTTCGCGAAGCCGGATGATTTTTTTGAACTCACCGACGTGGCCAATCGCTGTGCCCCGGTGGCCAATGAACTCGAGCAGGTGCTCGAGCCGCTCTGGCGGGGATCCGGTGCCGCAGGCTGCCAACAGCCGCTCTCCGCCGAGGCCAGCGGCCGATCGTGACGCCGCCGCGCAGCCAGTCACTGAGGAGCCGGGATCGGCAGAAGCTCGAGGAGCATTTGGAATTTTCGCTGAGCCGGGGATAGCCCTGCCGCACGCCGCCGGTGCGAAAAATCCACGCGACGCGACTTCTGCCGTCCCGGCGACCAATGCGGGTTGTCGGCACAGTTCCGTGAAGCCGCCGTCCATTCAGGGTGGTTTTCGCCGGGCAACCTGCCTTTGCCGAGGGCATCGGTGCCGCTATGCTCCCCGCCCACTTTGCCCCGTCGCGTCCACTCCTGCCCACTGGTCTTTCCGGTCGTGCACAGCCCACTCCATCAGCGCGCAACTCTGGTAGCCGGCAGGCTCCTGCCGTGCCTCCTCCTGCTGGCCGCGGGCTTCGGTGTCTGTGCCGCTGCGTGCGGTCGTGCCCGTGCCGATTCCACCGAGCCTCCCGTGGCCGTCAGGCTGACATGGGGTGGAGGCAAGGCCGTTGCCTGGTCGGGGAGCATCCAGTTGACCGATGGTGAATCGGCGGCAGGCGAACTCGACTGGCGGATGCTTTCGGCGGAGCCGGATGCGACGGCGACGATGCACGCGGAAGCACGCACCATCTTCCTGCATGAACCGCGGGGGCTCGATCTCAACGGCGTCGAAGTGCGGGTGTCTGATTGGCGGCGGGCACGGCTGAGCGTGCAACTGGCCCCGGCGGGCGGCCAGGCGAAGCCGGTGCAGTTCGACGTGGCCGTGGCCGACCTGATCGCCACGCCAGTGCAGAAGGCCCTCGACGCCGATGGCAACCGGATCACCATCAAGCGGGCGACCGGTGACGAACTCCGGGTCACGCTCGACGCCGACTCGTCGACGGTGCGGCGGCCGGGCGAGACCGTGCGTCTGACGGTGCACCCGCTGTTGCCGCGGGCAGGGGCCTCCGCCTCCGGACCGGAGCTGCGGCTTCGGCTGAAGCGGTCTGCCGACGGAGCCGAACTGCATTCGCAGACGGCCGTGCTCGAACCGACAGTGCTGGACGCGGGTGAGGCCGATGGCCCGGCACCGCAGGCCTATGTGCCCGTGACGCTCGCCGTGCCCCTGCCCCAGCAGGAAGGAGCCTACGACATCGAACTGGAGGCCGTGGAACGGAATGGGCTCCGCTGGTCGCGTTCGGTCGCGTCGCGGACGGTGCAGGTGGTGGCCGTCGCCGATGCGGTTGCCGACGCACCGGCCGGTGGCGACTGGCGGGTGCTGTACGAACTCGATCCAGGAAGTCCGAAGTTGCTCGAGCGGCTCCGGCGTCTTCCCGGCATGGGCATGCCATCCATTTCGATGCCTGGCGTTTCCATGCCGAAGATGCCGCTGCCGTCGTTTGCGATGCCGAAGATGCCGCTGCCCAACGTGTCGGTCCCCAAGCTCCCGTCGGTCAATTCAATGGTGCCGCGGTTGACGGGCCTGCTCTCGGTCGGGCATTCGACGCTCGAGACGCACCCGCTGGGCCCGATGCTGCGGCTGCCGCCGACCGCCGCCGACAAGCCGGCCTGGGAGGGAATCGGGCTCGCGGGAACGGAGCCGGGCCTGCCGCATCTGGTGGAGATTGAATACCCGCTCGATCAGGAGGCGGTGGTGGGTCTAGTCGTTCTCGAGCAGCCGGCGGCGGATGTGCGGGCCACCGGTGGCGGAGGCTTCGATGTCCGCAGGCACCCGGTCATGGTCGAGGCCGAGAATGTCCGGCCGAAGCTCGGCACGCATCGATTCGTCTTCTGGCCGCACACGCGGACGCCGCTGCTGCTGATTTCGAACCTCTCAACGCGTTCCGCGGCGACCTTTGGCAGGGTGCGCGTGCTGGCCGGCCCGACGCGGGTCGCCGCGCAGCCCAGGGTGCCCTCCCCGGGAACGTCGCGCCGCATCCTCATGCATCTTCCCACCGCTGATTTCACGGCGTTCGGCGCCGCCGATCGTGCCGCCCACGACGCCGGGCGCCCGGTCGCAGACTGGGATTCATTCCTGGGCGGCGTGCGGCGGTCGGCGGAGTGGGCCGCCGCGCAGGGCGCCGCGGGCGCGGTCGTGGGCGTCTATGCCGATGGCGCCGCCACCTGGCCGTCGCAGCTGACGCACGGTGCGACCCGCTGGGACAGCGGCGGCTCGTTCGACGGCACGATCGATCCCCTGCCGAAGGATCTGCTCGAACTCATCTGCCGGATCTACGCCCGCGAGCGGCTGCGACTCGTGCCGGCGATCGTCTGCAATGGCGCCGTGCCGGAACTCGAGGCCCTGGCCCGGCGCGAGACTGAAGAAGTGGGTGTTCTCTGCCTGGGCCGCGATGGCCGGCCTCCCGCGGCGGATCAGGGTGGCCGCTACAACATCCTCGATCCGCGGGTGCAGAACGCGGTGGAGCGGCTGGTCTGCGAGCTCGCGGACCGGACGAAAGCGGCACCGGCCGTCGACGGAGTCGCCGTCATGCTGCCGCACGATGGCTGGCTCCATGTGCCCGGCGTGGCTTGGGGGCTCGACGACGTCACGTTCGCGAGGTTCATCGCCGCGGCGGGAGCCGGCGCCGAGCCGTTCGCTCGGCCCGTGTTGACCGCGGCGGGCACCGATGGTCGGCGGTTCGCTGGCCGGGCGGCACTCGTCGAGGGGCCGCTGCGCGAGCCGTGGCTCGCGTGGCGGGAGGGCCTGCTCGCAGCCTTTTACGGTCGGCTCGCCGACGCGATCAATGCCCGCAAGGCCGGCTGGAACCTCTACGTCGCGCCGACGACGCTCTTCGTGAAGGGCGAACTGGCCGGTCGGTTTCGGCCGTCGCTACAGGCCACACCGCCGGACGCCGATGTCTTGCGATCGATCGCGCTCGATCCGGGGCTGCTCACCGCCCACGACCGCATCGTCTATGTCTCGCCGCACGTGCATGCCGCCGCGGATGACGTCGTGGAGCGGGGGGTCGTGCAGCAGGCCAACCAGTCGCTGACGCTCCTGCGCGGTGCGGCGCAGGCCGCCCGCCGGGGCGCCGTGTTCGTCGAGCAGCCGCTCGATCTGGACCTGAAGCCGTTCCTGCCGCACAGTCCATTCGCGGCGGCGAAGGCCGGGCCGGTGCCGGCCACGGTGACGGCCGTCGGCGCCGCCGCCCGCAGGGCCCTGGCGGAATCGGTGGTTGCCTCGGACGTCGAGGTTGTCTTCGACATGGGGCTGGTGCACCGGCGTGTGGACGACGACGACATCAGCCGGCAACGGAGCCTCGAGATATTGCCGACGGCGCGGCTCGAGCTCGTCGAAAAGACACCGGCGCCGCTGATCGTGCGGACAAGAGTGGGGGAGTCCGGCACGTGGGTGTCGTTGGCCAATGCCTGCGGCGTTCCCTGTCGGGCGATCGTGGACTGTGATCAGCCGCCCGCGGGCGCTGTCGACGCCGTGACGAAGGCGGCACTGCCGGTGGGGCCGGCGGGGGAGGTATCGGCCGATCTGGCCGCCTGGGAGTCGAAGACGCTGGTGCTCGACGGGCAGCGCCGCGTGGTGGCCACGCGGGTATCGTTCGAGCCCGGCCTGCAGGAGCGACTCCAGCTGCGACTGGCCGACCTGGAGAAGCGCCGGTCTTCCCTCGAGATGGCCGTGCCTTTGGCGGTGCTCGACAATCCGCATTTCGAACTGCCTGAACTCGGCGGCATGGTGGCGGGCTGGGAACTGCTCGAGCCGCAGCGGGGGACGCTCGCGCTCGTGGCCGGCAAGCCCTCGACCGGCAGCAGAGGAGCGCGGTTTGCCTCCGCGAACGGACTGGCCACCCTCCGCAGCAACCCGTTTCAGCCGCCGGCCACCGGCCGCATCAGCATCGCCGTCTGGGTTCGGAACCCGGGCGATGCCCCGCAGCCGCCGCTCCGGATCGCGCTGGAAGGAGTGGAGAACGACCGCGAATACTACCGGTTTGCCGCCGTGGGCCGCGGCGACGGCGCGATGCCGTTGTCCACCGAATGGTCGCAGTTCGTGCTGCAGGTCGACGATCTGCCGACGCAGGGCATCGAGTCGCTGCGGGTGCGTCTCGATCTGCTGGGGCCCGGGAGCGTCGATCTTGATGACGTGCGGGTGTTCGACCTGGCCTTTGACGAGTCGCAGCGGGTGCAGCTCTCGAAACTGCTCGCGGTGGCGGAGCAGCGGCTCGCGGCCGGAGATCCGGGCGGGTGCCTCATCCAGCTCGACGGCTACTGGCCCGGATTCCTCACCGCCTTCGTTTCGAACAGCGGGCAGGCTGTTGCGGTGCACTTCGGCGAGGCGGCGGGCAGCGACCCGAAAGCCGCGCCGCCGACTCGCGCTGGAGTGATGGATCGCATGCGCCGCTGGTGGCAGTGAGACGGGCTCCGGGCCTACCCGGCCGCGTTGGTGTCGGGCGTGCCGGCCGGCTTGCGGGTGCGACGGCGGGGCGTGCGGGGCAGGGCCCACTCCTTCGTCAGTTCCTCGAAGACGTCGGGCGTTTCGTAGCGAATCACGTCGCTGCCCTCCGGCATCGGTCCGATCAGCGAGCGAAACACCGGCGCGCCACGGAGGTCGAGATCGGTGCTGCAGTCATCGACGCCCATCTGCAGGTGCGTGCGGAGGAGCGACTCGGGCGTGTCGAAGTCGTGGATCACCAGTTGCCCATCGGTGCCACGTGTCACGATTCGCCAGGTGTTTTTCTTCGCCATGGAGTTTGCGTTCCCTGATTGCGGGGGGGTTCACGGCCGGCCGCCGTCGGCCTCGAAAGGCTCCGCCATCTGCAGCAAAGATCGGCGATCCCCGCCTGTTTTCGGAACCGGGTGGCGGGCGGCTGTCGTTGCCGTCACACACGGGCGTGCGCGGAATCGCCCATTCTTTCGGCACCAACGTTCCAGGCCGACCAGCGCAGCGGATCGGCGAGTGGCCGGGTGGAATGCAGCCGGGCGCGACTCGGCCATTTTCGGCCCGATTGGCCCCGCAACTGCCGCCCCGCAGACCGCGGGCGATGGGATGGTCCGCGTTGCTTGACACCCCGTATGCAGTGCAATAGCCTGCCAGCACGTTTTTTGCCCATCTTTCCGGCCTTTTTTGAGTGGCCAGGTCTTTCAACTTGCACGCGGGTTCATCGCGAAGTCCTTCGCGGGAATCGGCAGGGAGATTCGATGCGATATCTGTTCTTCACCGGCGCGTCCGGGCTTCTCGGCGGCCAACTGCTGGCGAGCATGCTGGGGCGGGGAAGGCAGCTCGCAGTGCTCGTGCGGCCCTCGGCAAAGCACTCGGCACGGGAACGGATCGAAGCGATCCTCGCGCACGAAGAGCAGGCCCTCGGCCGGTCGTTGCCCCGGCCGGTGGTCCTCGAGGGTGATCTAACGGCCTCCGGCTGCGGCCTCACGGAGTCGGATGTCCGATGGCTGCGCCGTTCCTGTTCCGGGGTGCTGCACAGTGCGGCATCACTCGAGTTCGTGGGGGCCGATCGGGCGGGCGAGCCGTGGCGGACGAATGTCTCGGGCACGAGGGCACTTTTGGATCTCGTGGAAGCTGCAGGCATCGACGAATTTCATCATGTCTCCACCGCGTATGTCTGCGGTCTGTCGCCCGGGCCGATCGCCGAGGCGGCCTCGGATGCGGCGCATGGCTTTCGCAACGACTACGAGGCAAGCAAGCACGAGGCAGAATGGCTCGTGCGATCGGCGGCCTTCCTGAAAGCGCCGACGTTCTACCGTCCGGCCGTGATCGTCGGAGACTCCCAAACCGGTGCGACGTCGACCTATCACGGGCTGATGGCGATGCTGCAGCTGATGACGGTGATCGTCCGCAATCTGCCGGAGGATGAGACGGGCTTCAGGAAGGTGTCGCTGCGGTTGTCGATGACGGGCGAGGAAAAGCGAAACATGATCCCCGTCGACTGGACGGCGGCGGTGATCGCCCGCCTGCTCGACACTCCGGCGGCGCGGGGGCAAACGATACACCTCGCGCCCGACGTGCCGATCACGATTCGGCAGATCATCGACTACACGAGTTCCTATCTGAACTCGGGCGGCGTGGAATTCTGCGGCCCACGGAAGCCGGCCGAACTCAACGACACTGAAAATGCCGCGTACGGCGGCAAGGGGCTCTACGAGGCCTACGAGCAGACCGATCCACTGTTCGTTACCGATAATCTCAGGCGTTTCGTGCCCGACTTGCCCTGCCCGGTGATCGACGAGCAGATGATGCACCGGTTTCTGGCCTACGGTGATGCCGATCGCTGGGGCAAGCGGAAGCGGCCGGTAGCGGCGGTCGAGTCATGGGCGGGCGACCTCCTCGGCCAACTCGACTCCGATGAACTGACCGCCATGGGGCAGGCTCTGGCGGGAGGCCCGGCGGCGGGCGCACCGTCGGCGATCGGCCTTGAAGTCGTCGGACCGGGTGGCGGTTCCTGGACGATCCGCAGAGACTCCGAAGATGCGGTCGTGCTCGAGCGCGGACTGCTGAACGGGGAGCCGCGGTTCACGCTTTCCGCAGGGGACCTTGGCCCGCTGCTGCGCGAGTGCGGTGCGCTGGCGATGGAGCAGGTGTAGGTCGGGCCGATTGCCGACACACACGGACATGTCTCTGTCAAAGTCACCGCCGGCGTTTGTCCGTGAAGACGGCTCCCCGCCGGGAAGCCTGCCCGAGAGCATCATGGCCCTCGGGGCCCTGGCCGAGCGGATTGCGGCCGCCACGCAAGTCGATCTCGCCGCGGTGCTCGTCCGTCTGCGGGCCGAGTGCGTGAGCCTGGGCGCCAATGTCCGCCGGGATCTTGCCGCGCGGAAGATCAGTCCGCACGTCTGGAGCCAGTCACTGATCGAATTCTACCGGGACACCGATGCATTCTTTTACGAACTCGTCGTCTGGAACCGGACACGCGAAAAGACGAGGCAACGCGAATGGATTGTGCGATTTATCGAGAATCATTGGCAGCGTCCGGTATCGGTTCTGGTCTACGGTGACGGGCTCGGATTCGATGGGGCTGTTTTGCAGCGGGCCGGGCATCGCGTCGCCGGCTTCGAAGTCTCGAGCAAATACGGCGCATTCGCGCGGAAGCTCTTCGCTGATCTGGGCGTCGCGGTGGAGTGGATCGACCACGAAGAAAGTCTGCGCGACCGACGGTTCGACGTGATTGTCTGCCTGGACGTGCTCGAGCATGTTCCCGATCCACCGGCCCTCGCCAAGGATCTCGCCGACCACCTGTTGCCGGAGGGCTGCCTGTTGGTGCATGCGCCTTTCTGGCTCGTCGACGATGCGACGCAGACGCATCTGCTGTCGAACAGGACCTACAGCGGCGACTGGCGCCGGCTCTATGCCCCTGCCGGGCTGATTCCCGTCGCCGCCCGCTGGATGTGGAACCCGGTGGCCCTGGCAAGGCAGACCGAGCGCAGCCGGCATTTCGGTTGGGGCGGTCTGTTTCGCGTGTCGCTTTCCCGGTGGTTTCTCGTGATGGCTCGTTTCGTTCCGCTACCGTTCAACATCAGCGCCCGTGCCATGCTCCGCGCCGATGTGCACCGCGGCGTCGCGTCGTTTCCCGTCGCGGCGGACGGTTCCAGTTCCGGCGGGGCGGCATGAAGCCACCGGACCCACACGTTCAGTCTTTGATCCGCACCTCGAGGCTGCCGCCGGTCCGGGTAATCTCGTAGACGATACCGCGCCACTCGATCGAGCGCGTGGCCAGCGCCGAGAGCATCGCCGCGGCATAGACATATTGCGTGACCGGCAGCATGCCGCAGCGCCAGAGCAATTGCCCTGCCGAGAGCGGACGGAACCGGGTGCCCTGGGGCGTCAACGCGTGCTTGATGGAGTCCTCGATCATGAGCACCAGCAGGATGCTGGTGGCCTCGTAGGCGAGCAGGGCTCCACCAAAAACGAGCAGCGACTGGCCGTGGCCCCGGGCGGCCGCGACGACGCACGCGCAGACTGCCGCAGCCAGTGTGAACGACGTGCTCAGCCCATGAATGGCCACAAGGGGCCACATCGGATGGTGCAGCCGGGCCGTCAGCAACTGTCTTGAAATCCAGCGTGTCAGCGGGACGAGCGCGACGTCGTCATCGCAATCGACAGCGACCAGTGAAGGAATGAAACGATACAGCCAGCCGGCGCGATGCAGAGGGGCGGCAAGGGCCGTATCTTCGCAGAGAGTGGCCTCGATGACTGAAGCCCAGCCACACGCCGCCAGCGCCTCGCATCGCACCGCGAGCGATCCACCCCAGGGGATGCCGAAGGCGGTCATCTGCACGACGGCGCCGGCATTCCAGATCGCCCGGACGGTTCCCGGCAGGGAATCGTGCCTGGGTTCATACCAGCGATTGCCGGACACGGCTCCCACGCCGGGCCGCATGCACTCGTCCACCAGGGTCAACAGCCACTGTTCGTGGACGATCGAATCGGCGTCGATCAGTGCGACAACCTGTGTCTCCGGCGCGAGCGTTGCAAGCGCCTGTCGCAACGAGGCGCATTTCAGCGAACCCGTCGCGGGCCGCTCGGCAAGGGGCGTGATCGAATAGTCGTGCCAGGAAACCTGATCCCCGGCCGCCAGACGGGCGAGGGTGGCATGCGCGACGTCCCAGGCCGGATCGTCCGCGGAATCCACGACGACTTGGAGCCGCCAATTGCGGTGGCATTGCCGCGCCAAAGCCGCCAGCACCTCTTCGAGCGTGGGGTCACAGCCGCGCAGGCAGAGGACGACGACGGCGGGAATCGTTGCCGATCCGTCGCGTTGATCGCGGCGCAGGAGGTGCGCCCGGGTGCGGGCGCGAACGTTCCAGATAAACCAGGCCGTCAGCACGATCTGGGGCACGATCAGGGCCAGCAGCAGGGCGGGGATGATCGATTCGGCGGAGAGGCTCGGCGGTACGCTCACGAGGCACCCGCCTGTTCCGTCTGCGGTGTGGCGGCGGTCGGAGTCCCGGAAAGCATCTCCAGTTGAGCCAGCATGCGTGCCGGCCACGCTGCGGCCTCGGCGGCGGAGATCCGGTCTGGGTCGAACTGAAACGTGATGGTGCGGCGGCCCGCCGTCTCATGGGTCGCCGCGGCCAGCGTCGTTCCCGGCCGGACTGGCGGCACGATCCACCAGTCGGCGAGCCGGCCGTGGCCGATGCGGATGCATCCTTGCTCGTCGGCAAGCGGCGACCGGTGGAAGCACCGTCCGAGGTTCGACAGCACGGCCGTGCACTGCGACTTTGGGCTGTCCGTCGTCCGCCGCAGCCCGCCAGGCAGTAGGCGTCCCGCCTCGAGGGTGAGCGGGAGGATGTGTCCCAATGCGTGGGAGCGGATGAGTTCCATCTCATCGCGCACGCCGCGGATGAGCCGGCCGCGGTCATGCCGATCACCCGGCCGGCGGTCGAGGAAAATCATGCTCACCCGGTTGGCTGCCGGCAGCGCGCTGTCGCTCTTGGTCCGCAGGCTCATGGGAATGCCGAGCCGGACCCAGGCATTGGGAGCGGCTGCCGCGGCACACGCGTCGGCGTGCTCGCCGATCGCCGCCAGCATGGCCGCCACCAGCAGGTCATTGACCATCACGCGCTCGGCTTTAGCGACGCGATCGATTGCATGCACTTCGTCAGCCTGCAGCGTGGCCGAGTGGATGCATGGCAGCCATGCAGCCGACGCGGCACGGGCCTGGCCGCCGGATGTGGACGGTGCGGCGTGAAGGGGATCGAGGCGGATCACGTCCCGCGAAACGAATTGCCCGACGCCCTCCAGCCCCTTTGCCAGCCCGGGAAGCATGCGGATGAACTGATTCCAGGACGCAGCGGCCCGACCGCGGGAGGCGAGGGCCGCCATGACATCCGAGACCTCGCGCGGACGACGGGCTGCTTTTTTATCCGCTGCCAGCAGCCACCGCTCCACGAAGCCGACGAGTCCGAGCCCGTCACAGGCGGCGTGGTGGACGGCCAGCAGGATCGACCAGCCGGCGGGGTGATGAATCGCTTCCGCATGGATGACCGGACCCGATTCGGGGTCGAGCCGCGGCAGGGGGCCGGTCCACTGGGCATTTCCCGCGAGTCCGTGCTCGACGCGCGACTCCTTGAGCTGCGGTATGGCTCCGGGGAGCCAGCGGGGGCGGCCCATTCGGCCGCGGTTCACGCGTGCAGTCAGCAAGGGCTCCTGCAGGAGCGTCGTATGAAATGCCTCGGCGAGCGCCGCCGGCGGGGCATCATCCACGAAATCGAATCTCGCCACGATGACCATGGGATGCGACGGCCGGTCATCGAGGAGCATGTGCTCTTCGAAGGCCGTGAGCGGCAATCCCGCGGACGGGCAGCGGAACGAATCCTTGGTTCCCTGCACTCGCATCCGTTGCCGTTCCTGAGCGTTGCGAACCTACACAAATCCTGTCGATGCAGGGAGATTGTGATTGCCCGATCAGGCCACTTCAACCCGTGCGATCCGGCTTGAACTTGAGCTCGGACGGCAGGAACTCTACATTTGGCCCAAGGCAATTCGGAGGGTAAGCGAATTGGCCAGCGGTCTGACTCGAAATCAGATGCCCCGAAAGGGGTTGTGGGTTCGAATCCCATGCCCTCCGCTCGAATTTTCTTGGTGGCCGCTCACGCCTCCACGGGTACGACCGCGCCCGTCCGCATGAAGACGAGATCGGCGGTGATCCGGTCCGGGGCGAGGCGGAAGAGCTGGGCCACGGCCCGGCGGTAGGCGGCCAATTGCGGCGCGTAGAAGGCCGTCTTCTCGGCGATCAGCCGGGCGGGGGCCGCCGGCTCGGTGCCGCCGCCAACGCCGTCAAACTTGAAGTCGATCACCTCGGCGGCGACGGGCTTGCCCGCCCGCGACCAGAGCACGAGGCGATCGATCACGCCCTGCATGATCCCGTCGCTGTCCCGCAGCACGAAGGCATGTTCGCGGCGGAGTGCCGGCTCGGCCGGGCCGGCAGCGATGCCACGGGCGATGAATCTTTCCGGCAGGCGGTCTGCCGGTTCGGTGAGCAGCGCGGCCACGCTCGGGCGGCGGCACATCTCGTGAAACTCGGCCAGCAGTTTTGCGTGTTGTGAAGCGAGTCCGGGGAACTCCGCGGCGATTCGCAGGAGCAGGTCGTCACCCGGAATGTCGGCCGGCCAGCCGACCTGTTCCATCCAGGCATGCAGCAGCGTGCCGACGTCCTTTGCCTGCTGCGAGCCGGCGTCGAGCAGATCGAGGGCGGCCATGATCCGGCCGCCTTCGGCAGACGAGGGCGTGCGGAGCGGCGCGCCGCGGCGCCGCACACCGCCGGCGAGAGCCTTGAGCACGACCGGAGTGGTCGCGACCGCCGCCGGCGGCGCGACGGCCACCGTGCCGGCCGGGGGCGTCAGGAGCGTGTCGCTGTCGGCGTTGGCGGCATGGGCATGCGTGAACAGCACGCGATCGGCCGCGGCCTCCGGCGTTTCCGGGAGTGTGGCCCGCAGGATGCCGGCGAGCGTCTTGGGAACCGCCTTTTCATTCTCTTTGGACGGGGCAATCACGATCTCGAGGCCCTGGATCGCGCGGGTAAGGCCGACGTAGAGCGTGGCGATCCCTTCGCGGACGACCGGCTGCACCGCCTCGGCACAGCGCTGCTGCCAGTCGTCCGGCAGGAATGGCAGAAACTCCTTCGGCACAGCGGAGAGCACGCGACGGATCGGTGCCAGCGGACCGGCACGGTCGACCACCACGCGTGGCTGATGGGCGACGAGTTTGCGGTCGAGGTCGGTGAGCACGACCAGGTCGAATTCCAGCCCCTTTGCCTTGTGGATCGTCATCACGCGAATCGGCGAGGGCACCGGATCGGCGACGTTCGTGCCGCGGCACTGGGCGATGAAGTCGTCGGTGCGGAGCAGGCCCGTCCGCTGGCCGCCGGCCGCCAGATCCCAGCTGCGGGCCGACTCGACGAACTGCTCCAGCCGCCGCACGTCCCGCTGCGAGCCGCTCGGCGCCACGACGGCGGCCAGCCGCGCGAGCACGGGACCGTAGCCGTCGTCGATGAGTTCGCGGCGCAGCCGATCGAGGGCGGCGGTGCAGACCGCCGGCGGTGTCGCCGTCGTCCGCTCATCGAGGCCAAGCTGGGCGGCCAGCGGCGACGTGCCGACGTGAAACCGGGCGATCGAGTGGGAGGGATGGTCGACGAGCGTGAGCGCGGAGAGCAGGAGTTCCACCGCCGGGGAATCGGCGAGCGGATTGCCCCCCTCGGCGCTGGCGACGATGTTTTCCCGTCCCTTCAGCCGGGCAATCACCCGCTCCGCCGCCTGGTTGGTGCGGACGAGCACGCCTATCCGCGCGCCGGGATTGGCCCGCGCGAGCGCGGCGGCCCGCGCGGCCGCGTGGCCGAGCACGATGTCGGCGGGGCGTTCGTCGGCGCCGGCCGCGGGCGCGGTGCGTAGGCGAACCCAGCCGGGGAGATGCTGCTTGCGGGCCGCGGCGCGGTGGGGCACGAAGCCCGCGGACCAGCGGGCAGCCAGATCGGCATGGTCGGCCAGCGGAACACAGGTGCCGAGGCTGCCAAACACCCGGTTGACCACGTCGAGCACGGAGGGGCTCGAGCGATGGCTTTCGGACAAGTGCTGCACGGAGAGCGGCGTGGTTGCCTGGGAGAAGAAATCCGCGAGGGCGTCGAGCAGTTCGGCCTTGCCGCCGCGCCAGCCGTAGATCGCCTGCTTGTCGTCGCCCACCGCAAAGAACGAGCCGCCGCTGGTGACCGTGTGTTCCGCGAGTCGCTCGAGCACCCGCCACTGTGCCAGCGAGGTGTCCTGGAATTCATCGAGCAGCAGATGCCGGGCGAACGAGATGCCCCGCCAGCGGGCCGAGTCGAGCGTGCCGTCGCCGGCCGCGAGGCCGACCATCCGCGTGATGTCGTCGAACGACACGATGCCTTCCGCGGCGACGAGCTCGTCGGTCGTCTGCGCATAGCGGTCGAGCATCTCCCGCAGGCCGCGGGTCTGGGCGGCGATGCGGCCGAGAACCGCCGTCCGCGCCACGGCCAGGAGCGTTTGATACGCCCCCTGCAGGGCCGGCTCGATCGGCTTCCGATAGTAGGAGTCTTCGCCGCCGAGAACCTTGACGGCGATTCCCTTCGCCGCGAAGTCATTCCAGCGGGCGGCGCGAAACGCCTCCAGATCCTTGTCGCGGGCTTCGGTAATCCGCTTGTCGGTAAACGCCGTCGCCGCGATCGCGGCGAGGGCCGCGTCGACCTCGGCGACAGCTGGCGGCCGCGGCACCGGCAGCCACTCCCAGGCGGCCGCATCGGCCTCACGGTGAACCGACGCGAGATCGTTCACGACCCCCTCGAGCAGGCTCTCGAGTCCCGTCGTCGTCGCGCCTCCGGCCACCCGCACCATCAGGTCGGCCAGCGTGGCGGCGGCCGCGGTGGAGGTGTCGTGGCTGGTCGCCCGTTTGATGGTGCCGTGGATCGCCCGGCGCCGCTGGGCCTCGAGCTCGGTGTCGGTGCCGATCGTCCAGTTCGCCGGCAGGCCCAGTTCATACCGCGAGGCGTCGGCACAGGTGACGAAGAAGCTGTCGAGCGTGCCCACCGCGAGCTGGTCGAGCGACGCCGTTACCTTCACGAGCAGATCGCGAAAAAAACCGCAATCGGCCGCGGGCTTCTCGATCCCCGCGGCGAGTTCCCGCGTTGCGTCGGCCGCCGCCGGATCGGCCGCCGTGGCCAGCCTGTGCAGGACCCGCGCGAGGATTTCGCCCGCCGCCTTCCGGGCGAACGTCGCCGCGAACACATCGCCAACCTCCGCACCGTCGGCAAGCAGCCGGATCATCCGCGTGGTGAGCGTGTAGGTCTTGCCGGTGCCGGCGCTGGCCCGCACGCTCACGAACGGATCCGGAGCCGACGGCGATGCTGGCGGGCGGGGGGCGGTCTGGCTCACGACTCCTCCTCCCCGCCGTCGTCCTCGAGGATCGCATGGGTCTGGCAAATGGCATCAAACTCGGGGAATGACCGCGCCGCCTCGTTGTTGGGCGGCCAGAAGATGCCGGCCCGCACCTGCCGCACGACATGCCGCGCCGCCTCGTCGGCGCCGGCGTAATCGTCCGCGGTCCAGTCGGCGATCCGGATGCCGATCTCCTCCACGCGGGCCGGCACGTTGAAGTAGCCGACGTCGACGAGGGCGTGGTCGCCGATGCCGGGCACCTCGGAAAGCAGGTGGCGATAGAGCGGCAACTGCAGATCGGTCCAACGGTCGCGACTGCGGTGGCTCTGTGCCGGCAGACGGCCCCGCGCGGAGGTTTTGTAGTCGAGCACCTGCCAGCGGCCGCTCTCCGGATGGTGGTCGATGCGATCGATCCGGGCGGCGAGGCTGACCGGCATGCCGTCGACGTCGAGGGTGGCGTTTTTGACGTGGTGCTCGGTGAGGTGGATCGTCCAGCCCGCGGCCGCCCGGCGGGCCTGTGCGTGGGCGAAGATCACGAGCCGCCGGCGGGCCAGTTCCGTCTGCACCGCCACGGCCGGCGCGGCCCCCGGGCCGTAGCGAAACCGCACGAAGATATCGAGGATGCCTGACAACTCCGCGGCCAGCGTGTCGCCGTCGGTGCAGCGGGTGAGCTCCTCGCGTTTGGCAAACCGGTCGAGGCATTCGTGGATCAGCGTCCCGAAGTCGGCGGGCCCCAGTTCGAGGGCGCCGTCGGTGACCGCCGCGAGCCTGAGCCGGTGCCGCAGCCAGTAGCGGTAGGGGCAGGCGAGATAATCCCTGAACTCGGTCACCCGCATGGAAGTCACGCCGGCGACCCCGGCCGGCGGCTCCGGCACGACGAGTCGCGATGAGACCGCCGGTGCCGTGGCGGCCGCGGTGGCTGGTTCGGGTGTGGCAAAGAAGGCGCGTGCCGCCCGCACGAGTTCGTCGGGATCGCGGCGCAGAAGCAGCCGGCTCGGCACGGCCGGCGATCCATCGGGCTTCATTCGCGGTACGATTACGAGCAGGTCGTCACGGCAACAGGCGGCCAGCGACAATATCCAGGCGTCGCGGGCCGCGACCCGCCCCGCATCCTCGAGCGCCAGCGCCCGTCGCAACGGCTCGGGGAGGAGCGGATCCCGCGCTGCGGCGGTGGGGAGCGCGCCCTCGACGGCCGTCGTGATCACCAGCGCCGGGGCATCGTCGAGCGCCACCTCGAGCCAGCCGACGATGTCGATCGCGGCGGGATCCGGCACCGGCGGCACGAGTTCCGTTCCCCAGTTGGACAGCAGCAGCCGCGCGAGCCCCTCGGCACCGGCGGCGCGGGCCAGCGAGTCGGGAATGACCGCCAGCGACGAGAGGAGTTCTCCCAGCGACCGGAGCGACCGGGCCACCACGCGGTCGTCGGCCGCATCGCGATCGATCACCACGCCGTCGAGCGTGGCGGCGACGATCCCGCGCACCGCATCGGTCCAGCGGGGGGCGAGAGCGTGGCTGACGGTCTTCCGAGCCCGGGTTTTTTTGGCCGGAGCATCGAGCGCCGCGCCGGCGGCTCGGAGCGGTTCGAGCCAGGCGTCGAGGGCGGCGAGCATTTCCAGAAACCTGGCGTTGGCCTCCTGGTGCTCGGGCCGCTCGGCCGCCCGGGCAAGATGTTGGCGGTCGATCGTCAGCGGAAGATGCCGGGAGGCGATCTCGTCGGCGAGGGCCGCAGGCAGCGGGATCTGCGTGCGGCTGGCAATGAGCCTGACGACGGCGGGCGACCGCACGAGCCGGGCCAGCGCGGCGAAATCGCCCTGGGACAGCCACTCGAAGACGGCCGAGAGCAGTTGCCAGGGCGTCGATCGCTTGACCATGCGGCCGGCGCCATAGCGGCCCGTCGTGCCGGCGGCGGAGAGTTTCTGTTCGATGGCCGGGGCCGCCTTGTCGTCGGGAACGGCGATCGTGATCTCATCGGCGGCCAGCCGGCCGCCGCGGTCCCGCAGCCAATCCACGATCGCGTCGGCCTGGGCATCGGCGTCGTCGACGAGCCGGATCGAGTCGAGCGGCACGGGAATCGGCCGGGTGGCCCAGGCTTCCGGCACGATGCAGCCGAAGGCATCGAAGCCCTGGGCAAACTCCTCGTCGGTCATCTGCGGCGGCGCGGCGACGAGCGCATCGATCCTGCCGGGCGTCTGTTCGAGCATCTGCCGCTGCAGCGGATCGACGTCGACGGTGGCGAGCAGCACGATGCGTTTTGCATGCGTCACCTCATGCCGCTTGATCGCCTCGCGGCGGGCGGTCTGGCGATCCCAGAGCCCCTCGTCGTCGATTCGGTCGAGGTAGGCCCGTTCGATGCGGGCCAGGGCATCCCAGCGGGCGTGGTCGCCGAAGCCGGGCAGCAATTCGTCGGCCTTCTCCGCAAACTCGCCAAAGCCGAGGCCGATCGACGCGAGTTCACGATGGGCCGACGCGAGGGAGCGGGCCACGTCGACGATCCTGCCCTGCGCGGCACCGACACCGGGCGCCACCCGCTCGCGGTCGGCCGCACTGGCGCCGGCGATGGCTGCCACCCAGGCCAGGGTTTCGACGGTGTCGTCGGCGAGCGGCCGAGCCGGATGGTAGAGCACCTCCGGCAGTTGTCCGAGCGTCACGGTTTCCGGCGGCACGAGATCGAGTGTTCGGTCGGCGGCACGATCCAGCAGGATCTCGAGCAGCCGATGGCCGGCCCGTCGCCCCGGCACAACGACCGTCACGTCGGCGAGATTCGCGGTGCCGGCAGGGGCTGCATTGGCGAGCAGCCACTCCGCCGCCATGGCCAGCACGCCCCGCGACCCATCGAGACGGTGCAGCGTGCAGACAGCGGGGGGCAATGCAGCGGCCAAGGATCCTTCCTCCGGACGGGGGAGGAGCAGTATACGGATTTGTCAGGCTCGTGGTGACGGCGATTGCGGCCGGGAGCGACCGGCACGATGTGCCCGTCGTCCTGCACCGGTACTCAGGCGCCTGCCCGGCCCGTCTTGGCAGTCCGTTCGGTGTGCAACTAGACTTAGTCTAGTCCAGTGCGTGTCCGCCCCTGCTCATTCCGGAGTGTTCTCCAGCCATGGCGACGGTCGTCAATATTCATGAAGCCAAGACCCACTTGTCGAAAATCGTCGATCAGGCGGCGGCCGGCCGGGAAGTGATCATCGCCAAGGCGGGCCGCAGGGTGGCGAAACTCGTGCCCCTCGAGTCGAGGCCGAAGCCCAAGAAGTTCGGAGGGCTCAAGGGACGGATCAAGGTGCCGGACGATTTCAATGCTCCGCTGGATGCCGGCGTGGTCGCCGCCTTCGAGGGGCGGCCATGAGCAGGCTACTCCTCGACACACACCTCCTGCTCTGGGCGGTCGGCGAACCGAAGAAACTGCCGCCCGGAGCAAGGAAGCGGATCGCGGATTCCGAGGTCTTCGTCAGCGCCGCCTCCATCTGGGAGGTGAGCATCAAGGCGGCGCTCGGGAAGTTGCGAGCAGACCCGGCGGAGCTCCTGGCCGAAATCGAGCCTGCAGGGTTCAGCCTGCTGCCCATCACGGGAGAGCATGCGGCGGCCGTGGCCAGATTGCCGGCGGTGCACAACGATCCCTTCGATCGCATGCTCGTTGCCCAGGCAAAAACGGAGCCACTGCTTTTGCTCACGAACGATTCCCTGCTGGTGGGCTATGGCGACTGCGTCGAACTCGTCAGGCAAGGGCCGCGGCGTAAGTGACGTCGTTCGCCGGCGATCATGCCGGGTGGCACGTCGCGTAGAGGAAGTGCGCCGCTTCGTTCGGCCGTCTGCTGCTCGCCTCCCGTTCGGTCGTCACGCCGATCTGACCGAAACCCGCCGCCTCGAGCAGGCTCACGAGCTCATTCTCCGTGAAGTGGTGGGTCATGTAGAGGATCTCCCCCCGTTCATCTCGCGAGAAATAGCTGTGCTGCTCGCCGGTGAGGTGGACGTCCTCTGCATACAGCCGGGCGTACCCGGCATTGATCGTGTCCGACACTCCCGAGGCCGACAGAAAGAGCCATCCGCCCGGCCGGAGGTTGTCTCGTACATGCCGCAGGAGATTTCTCCGGTTGCGAGCGTCGCCGATGATCGAGAGCACGAGCTGGCAGACGACGATGTCGAACGGGCCGCCATCGAGACGGGGCGAACCATCCGCTGCGAAGTCGGCCTCCTCGAACCGCAGCGCGCGTCCTGCGGCGTCGGCGGACACGGCATTTTCACGGGCCACGCGAACCGCGTCCGGGCTGATGTCGACGCCCAGCACCGAGAATCCCTGGTCGTACAGACGTCTGCCGAGCCGCCCGGTGCCGCATCCGACATCGAGCAGCGTGAGCGGCGGCTTTTCCGAGGCGGTCTCTTTCACCGTCGCCAGGAACCGATCGAGCTGAGGCGTCGAATCCTTGCTCGGAATCATCCCGGCGTCGAACCGTTTCCAGTCTTCGCGGGCGTCACGCATCGACATCGATGGTCTCCAATGCAGTCGAAGTGCGCGGGCTTTGCGGGCTCGTCGCAATCCCGCTTGGCGCAACGATAGCACACTGGGAAGTAGGACGGGCTTTAGCCTGTCGTGGCCTGTCGTGGCCTGTCATGGCCTGACATGGCCTGACATGAGCTGACATGAGCTGACATGAGCTGACATGAGCTGACATGAGCTGACATGAGCTGACATGAGCTGTCATGAGCTGTCATGAGCTGTCATGAGCTGGCCGGCCGCATTGTTCGTCGGCGGTGACATGCTCGGAGACGCGGAAATTGCTACAGGAGGCTCGTGGGCGATTGGGAATCGTCCGTGAGTCGCAATTGTCTGCGTCTCCTGCGCGTGCCCCCGACCGTCTCCTCAGCATCGGGAGTTGTAGGTGCTGAATGGAGGACGGGCTTTAGCCTGTCAGTGAAGACTGGTGGGCAACGGTCGTGAAGCCAGACGTTGGCTCCGCGTGACTGATTACAGCCGTTCGATCACGAGCGGGTCGTGGGAGCGGACATCGCCGATGCGGAGGGCCGCGCGGCCGGAGAGGAGATCGTCGACGAGCGGGCCCACCAGCTGCGCCCGCCAGCCCGAGGCGAGGAGCGGCGGGCGTTCCTCGTCGTGGTAGCCAAGCTTGAAGGCGAGGAGATCCCGCATGTCGGAGGCGGTGCCGACCATGGCCGGGGCGATGTGCTCCTTGCGGCAGACGCCGGCGAGCGCTGTGGCCAGAAACTGTCCGAGCACGGTCAACTGCGGCGGCGGGGCGCGGTGCCGCTCACCGCCGGGAAGCTCGTCTTCCGGGAGGGCCAGGCCGCGGGCAATCGCATCCGAGATGCCGTCGATGATGTGCCGCAGGTCCGACCGCTGCATGCCACGGATCGCGGAGACCTGCTTCGGGTCGGCGCTCTTTCGCTTGCAGAGCTCGACGAGCAGATCGTCGCGCAGCACCCGCTTCGGCGGCATGTCGCGGGATTCCGCCACGGAGTCGCGCCAGTGCCAGAGTTCGCGGGCGATGCCGAGTTCGCGGCGCGGCATGCCGCTCAGGCCGGAGATGCGTCGCCAGCGCTTGCGGATGAACGACTCTTCGACGTCGTCCAGCCACATCGCCATCTCCTCCTGCATCCACGTCTTGCGGCCGAGGGAATCGAGCCGGCCCTCGAGGTGCTGCCAGAGTTCCTCGAGATGCCGCACATCGTCGATCGCGTATTCCATCTGCGCGGGCGACAGGGGCCGCTGCCGCCAGTCGGTCCGCGTTTCCCCCTTGTTGGTCTGGAGGTGGAGGAAGCGGCGGACGATCGACGCGTAGCCGGCCGGATAGTCATGATCGACGAGCCCCGCCGCCACCTGCACGTCGAAGAGCGTCGCGGGGCGGGCCTTGATCGCGTGCAGGATAAAGCCCATTTCCTCGCGGCCCGCGTGAACCACCGTGGTGCGGCCGGGCTCCGTGAGCAGCCGCCAGAAGGGCTCGAGCTCGCGGACCTTGAGCGTGTCGATCACGGCGAGCGTGTCGGGGGCCGCGACCTGGATCAGGCAGAGCTGGCTGCGGTAGGTGTGCTCGGAGACGAATTCCGTGTCGAAGGCGACGTGGGAATGGCCCGCCAGCCGCTGCACGAGCTGCTCGAGTTGCGAATCGGTGGTGACGTGGTCGTAGGGGCCGGAGGAAGTTCGCGGATTGGGCACGCGGGTGATCGCCTGGGGGGTCGGGTCGGGGGGCGCGAGAGAAGTCAGGGAACAGAAAGGGGAGTCGGGCACAACTAGAGAAACAGGAGGGACATCGCGGCGAACACCGGCAGCAGCACGCCGAGGCTGTAGAGCACGTAGCCGAAGAAGCTCGGCATCTTCACGCCGGATTGCTCGGCGATGGCCTTCACCATGAAGTTCGGCCCGTTGCCGATGTAGGTCATCGCCCCCAAGAATACGGCGCCGAGGCTCACGCCGGCCAGTCGACCCACGTCAACGCCCGCCATCGTGGCTCCGTCGGCAGGGAGCGTTTGGGCGGTCTTGAAAAAGACGAGGTAGGTGGGCGCGTTGTCGAGTACGCTCGAGAGCGACCCCGTCGCCCAGAAAAACGCCCGCGGCGAGTCGATGCCCAGGCTCGCCCCGCGCTCGTTCAGGAGGGCGAGGGCCGGCTGCATGCAGATGAAGATGCCGAGAAAGAGCGCGGCCACCTCGAGGATCGCACCGTAGGTGAAGCCGTTGTTTTCGCGGATGGCCCGCGAGCCGAAGAGGAGCGATGCTCCGACGAGCAGGAGGAGCATCGTCTCGCGGAGGAAGACCCACGGATGCCAGGTGGTGCCGGGCAGGGCCTTCGCCGGGTCGAGCAGGGCGACGGCGGCGATCACGCCGGCCATCAGCAGGGCGTTTGGCCAGAGGCCGCTGATCCGCAGCCGTGTGGTCTGCCGCTCATCGCGGACGATGTCGCCCGGCCGCTCCCGCGGGTAGGCCAGGAACGTGTCCCACGCCCAGTAAATGGCCAGCACCATGGCGTTGGTGAAGAGCCACGGCTGCCAGAGGGACATCGTCCAGAGAAAATCGACGCCCTCCAGGTAGCCGAGGAAGAGTGGCGGGTCGCCGATCGGCAGCAGGCAGCCCCCGCAATTGCAGACCAGGAAAATGAAGAACACGATCGTATGCACGACGTTGCGGCGCTCCTTGTTGGTCTCGAGCACCGGCCGGATGAGCAGCATGGCGGCGCCCGTCGTGCCGATGAAGCTCGCGGCCAGCGTGCCGATGGCCAGGAATGCCGTGTTGACGTTTGGCGTGGCCACGAGATCTCCCTCGATCCGCACGCCGCCGGTGATGACGTAGAGCGCAAACAGCAGGGCGATGAACGGCACATACTCCGCCAGCATCGCGTTGGCCAGCACGGCCCCGGCCACGCCCCACGAGGGGCCCGCGACCGCCGGAGCGACGGTCGCGTGTGTCGGGAAATGGAGATCGACCGGGTCGCGGTGGAAAAGCGTGTAATAGAAGAGCGTGATCAGCGCGAGCAGGCCGGCCACGAGCAGCTTGCTCGAGTTGTGCTCCCACCAGTGGGAGAGCCGCGCCGTGAGCGGCAGGATCGCGATCGCCGCCAGAAGCAGCACGAAAGGCAGCACCGTCAGCGGCGGCGGGGCCGTGCCGGCATGGCCACCGCCGTGCGGCTGCTCCGTCGTGGCGTGCTCGGTGGGGGCGTGATCCGCATCGGCATGCGCTGCCGAGCCGTGGGCCGCTTGTGCCTCGACGATCAAATCACGACCATGTTGAGGCCAGCCGGCGGCGGCCGCGGCGGCGTAGGCCGCGACGGCCAGCGCGATCCCCAGGAGCGTGCGTTTCGTGGAATCAACGGCTGGTGCGGAATGGGCGTCGTGCATGACGTCGTGATCCTTGGGTTGCGGTCGCGGGTGCAGGCCATCGGTGCTTGAGCGAAGAATGGTAAGCCTTCTGCCCCAATGATGAAAGCATGATGAACGCCACCGGCTCTCCCACTTCCGAAGTCTGGCTGCGGGGTAATGTGCGGCCGGTGTTGGTCGTGGCCGCGGTGGGCGGCCTCGCCGCAATCGCCCTGCTGGCCACCCTGTTCCTCACCGCGGCCCCGCCCACCGCGTGGTGGCTCGCGATCGCCTGCTGCCTGGTCATCGCGGCCGTCATCGGCACGCTGGCCTTTGCGGCAGCGCAGCCCCGACTCGTGCACGAGGGGGATGCGGTCATGGTGCGGCTCGCCCCGGGACGGGTGCATGCGGTGCCGCTCGCGGCGATCGAATGTTTTTTCATGGGGTCGAGCCGGCTCGAGGCGGAAGAGACGTACCGCGACGACGCCATAAGCCACCGGGTGGGCACGCTCGTGATGCGGGTCGCCGAACGGGCCGCCGACTGGCAGGCGCGGCCGACGTTCGTGCCGTGGGGCACGTGGAGCGACGGCGCAATCGTCTTCGACGGCCGCTGGTGCGCGCCTCTGTCGGTCGAGCTTGCCCGACAGTTGAGCGGCAAGCTCGTCGCGGCGAAGCGGGCGGCGGCGGCCCGCGCAGCAGGATCCCCGGAGCATCTGCCATGATCTGGCGCGGCCTGCTCGTCAGCGTGCGGAATGCGGCCGAGGCGACGGAGGCTCTCGCCGGCGGGGCCTCGATCATCGACGTGAAGGAGCCGCTGGCGGGCCCGCTCGGCGCCGCGAGTCCGGCCGCGATCGCGGAGATCGCGCGGGAGGTGGGTCGCGCAACGCCCTGGACCATGGCCTGTGGCGAACTGCTCGGGGGCGTCGCGGCGATCCTGGAACGAATCGGGCAGACCGTCACGCTGCTCGGCGGCGACGCGGTGCCGCCGGCGGCGATCAAGGTGGGGCTCGCCGGCATGGCGGCCGCGGCCTGGCGGGAGCAGTTGGCCGCGGTGCATGCCGGTCTGCCCGTGGGCATCGCGCAGGTGGCCGTGGCCTACGCCGACTGGGATCGTGTTCTGGCGCCGTCCCCCAGGGATGTGATCGAGGCGGCCGCGAGCCTCGGCTGCGGCGTGCTGCTCGTCGATACCGCCGACAAGTCGGCGGGGCGACTGCTGGAGTCGACGCCGGAACCGGAGCTCGCCAGGTGGATCGCCCACGCGCGGCGGCGGGGGCTCGGTGTGGCGCTGGCCGGCAGGATCGCGATCGCTGAAATTCCGGCCGTCGTGGCGCTGGGGCCCGACGTGGTCGCACTCCGCTCCGCCGTATGTTCCAATGGTCGGCTGGGAACGGTGCAACGCCGACTCGTGCATGACGCGGTCGCGGCGGCCGCAAGACCGGCCACCGTGTTCCAGGCAGCCTTTGGAGAACAGCAACTGTGAAACCTCTTGAAGTGCGCGTGCCGCACGGCCTGACGCCCGACGAAGTTCGCCGCCGGCTCGACGACGCCCTCGTCAGGGCGCGAACCGAATATGCCGACACGGTGGGGCCGATCGACGCCGCCTGGGAGAATGAAAACCGGATGAAGATCCAGCTGGCCGTGATGGGGATGAAGTTCGACGGCAGCGTCGAAATCCTCATCGAGGAACTGCTCGTGCAGCTGGAGTTGCCCGGCATGGCCCAGCTCTTCGCCGGAAAAATCCGCGACGGTATCGAGGAGCGGTTGGGAGGGTTGTTGGGGTCGCAGCAGGTATAGGGCCGCGGCGATTGCTGGAGCCGCTTTCGTGCCGATCATCGAAGAGCGTTCGTCGGTCAGTGCTCCGGTTGGTTCGCCAGATCGCCAGGCAAGCGATGTCTTCCTTCAAGCCACTCTCGATTCCCGTAAGGTCGGCCGGCTGGCGGCGCGGCCTGATGGCCGCGCTCGTGCTCGCAATGCTGGTGACAGCGCTGCCGGGGCCGGATGGCGTCGTGCGTTCCCAAGACCTGCAGGCGACGGGGATTCCCGAGGACGACCCCTTCGCCGATGAACTCAACCCGTTTGGATCGGGGAAGCCGGCGGCCGTTCCGGCCGTGCCACGTGCCCCTGCGGCCAGGCAGGCACCCTTGCAGCTGCCGGTGCCGTTTCCAGAGCGCACCCTTCCCGGCGAACCCGCAGAGCGGCGGGCACCCTCCAAGAGGCCGTCCGCCCCGCGGCCGGAGCCGTCGCGGTCCGCGCAGCCGTCGCAGTCCAAGCAGCCTCCGCTATCTAAGCAGCCTCCGCTGGGTGGGCTCGCGCCGTTTCCAGAAGCGGAAGGGGATGAAGCCGAGATGGAGGCTTCGCCGGCCGAGAAGCTTCTCAGCGAGGCCGAGCAGCTCGACAAGCAGGGAAACCTCGAAGGGGCGCGGGACAAACTCCGGCTCGCGATCAAGCTCGATCCCAAGTTGATGATCGCCCACCTCGCGCTGGGCGTCGTCTGCCGGCGGCTGGGCGATTTCTCCGGCTCGGTCGACGCCTGCTCGCAGGGGCTGTTGATCGATCCGGAAAATCCGGAACTCTACCTGCGGCGCGGCATCGCCTGGTTTCATCAGGGGCTCTACGGCATCGCGCTCGAGGACTTCGAGGATGCCGCCGGTATCGCCTACGAGGATCCGCGGCCGGAGCTCTGGCGCGGCCTCGCGCTCATCGAGCTGGAGCGTCCGCTCGAGGCGATCAACGCCTACGCCTCGGCCATCCGTCGCGATCGGACATTCATGATCGGCTATCTCAATCGCGGCCTGGCCTACCTGTCGACGGGCGAGCCGCGGAAGGCGGAGTTTGATTTCGATCTGGCGATCCGCCACAACCCGCATGACGTGCGGGCCTGGTTCAACCGGGGCGTCGCGCAGGCGGAGCAGGGCAAGTATGCCGATGCCGTCGGTTCCTATACGGCGGCGCTCAAGATCAACCCGGACCACGAGCCGTCGCGACGCAATCGCGAGGCGGCCGAGCGCATGGTGGGCACCGGCATCCGGTAGGACAGGCTCGATCCTGTTCGGCACGGCGATTGCCTCGACGCGGGCCTGGCGTTTGGCACCAAGAGTCAACCCGCCCAACCGGCACGGGGTAGCCCGTGCCCCATCGCCGGACGTTCGCTTCGGGCATCCTGCCCTGCGCTCTCTGCACGCCGGCTGCGCTTCGCCATCCTGGCTGCGCTGGCCGCCGAGCCCGGCTCTTGGGGCACGGGCTACCCCGTGCCTACCCGAAGAAGATGACACCAGACGGATGGAGGCGAAGGGCCACCCGTGCCCCGGGAGCCGGCGTTGCTGACAAGCGCAGCCAGGATGGCGGAGCGCAGTCAGCATCGAGTAAGCGAAGCCCAGGATGGGCGTAGCGCACGTCCGGCGACGGGGCGTGGGTGGCCCGAAGCCGGATTGGGCGAGTCGAGGCAATCCTTGTGCCGAACAGGATTGGGACAGGCTTCAGCCTGTCATCCCCTGGCATGCATTCACGCCAAGCCGCATTGCCGTCCGGCGGCGCTATCTGCCGCGGACACGCAGTGTTTGGTTGTCGATCTGCCAGTCGAGTGCGAGCGGATCGAGGACCGCATCGAGCAGTTCATCCCGCGAGACGTTTGCCACGTCGAGGCGAATGATCTCGCCGCCGGCGATGCCGCGGGCCTGCAGCGACGCGCGGTCGACATCGAGCGTGAGTCCCAGCCGCGTGGCGAGCGTGGCGAGCAATGCATCCAGCGGTGCGGCCACCTTCAACGAATAGGTGGCCCCGGCCGCGGCCTTCTTTCCCGGCGGCGTCGGCGGCCAGACGCCGGCTCGATCTTCTGGCCCGGGGAGGCGGTCGGCCGCATCGACCTGCACGCCTGCGAGCGACACGATGGCAAACGTGGGCCGTCCGTCGGCAGCGCGGCCGACGTTCTTCCATTCAACGCGGCGGTCGAAGTGGGCGAGCAGCAGGTCGAGCCGCTCGGCAAGCGGCAGCGGCGGGAGCGCGGCGGCCGGAAAATGATCGTGCGGCAACGTGTCGAGGTCGGTCAGCGCGATGCCCGCAGCGGTCGCGGCCGTTGCCATGAGTTCGCGGGGCGTGGCACCGGCCGGCCAGGTCCACGCGCTGCGGGCAGTGGCGCGGGCTTTGTCGGCGGCGGAGAGCCGGCGGATCTCCGCCACGCGGGTCCGCTCGGCTGCCCGCAGTCGTGCCGCACTTCCGCTGGGCGTGAGCCGCGCGTGCGATGCGAGCAGAACCACCTCCGCCCGGGCCTCTTTGGCAAGGGTCGCGAGAACCTCCGGCAGTGGCTCGTCGCTGGCCGTGAGGGAGACGCGGGCGTCGGGATCGATCCGGCGGTCGACGACCACGGCCAGCCCGCTCATCGTCGACAGCCGCCCGGCGACTTCCCGCAGCGGCACGCCCGTCCACGTGGCGTCGATCCGCTGCGTGTGCAGATGGGCGGCCGGCGGTGCGGCGTCGTCGGCACGAACAATGCCGTCGAGGAAGATCGCAGCCATGAGCCCGCCGAGCAGCCGAACGAGCGGCGGGAGGAGCGGCGGGAGGAGCAGGCGAACGTGGATGGTGTGGGTCATCGCCGTCAGCCCCGGTGTGCGAATGAACCGAGTATAGTTGGGGACTGGCGGATCGGTCATGGAATGGCCAATGATGAGTCATGGATCGGCTGCGCGAGAAGAGCAGCTTGGAGAAGCTTCGATGAGCCAGCAGGCGGCAGGACCGGCGGCGTCCGCCACGGTTGTCGTGCTCGGCGCGGGGATCAACGGCGCGGCCCTCGCGCGGGAACTGCTTTTATCGGGCGTGTCTGTGGCAGTCGTCGATGCGGGCGACATCGCCTCCGGGGCGACCGCCTGGTCGACGCGGCTCGTCCACGGCGGCCTTCGCTACCTTGAATACGGCGAGGTCGCGCTCGTTCGTGAAAGCCTTGTCGAACGCGACCGGCTCACGCGGCTCGCGCCGCACCTCGTGAAACCACTCGAGTTTTACCTGCCTGTCGAGACCCGGCTGGGCGGCCTAGGGGCGGCGGCCGCGCGGCTGGTGGGCCTGGAGTCGCTGGCCCGCCGGTGGCGCGGGAGCCGGGGCCGTGGCTGTTGGACGGTCGGCATCGGACTCACTCTCTACGATCTCCTCTCGGTCGGATCGCGTTGGCCGTGGCATCGGCTCGTGCGGGCCGGCGCTGCGGGGATGCCGCAGGTCGATGCCGGACGATTCCCCTTCGCGGCCGTCTATGCCGACGCCCAGATGCTGTTTCCGGAGCGGTTCACGGTTGAATTGCTCGTCGACGCGCGGCGGATCGCGGCCGAATCTGCCGCGCAGACGGTCAGGCCGTCGGTCATGCAGCCTGCCGCGCAGTTCGCAGTCTTCACGCACCATGCCACGCGGCTCCTGCCCGACGGTCGGCTGCGGATCGAGCCCGTCGGCCGGCGGCGGGACGGCGCTACCGCGGTCGAACTCCAGCCGGCCGCGATCATCAACGCCACCGGTGCCTGGGTCGATCGCACGCTCGACGGGCTCCTGCCCGGGGCGGGCGAACGGCGGCTCATCGGCGGCACGAAGGGAAGCCATCTCGTGCTCGCTGCGCCGGCCCTGCGGGCCGCGATCGGGGATCGGGGCGTCTATGCGGAGGCGGCGGACGGCCGGCCGGTTTTCGTGCTGCCGTTCGGCGAGCGGCTCGTGCTCGTGGGTACGACCGACATTCCGTTCGACGGTGATCCCGCCGCCGCTCGCACCGACGACGACGAGATCACCTACCTGCTTGCGGCCGTCGCGCGAATCTTTCCCGCGGCTGCGGCCGACCGGGAGACGGTGGTGCAGCACTATTGCGGGGTGCGGCCGCTGCCCTCTGCGGGGCAGGGGAGCGGTGCGCCGGGTTCGATCACGCGGCGGCACATGCTGGTGAGGCATCCCGCTGCGGGCGTGCCCTTCTGGTCGATCGTCGGCGGCAAGCTCACCACCTGCCGCAGCCTGGCGGAAGCGGCCGCCGCGGAGGTGCTCGGCTGCCTGGGGCTTTCGGTTCTGGCCACCTCGCGTGAGCGACCGCTGCCGGGGAGCTGTGCAGGACCGGCGCGCGCCGCGGCGGAGTCCGCGGCCGCGATGCACGCGGAGGCCGCCGGGCTGCCGGTCGACCGCGCCCGCCGCGTGGCCCGCGCGACGGTGGCGCTCTTCGGATCGCGGGGGCCGGAGATCTGCGCTGCCATGCGGCCGGCCGACGCAGCCGATCGGCTCCTTATTCACGGCACCGACCTGCCACTGGCAGCCGTCTGGTTTTGCGTCCGGGAGGAATGGGCTGTGTCGCTCGACGACCTCATCGAACGCCGGCTCATGCTCGCCTTCGACGCGGGGCTCACGCGGGCGGCGATCGAGGAAGTGGCGGAGGCACTGGTGCAGATGGAGATGCTGCCCCGCGAGCTGCTGGCGGAGGAGGTCGCGGCCTGTATCGGGCGGTTGCGGAAACGCTGTGGAAAGATCGTCGACTCAGGAGTGTAAGGCATGACCACCGGCAATCGACAGCGGGTAAAAACCTGCGTGCTCGCGCTCGATCAGGGCACGACATCCAGCCGCGCGATCCTCTTCGACCACCGCGGCGTGCCGCTCGGCGTTGCGCAGGAGGAGTTTCCCCAGCACGTCCGCACGGGTGATGCCGGCGCCGCCGCAGACGCCGGCGGCGATCTGGGCATCGTCGAGCACGACCCCGAGGACATCTGGCGGACGCAGCTTGCCTGCGGCCGACGTGTGCTCGAGCAGGCCGGCGTGACAGCGGAACAGGTGGCCGCGATCGGCATCACCAATCAGCGGGAGACGACGATCCTCTGGGATCGGGCCACGGGCCGGCCGGTGGCCCCCGCGATCGTCTGGCAGAGCCGCGTGTCGGCGCCGATCTGCCAGCGGCTCAAGGCTCGCGGGCTCGAAGACGACGTGCGGCGGCGGACGGGGCTGCTGCTCGATCCCTATTTTTCGGCGACGAAGATCATGCACCTGCTCGAGACGGTGCCGGGGCTCCGCGGCCGCTGCGCGGCGGGAGAGATTCTCTTCGGCACGGTCGACACATTCCTGATCTGGAGGCTCACGGGTGGCCGGGTGCATGCCACCGACGTCACGAATGCCAGCCGCACGCTGCTCTTCGACATCGATCGGCTGCAGTGGAGCGGGGAGCTCTGCCGGGAGTTCGACATTCCTCCGGGGATCCTGCCGGCCGTCCGGCCGTCGAGTGGCGACTTTGGCGAAACCGAGCCGGAGCTCTTCGGTGCGGCGATCCCGATCGCGGGCTGCGCCGGCGACCAGCAGGCGAGCGGCTTCGCCCACGGCTGCACTGCGGCCGGCGCTGCCAAGAACACCTACGGCACGGGCGCCTTCATGCTCTTTTCGACGGGCAGCCGCCGCGTGACGAGCAGCAGCGGCCTGCTGACCACGCTCGGCTGCACGGGCGTCGGAGGTCCCGACGCCGGCAATTACATGCTCGAGGGCTCCGTGTTTGTCGCCGGGGCGATCGTCGGCTGGCTCCGCGACGGCCTCGGCATCATTCGCGATGCCGGCGAGGTGGAGGCGCTTGCCCGCAGCGTGGCCGACAGCGGGGGCGTGGTACTGGTGCCGGCGCTCACCGGCCTCGGATCGCCGCACTGGGATCCCTTTGCGCGGGGCCTGATCATTGGTCTCTCGCGGGCGACGGCCCGGCCGCACATCGCCCGCGCGGCGCTCGAGTCGATCGCGCTGTCGGTGGCCGACGTCGTGGCGGCGATGGAGCGGGATGCGGGCGTGCCGCTCAAGCGGCTGCGGGTCGACGGCGGCGCGAGCTCCAACGACCTGTTGATGCAGATGCAGGCCGACGTGCTGGGCCTGCCGATAGACCGCCCCGCCGTTCTGGAAACGACGGCGCTGGGGGCAGCGCTCCTGGCCGGTATGGCGGTGGGCTTCTTCGCAGACCCGGCCGCCGTCGACGAGGCCCGTCGCGTGGAACGCGTGTTCGAGCCGACGATGGCCGCTGCGGTCAGGCAACGCACGCTGGATCGCTGGCGCGACGCCGTCGAGCGGGCAAAACGCTGGGCCGAGCCGGCTCCGATCTAGCGCCGCGTCGTGCTCGGGTCAGGCGTCTGCTCGGCAAGCAGCACCCGTGCCGTGTACCGCTGCGGATTGGCGGTGAAGGCGGTGCGGGTTTCGGGTGACGAGAAGAGGTAGGTGCGTGCCTGGTAGGTGACGCCGTACCGCCGCTGGCCGGCGATCTGCTTGCCCGTGTCACAGGCGAGCACCGGGTCGTCACCGGAGAGCGCCGGGGCATAGCGGTCGGGGTCGGCGAGGAAGGCTTTCTGCTGTTCGGCGCTCGCAAAGAGATAGGTATGGCCGCGATGACGGGCGCCCCACTGGGCGCGGCCCTCCACCCACGAGCCTTTGTCGACGAGCGTCACGGGGCAGTAGCCCTCGAGCCCGAGCGGCATCGAGCCATAGGAGTCGGGAACCGCGGCCGCTGCGGTGGTGGCTCCTCCGACCGGCACGGCGGTCGGTGCGCCGGAGCCGGGCTGCGTGGCGACGACCGGTGCCTTCGGCTTTGAAAAAATGCTGAACGGCTTTTGGAGAGCCGCAAAAAAACTGCTGGCCGGATTTTTCTTGGCGGGAATTGCTTCGGCTTCGGCCGGCTGTGTGGCGGGCGTTGCCGGCGAGGCGGCTGCCGTCTGCTGGCCGGCCCCGTTCAGCCAGGGTGCAATGCCGCTCGCCGGTGCGGGTTCGAGAAGGGGACGCCGGCCCGCATCGGCCGTTGTCTGGGCGGCGGGCAACGACCCAGCGGAGTCACGACTGCCCTCCACATTGGCCGGCTTGGCAGTTGACTCCGCCGGCCAGGCGGCCGGGAGTGCTGGATCGGCATCGCCGAGCAAATCGTTGGTGGACGCCGGGCCGGATGGGGCCGGAGCCACCGGAGCCTGCGCGACGGGAGCCTGTGCGACGGGAGCCGCATCGGCGCCGCCGACGGGAGAGGCGGGCGACAACTGGCTGGCCTGACTGACGAAATCAGACTGCTCGCGCGGGGCAACGGCGGCGGACAAATCTGCCGCCGGCCGAGGCATGGCGGCCTCTTGCACGGCCCTGCCTGCGGCGGCCACGAACGCGGCCGGCTCGATGGGGCAGTCAAATCGGGCGAGCAACTGCCCCTTGGCATCGACGATGCAGGCAGTTGGAATATTGGACACACCCAGGCTGCGCGTGAGCGACGGATCGACGTCGACATCGACGCGGACCGGTTCGAAGCAGGCCGTGAGCAGGGCGGCGGCTTCCGGTGCCACCAGCGTCGCCTTCTGAAGGCTCGTGCTCGCTTCGCTCCAGGTGGCGGTGAACACGATCAGCACGGGACGGCGACTGATCAGCGACGCGGCCAACGCCTGGGCGGTGTCGCGATGCCAGGGCACCGCGCTGCTGGCGTCCTGGAGCGGCGCCGCCGGTTCGGCCGACGCGGCCGTCGGCAGGGCAGTCGCGGGCTGCTGCCCCTCGGCGGCGGCCCCTGTTGCCTGCGCGGCGATCAGGAGACAACCCAGCAGATGCCAACAAAAAACAGCTGCAATCCGAAGGGTCGATTTTTTCATCCCAGCAAACATGTCTTTCACCCTCGCAAACCGTGCCGATCACCAGCGGCCCGACTCCAGCGGAGCCCCGAAGTTGTATCGGTCGAAACGGTCACAGGAATCGCATCGAAATTGCCGAAAGATCCGGCTCCAGGTGGTTTGGTGTCCCCACCCCGCCCAGTCTTCCCTCTCTGCCGGGCGGGTCCGCCGGCCAACCGCCGGGAACGGGCTTTTCTAGCCCGCCGCAAGCAGGATGCTTGACATTTCCACGCAACCCTTGGATACTCTCTCGAGTCCTTTGGAGAAACGACTTCGACGTGAGGTCGTGGGTTGAGCTTCGGCTCCCTCAGAAGGTTTTCCGCGGCCGCCGTGGCATCGGTTTGGTGCACGGGATGTCGTTCAAGTGAGTGACGTCCAAGGCCTCTGAGTTCAGGTCTTCTGAGATTCACCGAAATTAGTTTCGGGAGCCCCGGTGACGGTTCATACCGGCGAAGCCGGATGACGTGATTTCCGGATAGAGAGTGGTTTCCGGTTTGAGATTCCGGCTTTTTTCTGCTTGCCGTTCCTCGCTCGTCCGCCGTGGGTGGACGCTCGGAACGTGATCCTTTTTTAAGAGTGTTTTGATCCATGTCGAAGCGGAGGCGATCGCGGGGCCGTCAGGGTTTTGGTGGCCAGGGTGGCCCGGGTGGCGGCCAGGGAGGTCAGGGAGGCGGTTTTGCACCCGGTGGCCAGGGCCAGCAGGGACAACAGGGCTACGGTGGCCGTCGGCGCCGGTACCGCCGCGGTGGTGGTGGCGGTGGTGGCGGCGGGCCCACGATGGCCGGCGCCGGTGCCGTCGGCATGGACAGCGAGGGCATGCGTCCCCCGGAGCTGGAGCCGGAGGTGACCGAAAACGGCGAACCGATCCCGCTGGAACCCGGCCAGGGCGTGCTCGAAATGCATCCCAATGGCTACGGTTTTCTCCGAACCGTCGAGACCAACTACACGCGGGAACGCAGCGATCCGTTCGTGCCCGGCACGATGATCGAACGCTACAAGCTCCGCGAGGGCGTCTTCATCAAGGCGCTCGTGCAGCCGGGCCGTCGGCAGCAGGGGCCGCGGGTCAAGGAGATCCTGGAAGTCGAGGGGATGCCGCCGGACGACTATTGCAACGTGAAGTCGTTCGACCAGCTCACACCGATCAATCCGGAAACCTGGCTGCGGCTCGAGACCGGACAGCAGCCGCTCACGACCCGCGTGATGGACCTCCTCACGCCGCTCGGCAAGGGGCAACGGGCACTGATCGTGGCTCCGCCGCGAACCGGCAAGACGGTGCTTCTGCAGCAGGTGTCGCAGGCAATCTCGGCGAATCACCCCGATCTCAATCTCGTGATGCTGCTCGTCGACGAGCGGCCCGAGGAGGTCACCGACATGCGGCGGACGGTGAAGGGCGAGGTGCTCGCCAGCAGCCTCGATTGCGACGTGGAGAGCCACGTACGGCTTTCGCAACTCGTGATCGAGCGATGCAAGCGGATGGCCGAGACCGGCAAGGACGTGTTCCTGTTGATGGACTCGATCACCCGCATGGCCCGGGCCTTCAACAAGTGGGTCGGCAACACCGGCCGGACGATGTCGGGCGGCGTCGACATTAAGGCGCTCGACATTCCCAAGAAGCTCTTTGCGACGGCCCGCGTGTTCGAGGAAGGCGGGTCGCTCACGATCGTGGCAACGGCCCTCATCGACACGGGCAGCCGCATGGACGAACTGATTTTCCAGGAGTTTAAGGGCACCGGCAACATGGAGCTCGTGCTCGACCGGAAGCTCTCCGACCGGCGAGTCTGGCCGGCGATCGACATCTCGCAGTCCGGCACGCGGCGCGAGGAGAAACTGCTCGATCCCGACACGCTCCACGCCGTGGGCATGCTGAGACGTACGCTTTCGAGCATGCATCATGTCGACGCCATGGAACAGCTCACCAAGCAGCTGGCGAAGTTCAAGAGCAACAAGGAGTTCATCTCGTTGATCGCGAGTTCGCGGGCCAACGACTGATTGCACGCAAAACACCGGCATCCTGCCGGTTTTTGCTTGGCGGCCTCCGGCCGCTGGTGCGAAGCCGGGCATCCAGCCCGGCGGCGTGGGGAGCTGCGACGACCTGCCGGTTTTTGCTTGGCGGCCTCCGGCCGCTGGTGCCGAGCCGGGCATCCAGCCCGGCGGCGTGGGGAGCTGCGACGACCTGCCGGCGGAGTTTACGGCTGCTGTTGCAGGCGGCTGAGCCAGTAGGCGTATTGCGGGTCGCCGCAGCGGAATGAGAACACGGCGTCCGGGAGTCGGTTGCGTTCTTCACCCGCCGATTGGATGCGGACGAGGAGCGTTCCATCGTCACGCTTTTGAATCGTGATGCGATCGTCCGGGATGCTGGAGATGTCCATCGGAACCGGCGCGAGGAAGCGGCGTGAGGAAGCGGCGTGAGGAAGCGGCGGGCAGGTGCCGGCGGGACGGTCGTGGTTCGCTGCAGCGACTGCTCCAGTATGCCGCTGGAGCAACGATGTTTCCAGAGCTCGCAGCCCACCGCCATTCGGCCCCCCTGGCCGGGGCAGGCGTCGGCGGCGGTCCCCCATTTTGACACTCGTTGAAAATCAGCCCTATACTCGGTGTCGTTCGGTCCACTGCCCTGGGAGTGTTCGTGCATGACGCCCTACGCGTCGCTGGCTGACGACTTCTACATCAATATGAATCTGGCCACGGAGATGGAACTCCCCGGCCAGCGGGATACGGTTCTGCACTTCTTCGAGTGCGTGCAGAAGCGGTATCCGTCGATGCGGAAGTTTTACTGCCGTGACAAACGCGACTTCGTGCTCGAGGAAGACAAGGATCAGGGCCGCTACCGCTGGGCGGCCGTCGAATCGAAGCGGCTCTGCTCCGGGCAGGTGAATCCCCCTTCGCTGGAGTCGGCTCTCGACCAGCACCGGCTGGTGCTCGAACTGGCCCCGCCCCTGCTCTCGATCAGCCCCCTCGACTGCGAGGCGCTCGACCTGCTGTTCGGGTTCGATTTCGCCTACCGCGGCAACCACAACTCCCTGCTGGCCGAGGCCCTCGGCGTCGGCACGGCGCTCGATCGCGTGGCCGAATTGCCCGGTGGAAGGGTGATCAACTACGAGCCCTCGCTCACGGTCTCCCTCGACGAGGATTGCCGCGTGCAGGTGCGGGTGAGCACCGAGACCCGCACCAATGCGTTTCAGGTGCGGACAGGTGAATTTTCCGAGGAGCAACTGAGCGTCTACGTCACGGCTCGCCAGTACGGCAGCCTCGACCCGCAGATGAGCTACGTCGAAGCGATCGATCGGCTGTCGCAGATCGCCCGCGAGGTGGTCGATGCCTGCGTGGTCGAGCAGATTCTCAAGCCGCTGGCCCGCACCATCGCGCTGAAGTAGCCGGCGGCCGCTCCACGGCGGATTGTTCCTCCGGAAGCGGTTTCCGTCTCACCTGCTCGGCAGGCAGACCGTTACCGCTGTCGCTGGCCCGACCGTCCGCGATCGTCGTCCGCACGGGGGCGGCTTCTGGCGTCGAGGTTCTGGGCAATGACGATGCCGATCGCCTCGACCCAGCTGGGCACGTCGAGCACCGAGCTGAGGCCGCTTTCGGCCAGCACGTCGTCCTCATCCCCACGGCGTGGCTCACGCCGCGGCTGCGATTCCCGCCCCGCCGCTTCCTCCACGCCGAGAAATTCGAGGCCTTCGTCGTCCTCGTCATAGCCGCGGGAGACTGGCACAAAATCATCCCGCCGTCCACGGGAAAGGCTCGATGTGGAACGATCATCGTCCGACCGGGAACGACTGCTGCGGCCGCGCCGGCGGGAAGCATCGCCGCTGCCGGATTCGCTGGACGAAGATGATCGCGGTGTTTCGCTGCGTCGGCCGCGGCGGCGTCGGCCGCGTGCCTCGCCACTGCCGCTTTCGCCGCGGGATTGAGCCGGCCGCGGAGCGGCGGGCCGGCCGTACCCCGAGGGGAGCGGTTCGTCCTCGCCAAGCTCGCCAGCCGCTCGTCCTTCCGCCGGCCGACGGGATTCGTCGCGGTCGCCGGCAGACCGGCTGCCGGACGTCTGAGTCGTTTCATCACGTTCGCCGGGCAGCCGCTCACGGGCGGTTCCGCGACGACGTCCACCACGGCGGCCGCGGCGGCGGCGACGGGGCCGGCCTTCCTCGTCGCGTGGTTCACCGGCCGAATCACCGCGGTCTGCGGCTGATTCAGATCCGGCGTGATCGGTCGATCGAACCGGTTCGTCCGCGGCCCTGTCGGCGTCGCCCTCGAAATAGCTGTCACGATCGGTGGCGCCACGCTCGCGGGATTCCTCGCGATAGACGTCGCGGCCGGCATCACGGCCGGCATCACGATCAGCGGCTCCGCGGCCACTGCCGACTGAATCACGGTCGCGATCCCTCGGCGGTTCTGCACGGGCAGTGGACGACTCGTCACGGGGCCCATCCTCACGGCGATCCCTGGTTCCCCGACCTCGGCCGCCGCGGCGGCCCCGGCGGCGCCGGCCGCGTGGACGGTCTTCACCACCGCCTTCGCCCTCGCTGCGTGGCAGAGCGGAGGAATCCCCCCGCGGTTCGCCGTCAAACCCATCGCTCTCCAGCCGCTCACGGCGGGGCTCGGCAGAACGCGGCTCGTCGTCGCGCCGCTGTTCGGCCTGGCGCGGCTCAACCTGGCGCTGTTCAACAGGCCGGCGTTCCGTCGGCCGCTGATGCACAGGCCGCTGCTCGAAGGAACGCTGCTCACGCGGCTCGCGGGATTCCCGTGGCTCGCGGGCTTCACGCGACTCACGCGGCTCGGCCGGACGGCTTTCGGTAGGCCGTGCCGGAGCCCGGTCGACCGGCGGGGAATTTTCGCGGGCGGGTGGCAGGCCGAGGGCGTTGTCGATGTCGCCCCAGCCAGCGTCCGGAGCCGCCGCGGGACGCTTCGCTTCGACGCGGGGTTTGGGCGGCTGCCGCGAGGGCGGGGCGCTCGGCGGCGGACTGGCGGGCTCAGACTTGTTGGATGCGGCGCCCAGCGAATCGGCCAGCGAAGCCCACGGATCTTTTTCTTCCGACATGTTGTTCTGTGTCCAGTCTCATCCGGTGGAAATTCCGCCGCCCCTGCGGGCGACGTACGGATGGGCAGGATACCAGATTGTGCGGTCGCCGGGCAGTCCGCCGGCCGCTGCTATCGGCTCCGGCTGGCTGCGGCGGCTCAGGGCACGTACGGGGCGATCGAGCGGATCAGGCTGCCGTTGTCGGCCACGTCGAAGAGCGGGCGATAAGGACTCGCCAGGCTCCGCCGCGAGCGGCAGGCCGGGTAGTAGACGAGGTTGACCGACACGTTCCAGGCCGCCGACGAGAACGTGGTGAGGGTGCCCTGGCCGTCGAGGTCGACCGTCTGGCTCTCTCCCGGGATCAGGTAGGTGAAGGCACCTTCCATGGCGAAGCTCTTGGTCATCGGAGCGCGGATCGACGAGCCGATGATGCCGTCGCTGTCACTCGTGGCTCCACCCCAAACCCGCCATTCGTTGGCGTCGCCGAAGTGGAGGCGGTAGAAGGCCGAGTAGAAGTCGATCGAACCGGCGACGGCTTGTTTCTGCCGCCGCGGGGTGAAGATGCTGATCTGGTCGAGGATGTTGTGGGCACCCCAGTAGCCGATTTCGTGGTAGCCCCACACGTAGCTCAGCTCGGTGCGGATCTGGGCGACGTCGACCTCGTCGAACCAGGAGTCGCTGAGGTAGTCATAGACTGCTCCGCCCTGCAGGCCGCGGCCTTCGAACGCCCGCGTGAAGAAACCCGTCGTGACGAAGACCTGGTCGCGGGCGTTCTTCGTGAGCGTGGAGTTCTGGAGCTTGACGTCGGTCTGCGAGAAGTTGGTCTGCACGCCGCGAACGCCCGCCTGCCAGCCGATGCCGAAGGCATTCCAGAAGGGCATCGCCCAGTTCAGGTATTCGTTCGTGCCGTAGTTGCCGTGGAGTCCGAGGTCGGTGGGATTGGTGAAGCTCGTCACACCGGCGCTGGCCGTGAAGTCGCGGTACCACCGCCAGCCGTAGTAGGGCCGGCCAAACCGCCGCAGCCAGGCGCAGATCCGCCCGTCGTGGTGATCCCACATCGGCAGACAGCCGCATTCCTCGCCGTCCTCGCACGCATACGGATCGTCGTAGAACGATTCGACGTGCACCTGGCCGGGATACTGGCCGCTCCACATGCCCTGATCGGCAGTCATCATCATCTGGCCGTCGTCCGGCTGCATTTGGCCGTCATACGCCCCCGGGGGCATGTCGCCCATCCCGAAGGGCAGACCTTCACCCGGCAGTGATTCGATCGTGGTCGAGGGGCCCATTGATCCCGGCGCGGGCATCGGATTGGGCACTGCGGCACTGTCGAGAGCCGCCGCCTGCGGATCCCGCGACATCACGGAGGGGATGCCGTCGACGTTCATCGCCAGCCGTTCCTCCCGCAAGCGGGCCGCTCGAACAGCCTGCGGATCAAAGCGGGGCGCCTCGCCGCCACCGACGAACGGTTGCGGGCGACGGTTCATCGCGGTCGCGGGTGAGCGTTGCCCCTCGGGTGCGAGCACCGGACGGCCGTAGTTGCCCTGCGGCGTGCGCATCACGTTGATTCCGAGGATGCTGTCCTGATCGGCGGGCTCACGCGGTGCCTGGAAAGCGCCGCCGTTCCCTTTGCCGCTCGTCCAGTTGCTGATGCTGCTGTCGATGGCTCCGCGGAGCGGGGCGTAGTCGGTGGGCTGCGGCTGAATCGGGGCGGCGTTGGCGGTCGGGGTCGCAGTCCGGCGGTTCAACGGCTGGGTGGGCAGGTTCAACGCCTGGGTGAACCGTTCACCGAGTGTGACGCGGGTGTTGTTCGTGGGATTCCGGGCGTCATAGCCCGGCACGGTGGGGCCCGTTACGGGTGGCACTCCGTCTGGCAGCGTCACCGCGGCCTGGGGCAGGGCAGCCTGTGCCGCGTTTTTCGGCGTGGGCTTCATGACGGCGGCTTCGGCAGGGTTGGACGGCTGGACCTGCTGGGCCTGCTGGGCCTGCTGGTTGTCGACGGGGCCGGCCGGCGCCGCCTGCGCCACGCGGTGGGGCGTCCAACGCAGTTGGCTTTGCTGGGCGTCGGTCGCCTGCGGTGCGGCTCCCTGCTGTGGGAGCGCCTGCTGGGCAAGCGCGGCACGATCCGCGACCACCAGGGCGATCACTGCAGCGCCTACCAGATACCGAAAGCCGTAAAACACTTGCATGGCCTGATCCTCCGGAAGAAACCCAGCAGGTGCGTCCGTCGCCCGGCAGCGTTTCTCCAATCGGAAGAGGTATCGTCCACGGCACGACCGAAACTTCCGCCAAAATCGACTTGATTGGTAGCCTTTATCCAGACCGCCCACCTTCACGTCCGATTGGGCCGCCACGAAGTGGATGACACAGGCGAACCGAGGCGAAGGGCTGCCCATGCCCCGGGAGCCGGCGTTGCTGACCAGCGGAGCCATGGATGGCGGAGCGCAGTCAGCATCGAGTAAGCGAAGCCCAGGATGGGCGCAGCGCACGTCCGGCGACGGGGCGTGGGTGGCCCAAAGCCGGTTTGGGCGAGTTGAGCAAGGCAGGCGAAACGCCAGACCCCGCGGGCAGGCAATCCCCGCACCGAACAGGATTGGGCCGTGTGAGCACCAGCGGACGGAGGTCCGCCAAGGAAAAATGAACAGGATGTTCATGTTTCCGTGAACTAGCCGAGGGCGGCGGCGAGGTCGGCGCGGAGATCCTCGCAGGCCTCGAGTCCGACCGAGAGCCGGATCAGGCCGTCGGCGATCCCCACGGCCCGCCGCGCTGCCGGCTCGTAGGAGCCGTGCGACATGACGGCCGGCAGTTCGATGAGCGACTCGACCGCGCCCAGGCTCACCGCGAGCTGAAAGAGCTTCGTCGACTCGACCACCTTGCGGGCCAGCGCCACGTCGCCCGCGACCTCGAAGCTCACGATCCCGCCGAAGCCGCCCGACATCTGACCGGCGGCGCGGGCATGGCCCGGGTGGGAGGCGAGGCCGGGATAGTGCACCTTCGCGACCCGGGGGTGGCTCTGGAGCCATGCGGCGAGCGCGAGGGCCGTGGCCGATTGGGCGAGCACCCGAAGTTCGAGCGTCTTCACGCCACGCGAGCAGAGAAACGACTCCAGCGGCCCCATCACGCCGCCGGTCGCGTTTTGCATCCAGTGGAGTTTCTTGCCGAGTTCCGCGTCGCGGACCACCAGCGCCCCGCCGAGCAGGTCGCTGTGGCCGCCGAGATATTTCGTGGCCGAGTGCATCACGATGTCGGCGCCGAGGTCGAGCGGCCGCGAGAGCACCGGCGTGGCGATCGTGTTGTCGCAGGCAAGCAGCGCCCCCGAGCGCTGGGCGATCTCGGCACAGGCCGCGATGTCGGTGATCGAGAGCAGGGGATTGCCCGGCGATTCGACCCAGATGAGGCGGGTGGCGGGGGTGACGGCCCGGGCGACGGCGTCGGTGTCGCAGGTGTCAACGGCCGTGAGGGTGATGCCGTGCTGGGCGAGCACCTTGTGAAAGAGCCGCCAGGTGCCGCCGTAGATGTCGGTGCCGGTGACGATGTGGTCACCGGGCACGAGCAACTGCGTGACGCAGTGCGTCGCCGCCATTCCGGAGGCGAAGGCGAGGGCCCGCGTGCCGTTGTCGAGCGCGGCGAGCGTCGTCTCGAAGTTGCGGCGGGTGGGGCTCGCCGTCCGGGCGTAGTCATACTCAGCCGACATCGAGGCATCGGGCTGCACGAACGTGCTGGCCAGATGGATCGGCGGCACGATCGCGCCGGTGGTGGCGTCGTGTTTCTGGCCGACGTGGATCGCGCGGGTGCGAAACTGCATGCGTGTTCTCCCGGGAGAGGAACCAGGTTCCTTCCCTAGCCGAGCGCCTGGGCGAGGTCGGCGATGAGGTCGGCCGAATCCTCGATGCCGCAGGCCAGGCGGATCATGTTGTCGGGAATGCGAAACGCGGCCCGCTCGGTGGGCGAGTAGTTCCAGTAGCTCATCACCATCGGCTGCTCGATCAGCGATTCAACGCCGCCGAGGCTCGGGCCGATCCGCGGGATCTTCACGGAATCGATCACCTGTGCTGTCTGCCGCCAGTCGGCACTCCTGCCGTCTGCCCCCTTGAGTAGGAAGGTGACGAGGCCGCCATAGCCCCGCATCGTCCGCGCGGCGATCGCGTGGAAGGGGTGGCTCTCGAGCCCCGGATAGAAGACCTGCTCCACCTTCGGGTGCCGCTCGAGAAACCGCGCGACCGCCAGGCCGTTGGCGTTGTGCCGCTCCATGCGGAGGGCGAATGTCTTGAGGCCGCGCTCGAGCAGGTAGGCGTTGTGGGGCGAGTTCACGCCCCCCATGATCCCGCGGAGGTTCCGCACCGGCTCGAGTTTGTCCTTCGAGCCGACGACGACGCCGGCGAGCAGGTCGTTGTGGCCGCCGAGATACTTCGTGGCCGAATGTAGCACGAAGTCGACGCCCGCCTCCAGCGGCCGGAGGTTGTAGGGGGTGCAGAGCGTGGCATCGATCAGCGAGAGCACGCCCTTGCGTCGGCCGATGTCGGCGAAGCGTTCGATGTCGACCACGCTCAGGTGCGGGTTGGTGGGCGACTCGCTGACGATGAACTTCGTCCGCGGCGTGATCGCCGCCTCCATCGCCTCGTAGTCGCAGGTGGGCACCTCGCGGAAGCCGACCCCGAACCGGGCGAGATGCTTGCGGCAAAACTCGCGGCTGCGGTGGTAGCACTCGTCGAAGAAGATGATCTCCTCGCCGGCGTTGAGATGGCCCATCAGCAGGCCTACGAGCGCCGCCATGCCGCTGGCGAAGAGCACCGCCATCTCGCCCCCTTCGAGGGCCGCCAGTTTTCGCTCGACGACCCGCTCGCCAGGATTGCCGTAGCGGCCATACTCCTCGCGCTGGTGCTCCTCCTCGATGAAGTCGACGATCGACTGGGTGTTGGAAAACGTGTAGGTGGAGGAGACGAAGATCGGGTCGGTAATCGAGAAGCCCGGCTTCTGGCGGGCCTCGCCGGCGTGAACCGCGGCCGTCGACGGCCCGAGCGATCCGGTCGCCAGCGGCTCGCTGAGCGCGGCCGCGGCGGACGCTGCCGGCGGTGCCGCCGCCGGCTCGTCGGCGGGCTTCTCACCGGCGGGATCGAGTGATTTCGTGGTGAGCATGCGGTGCGCCTGGAGGGAAAAACAGCCGTCAGGCCGAGTGTAGTCGAGCCTCCGGACACCGACAAGGAATCACGGGCCGCGCCGTTGCCGGGGTTGGACGCTCGCGCCGCACGATCGCTACACTCCGACGTTCCGCCTCACTTTCGGCCTTATTCCCGCCTTCGGAAACTGTGTCATGCGCCGCGCCGCCATCGTCCCCGCACCGTCGCGTTCGCTTCGTCCCCCCCGCCGGGTGCTGATCTCGATGGCATCGCTCGCCGCCGCCACCGTGCTCGTGCGGGCCGGCCTGCTCGAGCCGGTCGTGGGTCCGATCGTCGATCAGGCGGTGCGCAACATCATCACGCTGATCCTCTGCTTCTCGGCGCTCGTGACGCTGCTCCTCTGGTTCGTGCGGGAGAGCGGCCATCCGGCATGGCTCAAGCAGGGCGTGGCCGGGGCACTGCTCGGGGCCGTGGTGGTGGCGGCCGGCATGCTGCGAATCGAACGGGTGTCCGGGGATCTCGTGCCCGAGTTCAACTGGCGCTGGGCGCCCGCACGGGATCGCGGGCTGGCAGCGACTCCGCTGGCCGCCGGCGGAGCCGATGCGGCGGAGCACCGGCCGTGGCAGGCGACACCCGACGATTTTCCGCGGTTCCTCGGACCCGACGGCACGTGCGGGATCGATCAGATCGCGCTCGACCCCGACTGGGAAAAAAGTCCGCCGCGACCGATCTGGAAGCGGCCGATCGGCGCCGGCTGGAGCGGCTTCGCGATCTGCGGCGACCACGCCGTGACGCTCGAGCAGCGCGGCGACGAAGAGATCGTCTGCTGCTATTCGCTGGCGACTGGTGCGCCAGAATGGAGCGTTGCCGCTCCCACGCGGCACGAGACCGTGCTCGGCGGAGTAGGGCCACGGTCGACCCCCACGATCCGCGACGGCGTCGTCTACACCACGGGCGCCACTGGCTGGCTCCAGGCGATCGACGGCGGCACGGGCAAACTGCTCTGGAAAAAGGACGTGCTCGCCGATCTCGGCATCGATCCCGCGGCCCATGCGGCGGCGGTCGCGTGGGGCCGCGCAGGCTCGCCGCTGGTGCTCGCTGACGTGGTGGTGGTGCCGGGCGGCGGGCCGCGAACGCGGCGCGATGCGCGGGATCCCGAGTTTGTCGCACTCGTCGCCTACGACCGCACGAGCGGCGATCGCCGCTGGACGGCCGGCAACGAGCAGATCAGCTACGTCACGCCGCACGTCGCCACGCTCGGCGGCCGTGAGGTGATCGTGAGCGTCAACGAGTCGCGCGTGGTCGGCTACGACCCGGCCGCCCGTGGCGTGGTCTGGCAGTTCGACTGGCCCGGCCACTCCAATTCCGATGCCACCTGCTCGCAGGCCGTGGTGATCGGCGACAAGCAGGTGTTTATCTCGAAGGGATATGGCATCGGCGCGGCGGTGTTCGAGATCGCGGCGAGCGCCGCGGAGCCCTGGAGCATGCGCGAGGTCTGGCACGAGACAGGCAGCCTGAAGACGAAGTTCACGAATGTCGCCCTGCACGAGGGGCATGCCTACGGCCTCTCCGACGGCATCCTCGAATGCGTGCGGCTCGCCGACGGCAAGCGACAGTGGAAGGGGGGCCGCTACGGCCAGGGGCAGGTGCTGCGGGTCGGCGACCTGCTGCTCGTGCAGGCCGAGTCGGGCGAAGTGGTGCTCGTCGACGCGGCGCCCGCGAAGCATGTCGTTCGTGGTCGGCTTGCCGCGATCGAGGGCCAGACCTGGAACAACCTCTGCCTTTCCGGCCGGCTGCTGCTCGTGCGAAATGCCGAGGAAGCCGCCTGCTATGAGTTGCCGTTCGTGGCGAACCCCGTGGCGGCGGATGCCACACGATGAGCGACCTGACAGGAAAAACTGCGCTGGTCACGGGCTCGACGCACGGCATCGGCCGCGCGGTGGCCCTCGAACTGGCCGCGGCCGGCGCCCGCGTGGCGGTGCACGGCCGGTCGGCCAAGGCCGCCGCTGAGATCGCGCGGCTGCTCGATCGGGATGAACGACACGCCGGCACGTTTCTCGCCGACCTGGCCGACCCGCAGGCGGTGCAGACACTCGCCCGCGAGGTGGAGGTGCGGCTGCCCGACATCGACATCTTCGTGGCGGTCGCCGGTGCCGACGTGCTCACGGGCGAGCCGGCGAAGTGGAGCTTCGAGCGGAAACTCGAGGAGCTGCTCAAGGTGGACGTCGTCGCGACGCTGACGCTCGCCCGCGCGATCGGCCGCTGGATGAACACCCGCGAGGGCGGGGCGATCGTCACGATCGGCTGGGATCAGGCCGACACGGGCATGGAAGGGGATAGCGGCGAACTCTTCGCCGCGACGAAGGCCGCCGTGATGGCCTTCAGCCGCAGCCTCGCCAAGTCGCTCGCGCCGAAGGTGCGGGTCAACTGCGTCGCCCCCGGTTGGATCAAGACGGCCTGGGGCGCGGGGGCCAGCGAGGCCTGGCAGCAGCGGGCCGTGCGGGAGAGCATGCTCGGCCGCTGGGGCACTCCGGAAGACATCGCCGCCGCGGTCCACTGGCTCGTCTCGCCGCAGGCCGCCTTCGTGACGGGGCAGACGGTCAACGTCAACGGCGGCTTCCGCCGCGCGTGACGTTTTGCATCGTAGGGAGCGTGGCCTGCAGGCTGATGGACACGTCTGTTGGCAGCGCTTGTGCTGACAGACTGCATTGTGAGCCGGCGGCAGAAGTCTCGTCGCGTGGATTTTTCGCACGTGGGTCGTGCGGCGGGGCTGACCTCTGCCCAGCGAAAACTCCAATGCTCCTCGAGCTTCAGCCGACCGGCTCCTCAGCATCGGGAGTGGCAGGTGCTGAAGAAAAACAGGCTCCCGCCTGCCTCTGTCAGAACGTCACAACGCGGTCGTCGCCTGCGTCATGGGCTTGCTGCGCGGCCTGCGTTTCCACCTCCGGCAGGTCGTGGTGCCGCGGGATGCCGGCGGCGTCGAGGAAATTCGCCAGCAAGCGGAAGCCGTGCTCCGTGAGGATCGACTCCGGGTGAAACTGCACGCCGTACAGCCGGTCGGGGCCATGCTCGAGCGCCATGATCGTGCCGTCGTCGTCGCGGGCCGTCACGACGAGGCCGCCCGGCAGCGGGCCGGGGTCGACCACGAGCGAATGATAGCGGCAGGCAATCATCGGGCTTGGGATGCCCGCGAAGAGATTCAGCGAGTCGTGGTGCACGGGGCTCGTGCGGCCATGCACCGGCTCGCGGGCACGGACGATCCGCGCGCCCAGTGCCGCGGCGATCGCCTGATGGCCGAGGCAGACACCGAGCACGGGCACGCGGCCGCGGAAGGCCTGCACGGCGGCGACGGAGCAGCCGGCCTCTGCCGGAGTGCACGGCCCCGGTGAGATCACGAGCGCCCGGGGGGCGAGCCGCGCGATGCCCGCGACGTCGATCGCGTGGCTCGGGCAGACGAGCGCGTCGGCGCCGAGCAGGTGGAAATACCGGGCGAGGTTAAAGACAAAACTGTCGCGGTTGTCGAGGACGACGATCATCGGGCGGGCTCCCCGGTCGCGGCGGCAGTCGGGGTCGACTCGTCGTGAAACGAGTCGAGCACCCGCAGCATGCCCTCGGCCTTGTGGAGCGATTCGGCATGCTCGGCGGCCGGGTCGCTGGCCGCCGTGATGCCGCCGCCGGCCGCAAACGTGATCGTGCCCGCCGCGGCGACGAACGTGCGAATCAGCAGATTGAAGTCGGCGGTGCCGTCGAAGCCCACGTAGCCGAGTGAGCCGCAGTAGGCCCCGCGGGCCACGCCTTCCAGCGCCGTGATGATCTCGCAGGCGCGGTGCTTCGGGGCGCCGGTCACGCTGCCGCCCGGCAGCGCCGCGTCGAGGGCGTCGAGCGCGGAGAGCCCGGGCCGCAGCCGGCCGGCCACGATCGAGACGAGATGCTGCACGTAGCGATACCGCTCGAGCCGGCAGAGCGCCTCGACGCGAACGCTTTCCGCCGTGCAGACCCGGGCGAGGTCGTTTCGCACGAGGTCGACGATCATCACGTTCTCGGCCCGGTCCTTCGCGCTCCCGCCGAGATCGTCGCCGGCGTAGAGATCCGCCTCGGGATTGGCGATCACGCGGCGGGTGCCCTTGATGGGATGCATCCGCACGGTGCCCCGCACCACCTGCAGAAAACGCTCGGGAGACATGCTCGCGATCTGTGCCGTGCCAGCATCGAAATAGCCGGCGAAGGGCGCGGGGTTGATCGCGCGGGCCCGCAGATAGAGTTTCACCGGGTCGTGCGTCGCGGCCACGGCCAGCCGCTGCGCAAGGTTCACCTGGAAGATGTCGCCGGCCCGCACGAACTCGATTCCCGCGCGGATCATGTCGCGGTAGCTGGCGGCAGAGTGCGTCGAGAAGACGCCGGGGTGCTTGGCGAGCGGATAGATCGCCCCCGGCGGCAGCAGCGCCGCTTGGGGCATGGGCCGCGGCTCGCTGGCCGCGCCCGAAGCGGGATCGTGCAATCGGGCCAGCACCGCTTCGAGCCGCTCGGTCGCCCGCGTCCGCCGTGCGGCGGGGCCCTTGGCCGGCACCCCCTGTGAAATGATCCAGCCGCGGTCGAGATCGTGGTCGAATACACAGACCACGTCGTACACATGCAGCGACACGAGGGGCACGGCCGCGGCCGGCGGCCGCGCCGGGGCCACGCCCAGCCGCGCAAGGCCACATTCATACGACACGAGTCCGGCCAGCCCCCCTTGGAAGGGCGGCAGTCCGGGGATCGTGACGCAGGCCAGATCGGCGCGGAGTGCCTTGAGCGCAGCGAATGCTTGGTCGATCGTCTCCGCGGTGGCATTCGGCTCCACGACGACGGAGTGGATCGGGTCGACGGCGACGAACGAGTAGCGGCCCAGCCGGGGCGCGGAGGGGGCCACGGGAGCGTCGGGGAGGGTGTCGGGGAGGGCGTCGACGGCGGCGCTGTCGAAGTAGATGAGGTATCGCCCGCCGGCGAGAGCCTTGAAGATCGAGACGGCGTCGACGCCGGCCGCCAGTTCGGCCACGACCGCACCTGATGGCGTGAACCAGCGGCGTGCGACGGACGACGTCTTCGCCTGCGTTGGAGCTGGGGTCATGTCGATGGGACGACCTCCGCCTTCCTGGCAACATCCGCCGCGGATTGCGACGGTCCGTGGCCGATCTCGGGCTGCGTGAGGTGGCCCCAGTCGAGCGCCCGGTCCTGGTGATAGTCCTTGCCGAGCGTGAGCGCCGTCACCGCCTTCGAGATCTCGTAGCCGAGGTAGAAGGCGTGGCTGGGGTCGACGTCGCTGCGGCCGGTGGCCGTGAGTTCCTTGAAGAGCGCGAAGGGATCGCGGGATTCGATGTGCAGACCGGCGCCCACGAGGTGAATTTTTCCGCGCTCGGCGAAGATGCGGAAGTTTGGGTCGCGGATCGCCTGCGCGAGGTTGTCGAGCACCTCCGGGCCGTGCACCTGCGGCTTGCCCGACCGCAGTGTCACGAGCCGCGGCTCGACGTGCTTGGGGAGCGTGCGGTTGGTGACGGCATGGTGGACGAGCGCCCGCGCGAGGCTGCATTCGCGGACGCTGCTCTGCGCCCAGTGAATCACCTGCGTCGTCAGCACCGAGCGGATGCCCACTTCCTGGCAGAAGCCGAGGAGCATCACGTTGATGCCGGCGGAATCGACGTCGGTGAGTTCCGTGAGGTTGCCCACCCCCATCATCATTTCGGCGGCGGGAAACCGGCTGCGGACGTCGAGATAGCGGCCAAGGCTCGCCGCGACTCCAAAACCGATCGGCTCCAGCACGGGGTCGATGCGGTGTGGCACACCCTCGTTCGCGAGCCGCTCGACGGTGTCGAAGAGCCCGGCCATCGTGGCCGGCACGTCGGGCACGACGACCACCTCGCAGCCCCAGTCGGCTGCGGCGGCCACGTTCGTGGAGTTGACCGAGAGCACGAGGCTCGCGCCGGCGCGAACGCCCGGGCCGATCTCCCGTGGCTCGAAGCTGTCGATCGACACGTGCATTCCGTCGTCGACGAGCATCCGCACCGCGTCGCCCACGCCGGTCCAGATGCTGCCGGGGTCGCAGCCGAGATCGATGCGGTCGGCACCGTCGGCCACCAGGCGGCGGGCCTCCGTCAGGAGCGCGGCGCGACTCAGGCGGGGGGCATGGTTGATCTCGGCGATGATCTCGATGTCAGACGCGCCGTAATCGGAGAGATCGCGGGATTGCTGGCCGAAGAATTCGTCGAGCCGGCGGAGATCCTCGGGGCCCCGCGCGACCGGCACCTCCGTGACCTCGCGAATTGCCTCGAGCGGACCGCTGCATGACCCGGGGAGGATGACCCGCGTCGTTCCTTCCGGGACGGCAAGCTTGCGGGCGATCCAGGGCGTGGTCATCAGCGCTGCCACGGTGATGTTCATCACCTGCACCGAATATTCGAAGCCGACCCGGGGGGCCAGGCTGTCGAGCACCTGCCGCAGCGAGTGCTCCGCGAGTTTGCCCGTGACGAAGTGGATGCGTTCGCGGCGATCGGTCACGGGTTTTGGCCGGCGGATGGGATGGGGGAGCGGGGGGCTCGAACTGGCTGTATTGTAGACCAAGATTCGCGAGGAACGGCTGCATGCCGACAGGCTCCATGATCATCGAAGGAATTATCGCCACCTCCGCCGCTGATGGCGGCCTGCACCTGGCGGCGATGGGGCCGGAGATCGTCGCGGCGGAATGCCCGGGCGGTGCGTTTGGCCAACTCGTGCTCAAGCCGTTCGAGACGAGCCAGACGGCCGGCAACCTGGCGCGGCTGCCCGAGGGGGTGTTTCATCTCACCGATGATTGCCTGCTGCTGGCCCGGATCGTGACGGGCACGCTCGAGCAGCCGCCGGCCTGCCGGCCCGCCGAGGCGGTGCGGGGGTGGGTGCTCGCGGAGATGTGCCGGGCGTATGAGTTTCGCGTGGAGGCGGCCGATACCACGGCCCCGCGCGGCCGGCTCGTGGCCCGCGTCGTGAAGGTGCACGACGGGCGGCCGTTCGTGGGCTTCAACCGGGCGCGGCATGCCGTGGTCGAGGGGGCGATTCTCGTCACGCGGCTGCACATGCTCGGTGCCGCCGAGGTGGGGCGGCAGCTTCGCGACCTGAAGGTGCTCGTGGAGAAGACCGGCGGCCCGCGGGAGCACGAGGCGTTTCGGCTCCTCGAGTCGCGGACGGCGTAGATCGGGTGCGTTTCGAGACCGCTGGGTTTCCAAGCTGATCCCGTCTCCTCGCCGACCGACGGCACTCCGCACGCCCCCTTTCCCGATGCGGCGATCGTCTGTCTACTTTCCGCATGGCACACGAGAGCCGACCATCAAACACGCAGCCTGCCGCCGTCGAGGTGCGCACGCCCGCGCGGCTGCACCTCGGGATGCTGTCGTTCGGCGCGCCGAAGATCCGGTCGTTCGGCGGCGTGGGCGTGATGGTCGACCGACCGGCCGTGCACGTGCGGCTGCGGCGGGCGGAGAAATTTTCAGCCCGCGGCCCGCTCGGTGAGCGGACGATCGGTTTTGCGCACGACTGCATGCGGTTCTGGAGCCTGCCGCCAGAGTCGGCCTGTCAGATCGAGGTGCTCACCACGCCGCGGGCACACGTCGGTCTGGGCAGCGGCACGCAGCTGGCGCTGGCGGTGGCTGCCGGCATGCGGCATCTCTTTCGCGAGCCGCCGACGCTCGTCGAACATGCTTCCGAGATTCATCCCACGGAAAACGACTGGCTGTTCGACACGCCCGACGCGCTCGAACTCGCCTCGGCCGTGGGCCGCGGCCGCCGGTCCTGCGTCGGTATCTACGGGTTCAGCCGGGGCGGGCTGATCATCGAGGCGGGGCGGTGGGGGTCGTCCGCGAACGAGGATCCCCAGCACCGCCGTTTTTCCCCGATGGTCGCCCGGGTGCGGCTGCCCTCGGCATGGCGGTGCGTGATCGTCGTGCAGCGGGATTCGATCGGCCTGCACGGCGAGCCCGAGAAGGCGGCGTTTGCGGCGCTGCCGCCGGTGCCGCAGGAACTCTCGGCCGAACTGTCGCGGCTGGCGCTCATGGACTTGCTGCCAGCGGCGGTCGAGGGCCACTTCGACGAGTTTTCCGCTGCCGTCTATCGCTACGGTCAGCTTGCCGGAAAACCGTTCGAGTCGGCCTCGGCCCGGCTGCCCCATGCCGAGTCGACCGCACAGCTCATCGAACTGCTCGGCGAACTGGGCGTCCGCGGCGCGGCGCAGAGCAGTTGGGGACCGACCGTGATGGCCTGCTGCGAATCACTCGAAGCGGCAGGCGCGCTCGTCGAGAAGTTCGAAGCACTCAAGCTCACCCAGCAATACGAGACGATCATCGCGCGGTTTGACACGCAGGGCGCGGTCCTCCGCGTGATCGAGTAGGACAGGCTTCAGCCTGTCGAAGCCGCTGCCAGGTCAGCGGCCATGATAGCGCCGTGGGTTTCGGCGAACGCATACGCGGTGCCAAACAGCCACAAGCCATAGATCGCCCCTCCCAGAAAAGGCGATTTCATCTCCGCCAGCGCGTTGATCGTGAACGAGGCGAGCAGGGCGGTCAGGAGAACGGCGAGCCGCCACCGCAGGGCTGTCCGCGAGGCGAACAGAAACACCGTACAGGTCAGGGACGCCAGCGCCAGAACCCATCCCGAGTAGCCGACGTTCGAACGGGCCGCCTCCCCTGTGAGGTAGAAACGCAGCGCTTGAGCGCTTGTGCCGGGATACGCCCAGACCGCCTTGTTGACGCCGAAACTGTTGACCCAGAAGTAGGTCCAGATGTCGTGGCCAAAGAACCACCAATACGGGCCGGCCAACGCCAGCAGCACGCCGCTGAAGGCCATCAGCCCCAACACGGGATTGCTGCGCTGGTTCACCGCGTTTTCCTCTTCCACCTGCCACCGTGACAGTCGCGGAATGACGCGTGACACGGCGGCACCGCCGAAGAGCAGCACCGTCATCACGAATGTCGTCGGCTTGATCAGCAACGCAGCCGCCATGCAACAGCCCGCGAAGGCCGCTCGCGGCGGTGCGCGAAACAACTGCTCGCGCGTCACCATCCACACCACGCCAAACCCGGTGACGACGGCCCAGGTGATATCGGGGCGGAATTCAACGACCCCCATCGTAATGAATGGCGGCGCGAGAAAGACCCCCAGCGTGAGCAGCCAGCATGGCGTGGGCAGCGGCCACAACAGATACCCCAGCCCGGCCAGGTAGAGCAGCACGACCAGCCCGTTCAGCCAATAGGGCGCGGCCTCGTGCTGCCCCAGCAAAACGAACGCCGCGGAGGCCAGCAGGGCGGAAAACGGACTGTGATGCGCCCGTTTCTGGAATACGTCCCAGCCGCCGGCCAGGCCATCATTGGCCACCGCGTTTCGCAGCAATGCGCCGTCGAGAAAATAGACGCAGTCGTCATAGTTCGGTGCAGACGTCAGCCGGCCGCGCCGGCCCGATTCGCTGACACAGGCGGCCGTGAAGGCCAATGCCAGCGCGAGTACCGCTGCGGTTCGCACAGCGCACTTCAGCCAACCTTGCGTGTTGCCATCGATCCAGCCCATCATGATCGTGCCTCCATCGAGTTGCAGCGCATCACCCAGCGACATTCGGTGCCGGCGTGACGCGGAGGGCAACGAGTGGCAGGCCGAGCGCTCGACCCCTGGCGTGTGCGCCGGCTGGCTCGTTGAGCGGCGTGACGACGACGGCGACGGTCAGCATCCCGTTTCGGCGCCGGCCCGCCTCGATCTGCATGGCAACACGTCCTTCTGCGTCGATGGCGATGCGGGATTCGGCGGCCACACGGCCATTGACCACGGCCAGGACATCGGTCGCGGCGAGAGAGGGCCGCAGGTTGTGCGTCTCCAGCGTGACGACCAGTTCGCCCTCCGGAGCCCGCATGTTCAGAATGAACACCGGATGTGTCCAACGAAAGACGTGGCTGTCGTGGTGCTCGATCGCATGAGCTCCGGTGAGCTGGCCCGGACTGAGAGCCGTGACCGGCCAGTGGTCTCCCGCTGGGCCGACTGACAGGGGCGATCCGGCATGCTCGATGCTCCAGCGCATCTGTTCCGTCTCCACGACCCTGCGGTGGGCTCGCAAAAAGCGGCTCCAGCGCAAGCGGCCGCGCACCAGGGGGTGGAGGACGAGGGCCTCGTCGAAACCGATCAAGATCTGATTGAGCGCCACGCGACGGCGCAGGGAAAGGATCGCCGCAGGCATCGTGCGCAAGGCAATGCCCGTCAGTCGAAGTGCCTGACGCCGCCGCCGAGGCACCGCCAGAACAGCCGCCTGCACGATCGCGGCGGCGCAGCGACGCGGAAGCAGGGCCGTCGTGCCTAGCTGTGGCGGTGGACCGAAATATTTTTCAAAGAACACCGGGTCGTGCTCGACCCGCGCCCGCATTTCACCGCGCACATAGTCGGCAGTGTCGTCGTGATGGGCCGCGAGGGTGCGCGAATCCTCATGGACGATGGCGCCGTCCGGAAGGGTGTCGATGCACCGTCCGATTTCATTCAGCTGCACCGAGCGCAGTACCGGTGCAAACTGACCGACCGCGGCATCGAAGGGGCCGATCTCATCAAAAACGTCATGCCGCAAGGCGAAGCAAGCGCGGTGCAGGCGCCGCCCGGCGGGGGCTGCGGCCCATTCGCTCTGGATGATCTTAAACCAGCGCTTCATCAGCCTGGCGGCGGGATGACTGTCGAGATTCTCCACGCGGAAGTTCACCGCCCCGGCGGGCGGGTGGCTCTCGATCCAGTCCACGAGCTTGGACAGGCTGTCGGTTTTCGGCAGGGCATGCGCCTCCACGAACAGCAGCCAGGGCGTCGTGGCGTGGCGGGCACCGACATTCCAGAAGTCGGCCTCCCGCTGTTTCCCAGGTATTCGTAGCAACATATCGTGGGGCCGCAGCGCTCGCCGGATCGCATCCTCGTCAAGCTCATCATCGGCGCCGGCAGCGACGATGACACGATACCGGTCCGCCGCGATGTCCTGCTTCATCGTCCAGAGCCGGATGCGTTCCGCCGCATCGCCGCGGACGTCGAAGACCGGGTAGATGACCGTGACGACCGGCCCTTCCGCGCACCCGGCCGGCGCAGCACCGTAATCGCCGTTCTCGGAGACGGCAGCCGGTTCGGTCCGCACCGCGCCGGAGGATCGCCACGTGCCGGCGGCGGCGAGCAAGCGCCGCTTGCTTTGCAGCCCAATCGTCCAGTTTGCATGAAAGATGAAAGGCTCCGTCTTGCCTGAGAGCGGCGCTGGCGGAGGAGGGCCCTCGATCACGTTGCGATAGCCGAGCCCGTTGACGAAGAGCGACTCCGGCAGCGGGAAAATCGACTGCATCCAACTTGGATGTGCCTCGATGAGCCGCATGCACGCCCGTTGATCGTCGAGCCGAGGTCCCTGACCGTCGGTTCCGGAATCCAGCGTGAGCCACGCGTCGACAAAACGGTGCGTCGTCGCGGATCTGGCCAGCGAGATGAACCCGCAGCACAAGGTCGGCGGACACGTCTCCACGCCCTCGGTCTGGAATGCCAGCGGATACAGGGCTGCGACCCGTGACAGATAGGGGAGCGGGTTTCGCAGCCAGGCTATGTCGAGATCCGCGTAGACGACATGGTCGTGCGCTTCCAGCAGGTGACGGATGAAGAGAACCTTCTTCCAGGAGACGTCAATGAAAGCGGCTGATCCAAAGCGCACCGGCTGTGCCAGCGTGTCTTCATCCGCTGACAGGTAGGCTTCCGAACGCGTGACGATGTCTGGTGAATAGCGTCGTGCGACGCCCTGCACGGACGGTAGGGCATTGTCAGGGCATCCGATGCACACCTGCGCGGGATCGACGCCGACGCCGATCAAACCCCGCAACGCATTGGCAAGGAAATCCTCCATGCCGAGGGTGCACAACAGGGCGATCACGGGCTTTGGCATGTCACCTCGGGGCGAATCGCGATGCACATGGCTGGAAAGCAGCCGGGAGCCGGCCGGGGATTCTCGCCGAGAAGCCGGCCGGGGGACAAGACGAACGGCGGCGGATCGAACTCGCCGACGGCGATTTTCTCGACGTCGACGGGCTCTACCCGTACGGCGTTGGTTACGGGCTAGGCCGGCTGGGGCTGCCGGAGGGTGAGGCCGTAGTCGCGGAGCACGCCGCGGAGCTTGTCCTGCAGCGGCTTTTCCAGATTGACCAACGGGAGGCGGACGTCTCCCGTGTCGCGGCCCATCATCGCCAAGGCACTTTTGATCGGGATCGGGTTGCTCGCCAGACCGAGCAGGTCGCGGCAGAGCGTGAAGAGCCGGTAGTGCTGCATGCGGGCGGCATGCATGTCGCCCGCCTCGAAGGCGTCGATGAGCGCCTTCATGTCGGCCGGCACGAGGTTGCCCACCACGGAGACCACGCCGCGGGCCCCGATCGCCAGCAGCGGCAGCGTCATGCTGTCGTCGCCGGAGAGCACGGTGAGATCGGTGGCGGCGAGGATCTGCGAGGCCTGGTCCATCGAGCCGGTCGCCTCCTTCACCATCGCGATGCCGGGCAGTTCGGCGAGGCGGAGGATCGTCTCCGGCTCAATGTTGCGACCGGTGCGGGCAGGAATGTTATAGATGCAGATGGGAATCTCGACGCTCTCGGCGATCGCCTTGAAGTGTTCGTAGATGCCCTGCTGCGTGGGCCGGTTGTAGTAGGGGCCGACGACGAGCGCCGCGTCGGCGCCCGCCCGCGCGGCATGTTTCGTGAGACGGATTGCCTCGGCGGTCGAGTTGCTCCCCGTGCCCGGCATCACGAGCAGCCGGCCGGCGGCGGCCGCGATGCTCTCGGAGATCACCCGCTCGTGCTCGTCGTGCGTGAGCGTGGGGGATTCGCCGGTGGTTCCCACGGGGCAGATACAGGTGACGCCCGCCTGCGCCTGGAAGTCGACCTGCTCCCGCAGCCTGGCATAGTCGACCGCGCCGTTACGAAAAGGGGTGACGATGGCGACGGAAAGGCCGGCAAACTTTTCAGCGCGGGTGGACATCGGACGAAGGCTCTCGCTGGGGGTGATCAGGAAAACACGGCGCCGGTTTTCATTTCGCCGCCGACGGGCGAGAATAAGGTGTTGCCAGTGCGTCGGCAAAGGGTGCCGTCGTACGGAGCAGGAAAGCGGGCAGGAAAGCCCCTTCGCATGGAGCGCAGGCCGGGAATGGTCGCAGGCCGGGAATCAATGGATGGAGTTGGCTGCCGGCCACGGCCGGAGGCCCGCGCTGCGGCCGAGCGGATGCTCGCGGCGGGCGGTTCGCGGGGCACCGTGGGCGTGGTGCTCGGCACGGGGCTGGGCGGGCTGGCCGACCGGCTGGACGATTCCTGGTCGATCGACTCGCGGGCCACCGGCTGGCTTCCCACATCCACGGCGACGGGGCATGCGGGCCGGCTCGTCTGCGGCGGCCTTGCCGGGGTGCCGCTGGTGATGCTGCAGGGCCGCGTGCATGCCTACGAGGGATTTACCGCCGAAACGCTCGGCCGCGGGGTCGAACTGCTCGCGGCGCTCGGCGTCCAAACGCTCCTGCTCACCAACGCCTCGGGTGGTCTGCGGCCGGACATGCAGGGTGGTGAACTTGTCGTCGTGAGCGACCACCTCGACTTCGTCGGCCGGCCGTGGGCCGCGGCGCTCGCGGAGCGATCGCCCCCTGAGCAGACTTCCGCGGCGGCCCAGGCAGCCTGCTACGACGCCGGTCTCGTCAGGGAATCACTCGCGGCCACACGCCGTGCGGGGGTGCCCGCCCGCGCCGGCGTCTACGCCTACCTGCTCGGCCCCAGTTATGAAACCCGCGCCGAATACCGGATGCTCCGCCGGTTCGGCGCCGACGCCGTCGGCATGTCCACCGTGCCCGAGGCGGTCGCCGCGCGGCGGCTCGGCCTCACCGTGGCGGCCGTTTCGGTCGTGACGAACGTGGCCCGGCCGGATGCCCCCGATCACACCGATGCCGACGAGGTCTGCCGGCTCGCCGGCGACGCGGCCGAGGGGGTGTGGGCGATCATCGAGTCACTCGTGAACCGAATTCCTGCAGGCGCGATCACATGAATATCCTGTTGACGAATGACGATGGCATCGACGCCCCGGGGCTTGCAGCGCTCGCGGCGGCCTGCCACGACGCCTGGCCGGCCGCGGGCCGCGTGATCGTGGTGGCGCCGAAGGAGCCGCACTCCGGCTGCGGCCATCGCGTGACGACCGACCGGCCGCTCACGCTCGAACAGGTGGGGTCCGATCGCTTCCACGTCGACGGCACGCCGGCCGACTGCGTGCGGCTGGCGCTGGCGACGCTGTTTTCCGAATCGGCGCCGCCGCTCGACTGGGTCTTGTCGGGCATCAATGCCGGTGGCAATCTGGGGGTCGACATCCATCACTCCGGCACCGTTGCCGCGGCCCGCGAGGCGGCGCTGCATGGCGTGAAGTCGCTCGCCGTCTCGCATTACCACCGCCGCGAGGAGCCGATCGACTGGCAGCGGGCGGCCCGCTGGATGACCGCGATCCTGACCAGCGTGGTCGGCCGCGGCGGGCCGGGCGGCGAGCCGCTGGCCGCCGGCGAATTCTGGAACGTGAACTTCCCGCATCCCCTTGCCGCGGAGGCAGAACTGCCACCGATCGTCGAGTGCGTGATCGATCCTTCACCGCTGCCGTTGGGCTACACGAGCGAGCCCGAGGGCTGGCGGTATCGCTCGCGGTATCAGGAGCGACGCCGGGTGCCTGGCGGCGACGTCGAGACCTGCTTTGGCGGGCGGATCGCCGTGTCGCGTGGGAAGGTCGTGTAGGGCAGGCGACGGCAGCCGGCGGCTCCGTAGCCGGTGGGATCCGCCACTGGAGCCACGCGGGCTACCGTACGAGGTCGACGTCGAAGACCCGCACCTTCGCCCAGTTGGTCGCCTGCTCGGCGATGAACTGGTTGTGTCGCTCGGCGGTCTGGTAGGTGTCGTGTGCCGCGTGCGACTCGAAGACGATCTCGAGGGCCACGTCGAAGTCGCGGTCGTTCACCTGCCGGTCGTATGACGAACAGGTGCCGACTGAAAACGACACGGTGCCAGGATGCCCCGTGAGGTGTTTCTTACAGGCGTCGACGAGCGCGGCCACTGCGGCGGGCGCGCGATCCTTCAGCGAAAAAAAGACGACGTGCGAGAGCATCAGGGGTTTCTGGCGGCCTGTACCGGCGCGGTGGCGTCGGGCTGGCTGCCGCCTTCGCCCAGACGCCGCGGCACGGCCGGTCCGATCACGGCGACCACCTCGGTATCGTCGAGCATTTCCCGCTGTTCAAGCGCACCGGCGAGCGCGTCGAGCTTCCCGCGGTTTTCGGAGAGCAGAATCGTCGCCCGTTCGGCGGCCTCGTTGAGCATGCGGGTGACCTCGTCGTCGATCGTCTGGGCGGTGTGCTCGCTGAATTCCCGCTGCTCGTAGACGTCGCGGCCGAGGAAGGGATGCTCGTTGGTCACGTGGCAGGCCACCGGGCCGACCTTCTCGCTCATGCCCCAGTGGGCCACCATCCGGCGGGCCAGTCGCGTGGCCTGCACGAGATCGTTTTCCGCCCCGGCCGAGTATTCGCCAAACACGAGCTTCTCGGCGGCGCGGCCGGCGAGGATGAAGACGAGCCGGTTGTTGAGATCCGACTGGCCGATGTTCATCCGGTCTTCCTCGGGCACCAGTTGCGTGACGCCGAGGGCGCGGCCACGCGGGATGATTGTCACCTTGTGAAGCTTGTCGACGCCGGGGAGGAGCCAGGCGCCGAGCGCATGCCCCGCCTCGTGGTAGGCCGTCATCTTCTTTTCGCGGCCCACGAGCACTTCCTCCCGCTTCGGGCCCATCAGCACCTTGTCGCGGGCGTAGTCGAAGTCGGAGGAGTCGACGGCATCCTTGTTTTGCCGTGTGGCCCAGAGAGCGGCCTCGTTGACGAGGTTGCGGATGTCGGCGCCCGTCAGGCCCACGGTGCCGCTGGCCTGCCGGTCGAGATCGACGTCGGCGGCGAGGGGCACGTTGCGGGTGTGCACCTTGAAGAGGGCCAGCCGGGCCTTGTGGTTGGGGCGTTCGACGGTCACATGCCGGTCAAACCGGCCCGGTCGCAGGAGCGCGGGGTCGAGCACGTCGGGACGGTTGGTCGCGGCCAGCACGATCACCGATTCCGACGGGCTGAAGCCGTCCATCTCGCTGAGAATCTGGTTGAGCGTCTGCTCCCGTTCGTCGTGGCCGCCGCCAAGTCCAGCGCCGCGATGCCGGCCCACCGCGTCGATCTCGTCGATAAACAGGATCGACGGCGCCGCATCCTTGGCGGTCTTGAAGAGGTCGCGCACCCGCGAGGCGCCGACGCCGACGAACATCTGGATGAATTCGCTGCCCGAGATCGAGAAGAAGGGCACGCCCGCCTCGCCGGCGACGGCGCGGGCCAGCAGGGTCTTGCCGGTGCCCGGCGGCCCCATCAGGAGCACACCCTTCGGCACGCGGCCGCCGAGCCGTTGGAACTTCTTCGGATCCTTCAGAAACTCGACGATCTCCTTGAGGTCTTCCTTCACTCCCTCGAGCCCGGCGACATCGGCGAAGGTCACCTGCTTGTCATTGGCGCCATACCGTTTGGCCGGCGACTTCGAGAAACTTCCGAGGAAGCCGCTGCCGCCGAGCGGATCGCGGGCGCGGCGCAGCGTCATCCAGAACCCCGCCATCAAGAGGAGGGGCACAAGCATGTAGAGACCGAGCAGAAAGCCGGTGCCGTCGCTCGGCTGGCGGACGGTCGTCTTCACCGAATGATCGAGCAGCAGTTTGTCGAGACCCTCGCCGAGATAACTGGAGAGTTCCAACTGGAAGGTCTTTCCGGCCCCGATCGCCGGCGCACGGTCGGCCGTGGGCATGGTCCGAAACTCGCCCCGCAGCGTGTTGCCCACGATCTCGACGGCGGACACGTTGCCCGCCTGCACCTGCCGGACGAACTCGTCGTAACTGATCGCGGCCGGCAGTGTCGTCTGCTCGCGGGCCACGATCGTGACCAGCGCCAGTGCGCCGAGGATCAACATGATCACAACCGGCATCCCGAGGGGGCGGCCGAGCATGGAGTTGAGGTTGGGAGAGCCCTTGGAGGGTGGGACGGCTTCCATCGACGCGGGTGCTCGCAGGGGGATGTTCGAAACGATGTCGGAATGCAACAGTGTAGTGTATGAGCGGAATTGGAAAACGACCTCTGGAAACGGGCGAACGCCGGCTGGAATCTGCTGAGCGGATCGTCAAGCGGGGTGTGGTGGCGATCGCGCAGCGGAGCGGACTCTTTCTGGCAATCCGCCGGGGCCACACGGTGGCGGCAGGTGGCCGAGTCTGCTTTCCCGGCGGCCACATCGAGCCCGGCGAGGCGGAGCATGAGGCGGTGGTCCGCGAATGCCTCGAGGAACTTGCGGCGCCCGTGGCGGCGGGGCAGTGCGTGTGGCGAAGCGTGACGGGCTGGGGAACGGCCCTTGCCTGGTGGACCGTGACGCTCCCGGACGAGACGGTGCTCGTGCCCCACCCGGTGGAGGTCGACGAGATCTTCTGGCTGTCGGCCGCAGAACTGCTCGCGGAGCCGACGCTCCTCGAGGGCAACCGCGATTTCCTGTTGGCCGTCCGCGAGGGGACCATCTCCTGGTAGGGCCGGCTCCAGTTCACGGCCTCAGACTGCACTGGTTGTGCGGCGGCAGAGCCGCTAAATAGACTCCCCACGCGGGCATTCGAGCCGGCAAATCAACAAGTTCTGATCTGATTGGGAGAGCGATCGAATGGAGCGGACGTTTGTGATGTTCAAGCCCGACTGCCTCGAGCGTGGCCTGCTCGGCAGGATTTTTTCCCGCTTCGAGGAGAAGGGGCTGCGGCTGGTGGCCATGAAGATGCTTCGCGTCACGCCCGCCCTCGCCCGGCAGCACTATGCCGAGCACGTCGAGAAGCCTTTTTATCCAAGCCTCGAGGAGTTCATCACCGCGGCGCCCGTCGTGGCGACCGTGTTCGAGGGACCGGAGGTGATTCGCGTGGTTCGCGAGATGCTGGGGGCCACAAGCGGGCTCAAGGCCGCCGCCGGCACGATCCGCGGCGACTACAGCGCCAGCCGCCAGATGAACCTCGTGCATGCCTCCGATTCCACCGAGTCGGCCACACGTGAGATCGGCATCTACTTCAAGAAGGAAGACCTTCTCGACTGGGATCCCTCGCTGGCCTGCTGGCTGCAGGCCCCGAGCGAAGCGTGAAGCATTCATGAGCGTTCTTGTCTTCGGGCATCGCAATCCCGATACCGACGCCATCTGCTCGGCGATCGCCTACGCCGATCTGCTCCAGCAAACGACGCGGCCGGATGCCGTCGCGGCCTGCTGCGGTCCACCAAACCAGCGAACCGAATACGTGCTCGGGCGGGCGGGGCTCGTCGCGCCAAAACTGGTGATGGACGTGCGTCCGCAGGTCGAGGACGTCTGCCGGCGTGAGATCGTGACCGCCTCGTTCGGCGACGCGTTTCACGAGGCCTACGAGCGGATGCGAAAAGGCGACCTGCGGGCGATTCCCGTGGTCGATCGCGACCGTCAGGTCGTGGGCGTGCTCTCCATCCTCACGATGATGGAGCTTTTTTTCACCGACGCCGCCGATTCGACCAAGGCGCGGGCCGTGACGACGAGCCTGCGAAAGATCTGCGAAGTGCTCGGCGGGACTTTTCGCAATCGCGTAGAGCCCGACCGGTCCGACGAACTGCTCGTGATGGTGGGCGCGATGAGCGCCGAGGGTTTCGTGGAGCGGATGCGGCAGTACCCGAGCGAGCGGCTGATCGTGGTCTGCGGCGACCGTCCGTCGATCCAGTTGCCGGCGATCGACAGCGGGGTGCGGGCGATCGTGATCACCGGCGGTTTTCCGCTGGCGTCGGAGGTGGTGGAGATCGCGAAGGCGAAGGGCGTGTCGGTGATCTCGAGTCCCTTCGACACCGTCAACACCACGCTGCGGATCAAGTCGTCGCAGTTCATCGATCCGGTGGTCGATCGCGACATCGTGACGGTGCCGGGAAAGTGGACGGTGGCCGAGGCGCGGGCCGTGGTGGAGCGGTCTCCGCAACCGGTGTTTCCGGTCGTGGGAGACGACGGTACGCTCGTCGGCCTGGCGTTCAAGTCGGACCTCATCAATCCGCCCAAACTGCAGCTCGTCCTCGTCGACCACAACGAACTGGGCCAGGCCGTGAACGGCGCCGAGGAGGCCGAGATCATCGAGGTGCTCGATCATCATCGGCTCGGTGGTGGTCTCAAGTCGACACAGCCGATCCGGTTCATCAACGAGCCGGTCGGGTCGACGTGCACGCTCGTGGCCCGGCAGTTTCGCGCCGCCGGCATCGTGCCGAAGCCCGCGATCGCGCTCTGCATGGCGTCGGGGATCATTTCCGACACGCTCCATCTCCGATCGCCGACGACGACGGACGTCGATCGTGAGGTGCTCGGCTGGCTCAAGGGGCTCTGTGCCGTCGACCTCGACCTGTACGCGAAGGAATTCTTCGAGATCGGTTCAGCGCTGCGGTCGAAAACGCCCGCCGACGTGATCCGTGAGGACTGCAAGGAGTTCACCGAGCATGGCGAGCGGTTTTCGATCTCACAGATCGAGGAGACGGGCTTCGATCTCTTCTGGGAACGGAAGGACGAATTGCGGGCGGCACTCGAGGCGTTTGCGGAACGGCAGAAGCTCGATTTCTCGGCACTGCTCGTGACCGACGTCGTCAGCAACGGCTCGCTTCTGCTCCTCTCGAAGGAGTCCGAAGCGTGGGAAGACATCAACTATCCGCGCCTCGACCGCAGCCTCTATCAGCTCGAGAACATCGTCAGCCGTAAGAAGCAGCTGCTGCCGCTGATCTCGCAACTGCTTGCAAAGTAGGACAGGCTTCAGCCTGTCTGTCTTCACGCGAAACATCGGCCTCCAGCCGATTTTCGCTTGGCGACCTCCGGTCGCTGGTTCAAACCCGGCCCTCCAGGCCTGGGACGTGTTAACGCAGCACAGGCTTCAGCCTGTCTGTCTTCACGCGAAACATCGGGCTCCAGCCGATTTTCGCTTGGCGACCTCCGGTCGCTGGTTCAAACCCGGCCCTCCGGGCCTGGGACGTGTTAACGCAGCACAGGCTTCAGCCTGTCTGTCTTCACGCGAAACATCGGCCTCCAGCCGATTTTCGCTTGGCGACCTCCGGTCGCTGGTTCAAACCCGGCCCTCCAGGCCTGGGACGTGTTGGCGCAGCACAGGCTTCAGCCTGCCTTACTTCAATTGCGCCGCCGGCGTGTCTGCCGCGAGGCGCTCGATCATGTCGCGGCAGGCGCGGTCGACGGCTGTCTGCCACTGGTCGTCGGCGAGGCCCGCGTTCATCTCCGGCCGCGCGTGTGCGAAGATCACGTCGCGGGCGCTGACGACGATCGCCCCGAGTCCGCTGGCGTCGAAGGCGCCGCGCACGTCGGCCGCCCGGCCTCCCTGCTTACCGAAGCCGGGCACCAGGATCCACGTGTGGGGCATGGCGGCGCGGAGTTCGTCGAGCTGCCGCGGCCAGGTGGCGCCGACGACGGCCCCGACGGCCCCGTACGTGCCGCCCGCTGCGGTTCGCGCGGCGAGCTGTTCCACGCCGGCGGCCACGTGCTCGTAGATCGTGCGGCCGTCGGTCTTGAGATCCTGAAAATCCTTGCTGCCGGGGTTCGAGGTCTTCACGAGGATGAAGATGCCGGCGCCGCGGTCCGTGGCGACCTTCACGAAGGGCTCGATCGAGTCGAGGCCGAGGTAGGGGTTCACGGTGAGGGCGTCGGCGGCCCAGGGGCCGGCGAGCCAGCCGTCGGCGTAGGCCTCGGCGGTGGAGCCGATGTCGCCCCGCTTGCCGTCGGCGAGCACAAGCAGGTTCTTGGCATGCGCGTGGGCGATCACCTCGGCGAGCGCGGTCATGCCATCAGGCCCGATCGCCTCGAAGCAGGCCAGCTGTGGCTTCACGATCGGCACCAGCGGCGCGACGACGTCGATCACGTCGCAGCAAAACCGCGTGAAGACGGCGGCGAGAGCCTTGGGATCGGAGGCGGTCGCCGCATGGAGGGCGGGGGGGAGCGATTCGCGTCGGGGGTCGAGGCCAATGCAGGCGGGCGTGCGCCGCTGTTTGATGGCAGCGGCGAGCCGGGCGGAAAAAGTCGCGGAGGCGGGCGGGTTGGATGAAGTGGCCATGTCGCGGGAAGCCGTGTTGAAGTGGTGTGAAAGTTCTGCGATAGTGTGCCGATCGTGGGGCGGCGATGCGAGAGTATCGTCTGCCGTGCGGTGGATTCGGGGCGTGGCGCAGACTGGCTAGCGCGCTTGACTGGGGGTCAAGAGGTCGCAGGTTCAAATCCTGTCGCCCCGACATTGCAGGTCGCGTATCGCGGATGTTTCAGTCCCTACGCGGCGCGCGTGCCGTGGATGTATTTCCGTGGTCGAGATCGTGTTCGTCGTAGAGGAAGCCTCCGAGGGAGGCTTTACCGCAAGGGCAGTCGGTGAGTCGATATTCACTGAAGGCGACACCATGGAGTCGCTCAGGGCAAACGTGCGATCCGCTGTGGCGTGCCACTTCGAAGAAGGTCACGCTCCGCGGATGATTCGCCTCCATGTCGTTCATGACGAAATTCTGGCGCCATGAGGCTGCCCCGTGACGTTTCTGGTGAGTCCTTGGCGATCGCGTTACGTATCTTCGGCTACGCTGTATCGCGGCAAAAGGGTTCGCACGTCCGGCTGACGACCCAAGACAAAGGCGAACACCACGTCACTATTCCGAATCATTCGCCGCTTCGGCTCGGCACGCTCAATGCAATTCTGAAGGACGTTGCCGAGCACGCTGGGCTCACTCGTGATGAGGTCGCCGACACATTGTTCGGTTGATTCCCAGTCAAGAGGTCGCAGGTTCAAATCCTGTCGCCCCGAACGTTTTGGGTTTGGTTAAGGAGGCCTTGGATTCATGGAGCCGTTGACCTCGCTACGAGAGCACGAAAAGCGGCCCGTGGCTTGCCGTAATCCAGTTGTTCAGCGGACTCGACTGCCGAGAGCAGGGTGTCGTTGAGCCGAAAACCAAGATCGAACGGGGATGTCTCCTCGTCAGCGAGAAGCAGCTTGCCATGGGCGATCAACTCGTTCATCGAGCCCGTTACCGAGCGGCTGAACGTGGAGGCGAACTGGATGAGCCCGGTTCGTGGCGAGATGAAACGGTCGTACCTTGAGTCGGGCGCTGAGTTTCTGGGAGAAGCGGAGGATCATCGAATGACCATGCCTACCCGATTCTGGCTCATTCTCGTGCTCTCGATCCTGGGTGGGATAGCCGTCTTGCTGGCGACGCCGACTGGGCGGAAGGCGAAGTCATCCGTGCCGTGGCGGGGGCAGATCAAGCCGCCGCCTCCGCCGCCGTAGTGTTCAAGCAGAATCACGGTGGCCGGTTTTGGCGCGACGACTGACAACCATATCAAGCCGCCCGAAATCCGGGGCCCACCTCATCCGGTCTTTGCTCGGCCGCCGGACGGTGATTGCCGCCAAGGGTGGGCGTCGGTTATGAGTGCGGGGTTCGGTACTCCCACATGGTGACCGTTGGATCATGTTCATCTGGGGCTGGTGGGAGCCAGCCGTCAAACGGTTCAAAACTCGTTGAGCCGGCGTTCCAGGGCCGACAGTGTCGCGAGCACCGCATCGAAGGACGGGGGCTCCGCGAGGCACATGTCTCGCATCGCCGCGAAGTCGCGACGCAGGGCCGGCAGTCGCTCATCGCTGGGCAGTAGGTGAAATGAGCCGGGCCGTGCGGTTTCGTAGTTCGCCCAAGCACTGCCGAAGAACAGCCGTTTCCAGCCCACGACCCGTTCGCAGGTTTTGAGGTCGGCGATTGTGCCTTGCGTCGCGGGGTGACGTGCGAGGGCCGCGACATCGGCGTAATGACGCGAAAACCGGTCAGGCGTTGCCTTGCCAGCGGGGCGATGATGCTCCGCGTGGAGGATCGTAGCCTTCTCCCAGAACGTCCGGTCGATGCCCAGAGCCACGACGTCGCATTGCCAATCGGGCATCGCGGCGGGAAAGGCGTCAAGAAGCCACGGCGTGATGGCATGACGCCCGACCGGCTGCTGGTCCGTCAGGGAGCCGAACTCGAGCTTCACGGCACGTCGCAGGTAGTCGAAGCCCGTCGGCTGGTGAGAAGGGTAGTGGAAAAGCAGATTCGGCGCACCGCTGGTCGGGTCGGCTGCGTACTCGAACCAGGCCCCGCGTTCAGGTTCGCCGAGAACATGTTTCGCCTCGGCCTCGAGAGTCGGCTTGAGCTGTTCCTGCACCGCCTTTGCACAGGCCGCCTCGGCGCGCGTCATCCATTTGTCGGCTTGGTTGCGGCTCGTCAGAAGTCCTTTTCCAAGACGACGGCAGACAGGCCTCGCCTTGCGGCTGCCTGCTCGAAATAGAGCCGGCGTTCGCGGCCCGGAAGCTCGAGGAACGAGAGTCTCATGTCCGGGACGCCGCGAGGTCATGAAAGATGGGATGCATCCATGTGGGCGCCAGGCGAAGATCATCGAGAAGCTTCCGCCGTTCCGCAGCAGGGAGCGTTCGCTTCAGATGGGCCAGCCGGCGGATCGACCCCGCACGAACAAGCCTGTGCAGGGCAACGTCGATGGCCCTTCGGTTTCCGAGGTCGAGAAAATCCGAAGGCACAACGACGCATCCCCTGCCCCGGCGCCGGAGGGCGGCGAGGATTCTCGCGTCGAGCGATTCTGGCGACTTCTGACGACCTGCCATGTAAGAAAAAGTAGCACGCTTTTCTTACAGAATCAACTCTTGGGCCGGGTTTTCCGCAGCCTTCTTGCGGCCTCCCTGCGGTCGTAGGCCAGAATGTCAAGTTTTATTGCAAAAAAACTTGACACACAGGCCGGGTTGGCCGAAAGTATGGACATGAGCACTCGTGCCGCCACAGCCGGAATCCGCCAGCGATCAATCGTGGGCCGTATTCGGTCTCGGATCGAGGGGGGTGGCGAGCGAGTGTGGCGAGCTACTGATTTTCAGAGTGCCGACCGGGCATGGACCGCGCAGGCAATCGCTCAGGCCCTGTCGCGACTTTCCCGGCAGGGATTGCTGCAGCGGCTAGGCAAAGGCCTTTACTATCGCGGTCGGGAGACGGCATTCGGCCCCAGCCTGCCAAGCCCGGCGATGGTGCAGAGTCTGCCGATTGCTGGTCGGAAGGTTTTTCCGTCGGGGTACGCCGCGGCCAGCATGCTTGGGCTCACCACGCAGCAGCCATTGCGCCCCGAAATCGCCACTACCGGCGGGAGCCTGCCCCGTCTGATCGTGGGCAAGCAAACCGTCATCCGTACCCGGCGACCGGAATCGTGGCGGTTGCTCGATGCTGAGAATGCCGTGATCTTGGAGGTTTTGCGGCAGCGCGGCTCAACCAGCGAGCTTTCGGCCGATGAAACCGTCAGGCGCCTGCTGGCGGTCGTCAACAAACCAGGTCGGTTCGTCAGGCTGTACCGTGTGGCGGCGTCCGAGCCGCCGAGGGTGCGCGCCATGCTGGGTGCGATAGGGCAGCAGTTGAGGCGGTCGCCCCGGGAGCTCACGCGGCTGCGAAGTACCCTGAACGCGTTGTCGAAATTTGATTTCGGAAAGCTGGCCGCCCTAAAGCATGCAGCTGAATGGCAGGCTCGACTGAAGAGGTCGCGTGCGTCTGTTTCAGCATCCTGATTTCGGTCAGGCGATCCTGCGGGCGATACGGAACGCCATCGATCAGCATCCCGGCCTTGCCTTCAGTAAAGATCAGAGCACGACGAGCAAGGGTCTGAAGCGGGCCGATCGCTTCTTGTACGACGAGCGTATTCCCGAGATCGGTGGCCTCTCGCCGGGGGTTCTCGTTGAAACGATGGTCGCAAGCGGCAAGGCGCCGACGGAGCGGCGGCAGATCGCTTCCTTCGTCGGTGAATTTCTCCGCGAGACAGGCACGACCCTCGGATGTGATGACGAACAGCCTTTCGAGATGCTTCTGCTTCACTTTCGTCGCACCTTCGTTGAAAAGCTGTTCGCCATTCACGCCAAGGTCGAAATCCTGAAGCAGACCGGTGAGCCGCTTGGCTCGTATGCCCGCCACTACTACGACCTCTACTGCCTTGCGGAGAGGCCGGAGGTTTTGGCAATGCTCAGGTCGGACGAGTACGCGGCGATAAAGGCCGACTACGCGCGAATCAGTGAGGCGTTCTACGCCCGCGACTTCATCCCGCCGTCGGGGATGAACCTTCAATCGAGCGATGCGTTGTTTCCCGACCAGGCACTCGAGCAAGTACTTGCTCGAAATTACGAGGAGCAATCCAGCCTGCTGTGCTACGGGGATGCCCCGGGTTGGAAGGTCATTAAAGGTCGCCTGTCCCAATTGCGACCACTGTTGTGAGCGACGTCGGCTCAATCACCCCTCGATAGTTGACCCAATAAACGTGCACACGATGCATGAAAAGGGTCAAAGGATCGAAAGTGTGCACATTCGCGCGCGATGCGTTACGCTGCAGAAAAGTAGGGGTTTCAGGATTTCGAACGAACCCGGCCGGAAGCGGCTGGGGTTCAAGAGGTCGCAGGTTGAAATCCTGTCGCCCCGACTGATCGGTTGGACTTGTTTCTTAGGAACTCCCACATGGTGACGGTTGGATAGTCCCTGGGACGAGGGAATTCCGGCGGCTATCGCAACGGGAGATGAACCATGCGGTTGCGAAACTCGTCCGCTGTCATGCCCGCCAGGCAGAGCTCGGCGTCCTCGATCAGCCGTCCGATAGGCGTGCCCTGGGGCGCGAACAGAATCCCGCTGAAGGCGATGCCTTGCCGCTGCCACCGCGCCGCGATTTCGAGAAAGTCGGCGTCCTGCGTGAGCAAGACCCGCCCGAGGGCCGTCGCCCGTGTGAGCAACTCGTCGTCTGACGTCCGTCCCGCCGAGTCGTCTTGGGCTGTGCGGACATCGATCTGCTTTCGACGTAGGCCCGCCGAAACGCTGGCTGGCACATGCACGTCCATGTAAACAGCCAGCGGCATAGGTTGAATCACCCGTTGTGACCGCGAGCCGCGGCACGGCGCCGGATAAGCTCGTCGCGTGAGACAGACTCCGGCCCGCGGGCCTGCTCAGCCCGAGCTTTGCCGGCCTCGATGGCCGCCACGATGCTGTCGTGGTGATCGTGAAAATAGGCGAGTGCGGCATAGACTTCGGCGGGCCGCAGGTCCGGATGCTGGCGCAGAATCTCCTCGGCAGACCAGCCGTAGAAATACTGCTCCGCGGCGATGTGCTCGACGGTGTACCGAGTGCCCTCGATCACGGCCTTGCCGTCGGTCGCGAGGCCGATATGCGGGTATGTGTCAGCGGTCGCCACGTGAAACCTCCTTAAGACTCATCGCACAGGATTGTACAGTGCGTCAGGAGCCGCCTCCTAGTCGATCAGCCAGCCACCTGCGGCCGGCCCGCATAGCCGGGGCGGCCATTGCCGCCCCGACTATGAACGTGGCCCTGGGGTCGAGGGCTTCACACCCCGTCATCTTCGGTGCGGCGTTGGCTACCACCGGGCTTGTATGCCAACGTGACGGTCACGTCTCCGCCGAGCGATGGCCGGTCTGCTTTTGACGGATGATCGCTCTGAAGGTGTGGCGAGACAGAGTCGCCGTCGGATGCACCCGATCTGCGGCCGAGGATCGCCATGGCGGGAATGGCGTTGATCGTGAACCCGGCGACTATCTGGGGGTTTTCGTATCCATCGACGTGTTGCTTTTGGATGACGACGTCACCCACGAGGGCCTTGAGCACCTGTGCCGCCGCTCGAAGTCGTTGGCCCTGGCCGCGATCGTGGCGGGGTCGGCCGCCGGCACCGCGGCTGTTCCGACGAGGTCAGGCCAGAGCCGGCCCTGGGTCTCGAGGTAGGTGCGGGCCATCATGCGACCGTTCTCCCGGCGGCACCTTCGACCACCAGCCGCAGCACTTCCCCGCCATCGAATTCGATGTATTCGGGGAAGATAGCCAGGGTGGCGATGTCGAAGGGGCCCCGGTTATACGTGGCCTGTCGGGTGTCGCCCCGACGTTTGTTCCTTGATGAGTCTGCTCCAACCCGGAGTTGGACTCTTGCGTTCGTCGTTTCCGGTTTTGTCGCAACGCTGTACGAGCCTAGCCTTCGCTGGCATCAGTCGAGCGACGCCAGGATCGAGCGAACGATCGCATCGGGCTCGCTCGCCACATCGACCACGATCGGCCGCTCGTCCGCAGTCGGCCGTTCAAGCAGGGCCAGTTGGCTCTCGAGCAACGCGGTCGGCATGAAGTGCCCGGCCCGTCGTTCCATACGCTGGCGAATAACGCCGCTCGGGTCGTCGAGGTGCACGAGACGGATGCGCGGATGGGGCAGGCCAAGCCGGTCGCGGTAGCGGCGGGCCAGGGCGGAGCAGGCCAAGACCGTATTGCCGCGGCCGGCAGTCGCATCCCGTAGCAATGCTGCCAGCGCGTCGAGCCACGGCCAGCGGTCGGCATCGGTAAGCGGCGTACCCGCTCGCATCTTCTCGACGTTGGCCGGCGGATGAAAATCGTCGGCGTCCAGGAAGCCCCATCGCAGCGTCTCGGCGAGCCGCCGCCCGATCTCCGTCTTGCCGGCACCGCATACGCCCATCACCACGAGTGCGCGTGGGCTTAAATCGTGCTCGTCGGCTTGGACATCTGGGTCAGTCATGACACAATCTTACCGAGAGCACCCCGATTCATGACCATCCTCATCGTCGCCACCGCCATTGCGGCCCTCGTGGCGCTCGTGGCCATCGCCAAGGTCAATCCGTTCCTCGCCTTTCTTGCGGTGTCGATCGGCATGGCGATCGCGCTCGGCGTGCCGCCGGCCGACGTACCGCCGCTCGTGCAGAAGGGGCTGGGAAGCATTCTCGGGGGCCTGACGATCGTGATCGCCGCCGGGGCGATGCTCGGCAGGCTGGTGGTGGACTCGGGCGCCGCCCAGCGGATTGCCACGACGCTCGTCGGGCTCTTCGGCACGTCGCGGATCGCCTGGGCGATGGCGGCGACCGGCTTTATCGTCGGCATCCCACTCTTCTACAACGTCGGCTTCGTGCTGCTCGTGCCGATCGTGTTTGCGATCAGCGGCCGCTTCGGCCTGCCGGCCGTGGCCGTTGCGGTGCCGGCGCTCGCGGCCCTGAGCGTGGCCCACGGCCTGCTGCCGCCGCACCCGGCGCCCGCCGGGCTTGTAAAGCAGTTCGACGCGAGCCTCGGCCTGACCTTGCTCTATGGCACGATCGTCGCCGTGCCTGCGCTCATCCTCGCCGGGCCCGTGTTCGCACGGTTCCTCCGCAACATCGACGCCCATCCGCTGCCCGGGCTTTCGGCCCGGGAATTGCCAGAAGATCAGCTGCCGGGTATTTGGACGAGCCTGCTCACGTCGCTCCTGCCGGCGCTCTTGCTCGTGGGCTCGACGGCGGTCGAGATCGCCGCGCCGCAGACGGCCGCGGCTCTGCCGCTGCTGCGGTTCATTACGCACCCCGACATCGTGATGCTGCTCACGCTCGCCGTGGCGGCCGTGACCCTCGGCACCGCCCGCGGCAGGCCGCTGGCCGCGGTGATGGCCACGTATGGAGCCGCGCTTGCCGACGTCGGCCCCGTGCTTCTGGTCGTGGCGGGAGCGGGGCCGTTCAAGGAGGTGCTCGTCTCGACGGGCGTCGACAAGCAGATCGCGGCGGCCTTCGAGGGCCTGGCCCTCGACCCGCTTCTGCTGGCCTGGCTGCTGACGGTGGCGATCCGCGTGTGCGTCGGCTCGGCGACAGTGGCGGGCCTGACGGCGGCGAGCATCCTCGCGCCCTTGGTGGCCGATCCGGCCCAGGGCGTCGATCCCAACCTCATGGTGCTGGCGGTGGGCGCGGGCAGCCTCGCCTGCTCACACGTCAACGACGCGGGCTTTTGGCTCTTCAAGGAATACTTTAGCGCCAGCATCCTCGACACCTTCCGCTGCTGGACGGCGATGGAGACGATCGTGTCGATCGTCGGCCTCGTGGGCGTGCTCGTGCTCGCGCGGATCGTGTGACGACGCTTGGGAGGCTAGGGCCACGTCGCTCACGAGCGGCCCATCAGCCGGCATATGGTTGCGGGTGTTCTATTGACAAGGCTATCCTTCACGCGACGGCGATCGCCTGGATGCTCGGCCGGCCCCGAGTTCGTCGGGGTCAACTTCGATTCCGGCAACGCCTGCTGGACGCTCGAGGATCCCGTCCGCCCGCTCAGGACGCTGGCGCAGATCATTTCGAGCGTGCCGCTCTTGGACGAGTTGCACGACGTTCTGTTTCGAAAGAAGTTCGCTGCCCAACTGGCTGAGCAGGGGATGGACGCGGCGGACCTGTTCGAGGGATATGCCGCGCTCGTGCAGCTTGTCGGCCCTGCTGTTATCGGCCCGGTAATCCTCGCCGATTCCGATGACGACATCGTGCTTGCGACGGCCGTAGCCTGCGGCGCAGGCGAAAACGAAGCACTTTTCGGAGGAGCAGATCGCGTTCGCTTTGAGGCAGGCCGAGTCGGGCACGTCGGTGGCCAAGATCACGCGACGCGGGGGCTGGATTGTGCGGGTTGTGTGGAATGCGCCGGCATCGGAGTGCTGTTCCCCACCCTATGGTCCGCGATCCTCAGGTTGCTTCGCTCAGAGCGGTAACTAACGTCGGTGCTTGCATAACAAGATGCCCTCGCCAATCAGCAATACGCCCTGTCGGGGAGTATCTGTGCAACACCTATCCTTGTCACCTTCTTGGAGCCTCTCATGATTCGTAAACGTGTTAGCGTTCTCGGCCTTATTGCCATGTTTCTGGTGGCGTCATCGGTCATCCCGGCGCAAGCAGCAAATGGCCTTTTGGCTCGTCTCAACAAGCCCATCATCCCCGGAATGGCTCCCCTCCCTGGACTTCCGACGGCAAGCCCGCTTGGCCTGATCGCGCCTCGGCTGAGCAACGCCGCGCTGCTGTTCCAAAAGGGCGGCCTCCGCACGCCCGCTGGACGACTCAGCGGCCTCGGCGTTCTTTCGCCGCGCGTGAGTCCGGTGGCCGCCCTCATCAGCACCCCACCGAAGACGAGGCAGGCGGGGATGATGTATGGGCTCACCATTCTGTCGCCTCGTGCGGCCGTTCTCCTGAGCATGCTGCAGGGCGCTCGTGGGATGGCTGCTGGACTGCGTTGAGATAGCGGGGGAGCATCATCCGCGTCTGACATATCAGCGTTGCAGCTGGGCGGAGTGGTTCGGGTTTTTCCTGAGCCCTCCGCCCAGTCCATGTCCTGACGTGACCTGCCCCCATGAATGACGCCAGTTTTTAAGTTAGGGTTTTGCCCTCTTGACGCTGCCCCCAACTTGGTACCAGCCGGGTTGTTAGCTATGCAGGGCCGGTAGATGGGCATGCCCATCTACCGGCCGCGCGAACTCCGACGGTGTTCGGTTGCCCAGAGCACCATGCGGACGTACGCGATTGTAATCG
>JAPLNR010000047.1 GCA_026401035.1 Planctomycetia bacterium | reverse complement strand
ACGCCCACCGCCTGCCCGGTCGGCGTGTGCTCGGCCACGAACTGCCCCTGTGGATACAAGGCATGGTGCGCGGTCAGTTCTTCCGCCGTGTAGGGCGCGTCATGGGGATAGACGATCCGGCAGATCTCACTGATGGCGGCATAGTCCGTCGGCGCCATGAGCCTGATGCGGTAGTCGTGTGGCAGAGTCATGGCAGGGTTCGTCCGGTCTGCGTGTTTCCTTCGACGTGCTTGGGCTCATACGGACAGTGACGGCAGCCGGAGCCGCAGCAATGGCCACGCTTCAGGTGGAAAGCGGCCGTGAAAACAAGCATACCATTCTCAAAGTAGGAATCGGGTTCTTCGTAGTCAGCGTGGTCGTCGTTGTCTGGGTGTAGAGGCGACATCCGAAGAGCCAGAATATCCTGCGGGAATAAAAAAGACTGCCGCCCCCGAAGGGGCGGCAGCCGTAGAAACCATTTGGTGGGCTGCATCAACGGCAGGCCCGTCGACTCGCCGCTATCGGCGCAGCCCTCCGGTACAGTCAACTTGCGGCACTTGACCACCTCCTTTCGCTAGAGAAACCCAGCCGACGCGATCACTGCGAGATCGCCGCCGGGCAGTTATCTCCCCGGCCGTCACCGGGGACCGACGGGGATATTGTAGAGGCTCGTCGAAAACTGGCTGTCGGCGATCGTTTCGGCCGGCGACGGCCGGTGAACCATCCCTATCGACCCCTCTGCGAGCCCGTCGATATTCGGCTCGGCCGCCCCGCCTGGTTTTGTGAACTACAGTTGGCAGGAACGAGTTGGCAGGAACCAGATGACGGCCCGCGGTGGAGCAGCCAGAACCATGTTTGAGTCGATTGCGGCGTGGATGATCGTGGCCCTGTTTGTCCTTGGCGTCTGGCTGATGGCCAGTGCCACGTGGGGTTCGGCGGCACGGGCTTCCGAGATTCAGATTCCACGTGTCGAGCAGGGTCAGGGCATCATGCCGGGCCGGTCGCGTGCCGGTGGGGCCGGGCAGGAACGCAGGTAGTCGAGCACGTCGGACAACCGTGCCGTGGCCAGGGCCAGGCAGGAGTCGGCGCCGCCGTAATACATTCGGATTATGCCGTCGGCCTCGTCCAGGATCCAGCCGCAGGGAAAGACCACGCCGTTCACGTCGCCCTGTCGCTCGTAAGGCATCACCGGGGCAAACATCCAGTCGTCGCTGCGGCGCAGCACCCGCCACGGTTGTTCCAGATCGAGCAGCGCCAATCCCAGTCGATAGAGGCAGCCCCCGGGGGTATGCCGCACGCCGTGATAGAGGAGCAGCCAGCCCTCCGGCGTTTCCAGCGGGGTGGGGCTGAGACCGATCTTGTTGGCGTCCCACCAGGCGCCGCGTCGGGCATGCAGCAGCACGTGGTGATCTCCCCAATGCCGCAGGTCGGGTGAAAACGAGAGCCAGATGTGCGCCCCGGAACTCCCGGCCGATACCGGCCTGTGGATCATCGCGTAGCGACCGCCGAACCGCCGCGGGAAAATGGCGGCGTCCTTGTCTTCGGGAGGCATGACCGGCCCGAGGCGGTTGAATGACCTGAAATCGGTGGTGGTGGCGAGCGACACGAGCGGTCCGATCGGCGAGAAGGCCGTGTAGGCGATGATCCACTCGGCGCGATCCGCGACCCACGTCACGCGGGCATCCTCCACGCCCCAGGCCTCTTCCGCGTAGTTCACCGGATCGGGTGCAAACGTCGGCTGGGGATCGATCTGCCACCCGGAAATCCCGTTCTGGCTGCGGGCGACGGTGAGGTGGGAGTGGCCGCGACGGTCCTCGACCCGCACGAGCAGCAGCGTGGTGTCACCGATCTGGCAGGCACCGGCATTGAAGACGGTATGGGCGGGATAGGGCCAGTCCTCGGCTGTCAGGATCGGATTGTCGGGGTGGCGATGGAACAGTTCGGTGTAAAGGTAGGGTGGTTTGACCAGTTTCGTCATGCGCGGGTTCGTCCTTGAAGGTGTCGGTGAACGTCGATCACGCGGGAGGTGTCACGCGATAGCCGCTGCCGACGGCCTGCGTGGCAGCCGCTGCCAGGAGCGCGGATGTCTGTCGGGTCGCGATGCTGTGCCATTCGGTCCACAGGTATGCCAGCGTCGATTCTGCGCCCTGGTTGCGGTTGAGCCCGAGTGGCTGCAGGCCGTCGCAGCAGGCGCCGCTCACCGGATCAGCCAGCGGCAGTCCCAGGCTGTTGTGTCCGCCGAACCAGCTGTGGGCCCGCAGGAATGTGACGAGGTGACCGCCGTCGTCGCGGACTGCGAAGGCGGCCAGAGCCGCTTCGGCCATCGTCGAGGCCTCGACCGGCTGCTGATCGTAGGGCGACCTGGCTTCACCGCGGGAATACCAGTCAAGGTTGCCGATCGGCCAGAAGACGCCCTCGCTGGTCGTTTCCAGTTCGAGAAACGCGAACGAGGTTTCCGCCACCGCGAGGAATGGCTCGTCCGGCCAGCGTTCCGCCGCCACGAACAGGCTGTGCGGCAGCACCGCGTTGGCATAGGTCATCCGCGATTCGAACCACGGCCATTCCGGCCGATGCGACCGTGCGTAGGCGTCGGTGAGCCGAAGCGCCGCCTGGTGGGCGACGCTCTCCAGGGCACTTGCCTGCCGGACGTCCGCCTTCCAGAGGTGTGACCAGGCCATGATGACGTAGGCCTGCGCCCGCAGGCTGCGGAGTTCGGCCAGAGCCGGCAGGGCCGTTTTGATCAACTCCCAGGCGACCGAGCGGCAGCCTTCCGGCAGCCGGCTGCCGAGCACTTCGGCCAGCGCGAGCACCGCCTGCCCCTGGCAATCCCCCGTGCCGGAGGCGTCGAGCCAGTCACGCTGGTAACTGAGGAAATTATGAAAGCCCTTCACGGGGCAGCGGGCGTGCTCGAGAAAACTTAGGTAGCAGACGATCCGCGACAGCATGCGGTCGTCCGGGTGGTGGTTCCAAAGCCGGGCGCACAGCCGCAGGGCGCGGGCATTGTCGTCGGTGGTGTAGCCGCTCTCGCGGCGCGGGATGCCGTAGATTGCGTGCTGGATCAAACCAGTGGAATCGGTCATCCGATCCAGATGGTCGAATGAAATCCCGTCACGGACCTCCATCATTCTGCTCCATGCAGGGCCGCGGCGCACGCGTTGATTCCAGTGGAAAACCTGCTCCGCCGTACCGTGGCCGGCGGAGCATCGTTGCCGACGACCTCGCGAAACAGTTCGAGATAACGCCGTCCCACATTCGGCCAAAACATGGGCCTGACGTATTGGTAGGCGCGCCACTGGGTGCGTTTCCGCAAGCGGTCGTCGTTGAGCAGTCGCACTGCCCCCTCCGCCATGCTCGCGCTGTCGGAAAATGGCACGATGATTCCCCGTCCCCCGGCCAAAACCTCCTGGGCGTAGAGATACGGGGTGCTGATCACCGCGCCGACGACGGCCATCGCATAGGCCATTGTGCCGCTGGCGATCTGATCCTTGCCCGGGTAAGGCGTGACAAACACGTCGCATGCCTGCAAGTGGGAGAGGAGGTCGGGGAGGCTGAGATATTCGTTGACGAATCGCACATGCTTCTGCATTCCGAGTGCCGCGGCGAGTTCGACGAGACTCTCGCGATACGACTCCCCTTCGTGGAGTTTCACCTGCGGGTGCGTCGCACCAACAATCAGATAGACAGCCTCCGGGCAGGCGGCGACCACCGCGGGCATGCCGCGAATCATGTGCTCGAGACCCTTGCCGCGGTTGATCAGCCCGAACGTGCAGATCAGCCGCCGGCCGGCGAGTCCCAGCGCGGCCTTGTGCGAATCATCACGGCCAAACGGCACCTGGGGAACTCCATGCGGAATCACCCGGACGCGATGTTTCTCGACACCGTATGCGTCGACGAGCAGCCGGGCCGCGATCTGCGTCATGACCACGACGCTTCGGCTGCGGGCGGCGATGCGCTGGATCACCATGCGGGGGAATGGATCCGGGCAGGGATGCAGCGTGTGGAGTGTGGTGACGAGCGGCTTTTCGCAGCGATCGACAAAATCGAGGATCTGGCAGCCCCATTCCCCCGGGTAGAGCCCGAATTCGTGCTGCAGGCTGACCACGTCGCAGGGGCCGTCATTGGCGACATCCGCTGCGAAACGGTAGGCATGCGGGCGGTCGTTGCTGATGACGTGAACCACCCGCGGATCCGTGTTGGGGATCGCACTGATCTTTTCGATGGCGGCCATCGCGGAAACGGGCTGGCCGGCGGCGAGATCGACTGCATCAGCAGCGTCTTTCGTGAACGTCGCCAGACCGCACGCTTCCGGCGGATAGGTCGAGACAAAGAGTGGGCGCACAATCGTTTTCATCGTTCACCTCCCGGGCGAGATGACTGGACCGTAGGCCCGGCGGGCCTCTCCAGCCAACAGTTCTCAAAAATGTCGGCCAGACATGCCGACATCGAATGTCACGAACAGCATTTCGCGACGTAACGCGGGTCCGCTCCGGACCCCTCGGTTTGCAGATCAATCACATTCCGCAGCTTCTGCCGGAATATTGAATGCTGAATCCCCGACGAGAAAGAATCATCTAGCACTCTATCCGATCGTTTCAGTGAAAGCAATGAGCGACCGCGAACACGGAACGGAGGTGAGCACAGCGCTGCACGCGGAGGTCGTCGCGTGCAGCGATCAGGCGGCGGTCCGCGCGGGGGCGGGCTGCGGCGCGTCGAGGAAGCCTACGGTGCGGAGAACGCCCTCGCGTCGCCAGCCCGCAACCGTTTCTTCCGCCCTTTGACAGCGGGCAGCGTCGAGACCCGTTTCGTGGGCGGCGTATTGCGTCTGCGACGGGAAGGCGAAGTCGCAGCCGGCCTCGTGCACCATGCCCATCACCAAGAGGAGGACGTCCTCCTGGATCGCCAGGAACTCGTTGAAGTCCGTCGTTTCGGCCAACGCGAAGATCTCGACGTTGAGCGACCATTCGCCGTAGCCCACGAACCGCACGCGGACGGAGTCCGCCGCGATCCGCGGATGCCGCCCGAGCATGTCGCGCAACGCCGCGAGCAGATAGCGCATCTGGTCGGCCGTCGTCTCGTACCGCAGCGTGAGCACCGACTGCAGCAGGATCCGGTCGCGGCAGGAGAAGTTGGTGAGCTGCAGTTTCGCAAACTCCGAGTTCGGGATCGTGATCACCGTGCGGTCCGCGCAGCGGATCCGGGTGGAGCGCAGGCCAATCTGTTCGACGGTGCCGCGGACGTCGCCAAAGCGGCAGGCATCGCCGATCCGCACCGGCTTGTCGGCGAAGAGCACGAGCCCGGCGATCACGTTCTCCACCGTGTGCTGGGCGGCGAGCGCCACTGCGAGCCCGCCGACGCCGAGGCCTGCGATAAGTGGCGCAACGGAGATGCCGACGGAGTCGGCGCCGATGATCACCATCCAGGCGACCGCGAGCGCCGTGAGGATCTTGAAGCCAAGCCGCACGAGCTGCGTGTCGATCGTGCCGGGGCGAAAGCCCTGCGAGCGGATGACGAGGTCGGCAGCCCGCCGCAGTGCCCAGAGCACGAGCATGGCGGCACCGAAAAACTCCAGCACGCCCAGCACGGCCTTGGTCGTGAAGATCGCGTTGCCCGTGAGTCGGATCTGGTAGGTGAAGAGATAGTCGAGCAAGAAGCCGGCCGCGATCAGGCTGGCGGGCGCCGCGCAGGCGAGACCTTCGGCGACGAACCCGCCCCGGGCTGCCGCCCGCCGCGACCAGCGGAACATGCCGGCGACGATGCCGGCACCGGGCGCCAGCAGCAGCAGCATGCTCAGCCAGCGCCATACGGTTTCTTCCCACACCGTCGCCTTGGCCCAGGCCGGCAGTGCCTGCAGCCAGGGCTCGGGAATCATCCAGCCAGCGGCCTGCACGTAGAAGTCGTAGAAGCCGGGGCTGCCCGCCGTGGGGCGGTAGGGCAGGTCGCGGATCCGGCGGTAAAAATTGTCGGCCTGCTCCACCGTGTCGCTGCTGAAAAGCCATTCCCCTCCGCGGGGGCCGTCGGGGATGCGGACGAGATAGATCTCGGTGTGCGGCAGCCGCCAGCGTTTGAGTCCTTCCCGCTGCACGTCGTTGGCCGAGGGAAGGTCGGCGGTGGCGGGCAGTTCGATGCGGTCGAGCACCTCCTTCAGGCAGACGGCGGCCTGCCGCCCCTTCGATTCAACGAGCGCCGGCGGAATCTCGTCGAGGTCGAGGCAACTGGTGACGGCCGCTGCCATCCGCCGGATGCGTTGTGTGTGGGCCGTCGACGTTTCGCCGTGACCCAGCTCCGCAAAGAGCCCGTCGCAGCGGTCTCTGAAACTGTGGAGCGCGGCCCGGGGGCTGGAAAGGTCCGGTGGGGCGAGGGGATGGCGATCGGCACCGTCGGCCGCCCCGGCCGCACCGCAGACAAAGAGCCGCCCGGCAAGCAATGCGGCGATCAATGCAGGTCGATATGAGACCGGAAGGCGCTGGTGGTGCATGGGCAAATCCACATGGTGGGCGTGGGGCTTGAAGGGGGCGAATAGCAGTCCGCGGCCCCCGAGGTCAACGGAAAAGGCTGTTTTTCGGCATGGCCGGGCGGAAGGGGGTTCGGTACCCTCCGGTCACCCTGACGACCGGCTGGAATTCGCCGGCCAGACGATTCGTCTGCCGTGCCAGCCTGCAGGGATTGACCTAGGCGCGACGGGGATCTGATTCATAGACAAAGTCGTTCTGAAGACGGATTCTTCCGGAACTTCGAAGAGGAACGATTGTCATGGGTGCTATTCAGGGGCTGCTCCCCCTGCTCGGGCCGATCATGATCGCGCTGATGCGGCCGTGAAACCGCGGTTTTTCGCGGATTGACCGCCTGCGCAGCGGGGTGTTAGGGTCGCTCGTATGAATTCAAATCCTGGAGCATCCTCCAGTTCGGACGGGCGGCACCCCGGCTTGACCGAGCAGTCGTCGGCGGTTGGCTTCGATGCGACCGTGATCTCGAGCCGGCCGCCCGGCGGACCGACGTCGATGGCGGAAATCGGGCGGCTGCTCGAGGGAACGCGGCTCGGCCCCTACCAACTGGAACAGTTTGTCGGTGGCGGCGGCATGGGGGCCGTGTTCCGGGCGCTCGACACGACGCTCGACCGCATCGTCGCTGTCAAGGTTCTTTCGCGGCACCAGTCGGGTGACGAGGAGATGCTGCGGCGGTTCAAGAACGAGGCCCAATCGGCGGCCCGTCTCGATCACGAGAACATCGGCCGGGTGCATGCCGTCGGTGCGGAAGACGGGTGGCATTTCATCGTCTTCGAATTCATCGAGGGGATGAATCTCCGCGACGTCGTGGCGGAAACGGGACCGTTCGACCTGGCCCGCACGATCAACGTGGCGATCCAGGTGGCGGATGCCCTCGAGCATGCCGCCGAGCGCGACGTCGTCCATCGCGACATCAAGCCCTCCAACATCATCATCACGCCCGCGGGCCGGGCCCGACTGGTCGACATGGGCTTGGCCCGGCTGCATCAGGTGACCGGCGATCAGGACCTCACGGCCAGCGGCATGACGTTGGGCACGTTCGACTACATCTCGCCGGAGCAGGCCCGCGATCCGCGTTCGGCAGATGTTCGCAGTGACCTTTATTCGCTCGGCTGCACGATCTTCTACATGCTCGTGGGGCGGCCGCCGTTCGCCGACGGCACGATGGTTCAAAAGCTGCTCCAGCACCAGCAGGACGCGCCGCCAGCGCTCGAGTTGCTGCGGCCGGACGTGCCCAGGCGGTTTGTCGCGGTGCTCGAACGGCTGATGGCCAAGGATCCCGGCGACCGCCAGCAGCGGCCGGCGGAATTAATCGCCGACCTCATCGGTGTCGCCGACGAAGAGGGCATCGACGTGGCCGGCTCGCGGTCGGCCACGCTGCCCGCCACGGAGCCCATGCCGCTGCCTGCGGGAAAGACCGGCGGCTCCGTTCTCCCGTGGCTCGTGCCAGTGCTGGGGCTCGGGGCCGTGGTCGGCACGTTGTGGTGGATGTCGGCGCGTCCGCGCGGCACGGCCTCCCCGGAACGCGAGGTCGGCGCCGTGGGGGGCGACCCTGCCGCGACGGATGAACAGCAGGTGGCCGCCGGCTCGGCAAAGATTCCCTGGCGGGTGGTCGCGACCCCCGTCGGTGATCGGGAAACCGGGACGGTCGGCGAGGCGATCCGAAGGGCCGCCGATGGCGACACGATCGAGCTTGCCTACGACGGCTTCCTCGACCAGCCGCCACTGACGATCAAGGGGCGGCGGCTTCTGCTGCGGGCGGTCGACGGCTTCACGCCGGGCATCCGGTTCGTGCCGCTGATGGCCGCGATGCCCGACACGCCGTTGCTGGATCCGGATACAGTCCGGATCGACACGGGAAACCATTCCGAGCGCCGCTGGGTGGGGTGCGCAATCACGGCCGGCAACCTGGCGATCACGAACGTGCGGCTCCGGCTCGCGGATGCCTTCGCCACCGGCGGGGCCGCGCCGGCGCTGTTCTCGCTCGGCGCGGGAGCAGCGCTCACCTGCGAGGATGTTCTGGCGGAGCTGCCGGAGAGCCGCTTCGAGGACGACACCGAGATGCTCGCCATGCTCGTGCCGGCCCCGGTGGCCTTCGTGCTCGTGGAGGATAATGCCGGGTTTGGCGGAACCCGCCGGGCCGAGGTGCGGATGACACGGTCGTCGCTGACGGGAGACGGGCTCTTCATGGAAGCGGCCGGCAGCGGTGAGGTGGAGGTGGTCTGGAGCGGCGGCAGGTGCGTGACGACGAGGCAGTTTCTCGTGGCGGGCGGGGCCGATCGTGCGGCCGGCGAGGGGCTGGCGCTCCGGCTTTCCCTCAGCCAGTCGCTTTTCGCCTGTCAGGGTGGATTTGCCCGCCTCGTCGATTCGTCGGCGGGACCGCTCCTGCCGCGGCTGCAGGTCTTCGCGGAGGAATGCCGCTTCGTCTTGCCGGAGGGGCGGGTGCTTCTCGAACAGTCTGGCATCGAGGAACCGGATCGCTATCGAGCAGCCATCGAGTGGCTCGACGCCAACAGCCGCTACGAGGGAAGCAACATCTTTCGACGGATCGACGGCTCCGCTGAACGGGTGGAAATGGATTTCGCGGCCTCCCCGCAGCCGCTCGTCCACTCGTCCCGGATTACGTCCGGCACCGAGGGCTGGTCGGACAGGACCGGCTGGGACGACGGGGATCCCTGAGCGGTGCGGCACCCGATTCTTGACACGATGGCGGGCAAGAAGTTCTAGTACATGCCGGTTTTCAACAGATTTGCCACCCGCGAGGGATTGGTTTTTCGTGCGACACCAGGGAGTGCATCGATGTTTCGACGCAGCAGTTTTGCGGTGATGTTCGGAGTGGCCGTGGCGATCGTGCTCGGCGGTTCAGCGCAGCCGGCGTTTGCGATCAAGCAATTCTTCGACGAATTCAAGGCCGTCTACGTCAAGCCGGACACCCCGCTCGCCGCGGAGGTCGAAACGGCCAAGTGCAATGTCTGCCACGTCGGCAAGAGCAAGAAGGACCGCAATGCCTACGGCAACGCGCTCGCGGAGCTCCTCGACAAGAAGGAAGACGCCAAGAACGTCGACAAGATTCGGGAGTCGCTGGAAAAGGTCGCTGCCATGCCGAGCGACCCGGCGAAGGCCGATGGCCCGACATTCGGCGCCCTGATCGAACAGGGCAAATTGCCGGGTGGCCCGGTGCAGTAACCGGCCATCCGCCGGTCACCGGCTGTGTATCACCGTGCAGCGGAGGCAATCAAAGATCATGGAGAAGATCATGCGGACTGATCGTAACGCTGGCATCCGAAAGGCCTTGCGCAGGCTGGCTCTGGTGGTCACCGGGCTGTATGCCGTAGTCATGACGCTGGTGGTGGTCTCGCCCTCGGAGGCCAGGCCGATTCGCGGTCCCATCATGCGGGCCGAGCGCAGGGCTGTTCGCGCGCTCGCGGTGCCCGAGCGTCCAGGCCGCCCGGCACGCGCTGAAGCGACGGCAGATCGAGCGGAGGCGGCAAGAGAACGCGCGGAGGCGGCAAGACCGCCCATGCCGAGAGCGGCCCGGCCGAGCCCGGCGAGGACGGCACGTTCAGCGTGCTCGTGCGACCGGAGACGACGCCAGCCCCGGCCGCGTTGGAACCGTTGGCATTTCCAGCCAGCCCCGCGAAGTAGCAGAACGGTGGCATCGGCTGCCTTACGGCCGCAGATCAGGCGTGTGCTGCGTCGAGGATGATCTGATCCAGGCCCTCGCACTTGGCGATTACCGCGGCGGTCGCTGCCGGCGCGAAGATCCGTACCCGCTTCACGAGGTTGTCGAACTGTTCGTGGGCGAGGCTGCGAACCACGGGCGAGAGTTCGGCCAGGGATCGCCAGCGGTGCGGTGCCGCCACCGACCGCGGGCCGGTTCGCTCCCGAACATCGAGTCGAAACTCCACCTCGCGTTCGGCGGGCGGGGCGTCGATGAGCAGCGTGTCGGCTTCGACTCCGCAGCCCAGCCGGCGGGAGAGCGTGTCGGCGAGCCGTCGGGCGATGTCGACCGTATCGGCGTAGGAGCGGCCCGCCAGTGCGCGATGGACCGCCGGATGATGCAGGGCGTCGAACGTGGCGGCCCGTTTCACGAGCCGGCGGGTCGAGCCAAAAAGCCCGTCGACGAGATCGGTGGCACCGGTGCCCGCCGCCGCGGCGGTGAGCCATTCGCCAAACTGCCGGTCGTCGAGCCGCGTCACCCGCACCGGATCGATGGCCGCCCGCACGAGCCACACCGACCGCTGCAGCATCGCCGTCGCCGCCCGCACCGCGTGGTGCCAGTAGACCTCGCTGAACATCACGTAGCGGGCAAACACCATGAGCTCTGCCGCGGTGCGGCCTTTCTCAGAGATGGCGAGCGCCGCCCCCGCCTCGTCGAGGCAGAGGCTCGAGAGCAACCGCTCCTGATCGAAGTGACGGCCGTAGGGCACGCCGGCATGCAGGCTGTCGCGGGCGAGGTAGTCCATCTTGTCGACGTCGATCGGGCCGGAGAGCAGCGAGTGCAGCAGCCGACCGGCCGTGTCGGTGGCTGTGCCGGCGACAAGGCCGGCCACACGCGCGGGATCGATCTGCCAGTGCTGCTCGAGAATTCCGGCCAGTTCGCCGCGGGTCAGCAGGCCGTGCACGAGCGATTCGTGTCGCGGCAGTTCCGCCAGCCCCATGTCCTCGAGCGGGTGGCAAAAGGCCCAGTGGCCGATGTCGTGGACAAGCGCCGCCACCACGAAGGCGGCGGCATCGTCCTCGCCGACGGCGGCCGCGAACCGAGGATCGTGCCGGAGGCGGCTGAGAAACTCGAGCGCCAGTCGGTAGACGCCCAGGGAATGCTCGAACCGTGAATGGGCGGCCCCCGGATAGACGACGGCCACGAGTCCGAGCTGGCTGATCCGCGCGAGCCGTCGCAGGGCCGCCGAGTCGAGCAGGCTGCGAACCCGCGGCGTGACGGGCACCGTCAGGTCGGGCGGAATGCGGACGCCGTCGGCGCCGCAGTCGAGCGCCACGAGTTCGGGCAGGCGGTCGAATGGCATGGCGGTGGGCGGGCTCCTGTGGCGACCAGAGAGGACGTGTCAGATCGGCGGGAAGCCGGCCAGCCAGCGCACCAGCGCCGTGAAGATCACGTAGAGCGAATAGTGGGCGACGGCGGCGGCCCACTCGAGATCGAGCGTGGCAAGGGCAGCCAGCGCGCCGGCGCCGAAAAACAGCGGCGCGATATAGAGCCACTGCCACATCTCGGTGATCATCTCGGCCGGGAGGAATCCCCGCACGCCCCAGAGCAGCGCGTAAACTGTGGCGCAGATCAGCGATCGGAGGAGCAGGCTGCGGTCCCGATAGGGCTCGAGATCTCGCTCCCGTGCGATCCCGTAGCCGACCAGCACGCAGGGCAACGCCAGCCCCGCCGCGGCCAGAGCCTGCAGCCAGACAGGGGCCAGACCCGGGCCCCACGCCAGCCGCGCGAGCAACGCCGCGAGCATGGCGACCACCGCCCCCGCGGCCACGCCCGCCACCTTGAGCCTCGACAAGGGCTTCTCCGTGCTGGCGATCGGCGCCGTCGGCGCCCGGCCGCTGCCCGACGATTTGGTGACCGGCGCCTCAGGCTCGTGGATGGTGACCGATTTCACCGGGGCGGCCGGGATCGTGATCGGCTTCTTGCACTTGGGGCAGGGGCCCGAGCGGCCGGCGAACTGGTCGCTCACGGAGAACCGGGCATTGCAGCCCGCACAGACGACTTGGATCGCCATGGCACCACCGGAACAATCGGAAAAAAAGCCAGCCGCCCTATGGGATTCCGGCGCTGACAATGCAGAACGCCGGGGAATGTGGCAGTGTCAGAGCCGGGCCGCCAGCCGTCAAGGCGCCTGTTCGCACGCTAGACTTAAGCG
>JAPLNR010000058.1 GCA_026401035.1 Planctomycetia bacterium | reverse complement strand
AGGCAGACGGGTTCGATCCCGTTTCGGAAGACCCCTTGCTTGAGTTGAAGACACCAGCTAACCACCCGATGCAATGGACTCGCGATGAAGTCAAGCAGCGTGGATAATCCTATTGGCGCGAGCCATTGATCGGGAACGTTCTGCGGAAGAGCTGAAAACCCGGAGAGTGCACGGTGTCCCGCCTCTGGCAACAGTTCGCCGCCCTAATCACCGCCGGAGACGTTCGGATATCCGAGCACGGGTACGACGCCCTCGCTGACGATGGACTCACGGTCGATGAACTCCTCGCGGGCGTTGGCTCTGCAGTCATCGTCGAGGAATACCCCGAGTATCCGAAGGGCGCTGCCGTGCTTGTTCTGCAGCGGACAGTCGGCGGCAGCCCGGTTCATGCTGTGTGGGGTATGCCTCGTGGATACAATAAGCCTGTTGTGCTGGTAACGGCCTACAAGCCTGACCCGACCCTTTGGGATGAGACGTTTACGAGGAGGCTCCGCCCGTGAGCGAAAAAAAGAAAATCAAATTGATCCATGAAGGCCGGTATGCGGCGGAGATCGAGGTCGAGTTAATCGACGACGACACTGGTTGGGCTCCGTACCTGAGCGTCAGTGATGCACGCAAACTGGACGCTGTGCGGGCGGCCCTGAAGGCGGGTCAATTGGCGGAGGCTGCGGTATTCGGAAGAGTGTTTGAATTGCAGCCCGTAGGTCAACGCGAAAGCGCATAACAACACGATGCAGCGGACTCGCGGTGAAGCCAAGCGGTGTGGCTGACTAGTTGGTCGCGAGCCGCTGATCGCAATCGTTATGCCTGAGTCAGGACGAAGGCCGGATTCCGATGCCGATACCGAATGCCGACAAGGCGGTCATCCCGCACGAGAAAATCACGGCGTACCTGCTAAACCCACTCCATCCGGTCGGGGGACCGAAGGCAACTTGGCTTCTGTCGCTGGGTTATCAACCTGAGGCCCCGCAGCAACTTGCGGCCGACTTGCTGGCGATTGTCGGCACCAGCGACGACTTCACAGCACTCGAAGATCCATTTGGGGTAAAATACGTCGTTAGGGGATCGGCCCGTACGCCTTCCGGCAGAGTTGTCAATCTTCAGACGATCTGGATCCAAGAGCATGAAATGACGCGGCCAAGGCTTGTGTCCGCGTATCCATCGAGGAGTAGTTGAAGTGCCCATCAAGGAACACGATTCGGTCGTCTTGACGAAATCACTGCCCGAACATGGCCTTCAGGTTGGTGATGTGGGAGCAGTCGTGTTTGTGCACCGTGCCGGTGAGGCGTATGAGGTCGAATTTATCTCGGGTGACGGCGCTACGCTCGGTGTAGTGACGCTTTATCCAGCAGATGTGCGTCGGCTCGACGCGAGTGAGATTCTCCACGCACGGCGCATCTCGGCATAACAAGGCAATGCAGCGGACTCGCGATAAAATCCGGCGGTGTGGTTCGTTCAAGGTCGTGAGCCTTTGATCTTTGCCGTTCTGGCGTGAGAGGGACCGATCGCTTTGATGCACGGTGAGCACCCGCCCGTTGCCGTGTGAAGATCGCTATTTCATGGACGCCGCCCGTGTCCCGCCACCCTGGCCCTCTCGACCATCCTGCAGGAGCCGAGGTCGCAACGATTCGGTACACTGAGGCGAAGGAGGTAGCCATGCCCGTCGATATCCAGATTGAGTCCCTGTCGGTTGCCGAGAAGGTCCAGCTCCTTGAGAGCGTGTGGGAAAGCCTGTGCGCTCACCCGGGTGATGTGCAGTCCCCCGAATGGCATCGCGAAGTGCTTGAAGAGCGCAGGCGTCGGCTCGCGGATGGTCGCGCGACGATCTCCTCTTGGACCGATGCCAAGGCCCGGCTGATGCAACTCGGCGAATGATGTTCGTCAGCATTTCCTCCGATGCGGAAGCTGATCTCGCCGAGGGCTATTGGTTCTACGAGCGCCAGTCGCCCGGGCTCGGCGACTACTTCCGCAGTTGCCTTATCGCGGATATCGAATCGCTCGCATACTATGGCGGGATCCATGAGAAGGCGCATGGGTATCTTCGTGCCTTTTCGAAGCGGTTCCCCTTCTGCGTTTTCTACAGCCTGACTGGGAATATCGTCTTGGTCACGGCTGTCATTGATGCTCGTCGCGATCCGCTCTGGGTTCGCAAGAGGCTCGAATAGCAGGGCAGCCAGAACCAGGCGTTGGAGCAGACTTGCGATAGCGTCCTGCGGTATGGTGAGGTTGTTGGCTGCGAGCTGCTCAACTTTTTCGTTCGCCAATAGGGATGTCCGCCTGCCCTGGGTAGCCCTGTGTGTTTCCGGCTCCGTGCCCAACCGGTAAACTACGTGGGTGGGGCCCCCGTTCATCAAGGAGAACAACCGTGGCCGTTCGCATCGATTCGTTGGGCATCGATCGCCTGAGTGTGCGCGACCGTCTCGACCTCATTGAGCAGATCTGGGATAGCCTGCCGGAACAGGTAGAACCACAGGACATTCCCGATTGGCATGTGGCGGAACTCGCCACGCGCCGCCGCCAAGCCGCCGATTCCCCCGGCGTCGGCAAGCCGTGGCGGGAAGTGCTGGAGCGGCTCGAGGGTGGTTCGTGAGCCTGCCGGTCATCCTGCGGCACGAGACAGAGGTTGGTATCCAAGAGGCCCGCGACCAGTTTGAGGCCGTTCGTGTTGGCCTCGGAAATCAGTTTCTTGCCCGTGTTCGGGAAGTGCTTGCCCGCATCGAAAAGATACCGGAGCTGCATGGCAAGGTTTGGGAGGATGTGAGTGCCGCGAGGTTGAAGCAGTTCCGGTATGTCGTGTATTTCATCGTGCTTGCAAATCGCGTCGAGGTGCTGGCTGTTCTCCACAGCGCTCGGGATCCTTCGGCTCGGCAATCCCGGGAATGAAATCCAAGGGCAGGGAGAACCAAGCGATGCAGCGGACTCGCGATAAAGTCAGTCGTTGTGGTTCGGCGAAGGCCGCGAGCCATTGATCGGGGTCGTTTGGCGTCTCAAAACTGAGGATCATACGAATGCAGCAATGGATATTTCTTTCCGTAGCTATTGTCAGCGAAGTAATTGCCACGTCAGCACTCAAGGCGTCTGAAGGTTTCTCTCGTTTGTGGCCATCGCTCATCGTTGCCGCAGGTTACATAGCTGCCTTCTACTTTCTGTCGCTCACTCTCAAGACCATACCAATTGGGGTGGCTTATGCCATTTGGTCAGGTGCAGGGGTTGCGCTCATTGCGCTCATTGCATGGGTCTTCTTTGGACAAGCGCTGGATGCTCCCGCAATCATTGGTCTTTTGCTGATCGTGGCAGGGGTTATCGTTCTCAACTCGTTTTCTAAAGTAGTTTCTCATTCATGAGCCGCCCAACGAATCATTCCAGCGGACCGCCTCCAGCGGCCGCTGAATTCAAACGTTCGTAGTGCAGAGTCGGGCATCCCCATGCTGATCATCGTTGCGTCTCTCTTCGTGAATGTGCTTGTTGCTGGCTTCTTCGGCCTTGCGATGGGATTCAACCTCAACTCGATTCTCCCGAAACTCGACGTCGTGTTCGGACCGGATACGCCCTCACGACGAATCCTGTCGTGCCTGTACTTGGCGATTGCTGCAATAAGCGCAGTGGCGTTGGTGGTCGCGCCGCTGCGCATGACTATTGTCATCGTTCTGTTGCCGCTCCAGATTCTCTACAAACTGTTGACGCTGTTTTTTGTCGCCGATTCGAGGAACCCGGTGCCTTGGTGGAATCTGGTTATCAGCGCGCTTCACGCGGCGTCGCTTTGGGTGGCCTTTTCAAGTCACTCGCTTCGATAGGCTGCCAACGAGTTGCCGCGAACCAAGCGATGCAGCGGACTCGTGATATAATCCGGCAGCGTGGATAATTCATTGCCCCTGCCCAATCCTGTTCGACCCAGCCCTTGCACGCCGGAAAGTAGGACGGGCTTCAGCCTGTCAATCACATCGACCGGCGCTGCGTTCATGAATCGGGAGGTTGCAACTGCAACTTCCCTTTTGTGCGCAAGCAGTTCATCCTCGCTGGCGAGCCCGCAGAAGGAGAAGCAGACCATCTCCCAAAACCTGCAGCGAGCTGCGCAGTGTCGGCTTGCGGCTCGTTCTTCGGCCTCGCCGCCGGCCCGTCGGGTGACATCAATGCGGATCGGGATGGAGCGGTCGACCTCGCAGCGTGAAGGAGACTTCTGCCGCCGGCGACCAATGCGGGTGAGCGGCAGATGCGCGGGCAATGACAGGGCATGACAGGCTGAAGCCTGTCCTACTTTTCGGCGCGCAAGGGCTGGGTCGAACAGGATTGGGACAATGGCAATCTCTTGGTAGGGCAACTCTGACGATAGAAACTGGTTTCATCACGGGGGCAGGTCAGAGCCAGACGATGCAATGGCCTTCCGGGAGCGTCAGGCCATCGGCAACTGGACGGCGGCGGCCGCGGCGCGGAGTTCCTTCGGAAGTGGGAAATAGACTTCCTCCTCCCGGATCGTTCGTTCCTCGACCGTGGCGTCGTACCGCGATTTCAGCCATTGCACGCAGTCTTGCACCACACTTTCCGGCGCACTTGCGCCGGCGGTGATCAGCACCGTTTCATCGCCCGTGAACCAGACGGGATCGATTTCGTTGGCCCCGTCGATCAGGTGTGCGGGAATGCCGCTGTCGCGGGCGAGTTCCGCGAGCCGCTGGCTGTTGGAACTGTTCTGACTGCCGAGGACGATCACGATGTCGGCGCCGTCGGAGAGCAGCCGGACGGCCTCCTGGCGGTTTTGAGTGGCGTAGCAGATGTCGTCCTTCGGAGGGCCAACGATCTTCGGAAACCGGTCCTTCAGGCGGGTGATGATCTTCGATGCATCGTCGACCGAGAGCGTGGTCTGCGTCAGATAGGCGAGTTTGTCGTCGGGGCCGAACGTCAGGGCGTCGACCTCGGTGGTGTTGTCGACCAACGTGAAGGCCTCCGGTGCCTGCCCCATCGTGCCGATCACCTCGTCGTGGCCTTCGTGGCCGATGAGGACGATCCGGTAGCCGGCCTTCGCATATTTCAGCGCCTCGAGGTGCACCTTCGTCACCAGCGGGCAGGTGGCATCGATCGCCCGCAGGCGCCGCGCAGACGAGACCTTCCGCACCTCGGGCGCCACGCCGTGGGCCGAGAACAGCAGCACCGCGCCCTCGGGCACCTCCTCGACGGAGTCGACGAACACGGCCCCCTCGCGAATGAACCGGTCGACAACGTGCTTGTTGTGGACGATCTCGTGATACACGTAAATGGGAGTGCCGTAGAGACGGATGGCCGTCTCGAGCGTCTCGATTGCCATGTTCACGCCGGCACAGAAACCACGAGGGCCGGCAAGCAGAATCTTCATCGGGCGGGTTCCGGAGGTTGGCGGCGGGCTTCGGGCTGGGCCCGATCCGGCTATCATCAATGGTGAAATGGTAGTGAAGTCCGGCTGGACCGGCCAGAGAGGCTCACTGCCGTCCGCCCCCTGTGGTTGCCATGACATCGCCCGCAAACACCACCGCTCCGCACGGCTCGCTCGCCGAGGCCGAGGCCTTCTGCCGCGCGATTGCGAGCAACCACTACGAAAACTTTACCGTCGCCACGGGGCTCGTACCCAAGCGGCTGCGGCAGCATCTCGCCAACGTGTATGCCTTTGCGCGGTGGAGCGATGACCTGGCCGACGAGGCGGAGCGGCCAGAAGCCGCCGCCGCGGGGCTCGCCGACTGGCGCCGCCGGCTCGAGGACTGCTTCGCTGGGCGACCGACGCATCCCGTGTTCGTGGCCCTCGACGCGACGATCCGGCAGACCGGGCTCTCGATCGAGCCCTTCTCCAATCTGCTCGACGCCTTCGAGGAGGATCAGGCTTTCGATGCCGCGGGAGTCGCCTGCCGGTATGCCAGCCGCGCGGAGGTGCTTGAATACTGCCGCCGCTCCGCCGATCCCGTGGGGCGGATCGTGCTCGGCTTGGAGGGCTGCCGCGACCCGGAGCTCCTCGCGATGTCGGACTCGATCTGCACGGGCTTGCAGCTCGTGAACTTTTGGCAGGATCTGAAGCGGGACCGCCGTGCCGGCCGCGTCTACCTGCCCCGCGACGACATGCGCCGCCACGGTGTTGATGAAACGGTGCTGGACGGCCCCCGGGCCTCGCCGGGCCTGCGGGCTCTTCTGCGTGACGAAGTGGCATGGGCCCGCGACTGCTTCGCTGCCGGCGCGCCGCTGGCGGGCCTGGCCCCGCCTGTGCTGCGGCCGGCGATCGGCATGTTTCTCGCCGGGGGCCGGGCGGTGGCCGACGCGATCGAACGGCGCGGATACGACACGCTCGTGGCTCGCCCCATCGTCGGCAAGTGGAAGAAACTCCGCCTGGCGGCCCGCGCCTGGTGGGCGCTGCAGACCACCTCCTCCGCAGGCTCGACCGGGCCATTCGCAGGCCAGCCATGAAGACGCTCGCCGCCGATCACGCTGCCTGTGCCGAGGTGCTCCGCCGGTCGCACTCGAGCTTTGCCCTGCCGATCCGGCTGTTGCCTGCCGACAAGCGGCGCGGCACGACCGCGCTCTATGCGTTTTGCCGCCGGGCCGACGATATCGTCGACGATGCTGTCGATACGGGCGCCGCCACGGCGGCGCTCGACGCATTTGCCGCCGCACTCGAGGTCAAGCTGGCCGGTGGAAGTGTGGCAGATCCCGTGATCCGCGCGGTCGCCGACACCGTGCGGCGGTTTGGTGTTCCCGAGCAGTACCTCCGTGACATCCTGGACGGCGTGCGGATGGATCTCGTGCAGCAGTCCTACGGCACGTTCAACGAATTGGAGGAGTATTGCCGCCGCGTGGCCAGCGCAGTCGGATTGGCGGCGATTCATGTCTGGGGGTTTCGCACCCGCGATGCGCTGCCCGCCGCCCATGCCTGCGGCTTGGCATTCCAGCTGACGAACATCCTCCGCGATATCCCGGAGGATCTCGGTCGGGGCCGAATCTACCTGCCAAGCGAGGATCTCACGGCGCATGGCTGCTCCGCCGCCGACCTCACCACCGGCCGCATTGGCAAGGGCTTCGCGGAGCTGGCCACGTTTGAGATCACGCGTGCCGAGCGTTATTTCAAAGAGGCTGCCCAGCTCGATCGGATGCTTTCGACCGACGGTCGGGTCGTGTTTCGCGCGATGTATGGTGTGTACCGTTCGCTGCTCGGCGCGGTCCGACGGGGAGGCACCGACATCTTTACCAGCCGCATCCGTTCCGGCCGGCCGGCGCTCTTCGCGGCGGCAGCGAGCACTCTTCTCCTGGGGCCGAGGCCATGAATACCCAACTGCGGCAGCGGCACGTCGTGATCGTGGGGGGCGGGCTGGCCGGGCTGGCGGCGGCCGCGGCACTCGTCGATTCAGGCCTGCGGGTGACCGTGCTCGAGGCGCGGCGGCGGGCCGGCGGGCGGGCCGCGTCGTTCGAGGATCCGGTTGCCGGCGGACTCGTCGATGCCTGCCAGCACGTGGCCATGGGCTGTTGTACGAACTTTCTCGATCTCTGCCGGCAGGCGGGGCTGACCGACGCCCTGCGGCACGACCGCACGCTCTGGTTTATCGGTCCCGACGGCGAACGGGCCGCCTGCACGCCGTCGCGCTTGCTGCCGGCGCCGCTCCATCTGGCCCCCCTGCTCTTCGGCATGCGGCACTTCTCGCTCGGCGAGAAAATTTCCCTCGGGCTGGGCATGCTGCGGCTGGCCCGGTTTCGCGGCGCTGATGCCACCGACACGCAGACGGCGCAGGCCTGGCTCGCGGCGATCGGCCAGCCGGAGCGGGTGATCCGGCTCTTCTGGCAGCCGGTGCTCGAAAGCGCGCTCGGTGAATCGATCGACCTGGTGAGCGTGTCCGCGGCGCGGAAGGTGGCCGTCGACGGGTTTCTCGCACATCGCGAGGCGGCGGATCTCCACGTGCCAACGATGCCGCTGGGGTCGCTCTTCGGCGACCGGTTCGTGGTCTGGCTCGAGTCGCAGGGCGTGGCCGTCCAGACCGGCCGCATCGTCACCGGCATCGAGCGGGATGCCGCCGGCCTGGCATGTGCGGTGGCATGTGGCGATGAGTCGCTCGCCTGTGATGCGGTCGTCGTCGCCCTGCCCTGGAAGCAGGCGGCCCGGCTCCTGCCAGATCTGGTGCCCGTGGCCGACGATCGACTGGCCGGATCCCCGATCACCGCCGTGCACCTCTGGTTTGATCGTGACGTGATCGATCTGCCCCATGCCGTGCTCGTGGGCCGCGTGTCGCAGTGGGTGTTTCGCGCGGATGTGGCCGCGGGCGGCTCCGCAGGCTACTGCCAGGTGGTGATCAGCGCGTCGCGCGGCCTCCTCGATGGCGATCGCGATCGTCTGCTCGAGACGGTGGTCGCCGAGTTGCGGGAGATTTTTCCGGCAGCCCGCACGGCGCGGCTCGTCGATTCTCGGATCGTGACCGATCCGACGGCCGTGCTTTCGGTCCGCCCCGGTGTCGACGCTGCTCGTCCGCCGGCCATCAGCGCCGTCGACAATCTCTTCCTCGCCGGCGACTGGACTGCCACCGGCTGGCCCTCGACGATGGAGGGCGCCGTCCGTAGCGGCCGGATCGCCGCCGCGGCCGTGCTCGCGCAGGCCGGCCGTTCGCGGCAATCGCTCACTGCCGATCTGCCCAAGGGGCCACTCGTGAGGCTGCTCACGGGGGGCTGACGGGATCCCCTGCGGGTAGTTGGCCGACGAACCGTTCCAGAGCGTCGGCGAGCGTGCGGGCATCCACGACGGCTTGTTCCCAGAGCCGCCACATGTCGACGGCCGCCTGCGGGCGACGGCTTACCGCCCGCAACGCCGCGCCAAACCGTCGCATGGTTGACTGCGGCTGGACGAGGTCGGTCATTTCGCGAGGCAGATCCTCCCCGGCGCCGTCGGAGACGACCCGAACCGACACGCAGGCCAGTCCGGCAGCGCGGGCCACGGTGGCCACGCCCCAGGTTTCCATGTCGACGAGGTCGGCGGCGGTGGCAGCCGCGAGCGCCTGCTTGTCGGCCGCGGTGCAGACGACCCGATCGACGGTGAGGATCGTGAGCTCTTGCGGCAATGCGAGCGCGGTGGCGGGTGTCAGGTCGATCGGCTCGTGATCGATGCGACTGGCCCGCATCGGACTCACCACCCGGCCGCGGGTGAGATGTTCATCGAGCGCTCCCGCGAAGCCTGCCGATATGACCAGCCCCGGTCGATGGCCGTCAATCAGCAGTTGGCAGGCAGTCGACGCCCGGGCGGTGCCTGCCCCCGACACGACCCAGGCCACGCGACGGCCGGCGACGGTACCCTCTTGAAAGGTGAGCCCGCCGGCGATCGTCGCGGTCGTGTCCCGTGCCCGGCCTTCAAACGCGTCCGCCTCCGTTCCGATCGCAAACACGATGCCCGCAACGCAGGTTTGGGCGGCCGGCGGGAGCGAGTGTGTTTTCATGCCACGGACTCCAGGCTGGTTGCACCAGACCGCACGGCAGGCAGTCGCACCGAAAACGTCGTGCCGGCTTCCGCCTGGCTTGTGACCGCGATCGTACCCCCGTGCTGCTCGATGATGGCCCGGCAGATCGCCAGGCCGAGCCCACCGCCGCGGCTGACGTCACCGCGATCGCGGGCGGAGTCGGCCTGAAAAAAACGGTCGAAGACCTTGTCCAGATGACGCGACTCGATGCCGCAGCCGGTGTCTGCGACCGTGAGGACGGCCTGATGCGCTGCGGGGTCGAAGATCAGGGCTAGAGTCACGCCGCCGCCCGACGGAGTAAAGCGAATCGCGTTGTCGAGCAGATTGCTCACGACCTGCCGGAGTTGGCGGCCTTCGCCGGTGGCGTGGATTCCATCGGCCGAGTTGACGAGCAGACGGATCGAACGATCTTCGGCCGCGCCGGAAAACATTCCTGCCGTCTGGCGCACGATGGAATCGAGATCTATATGAGTCTGGGACTTCGTCGGCGTTCCCAATTCCCCTTCCGCCAGGAGCAGGAGGTCGTTGGTCAGCTTCGAGAGGTGCCGAGTCTCATCCAGCAGGTCGTCGAGAGTGGCCCGGTACTCCGTGACGCTGCGATCCTTGGAAGAGGCTACCTCCAGGGCGGTTTGAATCGCAGCCAGTGGACCCCGCAGTTCGTGCGCGGCATCGGCAACAAACTGCTGCTGCCGCTCGACGTGTGTGGCCACCTGGTCGAGCAGGCGATTGATCGTGAGCGACAATTGATCGAGTTCATCCCGTCGGCCGCGCACCTCCAGGCGGTCTCCGAGCCGGGTGGGCTTGAGGTGCTCAGCAGTCCGCAGGATATCGGCGATCGGACCGGTTGCCCGTAGCGCCAGCCAGTAGCCGGCCAGCGGTGTCAGCAGCGACAAGGTAAGCCCCAGGGGGATGAGCAGCCGGGTCAGTGAATTGACGTCCTGATCGAGAAAGGCGGTCGGCATGCCGATGCGAATGTAGAACGGCTCGTCCAACGGATTGATGACCCTGCGACGCACGAACCGATACGGACCCGCCTGCACGAGGTTCTCCGATTTATCGAAGTCGATCGGCCAGGTGGCGACTACCTTCGGGCAATTGTCACTCATCCAGACCGTTGCGCCGTTGCCGTCGAGCAATTGCGCGAACCAGCCGCGTTCCTTTTGCCCGACCGCCTTGCGGCGGAGTTCCTCGACCACCGCCTGCCTGTCCGGATGAAGCTCCCTGAGGGCCATGGTGATTTCCTGAAGCTCGCCCCGAAGCACGGCGTCGGCCTCGCGGTAGAGAACGGCCCGGCCTGCCACCCGGACGGCGATGAGCGCCGTGGCCGCCGCCACGAGCACGACAGCCGTGTTGAGCAGCGTGAGTCGCACCCGCAGGGTGGCCCAGGGAATCCGGTCAAGTAGTCGCGAGGGCATAGCCGCGGCCCCGAATGGTGCTGATGAACGAACCGTCGCGGCCCTTGTCGATCTTGCCTCGCAGCCTGTTGATGTGGACTTCGATGACGTTCGTTGGCCCGTCCCAGTCGAAGCCCCAGACGTGCTCGCAGAGCATCTTGCGGGTGACCACCTGCCCTTTGAAGCGGATCAGCAGTTCGAGGATGCTGAATTCAGTAGGGGTCAGTTCGATCACGCGGCCGGCGAGCGTGAGCCGCTTGGTGGCGAGGCTCAGGTGCAGTTCGCCGGCCTCGAGTTCCATCGCCGGTTTGTGCGCAGTGCGTCGCTGGATCGCCTCGATCCGGGCCAGGAGTTCATCGATGGCAAAAGGCTTCACCAGGTAGTCGTCGGCCCCCGCCTCGAAGCCTTCGAGTTTGTCGGGGACCGTGCCGAGCGCCGTCAGCACGATCACCGGCGTCCGCACGCCTGCCGAGCGGGCGGCCTTGAGCACGTCGATGCCGCTCACCTTGGGAAGCATCAGGTCGAGGACGACGAGGTCGCTCGAGAGAAGCGTGTTGTCACGAACGGCCGCTTCGCCATCGCCCACCCACGTGCATTCATGCCCGGCCTCCTTCACGGCGGTCCGTACCGCCCGGGCAATAACAGGATCGTCTTCGATGATCGACACGTGCATGGTTTGAACTCGCTGCAAAGGCTCGGACTCGGCCCCGCTTCCATTTTCGAAAGCCTGTCAAAGAATTTCATCCTCATGTTACCCTTCAGGGTGTTGGTTGTGGAAAGGAGAGGATGTGGCATGACGGCAGACACGCGCCCCGCAGCCGCCGACATTCCGGTCGGTGACGCCCGCGGATTCCGGAAATTCCTCAGGCAGGACATGACGTCCGGCTTTCTGGTCTTTCTCATCGCCCTGCCCCTGTGTCTCGGCATCGCCGTGGCCTCGGGTTTTCCGCCCATCGCGGGGGTGTTCACTGCCGTCGTCGGCGCCTGCCTCACGCCGTTCATCAGCAACTCCGAACTGACGATCAAGGGGCCCGCGGCGGGCCTGATCGTGATCGTGCTGGGGGCGATGACCGCCTTCGGCTACACGGGCGGTGCCGACCCTGCGGCCGATATGCAGGCCTACCGCTGGGCGCTCGCGGTGGGCTGCGTGGCGGGCGTGGTACAGGTCTTGTTTGGGCTGCTGCGGGCGGGAGTTCTCGGAGATTTTTTTCCGACAGCGGTCGTGCACGGCATGCTGGCCGCCATTGGCTGCATCATCGTGCTCAAGCAACTGCCGGTGACGCTCGGACGGAAGGCGGCCGCCGAGCCGCTCGAGATCATCCGGCAGTTACCGGAGACGCTGGCCGGCCTCAATCCTGCCATCGCCGTCATCGGCGGCGTGAGCCTGGCGATCCTCTTCGGCCTGCCGTGGCTAAAGAGTCGGCTGGGGCAGCCGTGGCTGCGGGCCGTGCCAGCCCAGTTGGTCGTGCTTGTCGTGGCGATTCCGCTGGGGCTCTGCTTCGGTCTTGGTCACGATCACACCTACGCTTTCGCGGGGCGGGAGCATGCGATCGGCCCATCGTTCCTCGTCAACGTGCCCCGGAATCTTGCCGCCGCGGTCGTGCTTCCCGACTTTTCCGTGTTTTCGTCGTCCGCAACTGTGGGCAAGGCAAGCCTGTGGGTGTTGATGTTCGCGCTGGTGGGGAATCTCGAGTCGCTCCTGAGCGCGAAGGCGATCGACATGGTCGATCCTTGGAAGCGGAAGACCTCCCTCGACCGCGATCTCGTCGCCGTGGGTATCGCAAACATCGTGGCGGCGTCGATTGGCGGGCTGCCGATGATCTCCGAGATCGTCCGCAGCAAGGCGAATATCGACAATGGCGGCCACACCCGGTTCGCAAACTTCTGGCACGGGGTCTTCCTGCTGTTGGCGGTGGCGCTTGTGCCGGGGCTTGTCTGCATGATTCCGCTGGCGGCGCTGGCCGCCATGCTCGTCTACACCGGCTGCCGGCTCGCCTCGCCGCGGGAATTCATCAACGTCTACAAGATTGGTCGGGAGCAGCTCGTGATCTTCGCCGCGACCCTCGTGGGCGTGCTGTTGACGGATCTGCTGGTGGGCGTGCTGATCGGCGTGGCAGTAAAGTTCTTTATCCATCTCGCGAACGGGCTGCCGGTCGTGTCGATGTTCAAGCCATTTCTGGAGGTGACCACGCTCGATGAAAGCACCGTGCAGATCGTCGCCCGGGGCTCCGCCGTGTTTACGAACTGGATTCCCTTCCGACGGCAGATCGTCCAACTCGGGCTGGAGCAGGGCAATAACCTGATCGTTAATCTCGAGGGCACGCGTCTTGTCGATCACAGCGCGATGGAAGGGCTGCAGCAACTGCAGGAGGAGTTCGAGCGGGCCGGCCTGACGCTGGATGTCGTCGGGCTGGACGAGCACCGTCCGCTCTCAGGGCATCCGTTGGCGACCCGCAGGCGCAGGCAGCCCATCTGAGGCCCGCCCACCGCAGCTATTCCCACTCGATCGTGGCGGGCGGTTTCGACGAGATGTCGTAGACCACGCGGTTGATGCCGCGGACCTCGTTGATCACGCGGCTCGAGATTTTCGCGAGCATCTCGTAGGGAAGATGGCTCCAGTCGGCCGTCATGAAGTCTTCCGTCTCGACGGCCCGCACGGCGAGCACGTCGTCGTAGGTGCGGGCATCGCCCATCACGCCCACGCTCTGCACGGGCAGCAGCACGGCGAAGGCCTGCGACACCTTCCGCATCAGGCCGCCGCGTTCGATCTCCTCGAGCACGATCGCGTCGGCCTCGCGGAGCTTGTCGAGCCGGGGCTTCGTCACCTCGCCGAGACAGCGGACGGCCAGCCCGGGGCCGGGGAACGGGTGCCGCCAGACGATTCGTTCGGGCAGGCCGAGCTGCAGGCCGAGGCGACGGACCTCGTCCTTGAAGAGATCGCGGAGCGGCTCGATCAGCTCAAACTGCAGGTCTTCCGGCAGGCCGCCCACGTTGTGGTGCAACTTGATCGTCGCCGCCGGGCCGTCGGGAGAAGCGCCGCTTTCGATGACGTCGGGGTAGAGGGTGCCCTGCGCGAGAAACTTGGCCCCTTTGATCTTCGCCGCCTCGTCCGCAAAACAGTCGACGAAGGCCTTGCCGATTCGGCGCCGCTTTTCCTGGGGCTCCGTGACGCCGGCAAGCACGTCGAGAAACATCTTCTCGGCGGGCACGACGTGGAGGTCGGATTTGAAGTGGGTCGTGAACTCGTCGATCACGGCCACCGCCTCGTTTTTTCGCAGGAGGCCGTTGTCGACCAGAATGCAGGAGAGCTGGCCGCCGATCGCCCGCGACAGGAGCGCGGCTACGACCGCCGAGTCAACGCCGCCGGAGAGACCACAGATCACGCGGTCGTTGCCGACCCGCCGACGGAGCTCCGTGATCACGCCCTCGGCGAAGTCCTCGAGCCGCCAGGCGCCGGAGCAGCCGCAGACAATCTTCAGGAAATTGGCGAGAATTGCGCCCCCGGCGGCCGTGTGCGTGACTTCCGGATGAAACTGCAGGCCGAAGACCGGCAGCGTGGTATGACGGACGGCGGCCAGCGGGCAGGTGGGCGTCTTGGCGAGCGGGACGAAGTCGGCAGAGACCGCATCGACCTGATCGCCGTGGCTCATCCAGACTTCCGAATGCTGCGGGACCCCCGCGAAGAGCGTGTCGGCGGACAGCACCTCGCAGAGGGCGCGGCCGTATTCCCGCGCGTGCGCCTGGCCGACGCGGCCTCCCAGAGCATCGCAGGCGAGCTGCATGCCGTAGCAGATGCCGAGTACGGGAATCCCGAGCTGAAAGAGGGCTGGATCACAGCGCGGCGCGCTGGGCTCGTAGACGCTCGACGGGCCCCCCGACAGGATGATGCCCCGCGGCGCGAGTTCGCGAATCCGGGCGGCGGTGACGTCATGCCGCACGATCTCGCAGTAGACGTGCTGCTCGCGGACCCGGCGGGCGATGAGCTGGGCATATTGCGAACCGAAGTCGAGCACGATCACGCACTCGGCCTGCTGGGGGGTTTTATCGGCGGGCGTGGGCTTCATGGTGGGAGACCGGCGGTACGGGGGCGGAAAAGCCCGAGAGTATAGAAACTCTTGGGGTGGAGGTTCTATAGTGTGAGGTTTTCGCCATGCTCACGCTGCTCACCAACGACGATGGAATCTTTGCCCCGGGGCTGGCGGCACTGGAGCGCGCGCTCCGCCGGATCAGCGAAGTGAGCGTCGTGGCGCCATCGACCGAACAGAGCGGGGTCGGCCACGCCATCACGTTCCTCACGCCGCTGACGGCCAAGGAGATCTTCGAAGGAAGCCGCAGCCGTGGCTGGGCCGTCGACGGCAGCCCCGCCGATGCCGTGAAACTCGGGATCTCGGAGTTCTGCCCGCGGCGGCCCGACATCGTCGTCAGCGGCATCAATGGCGGACTGAATGCCGGCATCAACGTGCTCTACTCCGGCACCGTGGCGGCCGCCGTCGAGGGGGCGTTTTTCGGGATCACGAGCATCGCCGTATCGCTCGAATATGACGAGCACGCCGATTTCGACCGGGCCGCCGAGATCGCCATCGACGTGATCGGCGAACTCCTGGCCCGCCGGCCGCCGGCGGGCAGTCTCTACAACATCAATATCCCGACGCGTGCCCTTGCGGGCAGCCCCCGGCTGCGGGTCGTGCCGATGAGCACCGCGCGGTACGGAGAGGCCTTCGAACGCCGCGTCGATCCACGCGGTCGGGCCTACTACTGGGCCACGAACGATCCGCCGCCACCGCCGTCGCCGCATGACTCGGATGTGACGGCCCTCGCCGCCGGCGACGTGACGCTCACGCCCCTTGACTACGACCTCACGCACCGCGGCACGCTCGATGCGCTGGCAGACGGCGAATGGAAGATCATGCCACGCACGTAGGACAGGCTTCAGCCTGTCGAATCCATCCGGCCAGTGGCCAGACAGGCTAAAGCCTGTCCTACTTAAAAACCAAGTACACCCCGAGCCCGATCGCCGCAAGCAGGGCCACGCCTGCCACGATCCAGAACACGAGCGGGAGGCCCGCGACCTGCCGCGAGCTGATTTTTTGCCACTGTTCGCGAAGCCCGCCGGTCCAGGCACCGCCTGCCGACGGCGATCTGCCGGCGGGCGGCTTGTGTTTGGTCGTAGGCGGCTTGCTTGTGGATTTCGGCTGGGCTTTCTTGCCGCCGTCTGTCAGGGTGATCGACGGCAGAGACCGGGTCGAACCGCTGCCGCTCGAAGCCGGCTCGAACGACAGCGAGGAGAGGTCGATACCCGTACCGGAGCCCATGCCCGTACTGCTGGTTCCGGTACTTCCCGGGGTGCCGCGCGTTACCGTTGGTGGAGCAGTTTTGGCCGGACCACGCGCCACGCTGCTGCCCCCGGGCCGCACGATGCCGCTCGCTCCGAGGTTTCCTGATCCAAGGCTGCCCGACCCGCTGCCCGGGCCGCTGCGCACGATCGGCCCGGGGGGCGCAAGCCGCCGGGGGGCCGCGCCGGAGTCGGGGCCCGGCGTCCGGCGAAGCGAACGCCGCGGCGGATCGCTCAATTCCCGCGGCTTCGTGCCGGCGGTCGATTTCAGCCAGGTATCGAGGGCGTCGGCCACCTCCTGTGCTGTTTGCTGCCGGGCTGCCGGATCCTTCTCCATCATCCGGAAGTAAAGTTCTGCGATGGCCAGCGGCACATCGGACCGCTCTTCGAGCAGGTTTGGCGGCGGCTCGTGCATGTGGGCCCGGATCCGTTCGCCGAGCGCGCCTTTGGCAAACGGCGCTCGGCCCACGAGCAGGTAATAGAGCGTGCAGCCGAGCGAGTAGATGTCGGAACGGCGGTCGGCCTTGTGGCTGTCGCGGGCCTGTTCCGGCGCGAGATAGTCGGCCGTCCCGAGGACCTTCTCGTCGTGTTCGCGGGTGAGCGAGGCCGCCTGATCATCGTCGCCGAGCGCCAGCCCGAGGTCGAGAATCTTCACCGTGCCGCGCCTGTCGAGGATCAGGTTTGCCGGCTTGACATCCCGGTGCACGACTCCTTCCTCGTGGGCATGATGGAGGCCCTGCGCCGCCTGGCGGATAAAGTCGGCGGCATCCCGCACGTCGAGCCGCCCCTCCTGCTTCACCTTCGCATGCAGGTCGATGCCGTCGACATATTCCATCACGATGAAGTGGATCGTGCCGGCGTTATCGAGGTCGAACGCACGGGCGATGTTCTGATGGCTCAGCCGAAAAGCGGCCTGCGCCTCGCGCTCGAACCGGGCGAGGTAGGAGCTTTGTTCGACCCGTTTCACCGGCAGCACCTTGATGGCCACCTGCTGGCGCAGCGTGGTGTTTTCACCGAGATAGACGCTGCTCATGCCCCCGGCTCCGAGGAGCCGCAGCAGCTTGTACTTGCCGAGCATGAAGCCCTTGTGCTTGCCCTTGCGGAGCTGGTCGAGCTGCCACTGCGTGAGCAGTTCCGCATCGATCAGGGCGGCGGGAAGCTCCTCCGGCAGCGGGCCGGTGGCATCCTTCCACGGCTCGATCACGGGTTCCAGCCGCTCCGGCTCGACGAGCCCGCAGGCGCGGACCACCCGCAGAAATTCGGCGAGCGTCTGCACCTTTTCTGTCGGCGGTTTTTCGGGGGCTTCGCTCATGGTGCGGCACGGTAAGATCGTTTTCCCCAATGGTACATCGGGCATGAAAATCCTGCTTTATTCCCGCCGCGGTTGTCACCTCTGCGAGCAGGCGGAGGACATGCTGGCCTGCCTTGCGGCCGAATTGACCATTGTCGACATCGACACGGACGTCGAGCTCGTGGCTGCTTTCGACACGCGGGTGCCGGTCGTGGAGGTCGACGGCCGCATCCTTATCGAGGGCCGGTTCGACGAACGGGAACTATTCGCGCGGCTCGCGCGGACCTGAAGGAAAGAGGCCAAGGATGGATTTTCCCGCGGAAAGTCAGAGGCCGAGATTGAGACCGCGGCGGTCGAGGGCGTCGATCAGGGCGGACGCCGACGTGAAGACCTCGGCATCCCAGCCGGCCGCGCGGGCGGCCTCCACGTGGGCGGGAATATCGTCGCAGAAAAAAATCCGGTCCGGCCGCACGCCGACCTGCTCCGCCGCGCGGGCATAGATGGCCGGCTCCGGCTTGAGGGCCGCCACCTCGTGGCTGAGCACGGTGGCCACGCAGTTGCCCGGCACGACGGCATAGCGACTGGCACGCAGATGGTTCCAGTGGATGCCGCACGTGTTCGACAGGATGCCCAGGGGAACGCCGGCCCGCTCCAGTCCCGCGATCACCGGCAGCATGGCGATGTTGAGTGAGAACATGTCGCTGGCCGCATGGGCCAGCGCCTCCGACGCGGGGGCCGTGCCGGTGAGGCGGCAGAACTCCGCGTGAAATTGAGGCCAATCGACCGCGCCCCGTTCGAGCGCCTCGGACAGGCGGTGTGTTGCGAGGGTCTGCTGCACGGCTGCCGCGTCGATGCCGGCCACGGTGGCCATCTGGCGGAAGGAACGCTCCCGATCGAACGATACGATCACATTGCCCAGATCGAGGAACACGAATTCGGGACGCATGTTTTTTCGGCACCTTTCAAACCCTGGTCGTTGCCACTATTCTGCTCGAAACACCCCGAGGATTTGAAGCATGGCCATTCTGAACCGCTACAGTTCCCGCATCACGCAGCCCCGCTCGCAGGGCGCCTCGCAGGCGATGCTTCTCGGCACCGGTCTCCAGCCGGCCGATCTCGACAAGCCGCAGGTCGGCATTGCGAGCATGTGGTACGAGGGCAACACCTGCAACATGCACCTCGACAAGCTGGCCGCCAAGGTTCGTGAGGGCGTGCTGGCGGCCGGCATGGTGGGGATGCGGTTCAATACGATCGGAGTGAGCGACGGCATCTCGATGGGCACCGACGGCATGAGTTTTTCATTGCCGTCGCGAGACATCATCGCCGACTCGGTCGAAACCGTCATGCAGGCGCAGTGGTACGACGCCCTGGTGGCGATCCCCGGCTGCGACAAGAACATGCCGGGCTGTCTGATCGCGATGGGCCGGCTCAACCGCCCTGCCCTGATGGTCTATGGCGGTACGATCAAGCCCGGCCATCTCGCCGATGGCACGACGCTCGACATCGTTTCCGCCTTCCAGTGCTACGGCGAATACGTCGCCGGTCGCATCGACGACGGCCGCCGGGCCGACATCGTCCGCCACTCCTGCCCGGGCGCCGGCGCCTGCGGCGGCATGTACACGGCCAACACGATGGCGACCGCGATCGAGGCCATGGGCATGGCGCTGCCCGACAGCGCCTCGATCCCGGCCGAGCATCCCGCCAAGATGGAGGAGTGCCTGCGGGCCGGGGCGGCCATCCGCCACCTGCTCGAACTCGACCTCAAGCCGCGTGACATCATGACCCGCCGGGCTTTCGAGAATGCGATGGTCACGATCATGGCGCTCGGCGGCTCGACCAACGCCGTGCTCCATCTGATCGCCATGGCCCGGAGCGTGGAGGTCGACCTCGCCCCGTCCGATTTCCAGAAGGTCTCGCGGCGGATTCCCTACCTCGCCGACCTGAAGCCCAGCGGCAAATTCGTGCAGGAAGACCTGCATACCATCGGCGGCACCAGCGGGCTGATGAAGTATCTGCTCGACAAGGGGCTGATGGACGGCGACTGCATGACCGTCACCGGCAAGACGCTCGCCGAGAATCTCGCCACGAGCAAGGGTCTCGCCGCGGGGCAGAAGATCATCCAGCCCGTGGAAAGCCCGCTCAAGCCGACCGGCCACATCACGATCCTCCATGGCAACCTCGCCCCCGACTCGGCCGTGGCGAAGATCACCGGCAAGGAAGGCTCGCGGTTCCGCGGCCCGGCCTGCGTCTTCGACAGTGAAGAGGCGATGCTCTCCGCCCTCGAGCAGGGCGCGATCAAGCGTGGCGATGTCGTCATCATCCGCTACGAGGGGCCGAAGGGTGGCCCCGGAATGCCCGAGATGCTGACGCCCACCTCCGCGCTCGTGGGCGCCGGTCTCGGCAACGACGTGGCCCTGATCACCGACGGCCGCTTCTCGGGCGGGTCGCACGGCTTCATCGTGGGTCACGTGGTGCCCGAGGCCCAGGAAGGCGGCCCGATCGCGCTGGTGCGGAATGGCGACGTGGTGGTGATCGACGCCGACACGGCCTCGATCGACGCCGAAGTGCCGGACGAGGAATTCAGCCGCCGCCGCGCCGAGTGGCAGGCACCGCCGCTGAAGGCCACGCGGGGCATTCTCGCCAAGTACATCCGCTTCGTGGCCCCTGCCTCCCGCGGCTGCGTCACGGACGAGTAGGACAGGCTTGAGCCTGTCAAAAAGAGCAAGACAGGCTCAATCCTGTTCGGCACGGCGCTTGCTGTCCGGAAAGTAGGACGGGCTTTAGCCTGTCATGGTCTGTCATGAGCCGGCTGGCCGTATAGTTCGCCGGCGGTGACATGCTCGGAGCCGCGGAAATTGCTACAGGAGGCTCGTGGGCGATTGCGAATCGTCCGTGAGGCGCAATTGTCTGCGTCTCCTGCGCGTGCCCCCGACCGTCTCCTCAGCATCGGGAGTCGGGGGT
>JAPLNR010000011.1 GCA_026401035.1 Planctomycetia bacterium | reverse complement strand
TACATAGATCCCGCGATCATCGCGGCGGCCGTGCCAATGGTGTCGCCGCGTGAAATCGGGGCCGTAGGCTAGCCCCTCACCGCTTGGCTTTCGCCCTCGAGCGCTTGGCCTTCGCCTTACGGGCCTGCCGCCGCTTGTAGGCCGCCTGGACGGCCTCGGCCTGCACGTTGTCGGGTACGTGCATATACGTTTTCGCGGTCATGCTCACGCTATTCGGCGAGTTGCCGAGGGCCGCGTTCACCGTCACCGTCGGAACGCCGGCCTCGATCAGACGCGAGCCCCATGAACGGCGCAGATCGTGCGGCACGACGCGCCGCGAGCGATCCTTGCTATCGAGCCCCGCGGCCTTGCGGATACGGCCCCAGGCCGTTTTCCACGACGTCACCGGCCCGCCGGCGAGCATCGCCGAAAACACCCATTCGCAACCCTTCTCGGCCTGCCGCTGCCGGCGGCGCAGGATCGCGACGGCATCGGGATCGAGCGTGAGGCCGTGGGCCGCCTTGCGGCCCTTCATCATCGGCCTGGGCACAGTCCACACCCCGCGTTCTAGATCAACGTCGGCCCACCGCATGCCGCACACCGCCCCCATGCGGCGGCCGGTGAGCAGAGCGACCGCGAACAGGTCGCGCCACAAGTCACTCTCACCCCGCAGCGTCGCGGCGAGCTTGGCTTCCTCTGCGTCGGAAAGAATGCGATCGCGGGCGTGTTCGGCGAACTTGGCGATCGAGCTGCCGGTCGCGGGATCGACGCAGGGATTCGGTTTCGCCCAGGCACCCGTCGATGCGGCGAAGGTGAAGATATTGCGGGCGGTCTGCATCATCCGATTGGCTTGGTACGGCCGCCCCAGCTTGCGGTTATCGCCGCTACCGGATGGGGCACCTATTTCCCGATGGAGCCGAAGTACGTTCTCGGCGAGCCATGCGAGCGACTTGCCATCGTGGGCCTTTAGCGTCGCGTTGTAGGTCGTGCGGTAATTCTGTGCCGTGCGGTCAGTGATGACGGCAGAGCGCCGCCCGAGCTTAAACCGGCCAGCCTCGGCCGCTTCGATATAGGCCGTGAACACTTCGCCGATAGTCGGGCCGCCGCCGCGGCTGGGCGACCGCTCGCGGGGAGCAACCTGGGCCGCGAGCGTACGGTCATACCGCAGCCGCCCCACGGCCTCACGGGCCTCGGCGAGATCAACTTCGGCGACGGGGCCGATCACTTTGCGGATCAGCCGGCCATCCTTTTTGTAGAGCAGTACGTAGGCGGCCGATCCGCTGCGGGATGCCCGCAAGAAAAGGCCGGGCGTTTCAGAATCGCGCCACTGCACCCGCCCATCTCCATCGACCGCAACGTCGCCATCTACCGTTTGCCGGCAGGCGGCATCCACTCGGGCGGGCGTGAATTTGAACGCCCGGCACGCCGGATCGGTTAAATCGGGCTCGGGAGATCGCCGGGATACCGGCTGGGATACCCTGGGAGACATCTGCTTTTCCTCTGTTCTGCAGGCCGATCGCCACGCGTGCGGCTAAGGGCCGGGATACTTCTGGGATACCTCTGGGATACCCGCTCAGTGTATCGGCAGAGAAAACGCCGGAGAAACATCAATATTCCCGGTATCGCTCAGCGCATGAAAAAAGGCCCCGTTTTAGGGCCTTTTTTGCTGTTTCGCTCGGGTTTTCCGCAGTGCCTCGTCTTGGACTCGAACCAAGAACCCTCTGATTAAGAGTCAGATGCTCTGACCAATTGAGCTAACGAGGCGGACAACCAACTTTTTACCCGTGATCAGCCCCGTCGGCAAGGGCTGCGACGGGCGGCACGCGTCCGCGTTGAGGGTTTTCCGGGGAGCGGCTACATTCCCCACTCGCAATAAGGCATTCCATTCTTCGAGACAGCGGAGGTTCTGGATGGGCAGGTTCGACGGACTCAAGGGACTTGTGCTCGGCGTCGCCAACGATCACTCGATCGCCTGGTACATCGCCAAGGAGATTCTCGCCGAAGGCGGCCAGATCGGTTTCTCCCATCTCCCCGACCGGGCCGACGACGAGCGGCAGCGAAATCGCCGCCGCGTCTCCATGCTCACCGACTCCGAGCCCAATGCCAAGTTCCTCGTGCCGATGGACGTCTCCAGTGACGACCAGATCGCCGCGGTCATGGACCGCGCCCAGCAGGAATTCGGCACGATCGACTTTCTCGTCCACTCCATCGCCTACGCGCCGCTGGAGGACTTGAAGGGCGAGACCACCAACTGCAGCCGCGAGGGCTTCCGCATCGCGATGGAAACAAGCGCCTACAGCCTGCTCGCCGTCGGCCGTCTGGCCCGGAAAATCCTCGCCAAGGATGCCTCGATCCTCACCCTCACCTACTTCGGCGGTGAGAAGGTCGTCCCCGGCTACAACATCATGGGTGTCTGCAAGGCCACGCTCGATGCCTGCGTGAAGTACATGGCGTACGATCTCGGCACGACCGGCGTGCGGGTCAACGCCGTGAGCGCGGGCCCGCTCCGCACGCTGGCCGGCCGGGGTGCCGGCGTCGAGGACATGCTCGACCTCTATCAGCACATGTCGCCCATGGGCCGCAACATCACGCACGAGGAAGTCGGCAAGACCGGTGCCTTCCTCTTGTCGAAAGACGCGGGCGGCATCACCGGCGAAATCCTCCACGTCGACGCCGGCTACAACATCATGGGCTCCCCCGGCAGGCTGCTGAACCTCGTGCAGAAGCCGGCGTAGGCGAGCGGGCGGTTGCAGTGATGCCCGAGGCCGTGATCACGATCGCCGTCGCCGTGGTGGTGCACGAGGGACATGTGCTCGTCGGAAGACGTTCTTGCCATGCGCTCGAGGCGGCCGGTCTCGATGAGTTTCCGGGCGGCAAGACCGAAGCCGGCGAGACCGTGGCGGAGGCTGCGGCCCGCGAGTGCCTCGAGGAAACGGGCATCGCCGTGCGGATCGCAAACCGGTCTTTCGGCGTCGCGTTGACGAGACAACGTCCGCAGATGCTGATCATCTTCCACTGGGCGACGCCCATCGATCCTGCGACGCGGCCCACGCCCCCCTTCGCCTGGATTCCGATCGGGCAATTGGCCGAGCTGAACTTTCCGGAGGCGAATGCCGCGGTCCTCGCACTGCTGCAACAGGATCAGGGCGGATCGTAGCCGCCGCGGTGCCACGGGTGGCAGCGGCAGATTCTCGCGATGCCGCGGAGACTGCCGCGGAGGGCACCGTGCTTTTCAACGGCCTGCCGGAAGTAGCTGCTGCACGTCGGCTGAAACCGGCAGTGCCTGCCGAGCAGCGGGCTGAGCGTGGCCTTGTAGACGACCACGAGCCCCACGAGCAACGCGGTCGCCGCCCGGTCGCAGGCCTGCCCGCAGATTCGCATCGCGCGCACGGCCCGCTTCATGGTCAGCGCCGGTAGCCCGGCCTCCCCACGACCCGCGTCGCCAGCGTGACGAGCGTCTCCTCCACCTGCCGCGCCCCTGCCGCGCCCGCGGGCACGGACGATGCCCGCACCACGACCACGTAGTCGTTGCCGGACGGCAGTTGCGTTCGCACCCTGCGAAACGCCTCCCGCAGCCGCCGCTTCCAGCGGTTGCGCACGACGGCGCCGCCGATGCGCCGCGACACCGACATCCCCAGCCGCGGCGGGCCACCGGCGTTCGGGCAGGCATAGAGCACGAGCCCCTGGCTCGAGGCGCTGCGCCGCTGCTCGAACACCCGGGAGAACTCCGCAGGAGTGTGGAGCCGCGCGGTCGGGGGAAATGTCTCGTTGGAAGCCATTACCATCGCAACTGGGCCCGCGGCCCCAGGCCAGCCGAGGCCTCGGACGCCTTCGCGGCCTCGAGGAGTTTTTCAAGCGTGGTGTCGGCGGCCGTGTCCGGCAGCACGATCTGCACCTCGGCGATGAGGTCGCCCTTGGCTCCGTTGGCATGCCGCACGCCCATCCCCGCGGCCCGCAGTTTGCGGCCGCCGGATGTCTTGGCCGGCACCTTGAGCGCGATCGTGCCCCAGGGTGTCGGCACGTCGACCTTCGCCCCCGCAATCGCCTCCGACAGGCTGATGGGCAGCGTGACCTCGAGCATGTCGCCAACGCGGCTAAAAAGCGGATGTGGCTGCACCCGCACTTCCAGAAGCAGATCCCCCGCCGGGCCGCCGCCGCTGCCGGGCAGCCCCTGGCCGCGGAGCCGCATGCGGCCGCCGTCAGGAAGCCCCTGCGGGATCGTTACACTGATCGTCTCCGTCTTGCCGTCGCGGTCGATCCGCACGTCGGTCTTGCCGCCGTCGATCGCGAGTTTGAACGGGATCTCTATCCGCGCCGTGAGATCCTCGCCCGGCGTCTGGGCGGAACGTCGCCGGCCGCGGGGCTTCGCGCCGCCGCGACCAAAGAGATCGCCGAAGCCGGCGCCGCCGGCACCGCCGAAGAGACTCTCGAGGTCGATCTCGCCCCCCCCAGGAAAGCCGCCCCCGGGAAACGGGCCACGGCCACCGCCTGGGCCGCCACCGGGACCACCCGCGCCGACACCCTCGAACGAACTCCCGTAGCGGTCGTACATCTCCCGCTTGCTCTGGTCGTTCAGCACGTCGAATGCCGTCTGCACCTGTTTGAACTTCTCCTTGGCCGCCGCATCGTCGGGATGGAGATCGGGGTGATACTTGCGGGCCAACTCCCGGTAGGCCTTGCGAATGTCCTCAGCCGACGCCGTGCGGGGCACGCCGAGCGTCTGGTAATAGTCCTCCGCCATGAATTCGGCTCTGGATTCCACTGGGTGCGACCACGGGGCAGCGCGGCCGTTCGAAAGGGGATTCTAGAGCAGATTTTGTATAGGCATAGCGTCAGCCGCGGGCTTCACGGAAAACATGTCCGTCGTGTTCATTTTTCCTTGGCAACCCACGGTTGCTGGTTCCTACACGGCCCTTCGGGCCTGTGCCAGGCTTGGTGAAGGAGGACAGGCTCAATCCTGTTCGGCACGGCGACTGCGTTGAGGCGGGCCCGACGTTTGGCACCAAGAGTCAACCCGCCCAACCGGCACGGGGTAGCCCATGCCCCATCGCCGGACGTTCGCTACGGGCATCCTGCCCTGCGCTCTCTGCACGCCGGCTGCGCTTCGCCATCCTGGCTGCGCTGGCCGCCGAGCCCGGCTCCCGGGGCACGGGCAACCCCGTGCCTTCCCGAAGGAGATGACACCAGCCAGACGGAGGCGAAGGGCTACCCATGCCACGGGAGCCGGCGTTGCTGACAAGCGCAGCCAGGATGGCGGAGCGCAGTCAGCATCGAGTAAGCGAAGCCCAGGATGGGCGTAGCGCACGTCCGGCGACGGGGCGTGGGTGGCCCGAAGCTGGATTGGGCGAGTCGCGGCAATCCTTGTGCCGAACAGGATTGGGAAGGCTTCAGCCTGTCGCGGCCTTGGCCTCTCCCCGGGCCTGGGTCACACAGGCGTGTTGGCTTCAGCGGACACGCGCCGTTCGAGAAACTCGATTTGGGACCGCACCGCCGGCTGCCCTTCCTGCGCATGAAGGAGGTGGAACACGCCCGACGGATCGAGTTGCCGCGCCCGCGTATTGTCGGCCAGGTAGACCGGCACGATCTCCTTGAGGATCCGTTGCCGCAGGTCCGGCGCCAGGATCGGAAACATCACCTCGACGCGGCGAAAAAAGTTCCGCGGCATCCAGTCGGCACTGGCGAGAAAGACCTGCGCCTCCTCGTCGGCTCCGAACACATAGAGCCGGCTATGTTCGAGAAAGCGGTCGACGATGCTCCGCACGCGAATCGTCTCGCTGAGGCCCGGCACGCCCGGCCTCAGGCAGCAGATGCCCCGCGCGATGATGTCGATCGGCACGCCGGCCTGGCTGGCCTCGTAAAGCGCCTCGATCACGCGGTGATCGACGAGCGAATTGAGTTTCGCGAAGATCCGCGCGGGCTGTCCGGCCTGGGCTCTGCGTGCCTGTTCCTGGATCAGTTCGAGCGTGCGGCGGTGCAGGTCGTTGGGGGCGACCACGAGCCGCTGCCAGTCGTGGCCCTGCGAGTAGCCCGTCAGCAGGTTGAAGAGCGCCGAGGCGTCTTCGGCCATGGCCTCGTCGGCCGTGAACAGCCCCAGATCAGTGTAGGTGAGCGCCGTCGTCGGATTGTAGTTGCCGGTGCCGAGGTGCACGTAGCGGCGGAGGCCCTGCCCCTCCTGGCGGACGACGAGCGACAGCTTGCAGTGCGTCTTCAGATCGAGGAAACCGAAGACCACGTGCACGCCGGCCCGCTCCAGCTGCCGTGCCCAGCTGACATTGTTGGCCTCGTCGAACCGGGCCTTCAGCTCCACCAGCGCCGTCACGTGCTTGCCGGCCTCGGCCGCGGTGATCAGCGCCCGGGAGATCGGCGAGTCGCCGCTGGTGCGGTAGAGCGTCTGCTTGATCGCGAGCACCTTGGGGTCGTTGGCCGCGCTGGCCACGAAATCGACCACTGGATCGAAGGAGTCGTAGGGGTGGTGGAGCAGGATGTCCTGTTGGGCGATGGCGCTGAAAATGTCCTCGCCGCGGCGGCCGAGCCCCCGGGGAATGCGGGGCGTGAAGGGCTTGTCGCGCAGCCTGTCGTTCCCGGGCAGTTTGTAAAGCTCCCAGAGGGCCGTCAGGTCGAGGGGGCCGTCGATGCGATAGACCTCGCTGTAACGCTCTCCCCGGGGATCGGTGTAGAGCGCCTCTTCGTCTATGATCAGCTGCGCCAGCGACTGGTCGGCCTTGGAGGCGATCTCGATCCGCACCGCCTGCCCCCGCTGCCGGGCCTTGAGGCGGTCCTCGATGAGCCGGAGCATGTCGTCCGACTCCTGCTCGAGCAATTCGAGGTCGCAGTCGCGGGTGATGCGGAAGGCGGTCCACGACTGCACATTGAAGCCGCCAAAGAGCTCCGGCAGCCGGGCCGCCACGACGTCCTCCAGCAGCACGAACGTCGTCCGACCGGGCACGCTGGGCGTCACGCTGACAATCCGCGGCAGCACCTGCGGCACCTGGACCACCGCGAAGAGCCGCTTCGGCCCGAGGGCCTCGCCCTGATTGGTGGCGGCGTGCTCGAGCATCACGCCCAGGTAGAGCCCGCGGTTGTGGTACCGCGGCGAGGGGTGGGCCGGATCGACGGCCATCGGCGTGAGGATCGGCAGGGCTCGCTCGCGAAAGAAGCGGTCGACCTGCTCCAGCTGCGGCCCCTGCAACGCCTCGTAACGCAGCAATTCGAAGCCTTCGGCCTCGAGCGCTGGGCCGATGCTCTCCTTCAAGCAGCGATACTGCCGCGCCACGAGTTCCTGCGTGCGGGCGGCGATCCGCTCGAGCTGTTCCAGCGGCCGCATGCCGTCGGGGGAATAGTCCTGCGGCGCGCTTTCGCCAAAGGCCTGTTCGCGGAGACCGGCCACCCGCACCATGAAGAATTCGTCGAGGTTCGAACTGAAGATCGCCAGGAACTTCAGTCGCTCGAGCAGCGGATTCTCAGGATTTTCCGCCTCCTCCAGCACCCGCACGTTGAACTCGAGCCAGCTCAGCTCGCGGTTCAGGAAACACTCCTGGCCAAACTTCGTCTCGGTCGCTGCTGCGTCGGTCGCCATGCTGTCGTGGGGGCTGATGGTGTGAGCGTGGTAGCCTATGAAATCCCGAACTGGATTCTACCTCTGCAGCTCTCCGCCCCGTAGTCTCGACCGCCAATCGAACCAGTTTCTCACATTTCAGTGGATCGCTCCTCACCATCCCCCGCTGCTTCAGAGCATGATCCGGCCGGACCGGTGCAGCCCCGCCGAGACCGCGGCTGGTGCGCTGCGCTTGCCTGCCGGCTCGAGGCCACGGCGGCGAAGGTCGGCAACGTCCATCCCGCGGCCGAGTTTGCCGACCTCTCGTATTCCGAACTCGTGGCCGCCGGCATGGCGATCGCGCCGGCCCTGCAGGCCGCGGCCCGGGAGCCGCTGGGCCGCACGATCCGCGCCGCGGTCACCGCTTCACGCGGGGTCACGCGCTCAAATGCGAATCTCGGCATCGTGCTGGCGATCGCGCCGATCGCCGCGGTGCCCGATCGGCACCCGCTCGTGGCCGACGCAATCGCCACCATCCTCGCCACGCTCACTCCGACGGATGCCCGCGATGTCTACGAGGCAATCGCTCTCGCTCGCCCCGGCGGCATGGGCCACCGCGCCGAGTGGGACGTGGCGGGCGCCCCGCCCGAAAGCCTCTTGGATGCGATGCGGGCCGCCGCCGTCCACGACCAGATCGCGGCGCTTTGGGCACAGGGCTACGAGCCGCTCTTCGCCGGCCCCGTCACCGACATCGTCGCCGAGCTGCAGGCCGGCCATGCACTCGGCACGGCGATCATCCGCAGCCACCTCGCGCAGCTCGGCCGCGCGGCCGACACGCTGATCGCCCGCAAGCACGGCGACGCTGCCGCGGCCGACGTGTCGGCCCGTGCCGCCCGCGTGCTGGCCTGCGGCCCGGACGCCTGGCCGGCGGCGGCGGCCGAACTCGATCACTTCCTGCGGTCAGGCCGCATGAATCCCGGCACGAGCGCCGACCTCATCGCCGCTGCACTGTACATTCTGTTGCTGGACGGCCGCCTCTGCGGCCTGCTCGGCGACGCCCCGACGATCGACTCCTCCATCACCCGCGGCCACTCATGAACGAACGCTTCCAGGTCAGGCTCCGCAAGGCCGTGCATGTCTTCTGTGCCGGCCACTTCATCACGCTCACCGACGACATCTGCGAGGCCGTCCACGGCCACAACTGGCTGGTGGGTGCCGACGTGGAGGGCCCTCCCGACCGCCATGGCATGGTGGTCGACTTCATCAAGCTCCGCGACCTGCTCTCTTCGATCACGGCACGGCTCGACCATCACATGCTGCTGCCGACGAAAAACCGTCTCCTCGACGTCAGCCACGCGGAGATCGCCCCCGGCCGGGCGGAGGTGACGGTGCGGTTCAAGGATCGGCGCTGGGTCTTCCCGGCCGACGAATGCGTGCTGCTGCCTGTCGAAAACACCACGGCCGAGTGGATCGCGCGGTGGATCGGCCACGAACTGCTGGCCGCCATGGATACGGCCGGCAGCCCGGTCCTCGGCACGCTCCGCATCGAGGTCGACGAATGCCTCGGCCAATCAGCCATCTGGGAACGACCGGGCCGGTGCTGACCGCTACGCATCCGCGACGACGAGCTTGCCGGCGGCCTCGATGGCGAGCGACAACACCCGCTTGTTCACCCGCACCCGCATCAGTCCGGCACCGTCGGGATTGCGCTCCACGGCGCCGGTCGC
>JAPLNR010000024.1 GCA_026401035.1 Planctomycetia bacterium | reverse complement strand
GCGGCGCGGGCCGCCGTCGCCCGAGCGAATGATCGAGCATGCGATGACGTTCGACGCGGACGGCGACGGCAAGCTCGACCGCAGCGAACTCACCAAGTTTGCCGAAGAACTGCATGCGATGCGGATGCGGGGAGGCCCGAATGGCCAGGGTGGCCCGAATGGCCCTGGGGGCCCCGGCGGTGTTGGTGGTCAGGGCGGCCAGCGAGGTCAGCGCGGCCCGAATGGCCCTGGGGGCGGTGCTGGCCGCGGCCCCGGCCGAGGTGGCCCCGGTGGCCCCGGTGGCCCAGGTGGTCGTGACAACCCCGCCGACGACGGCGATCGTCCGGAACGGCCCAGTAGGCCCGAGTAACCCGGTCGGATTCGCTGCGGCGGATCGGACAGGTATTCTCCGCAGCATGCTGACCGACATTCCGCCCGCCCCTTCCGAACCGCTCCCGCCCCGGCCTGCCGAGGCGCATGCGCTCGAGATCGCCCGCACGCTGCCCGGTGAACGCGTGCTCTGCACGACCGTCGGCCGCGGGCAGGCGGCGGTCGCCCTGGCCACCGAACGGCCCGCCGCCACGGTGACGGCCTGGTTTCTCGATCTCTACCGGCACGATCTGGCCGTCGCGGCCTGGGCCGCCCAGCCGCCCGGTCTCACTGCCGCGTGCGTGGCCGACATGCCGCCGGGGCCCTACGACCTCGCCGTCGTGCCGCTCTCCAAGGAAGGCGAGGGGGAACTCGCCCGCGACATCCTGCAGGCGGCGCTCGTCAATCTCGCCAGCGGCGGCCACCTCGTGACGGCGATCGACAATCCCCGCGACAAGTGGCTCCGCGAGCAGCTGGCCGAGACGGGCGAGGCCGTGCGCGTGCGGCCGGCCGCCGATCCCAAGGCGGAAACGGTCGCCTACATCGTGCAAAAGACCCGTGCGCCCGCCAAGCTGCGCGACTTCTCCTGCGAGTTTGTCTTTCGCGACCGCGACCGATTGCTCAAGGCGGTGAGCCGTCCCGGCGTCTTTGCCCACCGGCGGATCGATCCCGGCGCGCGGCACCTGCTCAATGCCGTCGACGTTGCCCCCGATCTGCGAGTTGTCGATATCGGCTGCGGCGCCGGCTGCGTGGCCATCGGCATCGCCGCCCGCGATCCCGCGGTGCATGTCCACGCCTTCGACAGCGCCGCCCGGGCAGTCCAGTGCACGCACCGCGGCGCCGCGCTCAACGGCCTGGAAAACATCACCGTCGCCCTCGAGGCGGCGGGCAACGTGCCGGAGCCGGGCACCTACGATCTCGCGCTTGCCAACCCGCCCTACTACGCCGATTTTCGGATCGCCGAGCTCTTCATCGACGCCGCCCGGCGGGCGCTCGCCCCGGGGGGCACGCTCCTGGTCGTCACGAAGCAGCCGGCCTGGTACGTGGAGCACATGCCGGCGACCTGGCGCGACGTCGCGCAGGAGTTCGTGAAGAATTATCACGTCATCGAGGCGGTGCGGCCGTAGGACAGGCTTCAGCCTGTCAATGTCGCTGACAGGCTGAAGCCTGTGTCATCCTCTGACAGGCTGAGGCCTGTCCTACTGGTTCACGTGCACGACCTGCGCCGGCGGGAAGCCGTTGAAGTGGGTGCTCGAGGCGTTGGAGTAGGCGCCGATGTTCTCGCTGTAGAGATGGTCGCCGATCTCCAGTTCGGGCAGCTGCTCGGCGAGACTGATCGTGTCGAGGGCGTCGCAGGTGGGGCCGAAGACGGCGCAGATCTGCGTCGCCCCCTTCTTGAAGCTCTGCATGTGATACGTGCAGTGGTCGAAGATCACGCCCGAATAGGTGTGGTAAACGCCGTCGTCGACGTAGTAGCAGAGCTTGTCGTTGCGAAACGCCTTGCCGATGATCTTCGAGACGGCGTTGCCCGCCGAGGCCACGAGAAAGCGGCCCGGCTCCGCGAGGATCTCGATTTCCTTGGGAAACAGCCGGTCGAGTTCGTGGTTGATCTTCTTGGCAAGCGCGCTGAATTTCGGCACCGAGGCGTCGTACGCCGCCGGGAAGCCGCCGCCGATGTCGAGCAGTTTGAGGTTGTAGCCCCGCGACTTGGCCTCGGCGAAGATGCCGGCGCAAAGGTGGATCGCCTGGATATAGTTCTCGGTATTCGTGCACTGGCTGCCGACGTGGAAGGAGAGCCCCTCGACGACGAGGTCGTGCTGGTGGGCGTATTCGATCAGCTCCACCGCCTCGCCCGGCAGGGCGCCAAACTTGCTCGAGAGCTCCACCATCGAGCCGGTGTTCGGCACACGGAGCCGCAGCGCCAGGCCGGCGTGCGGCGCGTGCTTGGCGATCTTCTTCACTTCCTCGTGGTTGTCGTAGGTCACCAGCGGCTTGTAGCGGTCGAGTTCGCGGAGCGTCTCGATCGGCTTGATCGGATTGGCATAGATGATCTTGTCCCAGATGAAGTCCTGCCGCTCCTTCGCGGGCAGCTTCTTGATGTTCTCGTGGACCGTGTGGAATTCCTGCATGCTCGCCACGTCGAAGCTGCCGCCGAGTTCGTAGAAGGTCTTCACGATCGCGGGATCACTGTTGACCTTCACGGCGTAGTAGACCTGCACCCGCGGGAAGTGCTTGCGGAAGAGTTTGTAGTTTTTCCGCAGCTCGTCGTGGTCGACGACGAAGAGGGGCGTGCCGTGCTTCTTGGCGAGTGTGAGGAGCGTTTTTGCTTTCAACGGCTTCAATCTCCGTCCGTGAGGAGAAAATTCTTGAACTGCCAGGGATCGGCAGGATCGATCTGTGGTTGATTGTAGCCGTGGAAGGCGTTGGAGTAGTGCTTGAGCGGCGTCCAGTCGCTCTGGGTCGAGATGAATTTGCCGAGGTAGGGCTTCGCGATCCCGAGCACGTAGTCGTGCGGCAGGTCGTCGGGGAGCGTCACGCCCTGCTCGGGGTTCTCGATCATCCACATGCAGGCGGCCACGACGGAGATCGCCACCTGCATCGTGGTGGCGTTTTGGTGTGGCACGAGCCGCCGCGATTCCTCGATCGAGAGGTCGGTGCCGCACCACCAGCTCGTGAGCGGGTGCCCCATCAAAAGGGCCCCCAGGATGTCGGAGCCGCTGGTGATCTCGTCGGTCATGATCCGGATCCGCGGCTGGAGCTTGTAGTCGTAGCCGCGGAGCTCGTTGAGGCTGGCGATCGCCGCATCGCACGGGCAGTAGGCGTAGTGCACGGTCGGGCGGTAGATCGTCTGGCCAGTGGCGTCGCGGACGGAGAGCTTCTCCGTGATGCTGAAGGCCTCGCCGTGGCGAACCACCATCCCCACGATGTTGTAGTTGGGCACCCAGCTCGACACGAACGTGTTCATCCCCATCCGCGCCAGGCAGATCTGGCTCCGGGGGCCGTCCTGATGCTCGTAGGCGTGCGGGGGCAGTTCCTTCTCATGCGTGCCCCAGCCCATCTCGGCGGTCGTGGTGCCCTCCTCGCGGAAACCCTCCACGCTCCAGGTGTTGACGAACTCGTCGACCTCCTTCGGCCGGTTCGTGACCTGCGTGTCGCGCTCGCTGCAGTGGATCACCTTCACGCCGAGCTCGTGG
>JAPLNR010000023.1 GCA_026401035.1 Planctomycetia bacterium | reverse complement strand
TATCAGCCGAAGGACCGCGGCCAGGGCCGCGGCAACAGCGGCGCCTACATCCAGGGCTGCTACGAGGTGCAGATGCTCGACAGTTTTGGATTGGAAGGGAAAAACAACGAGTGCGGCGGGGTCTATTCCGTCGCGGCGCCGAGCGTGAACATGTGCCTGCCGCCGCTCCAGTGGCAGACCTACGACATCGATTTCACTGCACCGCGGTTCGATGGAGAGAAGAAGATCGCGAATCCCCGGATGACCGTGCGGCACAACGGCGTGGTGATCCAGGACAACGTCGAGGTGCCGAAGATCACGCCGGGCGGTCCGCAGCAGCAGGAGCGGCCAACCGGCCCCCTCCACCTGCAGAACCACGGCAACCCCGTCCGCTACCGCAACATCTACTTCCAGCCCAAGTCGTGACCCACCGCAGCGAGTTGCCACCGACGTCTGCCGCACCGCTCGAGGCCACGGCGTCGCTGCTCACGGCTGCCCGCCGCGTGCTCGTGACGGGCTTTATCGACACGCCTCTGGAGGCTGTCGCCGCGGCGTTCGATGTGGCCGAATTGCTCGGGGCGGCGGTTGACGCCGGACATCCCGAGTCGGCCCGGCCCGCCGGCCCGACGATTGCCCGGGCGGGCGAGGTGACGGCCGCCTGGGAGGAGATGCGTGATCGGGCGGATCTGGTGGTGTTGTGGTTCTGCAATCCGGACTCGCTGCATGCGGGATTCATCTCGCGTTTCGTCGCGGCCCCCCTCCCGTCTCAGCGCAACCGACGGACGCTGGCGGTGGGTCCGGCGTCCGTTCTGGCCGCTTCGACCGGCTATGCACATCTGCCCCTCGACCGCGCGGCCGCAGTCGATGCCGCGCGGGTCGTCCAGCACATGCTGCTCGGCGGGAAGCCGCTCGCTCTCGCGGGCCCGCTCGCCGTGGCCTGCACGGCGCTGCACGCGGCCGTCGAGGCGGCGGCTTGCGTGGCGTTCGTCACCGACGACTCCGCCGATCCGGTTGGCCTCGAGCCCTGGAGCATCGTCCACCTCGTGCGAACCATCTCCCATCGGAAGCCCGCGTTCGAGATTCCGCTGGCCGCCCCCGGCACGGCCGCCTTTCGCTCCTGCTGCACCTGGCGGTACGGTGCGGCGGGGGCGATCGCCCGCGCAAACCGCGCCGGCAGCGAGTTTCAGCCCGCTGAGGCCTCGGCCTGCCGACTCATCGAACGGGGCGAGGTCGACTGCGTGCTCGTCATCGGACGGGCGGTCACTGCTGTCGAGCGGGCGATTGCCGCCCGGGGCGCCGGTCTCGCAGTCGTCCGCATCGACGAGCCGACGACGACGACGCTGGTCAGGGATCTCGAGTCGCTGCACGCTGCGGCCGCGGCCCGCCTCGTGGCAGCCACTGGCGGAGGTCGCCCATGAACTCTCTGCATGGCACGACCAACACCACCAGCCCGACCCGCGTCCTGATCGCCGGCGGCAAGATCCACGATCCCGCCAATCAACGCGACGGAATCGTGGCTGACATCTGGATCGAGGATGGCAGGATCGTCGACCGGCCAATCGATCCCGCCGGATTCACGCGAATCGATGCCCGTGGCCTCGTGGTGATGCCGGGAGGCGTCGATCTCCACAGCCACATCGCCGGCCCGAAGGTGAGTGCGGGCCGGCGGATCGCGCCGCACCTGGCGCGGCGGCATCCCCCGGCCGTTCCCACGATCCACTCCACAGGCGCGCTCTATGCCGCCCTTGGCTATACGACCGTCTTCGATGCGGCGATCGCGACAGGCGCCGCGGGCATCGCCCATCTGGAACTCGACGAACTGCCGATTCTCGACAAGGGGATCTACCTGCTCGCGGCCGACGATGCGGCCGTGCTCGATGCGCTCGCCCGCGACGACAATCCGGACCTCGAACGGTTGATCGGGCAGTCGATCACCGCTGGCCGCGGCTGGGCCGTGAAGGTCGCCAATCCCGGCGGGCCGGCGTTCTGGAAGCATGGCCGGCGCGGTGATCACCACGACCTCGACACTCCCCTGCCCGACCGGCCCACGCTTACGCCCCGGCAGATTCTCGAACGGCTCGCGCGGGCCGTGCAGAAGATCGGCCTGCCGCATCCGCTCCACGTGCACACGGCCAATCTTGGCCTGCCCGGCAACTGGCGGACGATGCTCGAGACGATGCGGACGTTTGACGGCCTGCCGGCGCACCTCGCGCACGTGCAGTTTCACAGCTATACCGGTGGCGCGCTCGATCCCGACACGTTCGGTTCGGGCGTCGCGCCGCTCGTCGAATGGTTCAACACCCACGACACTCTCACGCTCGATGTCGGCCAGATCCTCTTCGGCGACACGGTGGCGATGACCGGAGATTCGTCCGCCGCCGAGCATCTGGCCCATGCTACGGGCACGCCCTGGATGTCGCACGACCTGCACCTCGAGGGGGGCTGCGGTGTGCTGCCAATCGCCTACCGCGAGAAGAGCCTCGTGCATGCCTGGCAGTGGGCCATCGGCCTCGAATGGTTTCTCACGGCGAGCGATCCCTGGCGGATCGTGCTCTCGACCGATCATCCCAACGGCGCCCACTTCACGGCCTATCCCGTGCTCATGCGACTGCTCGGCGACGCGGCCTTCCGACGCGAGGCGTTCGCCCGCATCCATCCCGCGGTCAGGAAGCGGAGCCCGCTCGCCGGCATCAGCCGCGAATACACGCTGCAGGAGCTCTGCATCATCACGCGGGCCGCCCCCGCCAGAATCGCGGGCCTGCCGCACAAGGGACATCTCGGCCCGGGCGCCGACGCCGACATCACGCTCTACCGGCCCGATGCCGATCTCGCGCGGATGTTCTCGATGCCTGCAAAAGTCTTCAAGGCCGGCGTCCTCGTCGCCGAAGACGGCGAGGTGAAAGCCCTGCCGCGCGGTTCCACTCTGACCGCGTGACGCGGAAGGAATGAATGGAGGACGGGCTTTAGCCTGTCATGGCTTGAGCACCCGTTCCACGGCCTCGATGTGCCGGGGGATCGAGACGGCGATCGAAAAGTGCTCGGCCGCCCGCGCCTGCGCGGCCGCGGCATAACGGGCCGCAAGCGGGGCGTCTTCGATCACGTTCATCGCCCGCCGCGGAAACTCGCTCCCGGGCTCCGCCGGCACGATGCGGCCGGTCTGGTCGTCGACGATGAGTTGCCGGGCCGCGTCGCTCGCAACGGCCACCGCTGGAATGCCCAGCGGCATGGCGTCGAGAATCGCGCCGCCGTACGCGACGCTGCCCGACTGCCATACGAGCTTCACCTGCGGCAGGAGATCGGGGAGGAAATCGCAATGCGGAATGACATGCAGCCGTTCGGAAAGCTGCTGCACACGGGCCCGCCGCAGCAGGCGGCCGCGGAGTGGGCCGGCGCCCACGAGCACGTGCTCGACGCCGCGATGGACCACGTCGAGTTGGTCGATGCCCCAGAGCAGCCGTTCCAGCCGCGATTCTGCGACCAGCGGCGCGACGCAGAACGTCCACGGGCTTTCGGCCCGCAGCCCGAGCCGCCCGGCCATCTGCTCCCGGGAAAGCCCCGACACGGTGGCGGCAGTGATTCCCGGCGGGATGATGTCAATCCGGCCCGACCGCACGCCGTGGGCCTCGCACCGCCCCGCCACGCCCGGCGACACGGTGATCACGCGATCGGCTCGGCGCAGGGCAAAGCCAGTGGTGGCATCCCGGGGGCCGATCGCCAGATGGCAGACAATCCGCGATTCATGCAGGAGCGGCCGCGCCCAGCCGACGAGCAATGCCTGCGACCGACCCCATGAATGGATGACCGACGGGCGCAGGCGTCTGGCGAGCCGAACGAGCCTCGCGCCGACCGCAAGATCGACGCACTCGCGGGTTCCGATCGAGTGCACGACAAACCCGGCCTGCGCGAGCCGTGCCGGCACCGCGCCGCCGCTCGTGGTCACGGCCACCTGCACATCCCAGCCCGCCTGACGGAAACCCTCGGCAACGATTTCCACCTGCCTGCCGGCGCCGACGGGATCCAGCCCGCGCACCATCATCAGGATCGATCTCGGCAGCTCCTGCTTCATGCGTGGGACGAGACCTGTGCGCCGCTGTGTGATGCAATTTCCGCAGGATCGAGCGCCGCTAGATAGGGCAGGTGCCGCCACTGGCCGTCGTAATCGAGACCATACCCGACGACGAATACGTCGGGTATGTCGAAACCCACGAAGTCGGGCACCAGCGCGGTCTCCGCCCGCCCCTGCTTTCGCAGGAGCACGAGCGACCGCACGCGGGCCGCGCCGCGGCCACGCAGCGCAGCGACGAGCGCCTCGAGCGTGCGGCCGGTGTCGAAGATATCGTCCACGATGAGCACGTCCTGACCATTCAGGTCGGGAAGCAGATCGAGCCGCAGTTCGAGCCGGCCGGCCGCGGTGGCCGTGCCACGGTAGCTGCTCGCCCAGACCATGTTCAGATTGACAGGACCGTCGAGACGCCGGATCAGATCGGCCACGACCACGATGCTGCCGGTCAGCACGCCGATCACCGTGAGCGGTTTGCCGTCCGACTCGCGACTGACCACGGCAGCGAGCCGGTCGATGCCCTCGGCAAGCTGCTCGGTGGTGAGGATGATTTTCATGAACGACGCGCGACTCCCGGTCGGAAGAGTGTACCGCCTCCCTTTGCAAACCGCCTCCCTCGGTAGACCGCTTCAGAATGAAGGCGGCCTACCATCGTGTACAACGGAAGCGATGCAGACGACACTCCCACCACCCCCGCGCCCCCACTGGTCGGCGATCATCGTCGACGGCCACGACTGCGAACTTTTTGCGCCGCCGGAGGCCGCGGCGGGCCGGGCCGTGATCTACCTGCACGACCTGCACGGGCGGTTTCTGCAGGAGTCGGCCGGACTTCGTGACGCGATCGAGGCGGCACGGCTGCCCACGATCGCGCCGCGCGGGGGCTGCTCCTGGTGGCTCGACAAGCCGCTGCCGTCGTTCGACGAACGGATGGCGCCGGAGCGGTTCGTCGTCGACAACGTGCGGGCCGAGGTTGTCCGGCGGTTTGGCGTGCAGCCACCGGGCATCGCGCTTCTCGGCATCGGCATGGGCGGCCAGGGAGCGCTGCGGATCGCCTACCGGCATCCCGCGGTGTTTCCCATCGCGGCGGCGATCGCACCGGCGATCGACTTTCATCAGGGGATGCGCGACGCCGGCAACCGTGACGATGGCGAACTCTTCGACGCGCTCTGGGAGCTCTATGGCGACGTCGAACCGGCCCGGCAGGACACCGCGATCCTCCACGTGCACCCGCTCAACTGGCCGCGGCATCAATGGTTTGCCAGCGACCCCGCCGACTGGCATTGGCACGACGGCGCGGCGCGACTGCACAGCAAACTGGTCGCACTGGGGATTCCGCACGAGTGGCTGCTCGAATCGCGAGGCAGTCCCGAGACCTTCAACGACGAGGTGGCCCCTGAGGCGATTCGCTTCGTCGTCGCCGCGCTCGACAAGGAATCACGCCGTCTCGCGTGACTCCGGTCACGTTCCAGGCACCGGCCGGCTGACCGGCTGCGCCGGTGGCCCGCCACCCACTCCCGGCATCCGCATGCCCGCGCCGCCGGCGCCAAACTGGTCGAGGTCAAGAAACCGGGCGTCGTCCACGTCGACACGATTGATCGCCCGCCAGTAGAGGATCTTTCCCGCCGAGGCGCTCGATGTTGGGGCGCCCACCTTGAGCTGCCGGAAAAGCTGCGCATCGCTACGGCCATCCCCCTCGAAGACGAGCAGGTCCTTCGCCTCGCTCCAGGTCAACCGGGCGCTCCGCGCCGTGAACGACTCCCCTTCCACGAGCACGTTGCCGCCGGCCATGAGCTCGATCGCACTGCGGCGCTGGCCGGGTGCGAGAGGCGACTGCCCCACGCCGAGCACGTCGGAGGTGATCGCAATGGCACGGGGCGGAAGACCGCCGGGCGCGTGGGCATCGAGCGTCTCGCCCCAGCCGGCGACCGGCCCCCAGATCGCCTCGACTCGCTGGTGAAACTCCAACACGCGGCGGTTGATGTTGCCCCGCATGCCCCGCTGAAAATCGATGCCCAGATACGTGAGTTCGTCCGGCCGCGGCGGGGCGACGGGCTGCGGTATCGGCTGGGCTGCGCTCCCCGGCGTTCCTGGCCCGGCCGGCGTTCCGGGGCCGGACATGCCGCCGGGCATCGCCATGCCGGGAGCCTGTCCAAACCGCGTGCTCACCAGCCGGCCCGGCCCGCTGCCGGAAACGTCCCCCGTGGCCCGGTCGAGCACCAGATCCCGGACGAAGAGTTTTTCGATCGACTTCGAGCCGTCCTGCCCCGACGATTCGCTCTCGATCCGCACGCCGCTGCCGCAGGCGATCTTCGCCACGTCGGCCCGCTGGCCACTGCGCTGCATGCCGCCTGCGGAAAAATCGAGCGGCTGGTTGAAGATCACGTCGAGCGAGCCGGCCCGCAGCGATGTGGATCCGCTCGACGTGACGACACGGTCGACGAACCGGGCGGTGAGCCCGTCGAAATCCATCCGCCCCTGCCAGGTCACATCGAGTTTTTCAGCGGCTTTGCCCGGATCGGGCGGCGGTGGTGGTGGCGCCGCCGTGCCCGCCATCCCGAGCGACTCGAGCCCGCTCATGCCGCCGGCCATCGGCAGCCGCAGCCGACCGGCCCCGTCGACC
>JAPLNR010000031.1 GCA_026401035.1 Planctomycetia bacterium | reverse complement strand
TTACTGAAGGCAAGCGAGGCGTTGTTGGAGATCGCGGCACCATAGTTGCCACCCCCCAGCAGACCGGCGACCTGAAGCGTGCCGTTGGAGATCGTGGTGGCCCCCGAGTAGGTGCAGGTGCCAGACAGAGTCAGTGCCCCCGTGCCGCTCTTGGTGAGGCTGACGGTTCCCGATCCGTTGTTGATCACGCCGCTGAAGGTGGTGCTGTCGCTGCCCCCGATGACCAAGCTGTAGTTGCCGCCAACGACCGAGGAGACGGTGCCTGATCCAGCGAGGGATCCGATCGTCTCCGTGCCGCCACCGGACGCAAAATTCAGCGAACCGTTCACCGTCACCGCACTCGAGTTGGGTATGACTTCATTGGTGCCGCCGCCGACATCCAACTGAAGGGTCGCGCCGCTGTTGACAGCCACGGGGCCGGTGAAGTTGTTGGTGGTGTTCTGGAGCGTCACTCGGCCCTGAGTGACGGTGATGCCTCCGGAGCCGGTGATCTGGCCGGAGAGGGAGGTGCGACCGCCGGAGCCTGGGGTTGTGTCGCCAAACAACTGGACGTTCCTGTTGAGCGTCAGCGTCCCACTCCAGAGGTTGAAACTTGCGTTGCCGGTGTTGGTCCCGCCGATGCTGACAAGTCCGGTTCCAAGGTTGGCCACGGTGATGGCATTGGCGATGGTCGTGTTCCCGGAGCTGTTCGCCACCAGAGCGATGCTGCTGGTGCCGGTGTTGCCGTCGCCCAGCACGATGGCTCCGCTTCCGAAGGAGGTGGATGCGCCTCCCATGAGCGTCCCCTGGCTGACCAACGAGCCGCCGGAGGTCGAGTTGTTGCCCGTGAGCGTGACGACGCCGGCCCCGATCTTCGTGAAGCCGCCGCTGCCGGTGATCGAGCCGGCGTAGGACGTCGAGCTGGCGTTGCCCGCCGTGAGCGTGGCGCCGGAGGCGATATCGATCGTGCCGCCGGAGCCGGCGAGTGAGGCGACGGTGTCGCTGCCGCCGATCGAAAGCCTGCCGCTGTTGACCGTGAGCGAGGCCGTGTCGGCGAGCGTGTTGGCCGAGTTCGTGGCGACCGTGCCGCCCCCGACGATGATCGCCGTCGAGGCGAGCGTGACGCCGTTGGCCGTCGTGAAGGCACCCGAGTTGACGGTCGTCGTGCCGGCCCAAACCTGGCTGGCGTTCACCTGCACGGCCGTGTTCCGACCTGACGCGACGGTGAAGTCGACGTTGGCCTGTGTGGCGTTGGTGCCGAGGGCCGTGTTGAGCGTGAGATTTGTGACGGTCGCCGTGTCGCTTCCGTAGACCACGTAATCCTTGCTGTTGTCGTTCCAGAGCGTGCCGCTGAATATCAAGCTGCCTTTGACGGGGTTGAGCTGGATTTCAGAGGCGCCGTCCGAACCGCCCGACAGATCCATGGCTACGGTTTGCGTGAACGAGCTGTTGTTCTCGATCCGCGTCTTGAAGCCTATACCGCCACCGTTGCTTGCCGAGAGCGTGCGGGCCACGGGGAACGACGAGTCCCAGAAAATGTCGTTCACTTGCCGCCAATCACCGAAGTTGTAGTTCAGCCCGGTGACGTTCGAGTTTTGGTTTTGGCTGAACCTGAGGCTGTTGCCATAGCCCCACGAGGGCAGCGTGTTGCCCTGCCAGTTGCCAGAGTTGCTGAAGTTGCTGGTGTTTGCACCATCGTTCCCGACCCACACCAGGTCGGCCGCCGCGGCAAACGGCGGCAGCGCTACGATCAACGCGAGCAAGCTCACAGCTTTGAGGGTGAGCATCGGCATTAGGCGAGCGAGCGAGCGGACTGCGAAGGAGTGGTTTTTCATGGCACTGCTGCGGGGGGGGGCACCCCGATGGGGGCCCCTTGAAAATAATCCGTTTCCGCCAGAAATCAACGATCCGGCCGAAAAAGTGACGAATCGGGCGCGCCCCTGGGACGAATCGGGATTGGGTAGGGACGAATCGGGCGCGCGTTAGGCGACGCGCCAAGGTGCGGCAGGCTCTGCCGGATCGGAGCCGGCGTTGAGCCGGAAGATCAGCAGCGGCACCTCCATCACCTTCTCATGGTGGAAGGCGTGTCCATATAAGCCCTCCTCGCCGAGGCACTCACCATGGTCCGCGGTGACCACCACCGTCGTCGGGCGTGCGCGCGCCGCGAAGCAGGCCAGCAGGTCGGCCCCTTGCTCAGCCAGCTCATCGCGTCGCCTCCGCGCTGAGCACGGACAGCGGCGAACCGGCACTGGGGCGCCGTGCTCTCCACCCGCACGCCGTCGGACGTCAACTGCGGGCCTGCCCGAGCGAGAAACGACTCGGGACGCCGGAGGTGCTCGATCACCTCGAAGCAGGTGATCACCTGCCATCCGCCGTCGACGCTCCGCAGCTCCTCGCAGTCGTCGACGGTGAAGGCGATCCCTGCGGCGGCGAATCGTCGGGCCGCCTCCTGTCTCTCCTACCCGGGGCCCGCCGAACGACTGGGCAGAGCTCGTGCAGGTCACCTTCAAAAACGCCGAGAGGCAGGAGGTTTTGCCATCTCCTGCCTCCTGGTGCCACTCCTTGCCAGAGTGGCGTAGCTCCCCGAGTAGGATCACGCACAATTGCGTTTTCCCGCTGGAAAACGATGGGTCTCGGAGGAAGGCGACGCAGAATCCGACGCAGTCGGGACTTCGCAGGGAGCCGCATGGGGCCGCAGGCTTGTGGCGGTAGAATGAAACTCTCAACTGCTGTCCAAGGAAAATCCCGTGATCGAGTCCCGTGTGCTCGATGAACTCAAGGAACGGCTGTCGGCAGCCTACGGCGAACGCCTGCACGCTGTTGTCCTATTCGGCTCCGAAGCCCGCGGGGATGCAAGACCGGATAGCGACATCGATGTCCTGGTCGTTCTCGAGACTCTGACCGGTGACTACGGCGAAGAACTAGAGCGGGGACTGGCGGCGGTGTATCCGGTCGCCCTGAGGCTCGGTCGCCGCGTGAGCGTGAAGCCGCTGGCACGCGAGGAGTATGAGTGGGGCGATAGCCCATTGCTCCGCGAGGTGCGCCGCTCGGGCGTGGCGGCATGAACGAGTTCATCCGCAGTCAATGGGCGAAGTCGAAGCGTTCGCTTGCTGCGGCTGAGGCAACCCTCGACACCGACCCGGACTCAGCGGCATCGAGGGCGTACTATGCCGCCTTTCATGGGGTAACCGCGGTGCTCGCGGGGCGCGGCATGGAATTCACGAAGCACACGGCGGTGCGGGCGGCCCTGCATCGGGATCTTATCCAGTCCGGTGCGATCCCTGCGGATCTCGGTCGAGATTACGACTTCTTGTTGGATCTTCGCGAGACCGCCGACTACGGCGACACGTTGGGGGGAGCAACGAGGTCAGTTCCAGAGGCGGGTGACCCCGTACTGATCAAACATCGCATCAGCACTCACGATTGGAATGGTCTCAACCAGGCATTGAGCCACGAGGAGCCTGTCAAAAGGATCTCTGTGGTGGAATGGCAAAGCAGTCTGCCGTTCGGTGAACTCCAACGTGATTGGGGCCACTGTGATGCCGAGGTCAGCCAACGCCCGCTCCACCCATTGGCGATACGGCAGAGACAGCGAAAGTTTCTTGAGGCTTGTCTTGATGGAGAGTTCCCAGATCGTCCCGACGCTTACCGTCAGTTCAATGGCGGGGTTTTCAAGGACGGCTCTGGCACTGGCACCGAGCCTACTCGGGTCGTCCAACGCCCAGATCAAGGTGTGGGCATCCAGAAGATGCCTCATTCCATGTACTCCGTGAAGTCCTCCAGCGGAGCATCAAAGTCGGGAGCCATGTACAGGACGGTTCCCTTCATGGTTCCCAGTTGGCGGTGAGCCTTCTTGGGAATCGGTGGTGTCGGAACGAGCCGAGCTACGGGCTGGTCGTTCTCTGTGATCACGACCTCATCCCCAGGCGTGAGGCGATGGATGATGTCGGCCAAGCCAGACTGGGCTTCTTTGAGCGTCACGGTGGTCATGGCAAAGTCTCCTGCCACGATTCTACCAACCACCCGTCCCTTCTGGACTCACCGGTTCGCAAAAAGCTCCCCGAGTAGGATCACGCACGATTGCGTTTTCCCGCTGGAAAACGATGGGTCTCGGAGGAAGGCGACGCAGAATCCGACGCAGGCGCACGTTCGCAGGATGCCGCAAGAAGCCGCACGACGGTCCAGAGGGCTGGGACTCGTGGCCTGGTGTATGATGAGGTCGTAGGAGACGAAAGGGCAGGATCAAGCGAGCATGCGATCATATACGGCCATCATTGAGCGGTGTCCCGATACGGGTCTCTACGTCGGTTATGTTCCTGGATTGCCGGGGGCGCATTCGCAGGGAGAGACGATCGACGAACTCAATGCGAACCTCGCCGAAGTCATCGAAATGCTGTTGCAGGATGGGGAGCCCGCCATGGAATCAGAGTTCATCGGAACGCAGACAGTTCAGGTGGGCTGAGCGGTGGCAAAACGGAAGCTCCCGATTCTCAAGCCGACTGAAGTTGTGGCCAAGCTCATGGCACTCGGCTTTGAGGAGGTTAGGCAGAAGGGGTCGCACAAGCAGTTTCGTCACGCAGACGGCCGCTGCACCACGGTCCCTTTTCACAAGGGGCGAGACATCTCCCCGATCCTGCTCCGGCAGATTGCTCGAGATATCCGAGTGACTGCCGAAGAAATCGTGGATGCGTGACGCGGTGCCTCATCGATGACCACCTCGAACTCATCAAACAAAAATGGGCCGAGCACCTTGGCTGATCGTGCCCTGAAGGCATGGCATGAGCGAGGAATGATCTTTATCAGGTTCGCCAGCGGCCATGAGGTGAGTTTTCCCACCAAGGGCAACCCGCGGCTGGAATCCGCTGCCGAGAAAGATGTAGGCCTTATCGAAATCTCTCCATTCGGGCTGCACTGGCCGACGCTCGACGAAGACCTTTCGTTTGCGGGAATCCTGGAGGGGCGTTTCGGTCAGCGGTGACTGCATGCCCTCGCTCGACTCAGATCCTACAGCGGCATTCCCGCTGGTCGCCTGCTGAACGAATCCACCGGACGAGGCAGCCCGCCACTCTGCGAACGGTCAAAGAGGCAGAAGAGCCTGCATCCTTTCGGTGCAACGCGGCCCAGCTAAACCTTGCACCGGTCGAGACTTTTTTTCCGGATGACGCTTCCGATAGCGCTTGGGGGACGCTGCTCGGTGCGGTTCGATACGAGCCCGTGCAGCATCTTGCGGAAAAAGCTCCCCGAGTAGGAACAGTTCGAATTGTGGTTTTCTCGAGGAATACCGCAAAGCCGGCTCGGAAGTGACGTAAAAAGCGACGTAGGCCCGAAGTGCGCAGGGAATGGCACCACCCGGCAGGGAGCGCGCTGGGGCTCCAGACCGCTTGCGTCATGGGTTCCCGTCCAGCACTGGCTTCCCAAGAGAAACCCCCGCCCGATGAGCCGAGGACGATGCGTTTTCGGGATCTGATGCTCGCCCCGCCCGCCGACCGACTGGGGCTAACTCGTCCACGCAAATGACGACCGCGACGTCTTTTAAGCGTCGGATAGACGAGCTGCCCGTGATCGACATCCACAGCTTGTAACTCATGTCGGACGCGAGCCATGGCCCCCTGTCCGACGGGGCGAGCCGAATCTTTGCAAAGCCTCGGGATCGGTGTTACATCCATGGGAAAAGTGTCCCGCTGGCCAATGGGGACCGTTTTTTCGCTCACATCCCGTCAGGAATGCATCCATGGCGCCTCGTCTCCTCAGCTCGCGAAATGACCGTCGTTCAGGTGCCTCCACTCGGCGACGGGGGCGCCGTCCTGGCGTGGGGCCGGGATTTGAGCCGCTCGAGCCACGGGCGCTGCTTGCGACGTTCTCAGTCACCAGCCTCGCCGATGCGGGCGCAGGATCGCTGCGGTCCGCCATCTTGCAGGCCAATGCGGCACCCGGCGCGGATGAGATCGACTTCAGCGTGGCGGGCACGATCTCCCTGCGGTCGGCGCTGCCCGGCATCACCGGTCCGGTGACGATCGACGGCCGTTCCGCTCCGGGCTTCGTGACCGCGCCGGTCGTGACGCTCAACGCCGCCGGCCGGCCTGGGCTTCGTTTCCTGCCCGGGAGTGACAACTCGGTGCTTTCGTCCCTCGCGGTCGTGCGGGCGGCCGGTGCTGGCGTGACGCTCGACGCGTCGGGCATCACGCTCGCTGGCAACTCCATCGGCGTCCTGGCCAATGGCACCACGGCCGCCCCGAACACCGGGGCCGGCGTGCTCGTCACGGCCCGTGGCTCGGCCAATCAGATCGGCACATCGGCCGACGGGGGCGGCAACCTGATCAGCGGCAACGGCGGGGCGGGTGTCCGGATCTTGGGCGACGACAACGTCGTAGCCTGGAACCTGATCGGCACCACGAGCACGGGCGGAGCGGCGCTGCCGAACGGCGGCGACGGCGTGCGGCTCGAGGCCGGGGCCACGGACAACCTGGTCGGCCACGCCGATCCGGTGACGTCGATCGACTACTTCAACACGTCCGAGATCACCACCGACACGTCCCTCCCGGTCGACGAGTGGATGGGCATCCGCGGGCTCGAGAACGGTGACTACCTGATCACGGGCACGACCGCGTCGGGGGGCGGCCTGCTCTACGTCGGCACGCTCGACGGGGGCGACGGCGAGGCCTACGCGATCAACTATCCAGGCGGCAGCGGCACGACCACGAGCGTCTACGGCCCCGACTATCTGGGCAACGGCGAGGTGCGGCTCGTGGGCACCTATTACTCCCCCGTACCCCCCGGTCAAATCGCGACCCGCTACGGCTTCGCCTTCCGGGGCAACCTCGCCACGATGGCCGCCGACGTGCTCAATCCGGCCAAGTACGAGAGGATCTGGAACGGCTCGAAATTCAACTTTCTCCACAGCCTTCATCTACGACTTCGATTCGGAAGAGTTCCATCCCATCGTCTTCCCGGGCACGATCTCCAACACCGCCTACGGCATCTGGGACAACGGCGACGGGAGCTACACGATCTGCGGCGGCTTCTCGCAGCTGCCGGTCAACAATGCCGCCGACCGCCTCCAGCCGATCGGCATGGCCTCGCTGATCGACTACGACCGCCAAACCCGCACCTTCTCCAACTGGCGGGCCTACAGCTACCAGAGCCCCGACCAGGTCACCGCCGGCACCCACTTCATGGGCATCAGCAGCGTCGAGAAGGGTGTGTACACGCTCTCAGGCACCGGCTTCGTGTCAGGGGCGATCGAATCCAGCGGTCTGGCCACCGTCGTGCGTCAGACCGATGGCTCGTTCGGCGACATGACCTGGGTAGAACTCGACCCGCCGGAGTCGGTCACGGGCGTGAGCGGCCTGCCGAGCGCCAACTCCGTGTACGGCAACGCCGTGGTCGGAATCGTGCTCAACAACGAAGGCAGCCCGGTCAGCTACCAGGCCGAGGTGAACGTCGGCTTCCAACTCTCGAACGTGATCTCCGGCAACGTCGGCAACGGCGTGGCGATCGTGGGAGCGAACGCCAACCGGGTCACGATGAACAACATCGGCACCTCGTTCGCCGGCACGGCCGCCGTGCCCAATCGCGGCAACGGAATCCTCGTCACGAACCGCGCAAGCGGCAACATGATCGGTGGCCAGGGGACCGGCGGGAACGCGCCCGTGTCGTACAACGGCTCGACGCCGGTCTTCGTCCGTCCGCCGCAGGGCAATCTGGTCTCGGGCAACCGCGGCAATGGCATCCTGCTCACGGGTGGCGCGACGGGCAACACGCTCAGCGGCAACTTCGTGGGCACGACGCCCTCGGGGACCGCGGCGCTCGGCAATGGGCAGGACGGCGTGGCGATCGTCGGTGCCAGCGGCAACAGCCTGATCGGCACCACGTTCCAGCAGAATCCGTTCGTGTTCTACAACGTGCTCTCCGGCAACAGCGGCAACGGCCTGCGGATCACCAACTCCAACGACACGACCGTGTGGGCCAACTTCATGGGGCTCGGTGCCAACAATGCCACGACCGTGGCGAATGGCGGCAACGGGTTGCTGGTCTCGGGCACGTCGCAGCGCACGCTCGTGGGCGGTCCGATCCCGATGGGCAACGGCATTTCGGGCAACAATCGGCACGGCATCGAAATCCGTGATTCGGTCGGCAGCTTCACGTCGTTCAACAACTTTGCAGGCCTCTACGCCTTCGGCGGCGCCGCCCCCAACCGGCTCAATGGCATCGAGATCACGGCCACCGGCGGCAACAACGTGTTCCGCACCTGCCTCGTGGGCGGCAACTTCGGCAACGGGATCCACATCGGCGGACGGGCGACAGGCGTGCAGATCGAAGACACCTCCGTCGGTACCAACAGTTCGATCTCGGCGGCCATCCCCAACTACGGCAGCGGCATCCTCATCGACGGCAACGCCCACGGCAACGCGATCGGCGGGTTCCAGCCCTCGGTGGAGACAAGGGTGCACCTCTCGGGCAACCTCCGCTACGGCCTGGAGATCACGGGCAAGGCCCAAAATAACCGGGTCTTCAACTCCGTCATCGGGGCCGCCCTTGGGGCCCCGAACCCGATCCCCAACGGCCTCGGGGGAATCTTCGTCGGCCCGGGCACCGCGAACACGATCATCGGTGGCGCGCAGCCCTTCATGGCCAACCGCGTGCTCACCAACAACGGTGCGGGGATCACGATCTCCGGCTCGAGCGGCAACCAGGTGCTTGGCAACGAGATCCGGGACAACCTGCTCGACGGCATCACGCTCGTCGGGGCCACCGGTACTACGATCGGTGCGGTGGGGTCCGGGAATGCGATCGTCTCCAACGGCCTCAACGGCATCGCCGTGGCGGGCAACTCCCGTGGCACGTCGATCGTGGCCAACTCGATCATTGACAGCGGCGCGAGCGGCCTGCTGCTCAACGCCGCCACCGACCTGCTCGTGGGGGGCACCGCGGCCGGCGCCGCCAACACGATCGTGACGAGCGTGGGCTACGGTCTGTTGGCGGCAGGCCCGTGCAACCGCACGCGGGTGATTCGCAACCTGATCGCCCAGAACGCGCTCGGCAACGTGAATCTCGTGTCGGCGACGGGGATCACCTACGTGCCATGAGCGGGTCGGCCGATCCGGCGCCGATCCCCCACGTGCAGTTGCTCAAGTCCGCCGCCAAGGAGACGTAAAAAGCGACGTCCGTCACAACCTGGCATAGTTTGGCAGGATGCGGCTCACGGCGTTGTCGAATCGGGCTCGTCGTGCGTCACCTGTCCCCGCCTCTGGCGCCGAACTTGCCGGCGTATCTCGCCGGCAATACTTTGAACGGATGCCCACAGTGCCCCGAGTCGGTGGGTATCGTTTTCACTCTTAGTCGGACGAGGGCACCGAGCGGACCTCTTGCTGGAGAAATACGAGGAGCACCATCCACCAGGAAACCGAAGCCGTGGCAACGAGAGCGTGGACTGAGGGCCGGATGGTCTACGTAGAGTTGACCGACCAACGAATCATTGGTTTTCCGGCGAATCGTTTCCGTCGGCTCAAGGAGGCGAGCGAAGTGGAATTGGCCAAGGTGCGACTGGAGGTCGGTGGAACGGCGCTGCGATGGGAATCTCTCGACGAAGACATCTCGGTCGAGGGCGTGGTGGCGGGCAGGTTTCAGTTGCCGCCAACCCCCTGAGCTGACCGGCCAGCGTTGCCCAGGATGCAGTTCCTGGATTTAAACCGAGGTTCGAAAGCCCGTTGCCAGCCGTTGCGGCACGGTGCCATCAGGCGGGATGGCGAAGATGCTGGCAGGTGCCGGCACATGCCTGCCGCTGCGAAGAAAGCTCCCCGAGTAGGACTCGAACCTACAACCTACCGGTTAACAGCCGGCCGCTCTACCATTGAGCTATCGGGGAATGAACACGACACTAAAGTAGCGTATCGGAGGGGCGAAATCGATACGTTCAGTCCTCGGCCGGGGCCCGCTTTTTCTCGAGGACGACGCTGTTGCCCTTGGCGTTGTATTCGATCCGCGTCATGAACGACCGCATCAGCATCACGCCGCGGCCACTGGGCACGTCCAGCCGCTCTTCCAGGGTGCAATCGGGGACCGTCGCCGGGTCGAATCCTGCCCCCTCGTCGGTCACCTCGATCCGCACGAGTTCCGGCGAAACGAGGCATGACACATGCACCTTCTTGGCCGGGTCAAGCTGATTGCCGTGCACGATTCCGTTGACGATCGCCTCTTCGGCGGCCAGGTGGATGCTGAAGATGTCGGACGGCGACCAGCCATGATTGCCGAGCTGTTCGAGCAGATCCTCGGTGACGAGCCGGCTCGCACCGCGCTCGCTGGGCAGGTCGATCTCCCGGCTCCAGCCGGAGGGGATCTGGTCGGAATGCGACTGGTGTTCCATCGTGACCGAATACCCCGCCCTTGCGCACCCGACTGCCACCGAATCCCGGAAAGACGGCGTTCTAGAAGGCCGAGATGGCTTCCACCTCATCCTTGCGGATGTCGAAGACTTTATTCAGCTTCGTGATCTGAAAGACCTCGAAAATCTCGGGGCGGATATTGCTCATCTTGAGCCGGCCCTTGGCGGCCTTCACCTTCCGGTCGAGGGTGATCAGTTTGCCGAGGGCGGCACTCGACAAAAATTCGACGTTCGAGAAGTTGAGCAAAACACTCTTGCGGTTGTCGTGCTCGACAAGGCTGAACAGTTCGACGCCCAGTTCCTGAATGCTCGCCTCGTCGAGGATTTTCTTGTCGACGAACTTCACGACGGTGACTTCGCCGACCTTTGAGACGTCGATCCGACGATGAGCTGCCATACGAGACTCTCTCCGAACGGGCTGCGTGCAAAACCGTCCCTCGCGGGAAGATGTTGAGCGTAGCCGTTTACAAATCGGTTTGCCATCGGTCAGCGACGGCGGCGGTTTCGGCCCGGGCTTCGGCCGCGGCTGATCAGCTGCGCCGCGAGGGGCTTGGAGCAGCTGAACCACGCGTCGCTGCCAATCTGGCAGTATTCTGCTTCGGTTCCGGGACGAACTGCAGCCGAGGAGTAGGTTGTTTTTCCCGGGGATTCCGTGAACCTTCGGCAAATCCCGGCTGTCCGGCGCGCCAGTTGCTTATCTGACCGGGGCCGCTCTGATGGTACCTGCCGGCGGCAGCCGTTCACCCGTCCCTATTTCCCCTCCCCCAGTCGAAGAGGTCCTGAAGATGTCAGCTACCGCGAGCAAGCCCGCCCGGAAGAAGTCGAGCCTGATCCCCCTTGGCGACCGCGTCGTCGTGGAGCGCGAGGAGAGCGAACAGAAGACGGCCGGCGGCATCCTGCTGCCCGATTCCGCCAAGGACAAGCCGGCCCGCGGCGTCGTCGTGAGCGTGGGCGAGGGCAAACTCACCGACAAGGGGCACCGCCATCCGCTGCAGGTGAAGCCGGGCGACCGCGTGGTCTTCACGAGCTACGCCGGCGAGCCGTTCAAGATCGGCGACAGCGAACTGTTGCTCATGCGGGAAGACGACATCCTGGCCGTCCTCGGCTGATCTGCCCGCACACCTTCTTCTTTTTGACACACACACACCACTTCCCCCTGCAGAGGAGATTTGAACCATGTCCAAGATGATGGCATTCGACCAGGAAGCCCGCGAGGCGATGCGCCGCGGCGTTGCGAAGCTCGCCCGGGCAGTCAAGGTGACGCTCGGCCCTAAGGGCCGCAACGTGATCCTTCAGAAGAGCTTCGGCTCGCCGACCGTCACGAAGGACGGCGTGACCGTCGCCAAGGAGATCGATCTCGAAGACGTCTATGAAAACATGGGCGCCCGCATGGTCCGCGAAGTCGCCAGCAAGACGAGCGACGTCGCCGGCGACGGCACCACCACGGCCACCGTGCTCGCCGAGGCCGTCTTCAACGAGGGGCTCCGGGCCGTCGTATCGGGCGTGAATCCGGTGCAGATGAAGGCCGGCATCGAGAAGGCGGTCGAGGATATCTCGGCCAAGCTCAAGGAGATGTCGATTCCGGTGAAGGGCAAGAAGGAAATGGCCCAGGTCGCCGCCATCGCTGCCAACAACGACATGGAGATCGGCGAACTGCTCGCCGAGGCCATGGACAAGGTCGGCAAGGACGGCGTCATCACCGTCGACGAGGGCAAGAGCCTCAAGACGGAGATCGAGTTTGTCGAGGGCATGCAGTTTGACCGCGGCTACCTCTCGCCGTATTTCGTGACCAACCCGCAGCAGATGCAGTGCGTGCTCGACGACTGCTACATCCTCGTCTACGAGAAGAAGATCTCGAGCGTGAAGGATATCGTGCCGATGCTCGAGGCCGTCGTGAACGCGGGCAAGCCGCTCCTGATCGTCTGCGAGGAAGTCGACGGCGAGGCCCTGGCCACGCTCGTCATCAACCGGCTCCGCGGCACCTTCCAGGTGTGTGCGGTGAAGGCTCCCGGCTACGGCGATCGCCGCAAGGCGATGCTCGAGGACATCGCGATCCTCACCGGGGCAACGGGCGTTTTTGAGAACCTCGGCATGAAGCTCGAGAGCCTCGGCCTCGCCGAACTTGGCCGGGCCAAGAAGGTGATCGTCGACAAGGACAACACGACGATCATCGAAGGCGGCGGCAAGACGAGCGAGATCAAGGCTCGCATCGCCCAGATTCGCCGGGAGATCGAGAATGCCACGAGCGACTACGACCGTGAGAAGCTCGAGGAGCGACTGGCGAAGCTTGCCGGCGGCGTGGCGAAGATCAATGTCGGGGCCGCGACCGAGAGCGAGATGAAGGAGAAGAAGGCCCGCGTCGAGGACGCCCTGCACGCGACCCGTGCGGCTGTCGAAGAGGGCATCCTTCCCGGCGGCGGTGTGGCTCTCCTGCGGGCTAGTTCACAGGTGAAGCCGAAGGGCCTTTCCGAGGACGAGACCGTGGGCTTCAATATCGTCATCCGCGCCGCCCGCGCTCCGGTGACGATGATCTCGGCGAATGCCGGCCAGGATGGCTCGATCGTCTGCGAGAAGGTGCTCGCCGGCAGTGGCAACTTCGGCTACAACGCCGCCACCAACGAGTATGAAGACCTCGTGAAGGCCGGCGTCATTGACCCGACGAAGGTCACGCGGACGGCCCTGCAAAACGCCACCAGCGTTTCGACCCTCCTGCTCACGAGCGATGCCCTGATCGCCGAGAAGCCGAAGGACGCGAAGCCGAAGGCGGGCGGCGGCGGCCATGGCGGCGACTACGACATGTATTGATGCGTACGGGGGCCGGTCGGCCCCGGTCGGCGGATTTCTGCCATCCCGCATCCATCTATAAGGAAGGGGCTCCCGCATGGGGGCCCCTTCTTTGTTTCCGGCCAGCCGTTTGGAGAAGTTCGGGAATTCCAGCCAAAAGGGGGCGTTTGGCAGGATATGCCACGGGCGCGCACCGGCTCGCAGGGCTTTGGTAGGCTGACGGGTCAATCTTCGGCCCTGTTCTCGCCGCCTCTTCTGGCGGTGGCGAGATGCTGCGCGGCCGAGCGCGATGAGCAACGAGGACGCTTTCGGAGTGCGTGGCCATGGTTTGGTCCATCTTTGATCGGGATCGGCGGAATGCGGAGTCACGTGGCCGGAACGGGCAGGCACCACGCCGGCTCCGCAAGCGACGTGAACAATTGGCGGTTCGCGACCGCGAGTCGCACCACGTGAGCCTCGGCGGCGAGTGGCTCGAGAACCGGGCCATGCTGGCGGCGTTTACCTATGACAGCGTCGCCGAATCGCTGACGATCGACCTCGACAACACGAATGAGGCGATCACGCTGACGAGCACCGGTGGCGGCGACTACGTCTTCACCTCGACCAACACGTTCACCGGCACCAATACGACGGGCCTCTCGGGTGCCACCACGAATACCCTCACGATCACGAGCGCTCTGACGCTCGCGAACATCTTCGTCACCGACTCCGCCACGGGCACGTCGGTCTCGTTCGGCACGAGCACGGGCTCCTACGTCGACAACCTCGGCATCGCCCTCAACACCACGCCCGGGAATGTGACCGTTGCGCAGTCCACGACGTTTGCCGGCAGCTCCACGCTCTCGGCGCTCGCCAACAACGTGGTCCTGACGGCCGCGCTCACGATGGGCACCGGCTCTGTCACGCTCACCGCTGCCAGCGCGATCAATGGCGCCGGCACGCTCACGGCCGACTCGCTCGCCCTTGCCGCCGCGACTGGCATTGGCAACACGATCGCGCTCAACACGGCTGTCACGACATTTTCGTCGATCACGAACTCGACGATTGGGCAGATCATCATCAGCCAGACGGGCGCCTTCGCCGTGCCGGCGACTTTCGTCACCACCGGCAAGGTGCAGGTCACGGCCACGGGCAACATCACGGTCGGCAACCCGCTCAATGCGACGGGCAGAACGGTCATCCTCACGTCGACCGCCGGCTCGATCAACGGCGGGAGCCTGATCACGGGCAACATCGCGACCCTCGCGGCCGCAACGGGCATCGGCAACACGACCGCGCTCAGCCTCGCCGCGCCGACGATCTCCGCCACCTCGACGGCGGGCAAGATAAACGTCGCCAATGCGCTCGGCACCGCGGTCACGGTCACGTCGCTCACGACCAAGACCGCGGTCGACCCAGGCGGAGCTCTGATCACGTTCAACCAGTCGGGCGGCGGCACGGTCACGTTCAACAACGTGTCGTCGGTGGGATCTGATCCAAGCTATGGCGTGATCTCGCTGGCGAACACAGGCGGTGGGATCACGGTCGCGAGTTCCGGCGTGAGCAGCGCCGGCACCACCTCCACCATCTCGCTCACCACCACCGGCAGCGGCAACATCGCGGTCAACGCGCCGGTCGACGCGGCGCTCAACGACGGCAACATCTCGCTTGTGGCGGCCGGCAGCATCTCGGGCTCCGGGCTGCTCACGGGCGCTCAGGGCTCGCTCGTCGCCAACACCGGGATCAACGTCAACGGCAACCTGGCGCTGGGCTTTTCGACGATCACGTCGGCCGCGGGCGACATCATTGTCGCCAACGCGTACGGCATCGCCGTGCCGAACGCGATCACCGCCACCGGCAACGTCTCGCTCACCTCGGCCCAGGGCATCGCCGTGGTGAACCCCATCACGGCCACGGGCAACAAGGTCACGCTCACGGCACAAGGCGGCGACATCGCCGGGATCAGCCTGATCACCGCCAACACGGTGGACTTGAACGCCACGACCGGAATTGGCACCACCGGCGTCATCGAACTCGCCGCCTTCTTTGTCTCGGCCGACACCACCGCCGGCCCCATCGACATCAACAACACGTCGGGCACGGCCGTCTCCGTCACGTCGCTGACCACGTCGGGCGCTTCCTCGATCACCTTCGACCAGACGGGGGCCGGCGGCATCGGCATCGACGGCCCGGTGACGACGGGCACGGGCACGATCACGCTCACCTCGCAGCGGGGCATCACCGGCACGGGCCTGATAACCACCACCGGCACGCTCGACGCGACCGCCCCGACGGGCCTCTCCATCGCCACCAAGGTGACCACCTTCGGCACACTCTCCGTGGCCAACGGCGACGTCTCGATCACCCAGACCGGGGCCCTCGCCCTGCCGAGCCTCACGCTCGCAGCCGGCAAGAACCTCGCGATCTCCGCCTCCGGCGCGATCACGCAGCAGGCAGCCAGCGTGCTCACCGTACCGAGCGGCACAGCGTCGTTCACCACGTCGGTCGCCAACGCCGACATCCTGCTCGTCGAATCCAACGTGTTCGGCGGCGCGATCAACGTCTCCGCCAGCGGCACCGCATCGGTCGAGATCAACGAGTCGGGCACCACGACCCTGGGCACGGTCAACCTCGGCACCGGCACCTTTACCGTCACGACCACCGGCGCGATCACCCAGACCGGCCCGATTATCCAGGCCGCCGGCGCCGGCGCCGTGAGCTTCGAGACCGGCGGCGCCGCGATCACGCTGACCAACACCGGCAACGACTTCACTGGCCCGGTCAATCTCCGAAACAGCGCCGCCAAGAACATCCAGATCGTCGATTCCGACGGCCTGATCCTCGGCGCCATCAGCCAGGCAACCACCCAGGCCAACACGCTCGCCGTGACCGTCCTCGCCGGCAACATCACGCAGGCCGCCGGCACGGCGATCTCGATCGGCACCGGCGGCGCCACGTTCACGGCGGCCAATGGCTCCGACATCATCCTCGACGGGGCGAGCAACGCGCTCAACGGACTGGTGACTTTCGGCCCAATCGTCGGGGCCGGCAACCAGCTCGACGACGTAACGTTCACCAACGGCAAGGCGATCCAGATTCCGGACGGGCTCAATATCTCCGGCAACCTGGCGATCAACTCCAGCGGCAACATCACCGACGGCACGCCCTTCACCGTCGGCGGCTCGTCGACGTTCGCGACGCTCTCGAGCACGGCCAACATCACGCTCACTGGTGATAACCAATACAACGGTCCGTCCGGCTCGTTCAACCTCTCGACGGTCGGCAGCGGCAGCGCCTCGGTCACGGGCACGACCAAGGCCATCGCACTCGGCACCGTCACGATCGGCGGCAATCTGACGGTCGAGACGACCGCCGCGGTGACCGACGCCGGTGTGATCGCCGTCACCGGCGCTGGCAGCCTCAAGGGTTCTTCGATCACGCTCAACACCGCCGGATCGACCTACGTCGGTGCCCTGAGCCTCGAATCGACGACTGGCGACATCGCCGTGTCCGGCGTGGTATCGGCCCTGAACCTCGGCACCGTCACCGCGGCCGCAAACCTCTCGGTCAGCAGCGGGCTTGCCATCTCGAACTCGGGCCGGTTGGCCGTCACGGGCACGTCCAGCTTCGTGACCACGAGCAGCAACGCCAGCATCACGCTCGATGCTGCCATCGCTGGCGGCAGCACATTGACGGGGCTGGTTTCGTTTTCGGCTCAAGGCTCAGGCAGCGCCGCCCTGACAGGAGTGACTGGTGCTCTCGGCATCGACACGGCCACCTTCGGCGGCACCTTCACGGTCACGGCCTCGGGCACCATCACCGCCGACGCCTCGGGTGGCGGCATCACGGGCCGCGGCGTTGGGCCGGCCGGCGCCATCACCCTCACGAGTTCAGCGGGCAACGTCGTGCTCCAGGAACCGATCGTGAGCGCCGGCGGCAATGTCACGCTCACGGCGACTGCCGGTGACGTCACCAGCACTCCCTCGAGCGGCGGCGCCGACGCTGCCGGCACGATCTCCACGACCGCCGCGGCAAACTCTGGGGCCGGGTCCGGCTTTCTCGCCATCACCGCCGGCAACGCGATCAGCCTCCAGGGTGCCATCTCCACCTCCAGCAGCAGCAACAACGCCGGCGGCGCCGGCGCGGCGGGCAACATCACGTTCAACGCCCAGAGCATCACCGTCACCGAGGCGATCACCGCGATCGGCGGGGGCAACACGAGCGCCACCCCGGGCCCGGCGGTGGCGGGCTCCGGCGGCTCGGCCGGCGCCGTCACGATCACGGCCAGCAATGGTGCGATCTCCCTTGTGGACATCACCGCCACCGGCGGCACGGGCATCAAGGCGGTGGGCGGCGGCGGCGGTAGCGTATTGCTCCAGACGACCGGCAACGCCGGCACGATCACCGTCGGCGCGGTCACCACGACCGGCGGCACCGGCGGCACTGGCTTTAACTCCGGCAACGCCGGCAACATCGAGATCGACACCGATGCGGCCGCGCTGATCACGCTCAACGGCGACCTGATCGCGGTCGGCGGCTCTGGCGTGGTGCAGGGCTCAGGCGGCAACATCACCGTCCAGGACAAGGCCGTGATCACCCGCAATACGCTCGTGGACACGGGCGTGACGGCCGGCGAGATCGTCTTCAACAGCAGCGTCCACTCGATCTCCACCACCCCCTACTCGCTGACCACCACGGCCGGCGACGGCAGCGTCCTGTTCGTGGGCGAACTCGGCGCCCCGATCGCGGGCTTCCTCGACAACCGCCTCCTGAGCCTCACGGCGTCGGGCGTGGGCGTCACGATCAACGAGAACGTCTCCACGACCGGCAACGACGGCATCGTCGTGACCGCCACCTCGATCACGATTGGCAACGGCTCTCCCGCCGACACGGTCGTGTTCAACACCAACGAGGCATCTGGCGGCGGGGCGACGTCCAACGGCGTGGTCAGCCTCAACTCCACCACCACCACCACGCTCACCGACAACCTGACGATCACCCGCGGCACCGGCGCGATCACCTTCTCCAACACCACGCTCGTGGGCAACGACTACGACCTCACGATCAACGGCACGGGCACCGACGTGACCGGCGGCAACGTCTCGCTCCTCGGCGACACCACTGATCTTGGCTCGGTCTCGCTCTCGCAGGTCGGCGTGCTCGTCGTAGGCACCGGCGGGACCAACCTCTTCTCCGCGGACGACTTCGTCTACGCCGACACCGGCACCGGCACCGCCACATTCAACGCCGCGGTCACGATGCAGACCTCCGCGGGTCCCGGCATCGTCGTCTCCACGGCCGGCACCGTGCAGACGAACGAATGGATCTACACGACCAACTCTCCGATCACGCTCACGAGCACCCTCGCCGACGTAGACATCAACACGGCGAACCGCGGCTACTCGACCGACGGCGGCGCCATCACGATCACCGGCAAGGGCGTGACGCAAGACGCCCAGCACTCGATCAACGCCGGCAGCGGCATCATCATCGTGGACGGCGACCCGAGCGGCACCGACCCCGGTGCAATCGCGCTCTCCGGTGTGCTGACCACGACGTACGCGTCGCCCGGCGGCGAGAGCGACTACGCCGTCCTGCTCCGCGACGCCACCACCGTCACCTTCAACGGCATCAACGCCTCGTCGGGCGTGGTCCAGATCGGCACCGCCGGCATCTCGCCGGCCGACGTGACGGGCGACGTGACGCAGGTCTCGAACAGCAGCGCCGGCCTGGTCGTGAACACCTTCGCCGCGAACACGGGCGCCAACATCACGGTCAACGGCAGCAACAACAACGCCAACAACATCGCCAACCTGGCGACGATCACGCTCCCGAATGTGCTTTACATCCGCGACGACGCCGGCGGTCTGAACGTCCTCAACAACCTGTCGGCCCAGCAGATCAGCGTGCTCACGCAGGGCGGCGCGCTCGCGCTCGGCACGAGCGACGTGACCACCACGACCGGGGCGATCCTGCTGCGTGGCGTGGGCGTGACGCAGAGCGCCGGCTCCACGGTGTATGCCGGGGCCACATCGCCGGCGACCGTCACCATCAACGGCTCGGACCACTTCACCGGCACCAGCCGGGGCGCGATCGACCTCGCCGGCACGATCAAGAGCGACAGCGCAAGCGTCGATCCGAACGCCCCGGCGGTCTCCGTGGTCAACGCCGGCAACGTGACGGTGGGCACGATCGACGCCGGCAATGGCCTCGTCCGGCTCAACAACAACAACGACGGCGGCGGCTTCATCGCCCAGACGGCGGGTACCACGATCGAAGCCCTCGACCTGAGCCTCTCGTCGCGCGGCTCGATCACGCTCGGCGAGGCCAACACGATCGTAAACCTCACGGGCGTGGCCTACGGCGGCGCCGTGGTCGTCAACGACCTGGGCGGCCTGAAGTTGACCGGCGGCATCAACATCTGGACCGGCACCGGCACCGCCAACGTCACGCTCACCACCACCGGCCTGCTCGACCTCAATGGTCAAAATATCACCGGCTCCGACGTCTCGCTCACGGGCGTCACGGTGCAGAGTTCGGGCGGCACGGTCAGCGGCACCGGCACGATCACGATCGACGCCCAGGACGGCTCGATCGACCTGACCGGCACGTCGCTCACCACCGGGCTCAACAACGGCACAGTTCAGCTGCTCGATGCCGGTGGAAACGTCGTGATCGGCTCCATTACCACCAACACCGGCGGCAGTGTCGTGCTCGGCGGTGCAGGCGGCGATGTGCTGACCGGAAACGTGTCCCAGATCGCCGCCATTAACACCGGCACGCTCAGTGGCAACGTGGGCGGGAGTATCACGCTCACCAACGCCAGCAACACGTTTGGGGCGGTCGGCAACCTGACCGCCGGCGGGGCGATCACGATCGTCGACAGTACGCTTGGCCTCAACGTCACCGGCGCCGTCACGAACGCCAACACCGGCCTTGTTTCGCTCACGACATCCGGCGGTGCCGGTCTGAACGTCACGGCTACGGGCAGCATCAACGGGTCGGGCGTGACGCTCGACAACCTCGGTGGCGGCATCTCGATCGCCGGCCCGATCCAGGGCAACGCCGGCACCGTCACGCTCAAGGGCCCTGGCGGATTCAACACCGTGTCGCAGAGCGGCCTCGGCATTATCACTACGACCGGAATTCTGACCGGTGAATCGGGTGGCGCTACCACGCTCTCGCTCGCCAACGAGATCGGCCAGCTTGGACCTTATACCGTCACCGGTGCCGGCGCGGCGTTCGCATTCAACGACACCACGGGCGGCCTCGTGCTCGCCGGCGACGTCACCGTCAATACCGGCAGCGTGACGATCACCACGGCGGGCGGTGCCCTCGACCTCGACGTGCATGATGTCTTGGCCAACGCGGGCAGCACCGCCACGATCGCATTGACCGGCGTGGGCATCATCCAGGACGCCGGCTCCACGATCGACGCCGGCACGGGTCTGATCACGCTCGATGCCAACGCCGGCGCGATCACCATGGCTGGCATCACCGACACGGCGTCTGCGAGCACGTCGGCGATCACCATCCGCGACGCGGGTGCGGTGCAACTCGGCACCGTCACGGCCTCCCTCGGCACGGTCACGATCGGCGTCTCCGCCGACATCACCGGCGCCGTCACCCAGGTGGGCCCGATCGCCGCCAACAAGCTCGTCGTCAACACCGCGGGCTCGGTCAATCTCGCAACCGACACCGGCAACACAGTCGACAACCTCAACGGCATCGTCACCCTCGGCAACTTCTCGCTCCGCGACTCGACGCTCGGCTTGATCCTGCTCGCTGACGTCACGGCGGGCGACGGGTCGAATGCGGGCGGCGTGTCGCTCGAGACGCTTGGCGGATCGCTGGCAATCGGAGCCAAGTCGATCACCGCCTACGGCAACGTCTCGCTCCAGGGTGCCGGCATCACCACGTTGGCCGGATCCGTGATCAACGCCAATACCGGCGACATCCTCATGGATGGTGACGACGGCACGACGGAAGGGGCGATCTCGCTCCTCGGCACGGTCACCACCACGAGCAACACTGCAAACGCCGTGTTTTTCCGCGACGCCGCCTCCGTGGCCTTCGCGGGTATCACGACGGGCGCCACGGGCACCACCACCTTCGGCGGTGCCGGTGCGAACGGCATCACGGGCGGCATCACCCAGACTGGCGCCATCGTCACCGGCACGGTGGCCGGCAACAGCGGCCAGGTGACGCTCAACAACGCTTCCAACCAGGTCGCATTCCTCGGCCCTTACACGAGTTCGAGCGCCTTTTCGCTCCGTGACTCCGCGGGGGGGCTCACATTCTCGGGTGACGTCGTCACCGACGGCACGACGTCGATCACGACGCCTGGCGCACTATCGCTCCTCACCTACGACCTCTGGGCGCTCAATTCCGGCAGCCCGTCGAACTTCTCCCAGCTCACGCTCACCGCCGTCGGCATCAGCCAGTCCGCCACTGCCGGCACCAGCTCGATCAAGGCCGACACAACCTCGTTCCAGGCTGGCTCTGGCGACATCGACCTGCTCAACCCCGACAACGACTTCACCGGCACGGTGACGCTCAAGTCGACGGGCACGTTTGTGGCCGTTCGCGACGCCAACAACATGAGCCTTTCGACGCTCGGCGGGAACATCGGCTCGAACACGGCCGTAAAGGGCATCGCCGGTGCCACGCTCGTGCTCGCGACCGAGAACCTGAGCACCGGCACGGGCTACGTCTACCTCGAGAGCATGGGGGGCAACCTCACCACGACCGGCACGATCAGCACGACCACCGGCAACATCACGCTCAAGAGTTCCGACGCGGTCACCGGCTACCAGTTGACCATCAACCATGCGGTCACATCGACCACCGGCGGCAATATCGAACTGGTCGGCGGCACGATCGAGCACAACCAGCAGGACGTGACGACGACGGGCGCCGGCACGATCTCCGCCACCGCGCTCACCGGCGACATCACGATGGTCAACGGCACGGTCTACTCGACCGGCTCGGGCGCGATCACGATGACCGCCGCCCTCGACATCGAGCTGGCCACGGTCACGACCACCGGCAACGTCACGCTCACCGCCACCGGTGGCGCGGTGATCGACGTCCTCACCGGCGAGACGGCCAACATCACCGGCAACGTGGTCACGATCACCGCCAGCACGGGCATCGGCACGAGCGACGGCGGCACCACGATCGACGACATCGAGACCACGGCCGCCGAACTCGACCTCACGAGCACAACGGGCGGCATCTACGTCCACAACATCGGTGCCGTCCAGCTGGGCAACGCCACGGGCGGGGTGAATACGATCACCTCCGGCGAGATCCTGATCACCGCCACCGGCGCCATCACGACCGGCGGCGCGATCGCCACCGGCGGCGGCAATGGCGACATCTCGATCAGCAACGCGGCCGGCGACATCACGCTCTCCAACGCGGTCACGGCCCACGGTAGCGGTGACATCACGATCACGGCCATTGCCGCCCTGGCGGTGAATGGCAATGTCGGAACGACGTCGGGCGCCATCGCCCTCACCGGCGTCGGTGTGACGCAGGCCACAGCCACCACGATCAACGCCGGCAGCGGTACGGCAACGATCGATGCCCAGGGTTCGGCCATCGACCTTCTCGGCAGCATCACGTCGTCTGGCAGCAGCACGGTCGTGACCATCCGCGACGCCTCGACGGTCGCCCTCGGCACGATCACGGCGGTGAGCGGCACGGTCGTCCTCGGCATCAACGACATCAGCGGCGCCGTCACCCAAAACACGGGCCTCGTGATCACCGCCGACACGCTGACCGTCGACACCAACGCTGCGGTCATGCTCACGAACGCAAACGTGATCACGAACCTCGGCGCGGTCACGACCAAGATTAGCGGCGGCTTCTCGCTCACCGACGCCGGCGGCCTGTCGCTCACTGGCACGAGCAACGTGACCGGCACCTACACGATCTCCACCACGGGCGTCCTCGCCCTTGGCGCGAACAACGTCACGGCCACGGGCGCCGTGTCGCTGACGGGCTCCGGAGTCACCCAGGCCTCCGGCTCCACCGTCTATGCGAACGCCGCGACGATCACCATCGATGGCAACGGCGGCGTCATCGACCTTGCCGGCACACTCACCACGACGAGCATCTCGTCGACGGCGGTTCAAATCCTCGAAGGCGGCAGCACCCAAAACTCGCTCGGCACGATCACCGCCGCAGGCGGCACGGTGGTGATTGGCGCCAACGACACCACCGGGGACTATGTCCAGACCGCGGGCACGTCGATCACCGCCGCCACCGTGACGGCCGACCTGAATTCCTCGCTCGACCTGTCGGCGGCCGGCAACAAGATCGGCACGCTCGGGGCGGTCACGATCGACGGCGGTGCCCTCACGGTCGTCGATTCGCTGGGGGGGCTGACTGTCAGCGGGCCCGTAGCCGTTTCGGGCAACGTCTCCATCACGACGGTCGGCGGCCTGCTGACGATCACCGGCGACATCACAAATCCCGGCAGCGATCTCGTGCTCTCCGGCACCGGGATCGACCAGACCGGCGGCGCGATCAGCACCGCCAACGCGGATGTCACCGGCAACGGCGGCGCCATCTCGCTGACGCAGTCGGGGAACGACTTCACCGGCGCCGTGGCCATCACGAACACAGGCTCGGCCACGACGAATATCGTGGACACAAACGCCATTGAGTTGGGCCTCGTGAGCGTCGGCACGGGCACGCTCACGGTCAACGCCGTCGGCATCACCCAGACCGGCGACGGCATCACGACCGGCGGCGCCGTCGTGCTCGACTCGGGCACTGGCGTAATCACGCTCACGACCGCCGGCAATGACTTCGGCGGCACCGTCTCCGCGACGAACACCGGGGGCGCGGTGATCGCACTGCGGGACGCCAACGCGCTCGAGCTCGGTGCGGTGTCCGCGAGCGGCAACCTGACCATCACGGCCGTCGGCATCACCCAGAACGGTTCCGGCGTGACTGTGGTCGGCAACGCGACGCTCACGGCCGGTGCCGGTGTGATCACGCTCACCGATGCCGACAACGACTTCCAGGGCACCGTGGCCCTCTCCAACTCCGGTGCGAACAACGTTGCGATCACCGATAAAAACGCCATCCAACTGGCAGCCTCGAGCGTCGGCACGGGCACGCTCACCGTGACGGCCGTCGGCATCACCCAGACCGGCGCGATCACGCAGGCAGCCTCCGCCGGCACGGCCACGTTCAACGGTGGCGCCGGAGTGATCACGCTCACGCAGGCAGGCAACGACTTCACGGGGGCGGTAGCCGCTAATAACTCCGGCGCGAATGCGATCCAGATCACCGATGCCAATGCCCTCGATCTTGGCGTGGTCACGACGCAAAACGCCCTGACCGTGATCGCCGGCGGTGCGGTGACGCAGTCGGGGAATGTCTCGGTGGCGGGCGCCACGTCGGTGACGGCAACCGGCTTCGACATCACGCTCGGCCGCGCGGGCAACGCCTTCATCGGGGCCGTCAGCCTCACGGGCCTGAACGTCGAGGTCGTCAACGGCAACGACCTCGTCCTCGGGCCGACGGTCGCCACGGGCACCTACACGGCCTCGGCCGCGGGCGACATCGACCAGGTCAACGCCCCGACGGCCGGCATCACCGCCACGGGCCTCGCCACATTCACGACGCTGTCGGCTGGCAAGTCGGTCCGCCTCGACAACACGCTCAACAACTTCGGCGGTGGCGTGAGCGTGGGCGGCACGTCGCTCGTGGACGTCACGGTCTACAACCCGCTCTACGCGCTCACGCTCGACGCCTTCAGTCTCACGGGCAACCTCGACATCCAGGCGAATGGCATCACCCAGTCGGGCCCGCTGACGGTGGGTGGCACGTCGACCTTCGACGGCGGCGCGGGCGTCGTGACGATCAACGATGCCGACAACGAGTTCACCGGCGCCGTCTCCGCCCAAAACACCGGCGGCTTCGCCATCACGCTCGTTGACAAGACGGCGATCCTGCTCGGCGCGATCTCCACGACCGGCACGCTTGACGTCACCGCCGTCGGCATCACCCAGAACCAGCCGCTCTCGGTCAGCGGAGTCGCCACGTTTGACGGCGGGTCGGGCGGCATCACACTCACCGACGCCGCGAACGACTTCCAGAACACGGTCAACCTCACGAGCACCGGCTCCGGCGTGGCGGCGGTGACCGATGCCAACGCGATCCAGCTCGGCGCGGTGAGCACCGGTACCGGCACGCTCACGGTGAACTCCACCGGCAACATCACGCAGACGGCCACAGGGATCACCACTGGGGGCGCCGTCGTCCTGAACCCCGGCACGGGCTCGATCAACCTCAACCAGTCGAGCAACGACTTCGGCGGTGCGGTCTCGGCCACGACGACCGCCCCCGCGTTCATCGTCCTCCGTGACTCCAACTCGATCCAACTGGGCGCCATCTATGCTGGCGGGGCCCTGGAGGTAACCTCGGTCGGCGTCACCCAGGATTCAAACGGCATCACGGTCGTGGGCAACGCGACATTCTTCGCCGGGGCGGGCGCCGTCACTCTCACTGACGCCGACAACGACTTCCAGGGACTTTTCTCGGTCAACAACTCGGGCGCCAACAATGTGGCGGTCACCGACAACAATGCGATCCAGCTCGACGCGATGCTCGGCTCCGGCACCTTCACGGTGAATGCCGTCGGCATCACGCAGGGCGCCCGGATCACCCAGGCGTCGGCCGCCGGCGCGGTGACCCTCAATGGCGGCGCGGGCGTGATCACCCTCACCAACGCGAACAACGACTTCACCGGCCCAGTCGCCGCGAACAATACCGGCGCGAACGCGATCGCCCTGACCGACACGAATGCCCTCCAACTCGGCGTCATCACGACCGCCGATGCCCTCACGATCGTCGCCGGCGGTGCCGTCACCCAGGCCGCCAGCACAGCGGTCTCCGTGACCGGCAACACCAGCGTCACGGCCACCGGCTTCGATGTGACGCTCTTGAACACGGGCAACGACTTCGGCGGTGCGGTCAGCCTGACGGGCAAGAACGTCGCGGTCTACGACTCCACGAGCCTGCTGCTCGGCCCCTCGACCGCGACCGGCACCTTCGCCGCGACCGCCAACACCGGCAACATCACGCAGCAGCCGAGCCCGACTTACGCTGGCCTCACGGTCACCGGCCTCGCCACGTTCACCGCCAATGGCACCGCCGCCAACATCCTGCTCGATAACCCTGGCAACAGCTTCGCCGGCGGCGTGAGCATCGTCGCGGGCGACGCCAACAACGTGACGATCATCGATTCGAGTCCGTCCCAGCTCAGCCTGGCGACCATCGCCATCACCGGCAACCTCACGATCAGCGCCAACGGCGTCACCCAGACCGGTCCCCTGTCGGTCGCGGGCAAGACGTCGATCACGTCCACCGGTGGCAACATCGACCTCTTCTCCACTTCCAACGACTTCGACACCGTCACCATCGACACGACCGGCACCGCCGCGAGCGTCGATCTCGGCGACTTCGACGGCATCACGTTCCTGGCCTCCACGCTCGGCACCGGCGGCTTCATCGTCAAAGCCGGGAGCATCGCCCAGACCGGCGCGATCACGCAGGAGGCCTCGGCTGGAGCCGTGAGCCTCACGGCCCGGGCGGGCACGCTCGTCCTCGACGACGCCGGCAACGCCTTCACTGGCACCGTCAGCGCCAGCACGATCGACGGCAACGCGATCAGCCTCACCAACTCCACGGCCATCACGCTCGGCACGGTGACGGCCGGCGCCGGCACGGCTCCCGCGGGCGGCGACATCACGATCACGGCCAACGGCATCGGCTCCACCGGCGGTGCCAACAGCATCACCACCACCGGTGCCATCCTCCTCCAGGCGCTGGCTGCGGGCACGACAATCGGCGTGGCCGGCGGTGCGGGCACAGCCCAGTTCGCACAGTCGCTCTTTAATACCGCGATCACGAACGGCGCCACGAGCATCACGATCGGCCGCACCGACCAGTCGGGCACGATTACCGTCGGCGCAGTCACCTTCCGCGATCCGACCGTGATTCGCGCGACGGCCGGCAGCGTGGACGTGACCGGCCAGATCACCGGCTCCGACAACGCCTCGATCTCGATCCAGGCTTCGCCAACGACCGTCACGCTGGGCGCCAACATCGTCACCGCCGGCAATGCGATCACGATCGACGATGGCTCGGCTGGCGACACAACGGTCGTGCTTGCGACGAGCGTGAAGCTCGACACGACCTCCGCCGGAACGGTAACCACGGGGGCCAACGTCACCGTCCGGGGCACGGTCACGAGCGCTCCGACCAGCTTCAGCCTCACGATCAGGGGCGGTACCGACGGCGACGTGCTCGTTACCGACACGATCGGCAAGGTAGGCGCAGGCGTCGATCTGTCATCTCTTTCCGTCTCCGGTAACGACATCACGCTCGCAGGCATCGATGGCGTCGCCGGGAATGTCAGCGTCGTGGCGTCCGACGCCACGGGCCCGAGTGACACCGCCTCGATCACGCTCACGGGAACCACCTACCGGACGACTGGCACCGCCAGCACGCAGTACTACAACTCCGGCACCACCGGCACGCCGCGGCCGCTGACGCTCACGGGGGGGACTGCCGGCAGCACGACAACGTTCACGCTGTCGAGCAGCAACACGAATGACTTTGTCGAGTTCGCGGGCCTCGTCGACCTCAACAGCCGCAACATGACCGTCGACACCACCAACGCCGGCGTGGAGAACGGTTCCAAGGTGACCTTCACCAACTCGATCGACGGCGTCGGCACGCTCACGATTGACGCGGGATCGACAGGCGTCGTCTCGATCAACGACCTGGGTGGCACCGTCGGTGGCACGACGCCGCTGACGGGCTTCACGATCACCAATGCCGACACTGTGACCGTGATCGGCGCTCTGTCGGTGGGCACGGTGACACTCACGAAAGCCGCCACCTCGATCCAGTTCAGTGACGCAGTGTCGATCTCGACGGCGCTCGTCACGGCCGCCCAGCCGTATAGCCTCAAGTTTCTCGGCGGCAACAACGGCACGAACACGATCGCCGGCGCCACGACCTTCCTCAACACCGGCACCGTGCAGATCGGTGATACGGGAGGCGACACCTTCACCTTCGCCGGTGGCGTGGTCGCGACCGCCCCGTCGGCCCTGACGGTCTCCGGTACGATCGCGGCCACGACCGGCGTGATCACGCTCGGCGACGCGAATACGACGGTCACCGTGCGGGCAGGGGCGACCATCGGCGGTGCATCGGCCGGCGCGATCACGCTCGGCCCCGTGGTGCTGCTGGAGGGCGCGGCACTTTCGGTCGGTACGGGCATCGCCAACTCGATCCAGATCGGCTCCGTGACGGGGACCGCGCTCGGCGTCGGCGAGAACCTCACGGTCAATACGACCGGCACCACCACGGTCACGGGCGCCGTCGGTACGAGCATCGGTGTGATCACGATCACGCAGTCGGGTGGCACGACGTTCCAAGGCGCGGTGGACGTGACCACCGTCACGATCACCGACACCACCGGCACGGTCGCCTTCCAGGGAGTGCTCACCGCCGACAGCCTTGTGACGGCCTCCAAGGCCTACGCGGTCAGCCTCCTCGGCAACGGATCGGAAATCCAGAACGCCGTCACGTTCTCAAACACCGGGGGCGTCACGCTTGGGAACGGCAGCGATGTGCTCACGTTCAACGGCGGGATCACGAGCACCGCGAGCCCGACGACGCTCGACGGCACCGTCGTGGCCCCGAATGTTAACGCCGCCTTCGATGGCCTCACGCTTACCGGCAACTCGGTGATCAATACCGGCACCGGCGCCGGCGACATCTCGATCGGCTCGATCACGGGAGCGGGCAAGAATCTGCAGCTTATCTCCGGCTCCGGCACGACCACCGTGGCGGGGGCGGCGACGGGCCTCGGTACCGTGACGCTCCAGGAGGATGCGGTCACCTCCACCGGCGCGGTCACGTTCCAAGGCGACCTGTCGGCAACCACGCTGACGACCTTCGCCCGCAACTACTCGGTCGCGTTCGAAGGCGCGGCATCGACGATCACAACAGCCACCACGTTTCTGAACACCGGCGCGGTCACCCTTGGCAACGACTCGACAGACGTCACGACGTTCACCGGCGGCCTCGACACGACTGGCGGCCCGAGCGGCACCACGATCGCCGGAATGATCGCGACAACCGACATGGCGATGTCCCTCGGTGCCGTCACGCTGACCGGCACCGGCGACGCCACCCTCACGAGCGGCTCCGGGGCGATCACGCTTGCCTCCCTCACGGCTGCCGGCGCCCAATTGCTGACGCTCGGTAATACCTCGCAGACCGGAACAGCGACCATCTCCGGCAACATCTTGGCCGGCAACGGAGTGCTGACCTCGGCTGCCGGGGCGTTCAATGTTGTGCTCGGGGGCGCGACCAACTCGCTGGGCAACGCCAACTTCTCGAACACGGGCAGCCTGACGCTGGGCACCGCCGGCGGCACGAGCAGCTTCGGCGCAGGCCTGACGGCCACGGTCCAGTCGGCAGTGAACCTCGCTGGTGTGATCGAGGCGAAGAATTCGGCGATCAGCCTCGGTGGCGTGACGCTGCTCGCCGCTACCACGCTCCGGTCGGGAAGCGGCACGATCACGACCGGATCGGTTACCGACGGTGCTGGCACGTTCGGCCTGACGCTCGGCGGCGACGCCTTGGGCACCGAAGCCCAAGCGGGCGCGATCACGTTCGCCGGCAACGTCACGATCGATTCGCTGTCGACGATCGCCGGCGCGTACGGCGTCGCGCTCACCGGAAGCAGCAACGAGATCACGCAGGCGGTGACGTTTGCCAACACGGCGGGTGTGACGCTCGGCGCTCTCACGACCGATGTCACGCTCTTCACCGGTGGCGTGTCGGTCACCGGTCTCACCGCCGGCAAGGTGACCGCCCTCATCGGCACGATCCGCTCGGCCGGGCAGCCGATCACGCTCGACCAGACGAGCCTCACTGGCAATGCCACGATCGACAGCACGAACAGCGGGGCCGACCCTGCGGGCGCGACGATCACGCTCGCCGACGGCGTGCTCTTGAACAGCTTCACCCTGACGACCGAAGGTGGCTCGGCCGCGAGTACCGACCTCACCGGCACCACCGATATCAACGCCGGTCAACTGATCGTCGAAACCGGCAACCTGAATATCGGCACCGGCACCACCGCCACGATCACGGCGACGGAAAACACGACGATCCAAGTCAACGACGGCGCCCTGAATGTGAATGCAGGGTCGAAGATCGACGCGACGGGCAAGACCCTCACGCTCAAGAGCGACTCGATCACAATTGCATCGGGAACCGACTCGATCACGGCCGCGCAGGTCACGCTCGCGCCGGTCACGGTGAGTGAAAACATCTTCCTCGGCACGGCGACGGGCACGGGTCTTGTGCTCAGCCAGACGGCGTTCGACGCCATCAACGCCGCCACGATCATCGTCGGGGAAACGGGCAACACCGGCACGGTCACGTTCGGCGCGCTCACGCTCGATTCGAGCCGGCTCGACGTCTTCGCCAACGGCACCGGTGCCAAGGCGGTGCTCGATGGGACGTTTACCTCCACGGCCACCGGCACCCCGGCCGGCATCGGCCTGCAGATCACGGGTTCCGGCGCCACCACTGTTTTGAACGCCGATATCGTCTCCGCGACCGACGTCGTGATTCTCGACGCGGTCGAGGTCGGTGCTGGGCTGATCACGATCGACACGTCGAGCGGCAATGCCGACGTCACGATCACGGGCGGCACGGCCGGAATCTTTGCCACCTCAGGCGAGACCAACAGCCTCACGATCACGGCTGGCACGGGCTCGATCCTCCTCGGCCAGTCCGCCGGGTTTGGCGACAACGGTGGTGCGGCCGCGTATGTCGCCAACCTCTCGCTGTCGGGCGGCGTAACGAATCTCTACACGAGCAACCACCAGGTCGGCGGTACGCTCACCGTGTCAAACGGCATCCTCGAAATCGGCAGCACGATTACGGCCGGCGGCGCGATCGCCCTCACCACGACGGACGATATCCGTCTCAATGCTGCCACGACGCTCGCCGCCGGCACTACAATCGGCCTCGCGGGCAACGTCGATGGCGCGTTCGCGCTCTCGCTGAACAGCACGTCCACCACCACGATCTCCGGCCTCGTCGGAGCCACGGACGCTCTCGCGAGCCTGACGACCAACGCCGGCGGCACGACTGTTCTCGCGGGCGGCTCCATCAAGACCACCGGCAGCCAGATCTTCAACGACGCCGTCACGCTCTCCGCCGCCACGACGCTCGAGTCATCGGCGAGCGGTGCGATCACGTTTGCCGGCACGGTCGAGAGCGACGTGGTCAGCAACAGGGCGCTCACCGTCAATACGGCCGGCACGACGACCTTTACCGCGGCGGTGGGCGGTGGCACCACGACCACGGCCCTCGCAAGCCTGACGACCGATGCCCCCGGCACCACCGCGATCAACGGCGGAGCGGTGCGGACGATCGGCACGCAGACCTACAACGATTCGGTCACGCTCGGGGCTGACACCACGCTCACCGGCAGCACGGTCACGCTGGCCGCGCTGAACGGCGGATCAAACGATCTCTCGATCGTGGGCAATACCTCGCTTACGGGTCAGGTAACGGCGGTCAAGAACCTGTCCGTGAGCAGCACGGCGCTCATCGGCGGTGACGTAACGACGACGGGCACGCAGACCTACGGTGGTTTGGCGACGCTGGCGGCGAGTGTGACGCTCACCGGCACGACGCCGACGTTCACGACGGGTGTTGTTGGAGCGAGCAAGAACCTGGTGTTGAACTTCAGTGGCACGACGGCGATCGACGGAGCGACGTTCACGGGGATCAATGATCTGTCGACGGACGCGGCAGGCACGACGACGCTGACGGGCGCGGTCACGACGACGGGCACGCAGACGTATGGCGACGCGGTGACGCTCTTGGGCGCGACGACGACCAAGGGCACGACAGTAACGTTTGCGGCGATCACCGGTGGCAGCCAGGATCTTGCTGTCGACGGCAACGCTGTGTTCAACGGTGCTGTGACGGGCCTGAACGCCCTGTCGGTGACCGGCACGACGCTGTTGGCCAACGACCTCACCACAACCACGACCCAGACCTACACGGGCCTGGTGACCCTGGGCGGGAGCGTGACGCTCACCGGCACGACGGGCACGTTTACGACGGGCGTCGACGGGGATAACAACGATCTGACGCTGAATTTCACGGGCGACACGCTGTTGACCGGCATCAGCGACGTGAAGAACCTCACGACCGGCGGCGGTGGGCTGACGAAGATTTCGGGCACGGTGACGACGAGTGCAACGCAGACCTACAACGACAACGTGGTGCTGACGGGTAACGCGACGCTGGTGGGCACAACGGTGACGGCCAACGGCACGGTTGTCGGCGGCGGGAACGACCTGACGGTGACGGGGAACGCCGTATTTGCGGACACGGTGAGCGGTGTGGCCGACCTCTCGGTGAGCGGTACGACGGCGGTGAATGCGGCGTCGATCACGACGACTGGGACGCAGTCCTACACGGGGGCGGTGACGCTGGGCGCGGCGACGGTGACGCTTGCGGGCACGACGCCGACGTTCACGGCGGGTGTGATCGGAGCGAGCAAAAACCTGGTGCTGAACTTTAGCGGGGTGACGGCGATCGACGGAGCGACGTTCACGGGGATCAATGATCTGTCGACGGACGCGGCCGGCACGACGACGCTGACAGGCGCGGTCACGACGGCGGGCACGCAGACGTATGGCGACGCGGTG
>JAPLNR010000042.1 GCA_026401035.1 Planctomycetia bacterium | reverse complement strand
CCCGCCATAGCGCTCCGACCGCTTGTAGGCACATGGTTTCAGGTTCACATTCCTCCCCTAACAGGGGTTCTTCTCATCTTTCGATCGCTCTACTAGTTCACTATCGGTCGTTAGGGAGTATTTAGCCTTACGGGATGGTCCCCGTAGATTCAGTCGAGATTCCACGTGGCTCGACCTACTCAGGGTACCCTCCAGAGACAATCAGCTTTCGCATACGGGCCTGTCACCCTCTATGGAAGACCTTTCCAGATCTTTTTGCTAGCCAATTGTTTGGTAACTCTTGTGGAGGGCCCTACAACCCCGCGGTGGAAACCACTGCGGTTTGGGCTATTTCCCTTTCGCTCGCCACTACTCAGGAAATCGATTTTTCTTTCTTTTCCTGCGGGTACTGAGATGTTTCAGTTCTCCGCGTTCGCTACTCGTGACCTATGTATTCAGCCACGGTCTGTTCGGGTATCCCGGGATCATCACCTGTTTGACGGTTTCCCCAGGCTTATCGCAGTCTTCCGCGCCCTTCAAAGCCTCCTAACGCCTAGACATCCCCCATGCGCCCTTTGTAGCTTGACCACCCGAATCGAGTGCTCGCGAAGACCGATTTGACTCGGACCTCCGGAGACAATCTTTTCGAGATTCAACTACGGGCCCAGTACTTCTTTGGTACTGGATAGCCCTGGATCATCGCCGGCAAGCGCGCCGACCCCATCCAGGGCAGTAACGTATTTCTCGCTGCGTGCTCACGCCCTGCCCGAAGGAACTTCGAGAGAGCGCTTCACGCTTGAGCCTTGGGAGAACGCCTCCGGCAACCCGTCTTGAGAACGGTTGCCTTCGGCATTCTATTTCAAGATGCCAACTACCACGACCAAATTGTCAAAGAACAAAACGAGCCGACATCGCAGCACCGAAGTGCGGCAACGCCGGCCCGTGACCTGTCATGGACAGAGGTTCATCACGACGAGCAAGTATCCGAACTTCGCTGTCGAAACGGGCCTCAACCCACGACCAAGAAGGTCACGAGCAGTCTCACGGGAACCGATCCAGAACTACAAGGATCGGACGCAAGACTCCTTGGAAATTAGCGAACGACGGATTGAACGTCAAGCGGCGGGGAAATAGGCCGTGAAATCGGGCAGAACGATCATTTCTGCCGGTGTATAACCGTTCGTATGATCCACTTCGCAGTCGAACGGCGTTGCAGATGGGTGCCGGCAGGCACGTCGCAGCTGATTTTGCCGATAAAAATGCCCCTGCTCCTCTTCCTCGTGCAGGTGATTGCGCCGGCCTGGACGGCCACGGCAGCCGATCTGCCGCCCACGCCGGTGGTGGTCGCTGCCGCCGAACAGGTGGAATTAGCCGCCTCGCAATCGTTTGTGGGGACCGTTTTTCCTGCCCGCACAAGCGACGTCGGGAGTGCCGTCGACGGCCGGCTTGTGAGCTTTCCGATTGTTGACGGGCAGCACGTTGCGGCCGGCGAGCCGATCGCCGAACTTCTGCGGGGCATGCTTGAGATCGAGCGGAGCGGTGCTGCGGCCGAACTGGAACGCCGCAGGCAAGTGTTGGCCGAACTTCGCGCCGGCACGCGGCCCGAGGACATTGCCCAGGCGCGGGCCGTGGTTGCGGGATTCGACGCCAAATTGGACTACGCCAAGAGCCGTCTGGCCCGCCTGACACGACTCGTTGAACGGGGCACGAGCACCGCCGACGAACTGCACGACGCCCAGACCGAACAGCGGCAGATCGAAGCCCAACTGGCGGGAGCGAGGGCGGCCCTTGCGCTCGCCGAAGCCGGCCCCCGGCTGGAGCAGATCGCCCAGGCTGCTGCCGCGGTAGCCACGCAGGAAGCCGAGGTCGAACGCATCGATGACCAGCTCGGCAAGCACACGATTCGGGCACCGTTCGCCGGCTGGGTCGTGGAGCGGTTCACCGAGCAGGGTCAATGGGTCTCACGGGGCGGGCTGATTGCACGGATCGCCGAACTCGACCGGGTCGAGATCGAGATCCAGATGCCGGAGCTGTCGGTCGGCTCGCTCGCTCCCGGGATCGACGTGCGGCTGGAGATCGATGCTGCTCCGCATCAAACCTGGATCGGCAGAGTTGAGAAAATCGTGCCGCAGGCCGACCTGCTAAGTCGAAGTTTTCCGGTGAAAGTGTCGCTCGAAAACCGGATCGTCAACGGTCAGCCCGTGTTGCGGGGCGGCCTCTTGGCCAGGGCCTGGCTGCCGGTGGGCAATACCGGAACCGCGATCGTGGTGCCCAAAGATGCCCTCGTGCTCGGGGCGGGCGTCCCGTTCGTCTTCGCGTTGGATTCGACGGGCCCAGGCACTGGAGCGGTTCGGCGGGTGGAGGTGGGCCTCGGTGCCGCCGTGGGCGGGAATGTCGAGGTGCGCGGCGCCATCGAGCCCGGCCAACTCGTCGTGGTTCGCGGCAACGAACGGCTGCGGCCGGGCATGACGGTCTCGTTCGCGCCATGAATAACACGCCATGAATCTGATCGAAGCCTCCGTCGCCAATCCCGTGAAGGTGGCCGTAGGCGTGCTGCTGGTGACCCTGTTCGGCTCCCTGGCGCTCGTCACGATGCCGATCCAACTCACCCCCGAGGTGCAGATTCCCACGATCTCCGTGGAGGCCCGCTGGCTCGGCGCCAGCCCGCAGGAGATCGAGCGGGAGATCGTGCAGCCGCTCGAGGAGCAACTGCGCACCGTCGAGGGGCTCGTGAAGCTGTCGAGCGACAGTTCCGATTCGAAGGGCACGGTCGAGCTCGAGTTTGCGATCGGCACCAACATGGATCAGGCGCTCGTGAAGACGAACACGCGGATTCAGCAGGTTCGCGACTGGCCGATCGATGCCGACCGGCCGGTGATCCGCACCGCAAGCACGAATGACAGGCCGATCGCATGGCTGATTCTCGGGCAGGCCGTGCCTGAGCCGGCGGCCCTCGAGAAGGCCAAGGTCGACCACCCTGCCCTCGCCGCCGAACTCGACCGCGTGCTGGCGGCCCGCACGCCCGACCTCGCCCTCTATCGTCTCCGTCGGCTCGTGGCGGCACACCCCGAGCTCGATTCGATCAAGCCGCCCGACATCGACGTCGAGGCGATGCGCCGCATGGCGGAAGACGACATCGAGAGCCGGCTCGAGCGGATCGACGGCATCTCGGCCGCGGATCTCGTCGGCGGCCGGGCCGATGAGTTGCAGGTGATCGTCGATCCGCAGTTGCTCGCGGCCCGACAGCTCACGATCGACGACCTCCGCCTGGCGCTGGCGAACCAAAACAAGGACACGTCGGGGGGGGATTTCTGGGAGGGAAAGCGGCGCTACGTGGTGCGGACGCTCGGGCAGTTTCGCTCGCCCGAGCAAGTCGAGGGGGTGATCATCACGCGGCGGGAAGGCAAGCCCGTCTACGTGCGCGATGTCGCGCGTGTGCAGCTCGGCACCAAGAAACCCAGCGGCGTGGTGCGCCGGTTCGGCGCCCGCAACATCGCCGTGAAGATCACCCGTGAACAGGGGGCGAACGTCCTGGAGACGATGCGGCGGCTCCGGCAGGTGACCGACGACATCGATCGAAACCTGCTCGGGAAGCGGGGCCTCAGCCTGACCCTCGTCTACGACGAGACCGACTACATCAATTCCGCGATCGGCCTCGTGAAGGACAACATCGTCGTCGGCGGCCTGCTGACCGTCGCAACGCTGCTCGTGTTTCTCCGCAACATCCGCTCCACGCTGATCGTGGCGCTCGCCATTCCCGTGAGCATCGTCGGCACGTTTCTCGCGTTGAGCCTGTTCGGCCGCACGCTCAACGTGATCAGCCTCGCCGGGATGGCCTTCGCCGTCGGCATGCTCGTCGACAATGCCGTGGTCGTGCTCGAGAACATCTTCACGCGTTGGAGCGACGGCGCCGATGCCCGCACCGCGGCGATCCGCGGAACCAGCGAGGTGTGGGGGGCGGTGCTCGCCAGCACGCTCACGACGGTGGCGGTGTTTCTGCCGGTGCTCTTCGTGCAGGAGGAGGCCGGCCAGCTCTTTGGCGACATCGCGCTGGCGATCAGCGCGGCGGTGGGGCTCTCGCTGGTCGTGTCGGTGCTGGTCGTTCCGGTGGCGGCCGCGCTTTTGCTCGGGGGCAGCCATGCCCGCGGGGCGGTCGCGGCAGCCGGTGCTGCTGCCGCCGGCCACGGCCGCCGACGCGATCCGTTCAGCTGGTTCGGGCACACGTTCGTCGAAGCCATCATTCGCCTCGACCGCTTTCTGCTCGCCGGGCCGTGGCGGCAGGCGGTCACTTCCCTAGCGATCGTGGCCACCGCGGCGGCGGGCACCTGGATCATGCTGCCGAAGGTCGAATACCTCCCGGAGGGTAACCGCAACCTCGTGTTTGGCATCCTGCTGCCCCCTCCGGGCTACAACCTCGACGAGTTGTTGCGGATGGGCGACTTGGTCGAGGAGCGACTGCTCCCCTACTGGGATGTCGATCCCGGCACTCCGGAGGCCGCGGCCCTCGACGCCCCGATCCTCGGCGACTTTTTCTTCGTGGCCAGCGGCCGCAGCGTCTTCATCGGTCTGCGTGCGCTCGATCCGCTGGCGGCCAGCAAACTCGTGCCGCTGATTCGGCGGGTCTCGGGCGGGCTACCCGGGACGTTTGCCGTGGCGAAGCAGTCGAGCTTGTTCGAACAGGGCATTGGCGGCGGCCGCACGATTGACGTGGAGATCACCGGCCCCGATCTCGTCAAGCTCGTCGCGCTCGGAACGCAGGTCATGGGCCGGCTCGCCGAGGCGACGCCCGGCAGCCAGAACCTCCCCAAGCCGTCGCTCGACCTCTCGAGCCCAGAAGTGCAACTCGTGCCGCGGCTCGAGCAGGCGGCCGACATGCGTCTCGATACGCGACAGTTGGGCTACATGGTCGATTGCCTCGTCGACGGGGGCTATGCGACGGACTACTACCTCGAGAACGACCGCATCGATCTGGTGATCAAGGGGGACGAACGGTTCGTGAAACGCACGCAGGATCTCCGCACCCTGCCGGTGATCACGCCGGGTGGGCAGCTCGTGCCGCTGGAGAGCGTGGCGGAGGTTCGCGAATATTCGAGCGGCCCGGAGCAGATCCTCCACCGCGAACGGGAACGGGCCATCACCGTGCAGGTGTCGCCGCCGCCACAAATGCCGCTGGAGGAAGCGCAGGAACGCATCCAGCAACTGGTCGTTGCTCCGCTGGTGGCATCGGGAGCGCTCGAGGGGGGCTATGCGATCAACCTCGGTGGCACGGCCGACAAGTTGCGGGCCACATGGAAGGCGCTCTGGTTCAACCTCGCCCTCGCCGGGCTTATCACCTACCTGCTGATGGCGGCGCTGTTTGAATCCTGGTTCTATCCCGCCGTGATCATTGCCGCCGTGCCGCTGGGCGGGGTTGGCGGGCTCCTGGGACTGGCCTCGCTCAACCTGCTGGGCGGGCCGTTCGGCGTGTTCCAGACCCTCGACGTGCTCACGATGCTGGGGTTCGTGATCCTAATCGGCACCGTCGTCAACAATCCGATCCTGATCGTCGATCAGTCGCTGCAACTGGTCCGGCAGCGGGGCTCTGCGGCCAATGACGCCATCATCGAAGCCGTGCGCAGCCGCATCCGTCCGATCTTCATGACAACGATGACAACGGTTCTCGGCCTGCTGCCACTGGTGCTCTTTCCGGGCGCGGGCAGCGAGCTCTACCGGGGGCTGGGCGCCGTGCTCCTCGGGGGCCTGCTCGTTTCGACGGTCGTCACGCTCGTGCTCGTGCCCTTGCTCCTGGGACTCTGCTTCCGCGCGTTCCCGGTTGGTCCAGACCAGGTCGCTGAGTCACCCGGCCAGAAGTGAACTTCCGCTATGCTTGACCACGTACATTCAGGCGACATCCGGCCATAACCAGGAGCCCCGATCATGCGCACCGGCAACCCAGCCCTCAACGACAAGACGTTCGAAAACTTCGGCGTCTACCGACGGGATCTCGCCGCCGAGCGATCCCCAGCCGACACCATGACAATCAATGGCACCGCGCAGAAGACGTTGTTTCTGCTGGTGTTGGCGATGGGCACTGCCTGCTTCACCTGGTCGAAGACGTTCAGCGCCGTCGAGGCTGATCCGGCCGCCGCGCTGCCGTGGGCCGTTGGTGGCGCCATCGTCGGGCTCGTTGCCGCCCTGATCATCTGCTTCAAACACACCTGGGCCCCTGCCCTGGCGCCGGTCTACGCGTTGGCCGAGGGGCTGTTTCTCGGTGGCGTGTCGGCCAGTCTGGAGGCCCAGTATCCGGGGATCGTCATCCAGGCGGTCGGCGGCACGTTCGGCACGCTCTTCGGCCTGCTCCTCGCCTATCAATCCGGGCTCATCAAGGCGACCGAAAACTTCAAGCTCGGCATCGTGGCCGCCACTGGCGGCATCTGCCTCGTCTATCTGCTCTCGATGATCGGCGGGTTCTTCGGGTTTCCGATTCCTTACATCCATGCCGCGGGGCCGATTGGGATCGGCTTCAGCCTGGTGGTCGTCGTGATCGCCGCGCTGAATCTCGTGCTCGACTTCGACTTCATCGAGCAGGCGGCCGAACGCGGAGCGCCCAAGTATCTGGAGTGGTACGGTGCATTCGCGCTGATGGTGACGCTCGTCTGGCTCTACATGGAAATCCTGCGACTGCTCTCAAAACTGAGAAGCCGCGACTAGCTGTCCGTGGAAAAAGTCGTCCACGACAAATTTTCCACTTGGCCCTACAGACCCGCGATCGCCTCGCGGGCCGCCTGCTCGCACGCCTTGATGTCTGCCAACGGATTCTGCGGGTTCTCCTCATATTCGATGGAGAGGGCGCCGTCGGCCGGGAAGTCCGCCGCGACGAGCGCGGCCATGACGGCCGGCACGTTGATGTGCCCCTTGCCGAGGATCACGCCCTTCGTCTTGTCCTGCATCTCGGCAAAGTCCTTGAGGTGGATGCCGTAGAGCCGGCCTTTCAGCAGCCGGATCACCTCCACCGGACGCTCCCCCGACCGCAGGTAGTGGCCGAGATCGGCACAGGCGCCGATGCGGGGATCGTGTTTCTCGACGGCCTGCAACACGTCGATCGCCTTGTTGTAGCGATGTGTCGGGCCATGGTTGTGGATGGCCACGCGGATGTCGAACTCCTTCACGAGTTCGTCGAGGCTGGCGAAGGAGTCGGGGTCAGGGTCGGCGCCAAGGGTGCGAATACCGGCCGCCTTTGCGAAGTCGAAGATCTTGCGGTTGGCGGCGGCGTCTTTCGTGAACCGGTTCACGCCGTGGGCGGAAATCGTGAGACCGAGATCCGCCAGTTTTTTCTTCATCGCATCGATGGCGGCGGCGTCGGAGTCGAGCGGATACATCCCCGGATAAAACTCGACGAGCTTGAAGCCCAGATCCCGGGCATGCCCGAGGGCCTCTTCCACCTTGTATCCGCGGAGCGAATAGAGCTGCACGCCAAGATTGAGGCTGCCGGCCGCGGCCGCGGCTTTGGCCCGGCGACCCAGCGGCGCAAGCGCGGCAACGCCGGCGGCAGCGGCGGCAGCGGAGTTGAGCAACGAACGGCGTGAGAACTTCGTGGATCGCATTGGGCAGCTCCTGGGTGGGAAGAAATGCTGGGAAGAACTTTAATTCAAACCGATGTTTCCCGCACGGTCCCCTAAGAAAACCGACTTGCTGTTCCGATTTCCTTGCACGCCCCCTTGCCAGGCATGTGAAGGAAACATTTTGCAACTCGGCCGCACCAGCACCGGCGGCTCGTCGGATGCCTTCAAGGATGTGCCGACGCACGAAGGGCGTAGCCAGCGACCGGGGGGGTCATGGCCACAATCCGTCAAGAAAAACCGCCGCCGGGCTTGGGACAGAGCGGCTCGGGGGTCACGGGGCGGCCGTGCGGTAGAGGAACGAGTCGGACGAGAGCAGCGATGTGACAAGAGCCTTCAGACTGCCGCCGCTCTCCTCGTAGGCCCGGTTGGCCTCTTGGAGTGTCTTCGCGTCGCGGAGGGTCTCGTTGCGGCCGAGGAAGTAGCGGAAGGCATACCGCACGAACATCTCCTGCGCCCGCTCCGTCGCGGCTATCTTGCGGATCATGTCCACCGCGTCGTTCACCGGCCCGTCGAGTTCCGGCACGCCCGAGTCGACGATTGCCCCGGACGCGTCGACCGGGTTCATGAGTTCCTGGAGGCGATACCGACCGAAGTGGTCGTAGGCCTCGAACGCCATGCCGAGTTGGTTCATCTGCCGATGGCAGGTCCAGCAGTAGCTATCGTTGGTGATCACGTCGAACCGCTGCCGCAGGGTCTTCGTCTCGTCGGGGGGGACGTTGGCGCAGACGGTGACCGGCACGTCCGGCACGGTACCCCCCAGGAGGTGCTCCAAGACCCACTTCCCGCGGCGGACGGGATCGTTGTCGAAGTTGCCCGAATGGGCGACGAGCCAGGCCGGCTGCGTGAGGATGCCGGCATGCTCGTCCGGACGCAACGCAACGGCCGCATCGGTCTTCTTCCAGTCGGCCGGCAGGCCGTAGAGGCGGTGCGGCGAGGCGCCGTTCGCCACATGGCCGGCGTAGGCTTTGTCGGTTGTCAGAAGCGTGCGAAACACATCCTTGTCTTCGGCAACGATGCTGGCGATGAGCTGCCGCGTGTCGGCGATCGCGCCATCGATTCCGAAGGTCGTCGCCGGCGGGATGTCCTTGAAGACGTCCTTAGCCTTCAGGAAGTCGAAGTATTCGTCGAAGAAGGCGAGCAACCGGCCGGGGGGTTTGCCCGAGGGGAGCGGGGCGTCAAGCAACTGCCGCACGAGCGTGGCCACTTCGTCGCTTGTGGCCAGCGTGACGCCCGCAGCGTTGCCGGTGGCGTTGAGCCGCGACGTCACCGGCCAGTTGTCGCCCCCTTCGGCCTGCACCGTGAGTGTGTGACGGAGTGCGGAGAGAATTTCCGTCTTGGAGAGCCGGCGGCGGCCCTGCTCGTCGAGGTCGCCGGCTCCGAGCTCAAGCCGATAGACGGCTTCGGGCTCCAACAGTGGGGCCGTGAGGGCGGCCCGGGCCGCAAACAGCGGGCCCTGATCCTTGGCAATCGAGTCGTAGAGGTCACGAATCTCTGCCAACTCCTCGGGCGTCGCCTGACGGCTCAAGGCCCAGGTGAACATCCAGTTGATGCTCTTGGCGAACTGCTCGGGCGTGGGGGCCTTGTCGGGCTGGAGGATTTCCAGGAGCGGGGCGCCATTGGGCAGTTGCGATCCCGGAGCCTTCACTGCCACGCCGTCCTTGATTTCCACCTTCGTCCACCGCTCCACGAGCTGCTGCGCGTTGCGGAGCACGATCTCCGCAGCGGACTCGTCGACCGAGTAGATGGCCGCGAAATCGAGGATCTGCTGGCCGGGCAAGAGCGAGAAGGCCTGGGTGCCGCCGCCATTTCTCGCCGCGTATTGCTCGGGCCGCTGCCGCCAGAGACGGATCCGCGTCGCCGGGGCCGGGTGTGGCGGCTTGCGGAAGAGCGGCTCGTGCGGCACGTAGTTGCCGTAGTTCGGCCATTCCAGCTTGTTGTTCACATGGAAGCCGGCGGCGGTGAGCGAGTCGGCGATCCAGGCCACGAGCAGCGCCCGCTCGTCGGCAGTCGGCTGGTCGGAGTCCTTCGGCGGCATGTGGCCAAGCTGCAACTGCTCGTGCAGGCCCGACCAGATGTCGGGCTTCGCGTCGTTGAACCCATGGACCTTGTCGAGCGACAGGCCGCCCTCCTCGCTGCCCTCCATGTGACAGTCGGCGCAGTATCGCTCCAGGAGCGGCGCGACCTTTGCCGCACGGTCGTCGGCTGCATGGAGCATGCAGGAGGCCGAGACAACAAGCCCGCAGACGAGCGACGTGATGGGGCGAGTGGGGGTTCGAGGAACGGTCATGGTGCCACGTCATCCTCGGTGACTGACAGGCGGAACTTGCCCAGCGTGGCGGCGCTTGGGTGGTCGAGCGTGATGACGAGCGGCGCCCCCGACGCCGCAAACATCGCATCGCGAGAGGAGGCGGACGGATGTCGCCACTCCGCGCCGTCTTCACCGTTTCGAGCCGGGAGCCGGACCAGGAACAGCGCCGCGTGATCCTTGCCGGCGGAACCCATCGTGCTCCAGAAGGTTTCGGGCTTTCCGTCGATCGCCCCGGCGCTGCGGCCGTAGGTGTATTCGTAGTCGGCCAGTGCGTGCAGAAACGTCGTGGGCGTGGGGGCTTCGCTCGATCCCGGCGGCCCGAAGCGGACGGAAAACTCACCGAGTTGGAACGTGCCGTTGCCGGCGCGGCCCGGGCCGCTCGCCGGCAGTTTAGGGTCGGCGAGCACCTCCAGACGGATGGCCCGCGGCGCGATGCCATTGGGAACGACGGCCTCGAGCACGTAGGTGGCCTTGAGAGGCTTGCCCGTCACGAACACGGTGCCGTCGGCGGCGATCGCTGCCTCGGCGGCGGCGGTGCTCGTGAACCGCGTGGGCACGAGCGGTGTCCAAGTGGGCTCCACCCGCGGGCTGGCGGCACCCTTTTTCCGCAGGACGAGCCGCAGCCCCTCGTGCTGCTCCTCCTCGCAGACAAGCCGCCCGCGGTGGGCCGACCGGCAGTACGACGCCACGCTCAGCCAGCTCCCGCCTTTCGTCACCGCCTCCCGCGGCGTCTTCTCGCCCGCGTAGATCGGCAGCGGCACCCGTGCGGGGTGGTAGGGCGTCGACGTCACCTCGGCCACGTTGCCATGCACGTCGTGGAGCCCCCAGGCGTTCGGCGGGTAGCTCCCGACAACCGCGAGCGTGGCATGGCCATCGGCCCAGGAGTCGTGGGCGTAAGAAAACAGTCCGGTGTAATGCGGCGGCGTCTGAATGAGCGATCGGTCGCCCGCCTCACCCTTCGTCGCGCTCTCCCGTAGCGTTCGGTCGGCGAAGTTGCCGTGGCGGGACAACTCGGCGGGATCATCGCCGAACGCATAAGCCGTCTGCGAGCCTGCGCGGGCGGCGTATTCCCATTCCGCTTCCGTGGGCATGTCGTAGCCCCAGCCTTCCGGCACGGTCTCGTTGAGCTTCTCGATCATGCCTTCGAAGTCGCGTCGCCAGTCATACATTCGAAAGCTGACCCGGTTCATGGGGATGAGCTTGTGATTCCCGACCGAACGATGGGTCGCAGTCATCGCCGCCCGCATGTCGCGAAGCGTGCACTCGTATTTGCCGATCCAGAAGCCCTGGGGAAACTCGATGTCGGCGAGAATCTCGTCATGCTGCTCGTCCCAGGGCGACTGCCGCGAATCCGGCGGGCCAGCGCCGATCGTGAACGACCCAGGCGGGCACCAGCAAAACACCATACCGAGGCCGTTGACCCACTCGTCGCCGGCCTTACCACCGGCCTTCACTTCGTTGGGCGCCGACACACTTTGAGAGGCGGGCTCGGCGAGACGCGAAAGATCGCCGAGCGACGATTCCCGGCCGCCGCCCACGGTTGCCAGCACCTCATCGAGCGGTTTCAACGTCTCGAGTTCGGACACCAGCTGCTGGGCGAACGGAGACAGGCCTTCTTGGGCCGGCTCAAGCGTTTCGCCGAACGCCGCTGCGTAGATCGCCAGGCTCTCCGGCGCGAGCGTGCCGCTCTGCAAGAGCCCGCGCGGCATTTCCGGCTTAAGCCCGGAAAGCTTGTAGCAACCGTCGAGAATGAGAACGTTCGTAAGGCTGCCCCCCTGCCGACGCAGGACCTGCTTGCCCGGCACCGGCTTTTCCCGAAACTCCGTGGCCAGTTGCGTGAGCACCTGCCGGGCGGTCATGCCGTAGGAGGAAAACTGCCACGGTTTCGCCAGATCGCCATGATCGACCGCGAGCAGAACGGTGTCTTGATTCGGCGCCGGCTGTGGGCCGCGAGGCGTGGGCAGGCAATACCCCGCGAAGTAGACCAGCGCCGTGCCCCGCGTCGGCACGGCAACGGCGAAGTTGGCGACGGCCTCACGCATCGCTTCGACGCCCAGATTCACAGCCTCGGTCACCGCGAACCCGCGTTTTCGGAGCGCTTCGCCTACGGCCTTCGCATCCCGCTCGGGTGAACTCAGGGCCTCGCCCTCATAGGCGCTGTTGCCGATCACGAGGGCATGTCGAAACTCCGCCCGCGCGGCCCCGCAGACCGCGAGCGCGACAAAGACCGCTCCACAGGCGGCGGCGAATCGATTCATACCAGGATGTCGGTCCACGGCCCTTCCTGCTTGTTCCCCATCGCGATGAGCTTCCGGTCCTTCATCCCAAAATGCTCGACGGGAGCACCGGCTGCGTGCATGAGCGCTGAGTAGAACTGTGCCACGGTCCGGTGCTCGGGGCTGGAGTGATAGCCGGGCACGTTCAAAAACCGGTCGCCGGCCTTGAGCCTGCCTCCGAGGTTGCCGAGCACGAGCATCGGCCACTCATAGCAGGAGTCGTGATGATCCTCGGCGCTGTCGCTTAAGTAGACGATCACCGTGTTGTCCATCATCGAGCCGTTCCCCTCGGGGATCGCCTCGAGCTGGTCGACGAGGTATGCAAGCAGGCCCGTGTTGAACTGTCGGATTTTTGCCCGCAGTTTGTGCTGCGGGCCGTCGCCGATCGCGTTGGGGTTGTTGCCACACTGGTGGGCAAGTGCGTGGTTGTCGACCTCGGCCCCAAGCCCCTTCCACATCGGGTAGCTCGCGCCGCCGGAGGAGATCGTAACGGTGTTGGTGAGACCCGTGATCAGCGCCGTGGCCGCGATCTCGCAGTGGGCCTGCATGCGGTCGGTTTCGAGCATGGAGCCGTAGATGGCGTCGCGTTTCGCGGGAATCTTCTGCGGGTCGACCTCCCCGAGCCGCGCCTGGCGCTTGCCGATCGCGGAGAAGGCATCGGCATACTGCTCGGCCTTCTGGGCCTCTTCGTGAGGCAGTGCCTTGACCAGCCGGCGAATATCCTTCGCCATGTAGTCGAGTAGTTTCGACTGCGTTGCCACCTCGCCCTGCGTGTTGCCGCCCACGATCTTGCCGAAGAGCATGGTGTAGGCAAGCGTCGGATCCTGATAGTGCGGCACCTTCGTATTGGGGCCCGATGCCGAGCAGGCGTAGAACATCGGCGCCATGGTGGGGCTGACAGTCTGGTTGAATCCAAGCGCCACGTGCTGGTGGATCGCGGGCCGCGTCTTGGCGAGGGCCGCGTCGATCGTCACGTCCTTGGGCCCGGCCTGTTGCGGGAAACAGCCGAGCGCCCCGAAGGCGTTTTGGTGGCCGCCGCCACAGATCCGCCCCGACAGGCCTTGGATGATCGTGAGCCGCTTGAGGTGTTTTTCCAGCGGCTGGAGCGGTTCGGAAAGGCTCACACCCGGCGACGAGAGCGGCATGTCGATGAGCGAATCAGCAGCCGTGATCTGATTCCAGTGGGTCGGGTTCTTGATGATCTTCCGCTCGATCCCCACCGGCTGGACGTGGGCCGGCGGTGTGCCGTTGCCCTCGATAAAAAAGACGAACCGCATCGGCTTCAAGCCGAGCGACTCCGCCTCAACCCGGGAAACCAGCGGAGCGAGAAACGGAGCCACCGCCCCCATAGAGAGGGATTGAAGCAGTGTGCGGCGGTTGAGCGACATGGCGGGCAACTCCCGAGGCGTCTGAGGTCGGATCCAGCGGATCCCGGCGCTATATCTTCGGAGGCTACCACGAAGCCGCTTGCAAACTGCCTGAAAAACAGCGGTTTGTCGGGGAATGACAGCGCGGCCCAGAGACGGTGGCCGGGGGACTCCGGCCTGGTCAAAAACGACAGCGCTTTGTCGCGTTGTAAAAGCGCATTTCCTGCGTATTCACCTAGTATTTCCAGGGTTGAGCGTTGGGGGACTTTCCTCATTCTTTACGGAAATGTGCCGGAGCTGATCCGAATGCCACGTTATCGAAGTTTTGGATTTGGGCGGAGCAAGGCTTTGGTGCTTGGCGTGTTGTTGTTTGCAGTGACAACCGTTGCTGCGCCACTGAGCGGGCAGTCTGTCACATGGATAGGCGCCGGTGGCGACGGCCTCTGGACCAACGCGAGCAACTGGTCGGCCACGCCACCAGGCACGGGTGGCACGCTCGTCTTCTCCGGCACCACGCGCACGAGCGGCACGAATGATGCCGCGGTCACGTCGGCTGCGTTCCTGAACTTCACGAACAATGGCACAACAGGCCAGACCGGCGCGTTCACGCTTTCCGGTTCGGCGATCAGCCTCACCGGCGCGACTGGGATTCAGACCACGGCCGTCACGAATGGCAACCTGCTTCTCGACACGTTTGCCGTCGATCTCTCGCTCGCCAGCACGGCGGGCGCGACGACGATCAACACGGGGGCCTCGCACAACGCCCGGCTCGCGGGAGTGGTGTCGGGCACGGGCGGTCTCACGAAGAGCGGGGCTGGCACGCTGTTCCTCGCGGGCGCCAACACGTACACCGGCACGACGCAGGTGAGTGCCGGTACGCTGAATATCTGGAACGGCGCCAACCTGGGGGCGTCCTCCAACCCGGTCGTGCTCAACGGCGGCGTCCTTGAGCTCGGCTCCACGTACGTAGCCAACCCCCTCACGATCGGTAGTTCGGGTGGCACGGTCCGCACGGCCCGTAACTTCACTGCCTCGCTCGCAAACGCGAGCCTGACTGGCTCCGGCACGCTCACGGTCGTCGGCTCCGGCACGCTGCGGATGCTGGAGGCCAATTCGGCGTTTACCGGACCGGTGGTGATCTCAAATGATGCCGGCATACTTTCGCTGCGCGATGCGGGCACCCTTACGGGCGTTTCGAGATTCACGATCAATCCGGGCGGCACGCTCGCGCTCGACGACACCGGCTCCACGAACGTCGTGAGCCGCATCAGCACATCCTCGACCGTGGCCCTGCAGGGCGGCAGTCTCACGTTCCTCGCCCGCAACTCGGCGGGCAACTCCGCGGCGACGGTCGGCACCGTCGATGTGTCGTCGGCGGCTGGGCTTGCCGGGGCCGCCACCATCACCGCAACCAAGTTGGGCCAAGGGGCGAATCTCACCATCGGCAACCTGATTCGTGGCACCGGCGCAGGCACCGTCAACTTCGTGGGCACCACGTTTTCTGGTGCCGCTTCGGGCGATATCTCCCGCGTCTTCCTCACGCAGGTCAACGGGGCCGCCGTGAGCGGCAGTTCGTGGCTCGGCGGCTGGGCGACCATCAGCGGTACGGATTTCGCGGCCTATGTCACGCCGTCGGGCGGCGGCGGCGGAGTCGTTGCGCCGGGATCAGCCGGGGCTCCGAGCTATACGACGTTGACCGCCGCCACCGCCCCCGGCAACGGCGGCTGGACCGCAACGAACGTCGGCGACCTCGGGACGCAGTCGACAACTGGAACTATCACGATTGGCACCGCCGGGGCGGGCCAGAACTTTTCTCTTATCGCGCTCCGCACCGGGGTCGGTGGGACGACGACGATCGCCTTCGCCGGCACGACGGGCACCCCCGACACGCTCTACCTCGGAAACGGTGGCCTGCTCCACTCGAGTGCCAACCCGCGACACATCGGCGTGTCGGGCGGGACGACGTACACAAAAGGCCGTATTACTGCTGGCGACGTCGGCCTGTCCGGCACGGCAGCCGTCGAACTCCTTCTCCATAGCGCCGGGAATTCAACAACCCATCAACTCTTCGTCAACTCACAAATTATCGACAACCCGGGCGGGAGCGGCCATCCGCTCACGGTCATCGCCCGCGGCGGTTTCGTGCAATTATCGAGTTCAAATAGTTATTCGGGCGGCACACAGGTGATCAACTCGCAGATGATCGCAAGCGTGGCCGGGTCGCTGGGAACCGGAAAGGTTTATGTCAACAATTCTGGCGCGCTCACGCTGAGCGCGACTGCGGGGTCCACCTACGCCGGCACTCTTATGGATCCGACATACACGGTCGTCAACAATGGGCTGATCGTAATTCCCAACGTCGCCCGGGCGAGCAGCGAGTTCATTTCAGTCGATGCCAACAGCGCTCTGAGTCTCGGCGGGGCCACCGGTGCGGCGTCGTGGGATGTCGGCACGAATCTGTCGCTCGCCCCCGGGGCGACGATCGTCGCATCGACGTTGCAGGTTGGCGAGGCCCTGAAGCGCAATGGGGGCCAAGCCCTCACCACGCTCACAACGCCCACGTGGTACTGGGGGCTCAACACCAACCACTCAAACGTCACCGGCACGATTGGGCCGGGAACGCCATGGCTTGGTATTAGCCACGCCCGCCAGGGCACTTCTGGCTGGCAGCTCGCATCCGGCACGATCGCTGCCGACGGCGATTTCCAGTTGCGGACAAACTTCAGCGGTCCTCTTACCCTGGGAAACAATACGAGCTCCACGCTGGTGTTCGCAACAAACAAGCCGACCCAGGCCTTCGTCGTTGCTGCCGGAAATAGCACGGCCGCAGTCCAACTCGCGACGACCAATGCATCGTACGGATCAAGTGAGAGCCCGCTCACGTTCGTCGTCACATCGGGAGCGACGCTTCAGGGCGTAGTCGCTGGCGGAATGGGTGTCACTGGCAGCACCGCCAATGCCATCGTGCAGAATGGCGGCACGCTCACGCTCTCCGTGGCGAACGCCTTCAACGGCGCGGTCACGATGCTCGGCGGAAGCAGGCTTCAGGCAAATAATGCCAGCGGCTTGACCGGCACGGGCCAGCTTTCGTTCGACAACGGCTCGATTATCGACATCGTCACGCAGCCCAACGGATTCAGCGGCTCGCAGGCCACCGCCGCGACGATCAACCCCGGCACGATCGTCCGCCTCAGTGTCGCGAACATCACCAACGGGGCGACCGGGCCTGTGGACGCGATCCTCGGCGGCAAGGCCGGCGTCACCGGCGTGATTTATGAACAAGGCGTTGGCACGCTGGCCAATCCGACTGCCGCTTCAACCCTGCTTACGTTGAACAGATCCGCTGGCGGTGTTGGCGGCGTCCTGACGAACGACGCCTCCAACCGTACCCCTGCCGCAACGAGCAACGGCTTGATCGCAATTGGAGCGAATGGTGGATCGATCGCGGCATCCGCCGCAGCCAATTTCGAAATATTGGAAAATATTGACCTGGGGGCCAACGAGCTCACGATCGGGTATGCCGGTTCTATCGCCGGCTTGGCCAAAACCGGTACGGTCACCCTCAACGCCACAGCCGTTCTCAACTCAGCGTTGACGGGGAGCCGTATCAATGTGCTGAGTGATGCAACGCTTGTGTCCAAGGCAGCAAATCAAATTCCATCGGTGACCGCGGTCCACGTAGACGGCGCCTGGGGCCTGAATGGATCGAACGGATCGGCGACCATCGCGGGCCTCACTGGCAGCGGAACGGTCGCCAACATCGTTTCGGCGCAGACCGCCGCCCTGACGATCCAGGGCACGGGTTCGGAATCTGTCTTCTCTGGTGCGGTGGCTGGATCATTCCGAGGTGTTGCTGCACCGCTTACGCTGACGCTTTCCGGCTCCGGAACGCAAATTCTGGCAGGTACGAACGACTACACCGGCAAGACGACCATCAACGGCGGCACGCTCGGATTTGCCAAGACGGCATCGCTCTATAACGGCAACACCGCAAGCTGGACGCAGGCCAATATCAACGTGAAGAGTGGGGCTGCGCTCGCGATCAACGTGGGCGGCACCGGTGAATTCGATGCGGCGGCCGTGACGACGCTCCTGACGAATCTCGCTTCCAGCACCAACGCTGCGACGGGCATGAATGCCGGCTCCACGATCGGATTCGACACGACAAACGCCACCGGGGGTGTGTTCTCCCTCACAGACGTCATAGCGAACACGACAGGGGACAGTGGCGGTGTCCGCGGGCTGACGAAGCTCGGTAGCAACACACTGGCCCTCTCGGCCATCAGCACGTTTACCGGCACGACGACGATCTTTGGCGGCCGGCTGCGAATTGACTCAACGGGCAACCTGTCCAACACGGCTGCCATTGTCATCAACGGCCCTGGCGCCGAGCTCAAATGGAATTCGGCTTCCTCGCTCACGCGGCCGCTCACGTTGGCCATGGGCACGCTCTCTGGCACCGGCTCGATCGCGACGGCGCTGACGCTCAACGGGCTGGACGACGTGCTCGCGCCGGGCAACAGCCCGGGCGTGATGTCCTTCGGGGCATCGCAGACATGGAATTCTTTCACCTACGAGTGGGAGACGAACGACTTCCTCGGCACGACGGCCGGAGTCGATTTCGATCAGATTTCGATCACTGGTGGGCTTGATCTGACTGGGGGCGCAAACGCCTACCTGCTCGACATCACGTCGCTCACCGCCGGCAATCTTGCCGGAAACGTCGGCAACTTCTCGGACGAGAATCGCAGCTGGACGATCCTGACGACGACCGGCGGCATCACGGGGTTCAACGCGGCGAACTGGATGATCTCCACCGCCAACTTCACGAGCAGCCCCGCGGCCACCGGCTCCTGGTCGCTGAACAAGGTGAGCAACGACCTGGTGCTGTCGTACGTGGTCGTCGTGCCCGAGCCCGACACCATCATCTTCGCCGGCATCGGCATCGCGATGGCCGGATGGACGCTCTGCAGGCGGGGGCGGATGGCGCGTCGCGGCCTGTCACCCAACTGACAGCGGTTTGTCGCAAGACAACAGCGACGGCGGATCCGGAATTCCTACGATTCAAACGAGGGCGTGGATCCGCGTGGCCTCGAGGAAACGTCTTTAACCCAACCGATTGTGTCAGCATTCCAGCGAAACATCATGATTCAGCAACATCCATGCCGCCGTCGGCAAGTGACAAGGTTTGGAATTCGGGGAGAACTCACCGCATTTACCTTGGTGGAGCTTTTGGTCGTGATTGCTATCGTTGGCGTGCTGGTCGCCCTGACGCTGCCGGCCGTACAGATGGCCCGAGAAGCGGGCCGGCGGGCAGAGTGCATGACCAACCAGGTGCAACTTGCTTTGGCGGTAACCCGCTATGACGCTTCCAAAGGTTTTCTTCCCGGCTGGCGGAACCGTAGTCCGCGGCCCGAGGATAACCCGCCGAACGCGCCGCCGCTGAACACGGTTTCCTGGCCGATCATGCTGCTGCCTTTCATCGAACGCAACGACGTCTACACCGCCTGGGCCACGCAAGCGGAGGAGGATCTCTGCTATGGGAACAACGGCGTGCTCGACTCGTACAAGCCGCCTGGGGAGGGTGCCGCGTCGACCATGGTGCTGCAGCTGAGCGGCGGTGCTTGGAATCTCCCCAGCGAGGATACAAATAACGACTGGGCGATCTCGCCTGCGCGGCCGCGAATCAGGGTTTTCATATGCGGCTCCTCTCCCCCAAAAACCGGCATCGTGACGCCCAAAGGCGACGCATCCGGCCACCAAAGCCTGCTGGCGTACGCAGCCAACTGCGGCACCGGAGCAACGTCGAACGTCGCCCGCTACGAAGGCGTCCTGGTCGACAACGTTGCGCTGCCGGCTGGGCAGCGGAACGCGATCGACGACATCAACTCCGCCGATGGCGCCGCCACCACACTGCTCTTCGCGGAAAAATGCGGAGAAGACGTTCGCCTCAGTTCTTCCTTTTCCGACACGAACCAGGCCGGCCAGCACCGCTGGGGCGTACGGCAGCCTGCGACGTTCACCTGGAACTTTTCACATCCCAGCCTGTCCGCGACTTCGGGCACGGCCACGCCCTCGACGCCGGGATTCGGCATCGCTGCCACCAGTCCGCTTGCCGGAACAAAGGTCGTCAACAGCGGCACGGCTTCCTTCACCACGCCGGCCGTGCGGCTCGTCAACGCGCAGCCGTCCTCGAACCACCCTGGGGGCGCGGTGGTCACCTTCTGTGATGGCCACTCGACGTTTCTTCGCGATGCGGTTCGGTCCGAGGTCTACGCCCAGCTTGTGAGTTCCGACAACGGGCGAATCTCTTCGTCGGCCACTCCGGCGGCAAACAACTGGCGCAACGGCTATAATCAGGTCTCCGACGACGACCTAAAGTAACCATCGATTGGACGTGGCGCGAACGCTGCTATGAGACGGGCTGCATTCACCCTCGTCGAACTTTTGGTCGTCATCGCGATCATCGGACTGCTCGTCGGACTCGTGATTCCCGCCGTGGGCGCCGTTCGCGCGTCTGCCCGAAGGACGTCGTGTGCGAACAACATGACGCAGGCCTCCAAGGCGCTTCATGGTCACCACCAAGCGCGCGGTTACCTGCCCGCCGGCACGCACGACTTGATCGACTACACGCGAGTCCGGCCCCAGTCGGGATATCTGGACGAACGCTGTTGGATGCACGACGTGCTTCCGTTCCTCGAACAGACGTCCCTCTATGATGCGATCGAGCAATACGCCGCGCCACGGCGGGCAGCCGGTCAGCCGCAGATGCTCTCGGGTTTTTCCGGAGCGGGGACCGTCGTGCCCACGCTGTGCTGCGCCGCCGACCCCAACAGCCCGAGGGTTTCGCGAACCATTTCGGGCACCTGGTTCGCCGGCAACTTCGTCGGGTGCTCCGGAACGCAGTGGCTTCAAAACGGAACGTGGTATTCGGCGAGCACGACCAACAACGGTGTTCTCTTCGCCCGCTCAAAGGTGAGCCTCGAGGATGTCACCGACGGCACCTCCAACACGCTCATGCTGAGCGAATTGATCCTCACGCCGGATGACACCGTCACGCCGTCCTCGGCAATCCCTAGCGGCTACAGCAGCGTCGACTTCCGGGGCCTGTATTACCGCCCCACGGTGGGCGGGCCGCTCTTCACCTCAATGCGCACTCCAAATTCCGGAGTGGACGTGATCAAGTGGTGCGCGTTCCAACAACTGCCCCAGGCTCCTTGCCAGCCGAGCAACGGAGGAAATGTGCAGGCCCGCAGTTATCATCCGTCTGGGGCAAACATCGGCATGGCTGACGGTTCGGTTCGGTTCGTCGGCGATGACATCGCTGCCTCGGTGTGGACGCCGCTCGGCTCCCGCAAGGGGGGTGAGACCATTCCGGGAAATTGGTGACATGCGACCGATACGTTTCCGTGCTGCACGACGTTTCTCTGCGGTAATCGTGGTGGCCGCCCTCGCGCCAGGCTGCGGACCGCGGATGGGGCAAGTGCAAGGCAGGGTGAAGTTCGACGGCCAGCCGATTGCCCAGGGCCACATCTATCTTTTCGACGACGGGAAGAGCACGCGCCCCCACCACGCTCCAGTGACGTCGGGCACGTTTGGGCTCGTGGCCCCTGTGGGGACGTATCGGATCGAGATCTTTGCTCAGCACGACGATCAGGCCCTCGCCGCCGACCCGAGCCTACCGATGCAATACATCCCGGAGCGATACAACGGGGCTTCTACCCTTACCGCCGACGTGAAGCCCGGCGTCGTGAACACAGTGTCGTTTGATCTTGACAAGTGATCGCAATCTTTGGCATCGGCATAATCTTTATTCGGAAGTCTTTGTTCACGCCTTGCGGCTTCGACGCCGTGAAGGGCCCGCCGGTTTGGTCGCGTCTGCGGCAACTGGATCTACGTCGATAGCCGTATCGAGCCAGGGGCGGCACTGGCGGCGGAAATCTCCAGGACGGTTGCCCGTGGCCCGCTTGAAGGCATGGCATAGGGAAGCCACGTCGTTGAACCCGGTGTCGTTGGCGATCTTCTGCAGCTTGTGCTCGGTGTCGGCCAGCAGCCGGCTGGCCGCGGCGATCTTCACCCGCAGAATCTCGTCGTGGATCGACCGGCCAAGCTCCTTCTGGAACCGGCGCTCGAGCGTTCGCCGGGTCAGGGATGTCTGATCGGCCAGTTCCTCGATCGCGATGCCTTGGCAGGCATGCTTGCGAATGAGTCGCAACGCCGACCGCAGATCCGGATCGGCAACGGTGAGCGTGTCGGTGCTCTTGCGCGGTTCGACGCCAAACGGCTGGACGAAGACCCGCTTTTCCCGCACAGCCCCGGTGCCAGCGATCATCGCCGACAGCATTTCGGCGGCGATGTAACCGATCCGCTCGAGGTTTTGAGCCACGCTCGAGAGCGTTGGCGTGGCCAGATCGCAGACCAGTTCGTCGTTGTCGACACCGACCACTGCCGCCTCGTCTGGCACGCCGATGCCAAGGTGGTGGCAGGCGTCGAGCACGTGCAGGCCGCGCAGGTCCGTGGCGGCCATGATCCCCACGGGCTTGGGAAGCGAGCCAAGCCATGACGACAGGGCCGCATGGTCATCGGGTGAACTCAGTGAGGTTGCCGGGCTTGCCTTGTCGAAGACATGCGTGCGACAGCCTCGGGCCCTGGCCTGCTCCTCGAAGCCCTGCTGCCGCAGCCGCGACCAGCTGGTGGCAAGCCCGCAAAACGCCAACTCGTGAAACCCTTGATCGATCAGATGATCGGCGGCGCTCCGGCCGATCGCCAATTCATCGGAGAAGACGCCAGGCAGATCGTCCCGCGGATCGATGCTGGCCAGCCGAACGATTGGCAGGCCCGGCCGCCGCAATGCTGCCGGTAGCTGCGGCCAGTCGAGCCGCGAGATGACCCCGTCGATCTGGCCACGGCTTAGCCAGCCGGGCAGTTGGGCCGCAAGCCCCTGTTCATCGACGAGCGCGGTCCACGGATCATGTCGCTGAATCCAGTTGGCCACGCCGCGAAGCACGCCCCGCCCAAAGCCCTGTGACGTGTCGATGACCAGCACAATCCGCGGGAAAAGGTGTTCCCGGCACAAGCGGTCGGAGGGTTTGATCATGGGCTTGCCTCCGCTGCAGCCGCTTCGACGCTGACGCTGAAATCGTCGATGAACGCCACGGCCTTGCCGTGGCCACCCTTGGCCCGCGGTACGAACGTGTGAAACCCGAGCCGCGGATGCTGTCCGAGTTCGATCGGTTTGTTGCGGATCGCGTCGACCCCGTTGATCATCAGGCCGAGTGTCGCCGATCCATGCTCCTCATGAACCTCGGGCGAGTCATCGATCGAGACGACGATCTGGTAGGGCCCCACGGCGTCTTCGTTACGGCGGAACAGGCGTTTGACATAGTGCCTTTCGCCCAGGGTGCGCAGGCCCGCCTGCCATTCCGGAGACACCATCACACCCACCGCAGCCTCCTCCCGATGCGCCAGCGGCAGCTGCGGCGGATCAATCGGTTGGCAGCTGCTGTCGATGATCAGCGCGACCCATCGCCTGAAGCTGGCCGTGCCGATCTCCGGGAGCGTCGCCTTGAAGGAAATAACCGACCGGCGTCCGACGAGGCTGCTGAAGTCATGATCCAGCAGAATGCGCACGGCCGGGTCGGCCCACGCGGGATCATCGTCGATCGGAATTCGGAGGCTGCCTCCTTCCACGATGGCGGGATGGCCCGAATCGAGGTCGATCCAACGCAGTGCCATGTCGCCAGCCGCATTCGGATTGGCGTTGGTCCGCTCGATATCAAAATGGTCGATCACGATCGGCTGCTGCGTGACGTCGGGCCCTGCCGCCGATGGGGCGGAAAGCTGGGCGCCGAATCCCTGCGTCATCCGCAGCGGCGTCTGCCTGCGGGAATGGCCGGTGGCCACGTCCACCTCGCCATCGATCACATACACACTCGTGAGACCCTTCGCATCGACGCCCACGGAAAACTCGGTGCCGAGATCGACCACCTCGCCGCTCGGCGACACGACCGTGAAGCCATGGGCCTCCGGCGGCACGAACGGCGTGATCTTGCCACTGCGCAGGAAAATCCGCTTGTCGTTGACCACTTCGAGGTCGGTTGCACCGTTGAGCACGACGGTCGCGCCCGAGGCAAACTTCAATTGGGCGCAGCCATCGAGCAACCGCAGCGGACCGCTGCCGACAGCATCGCCGACCCTGAGCACGCGACGATCCCAGCGGGCGTCGCTCACGGCGGTGATCCGGGCCACGCTGGGGCCGGCCGGCGTTTGGTCGACCTGCGGCCCGCCGCTATTTTGCTGCAGCAAAACCGAAGCGGCCGCGAGCAAGAGCAACGCCAGGGCCCCCGCCGCGATGGCGAGTGACCGCCGAAAACCGCCAAAAACTGTACTCCGTGGCGGGGCAATCCTGCCGGGCACTTCCGCCAGCACGACCGGCGCGTGCGACCGCGTTTGCCAGAGCAGCGCCGCGTGCTGTTCCGTCAACGCGATATAGGCCGCCATCGCCTGCGGATCCTCGAGCAGCGCTTCCAGCCGCCGGCAATCGCTCTGCGTCGGACTGCCATCGCAGAGCGAGGAGACCAGTCGCATCAGTTCCGATTCGACACCGGGCAGTTGCTGCAGCGGCTGAATCGACGACCGGGGCGGGTTCATGAGGCCCCCTCCCCTGCGGCAATCGACTGTTCCACGCATTTGAGCAGCGCATGACGGATACGCTGCAACCGCATCGTGAGGGCCGCTGCGGAAACCTTCGTTGCCGCAGCGACATGCTTGAGCGATTCGGGGCTCTCGTATCGCTGCAGAAGAAGTTCCCGCTGGCTTGGGAGCAGTTGTTCGACGCATCTGCCGAGGGCCACCCTTCGAGCCTCGGCAGTCGACTCTTGGCCTTCTCGCGCGAACGCGATGCGTTCGAGCACTTCAGGGCTCAGTGCAATGTGATTCCTGTCCCTCGCCCGCGAACGCAGGTGCATGGAGGCGATGTTGCGGGCGAACGCGTAGGCCCATGGGAGGAACGGCCGTGACGGATCGTATTTGTCACGTTCCTTCCAGAGCATCAGGCAGACCTGCTGGACGACGTCGTCCAGATCGGTCTCGTACGGCATGAGCGATACCAGAAACGCGTGGATGCCACGCTGGCTGGCGAGCAGTCGACCGACGAATTCATCGGAGTCGCCTGCCACAGGCAATGTGTGCTCGACGCCCGATGTCATTCCTGAAACCCCGTCTCAGTGCGAGAGAGCCCTCACCCCTAGGTTGCCGGAATGTACTGGTTCTAACGCGCACCCCCGCAGTTTTTCGTAAACCACTATGGCCGTAGCCCTTCCGCAAAGCCAGTCCGCGAAATTCCAGGGCGTTGCCGGGCCTTTCCGCAGAGGGCGGAAGGCGGGAGAAAAGAAAGAGGCTCCGGTCGGAGTCGAACCGACGATGGCGGATTTGCAATCCGCTGCCAAGCCTAGCAAAGCCCGGAGAAACTGGGCAAATCCCAGAAGTGAGCACTACAGCGACCACTGCCGCAGCCGCAGACCCTGCTCTCGCTCAGGTGGTCGAGGCTTGGTCGAGCCTGCCGCCTGCGGTCCGGGCTGGCATCCTCGCGATGGTGCAGGCCAGCAGTCGACGGCCCCCCCTTCCGCGACCGGCAGCCCGGAATCCTGCTGTGGCGGAAGGGTATTTATCCAGCAGATAATGCACGGAAAACTTCCGGCATAGGCTGAAGAACTGACTGCAAGCTAAGTGCGCCTATGAACTTCCCGCCAAGCATCGCGACGCCCTTCCGGACGTTATCCAGCGAACGCGGTACGTTATCCAGTTCCGTAGAAACACTAGTTCGGCGGAGTTCCGCATATGTCTAGATTCTTCAAGACCGCTATCTTTGCCGGGGTGCCTTTTGGGCTCCTTATGGGGCTATTCTTCGCGTTGCGGTACGGCAGTGCCTTCGGATGCGCCGGCGGCTTGGCGGGTGGTGT
>JAPLNR010000080.1 GCA_026401035.1 Planctomycetia bacterium | reverse complement strand
CTCCCGTGATCTCGGGCTCACGGATCTTCTTGCGACGCTTGCCTGCCATGGCTGTCTCCCTGCCAGTATGACATCTCTGGGATGGTCATCTGGCCATGGCGCAAATCTCGTGCCGAACAGGATTGAGCCTGTCCTACTTTGCGGCGGCCAGGTCGGCCTTCTTGCGCTCTTCCACGATTTCCTTCTGCACGTTGCCCGGCGTCGCGCGGTACTTGCTGAATTCCATCGTGAACACGCCCTGCCCCTGCGTCATGCTCCGCAGGTCTGTCGAGTAGCCAAATGTCTCGGCCAGCGGCACCTCGGCGATGATCGTGGAGGTGTTGCCGATCGTCTCGGTGGAGACGATCAGGCCACGACGCTTGTTGAGCTCGCCCGTCACCGGGCCCTGAAAGTCGGCCGGCACCTCGACCTCGATCTTCATGATCGGTTCGAGCAGGACCGGCTTCGTGTTGAGGAAGGCCTCGCGGAAGCCCGCCCGGGCACAGATCTGGAAGGCCATGTCGCTGGAATCGACGTCGTGGTACGAACCGTCGGAGAGCGTGGCCTTTACGCCCACGATCGGGAAGCCGGCGATCGGCCCCTTCGACAGCGAGGCACGGAAGCCCTTCTCGACCGACGGGATGTATTCCCGCGGCACGCGACCGCCGACGACCGCATCCTCAAACTCGAACGATTCGGGGGCGTCGTCCGGCAGCGGATCGAGCCGGCCGACGATGTGGGCAAACTGGCCCGAACCGCCCGTCTGCTTCTTGTGCTTGTATTCGTATTCCGTGGCCCGGGTCGGGGCCTCGCGGTAGCTCACCTTCGGGGCGCCCACCTCGACGTCGACCTTAAACTCGCGCTTGATCCGCTCGACGTAGATATCGAGATGCAGCTCGCCCATGCCGGCGATCAGCGTCTCGCCCGTCTCGTCGTCGGTGGCGACGCGAAACGTGGGATCCTCGCGGGTGAACCGCTGCAGCGCCTTGCTGAGCTTGTCGAGGCCGTCGCGGTTGGTCGGGGTGATCGACATCTTGATCACCGGCTCCGGCACAAACATGCTCTCGAGCGTGCAATACTTGTTTTCCGAGGCATACGTATCACCGCTGGCGGTGTCGACGCCCATCACGGCCACGATGTCGCCGGCCTCGCCGACGTCGATTTCCTCGCGCTTGTCGGCGTGCATCTTCACGATGCGGCTGAACCGCTGCTTCTGGCTCGTGCGCTGGTTGATGTAGGCCTCACCCTTGGTGATCGTGCCCTGGTAGATCCGCATGAACGTGAGCTGGCCGTAGGGATCGTCGACGATCTTGAAGGCCATCGCCACGAGCGGCTTCTTCGGATCCGGAACGAGGTCGAACAGTTCGTCGGGCTTGTCCCACCTCTTGGCGGTCACTTTCCGCTCCAGCGGGCTGGGCAGGTAGCGAACGATGGCGTCGAGCAGCTTCTGCACGCCCTTGTTCTTGTAGGCCGAGCCACAGAAGACGGGCGTGATGCTCTGGTTGGAAACGGCGGCCTTCACGACGGCATGGATCTCGTCCTCGGTCGGAACCTCCTCCGAGAGGAGCTTTTCCATCAGCGAGTCGGAATACATCGCGAGGGCTTCGAGCATCGCATGGCGGGCCTCGGCGGCCGGCTTCGCATAGGCTTCGGGGATGGCTTCCTCGCGGACGGTCTCGCCGTTGTCGCCGTCGAAGTAGCAGGCCTTCATCGTCACGAGGTCGATCACGCCCTCGAGCTTGTCTTCCTTGCCGATCGGGATCTGCATCCGGATGGCGTCGGCGCCGAGCTTGTCATGGAGCTGGCCGACGACGCGGTCGAAATTCGCGCCGGTGCGGTCCATCTTGTTGACGAATGCCAGCCGCGGCACCTTGTACCGTTTCATCTGGCGGTCGACCGTCATCGACTGGCTCTGCACGCCGCCCACGGCGCACAGCACGAGGATGGCGCCGTCAAGCACGCGGAGCGACCGCTCCACCTCGACCGTGAAATCGACGTGGCCCGGGGTGTCGATCAGGTTGATGTCGCAATCGTGCCACTTCACGCTCGTGGCGGCGCTGGTGATCGTGATCCCGCGTTCCCGCTCGAGATCCATGTAGTCCATGGTCGCGCCGTCACCGCCGCCCTTCACTTCCTGGATGCGGTGGATGCGGCCGGCGTAGAACAGAATCCGCTCCGAAAGCGTGGTCTTGCCGGAGTCGATGTGGGCCGAGATGCCCATGTTGCGGAGCTTGGACAGTTCCATGGAAACAAATCACCTTCAGGGGGAAACGGAGACAGGGATGGGCCGCCGGAGGGGGGAACTACGGGCTGACGGCTGGAACGGAATATACTCCGCTCCTGGAAATCGCGACAGACGAGCCGTTTTCGGCGGGAATACAGACACCCAATGAAATCCATGTCCCCAGAATCCCTAGCCTTCATTCAGGGCCCCGATCGGCCGTGGTGGACGTGCGTCGTGCCGTTCATCGTGTTCCTCGCCGCCGGGATTCTGGAGCCGACCCCGGGCGGCGGCGGTGTCGCTGGATTTCTGGGCATTCCCTACGCGGCCTACCCGGTCGTCTATTCGCTGCGGCTGGGCCTGACCGTGGCGGTGCTCGCCTGCTTCTGGCAGCCGATCCACCGCTGGGTGGGCCGCACCGAGTGGTGGCCGCTGCTGCTGGGATTCCTGCTCGTGGTGCCGTGGATCGTGCTCGCCACCCTGCAGCGGGAACTCGGCTGGACCAATAGCGCCGCCGAACGCAGCAGCTTCAATCCCTTCGAGCAGTTGGGCGGCGGGTCGGCGGCCGCCTGGGGCTTTCTCGCCGTGCGGGCGCTGGGCCTCGTGATCGTGGTGCCGATCGTGGAGGAATTGTTTCTGCGCGGCTTCCTGATGCGGTACGTGATCAACGAGGAATTCTGGACCGTGCCCTTCGGCAAGCTCACGCTGGCGTCGGCCGCGGCCTGCCTCTTCTACGCCGTCGCCACGCATCCCGCCGAAGCCCTCGCGGCGGTCTGCTGGTTTGCAGGCGTGAGCGGCCTCGCCGCCGCCACCCGCCGGCCGATCGACGCGATCCTCGCCCATGCGGCCACGAATTGTGCGATCGGCGTCTATGTGCTCGCGACCGGCAACTGGTGGCTGGTGTGAGACTGGCTGGCGTGAAACGCGGACGACTTGCCCCGACGCCGACCGGCCTCCTGCACGTGGGGCATGCGCGGACGTTTGCCCTGGCCGCGCGCCGGGCGGCCGGCGCCGGCCTCGTGATGCGGATCGAAGACCTCGACCTGCCGCGCTGCCGTGAGGAATTCGTGGCGGCCGCCCTCGAAGACCTGCGCTGGCTCGGCATCGAGTGGACCGAGGGCCCCGACTGCGGCGGGCCGCACGCGCCCTACCGCCAGAGCGAACGCACGGCCTGGTATCTCGACGTCTGGCGGCGGCTCGAGGCCGCCCGCGTGATCTACCCGAGCCCCCACTCGCGCAAGGACGTCGAAGAAGCCGGTCAGGCCCCGCATGACCGCGATGCGGAACCGCTCTTCCCCGCGTCGCTTCGCCCTGATCGCTGGGACCGCGCGACATCTCCTGATGGCGTGGCCTGGCGATTTCGCGTGCCCGACGGCCGCGTGATCGAATTCGCAGACGCCCTCTGCGGCACGGTGCGGCGCACCTGCGGCATCGACTTCGGCGACTTCGTGGTCTGGCGGCGCGACGACCTCGCCGCCTACGAACTGGCCGTGGTGGCCGACGACCACGCGATGGAGATCGAGGAGGTGGTCCGCGGCGAAGACCTGCTCACCAGCACCGCGCGGCAGATCCTGCTCTACGAGGCGCTCGGCTGGCAGCTTCCCGCCTGGTGCCACGCGCCGCTGGTTCGCGACGCCGTCGGCCACCGCCTCGCCAAACGCACCGGCGGCCTCGCGATCCGCGACCTCCGTGCCGCCGGCAGATCCCCGGCGGACGTGCTCGAATCCCCAATTGCCCAACTTGCGCAGCCTCTGGGCGGGCCATCGACAGGCAACCCTTCGGCTTGAGCCGCAACGGTTGCCGTGTCGATGAACCCGGGTCGGTCTGGCGGCTCTTGATCGAGAACAAGGGGACGGGGTTTGACGCACGATATCGCGATCATCGTATCGACGTACGAGCGGCCTTTGCATCTGACGCGATGCCTGGCGTCGATCGCCGCCCAGCAGGGTGTCGAAGGTCGCTTCGAGGTCGTGGTCACCGATGACGGCTCGCGCGACGAAACCCTGCGGGTGGTCGCTGCCGCCGCGCGGCAGGCGGCATTTCCCCTCGCCTTCACGACTCACGACCATCAGGGGTTTCGACTTGCCCGATGTCGCAACGAAGGCGTGGCCGCCTCGACGGCTCCCTATCTGCTCTTCACCGACGGCGACTGCCTGCTCCCGCCAGACCATGTCCGCATCCATCTCGACAAACGTCGCCAGGGTTGCGTAAACGCTGGGGACTGCCTGCGGCTCGATGAATCGACGTCGAAACGAATCGACCTCGCCGCCATTGGCGACGGGTCGTTCACCGCCCTGATGCCGGCCGCCGAACTCCGGCGGATACGCTGGAAGGCCCGGCGGGGAAAGGCGTATGAGTGGCTGCGGATGCCGATGCGGCCGCGGCTCTCTGGAAACAACATCGCGGTCTGGCGCAGCGATCTGGAACGGATCAACGGATTCGACGAACAGTTTGTGGGCTGGGGATTCGAGGATCGGGATCTCCAGCAACGCCTCGAACAGATCGGCGTGCGAACGCGATCCATTCTCGGCCACACCGCCACCGTGCACCTCTGGCATCCTTTGGCCCCGAGCTTCGCCCGCAACGGCGCCGAAACCGAGAACCTCAGATATTTCCGACGGCGCGACCGGCCCAGCTTCTGCAGGGATGGCCTGATGAAGCCAAACGACACGGTCGAGACGATCCGCCTACCGAAGTGTGACGCCGCCTTCGAAGCACTCCACAGACAGGCGGCCTGATCCGATGTGGTCTTTCTTCCAGCGCCCAGCCGCGGTCCGAACGACCGTCGAGGTGGCTCCTCCCCGACACAGCGTCAGCCGGGGGATGTCGAGCGTGACCGCCACTGTCGACGGCCGGAAGGTCTGGTTTGCGTCGCGCGATATCGATCTCGCACCGGCCCCCGAAGCTTTTGGCGCGGCCTTCCTCGTGCCTGCGTTGCATGCCTCGCGGTCGCTGCACATCCAGGCACCGGTCTGCAACACATGGGCCGGCAATCTGCAGGCCCTGACGCAGGCCTTTCAACGGCTCTGGTATCCCCATGCCCGGGCCACTCACGTGCTCCCGGTCGTGCGGCATGCTGCTCGGCCAACCGGCACGGCGCTCTGCTTCAGTGGCGGCGTTGACGCCTTCTACACGCTGCTCACCTGCGGCCGGCCGATCGACACGCTCGTCTACGCGGTGGGCTACGACGTGAAATTGCGGGAACGCCGCCGCGCGGCCGCTGTCACCCGGTTGGTGCGCGACGTCGCCGCCGACCGCGGCATCCGGGCGGTTGCCATTCATACGAACCTCCGCCGGCATCCGCTCCAGCGGTCCACTCCCTGGCAGCTGTCATACGGCGGCGCCCTGGCCGCGATCGGCCATCTCATCGGCAACAAGGCCGGCCGCCTGCTGACCTCGTCCGACGGGCTCGGATTCACGCATCCCCAGGTCGGTTCCCGGCCCGACACCGACCGGCTTCACAGCTCCAGGCACCTCGCCGTCGAACACGTCGCCGCCGGCATCACGCGGCTGGAAAAGATCCGCCGGCTGGCAGCCGAGCCGCTCGTGCAGCGGCACCTGCGGGTGTGCTGGAAGAACGTCGGCGACCAGCTCAACTGCGGCCGCTGTGAAAAGTGCGTGCGGACGATGATCGCGCTCGACGCCTGCGGTGCGCTCGGCCAATTCCCCGGCTTCGACCAGGGCCGCGGACTCATCGCGGCGATCGACGGCCTGCCAGCCGTCGAACCGATGCTGCAGACGTTCTTCCACGACACGCTCGGCGGCGGCCTCACGGGACAGGCCGCGTCAGCCGTCCGCCGGCTGCTCGACCGCAGCCCACAGGCATCCGCCCCGGCAGTCGCCCGGCCCGCCGCGGCTGCAGGCCCGGCCACGGTGCCATTCGGATCGCCGTCGCGCCGCCGACGGCTCCTCGCGGCCGACGCCTTCGCCCACGTGTTCGAACCGCTGGTCGGCCGCCGCGTGGGCTACGTACGTCCGCTGGGCAACGTGGGCGACGACCTGATCGAACTCGGCATGGTGCAATTGCTCGCCGAGTTTGGCATCCGCTGGTCGCTCTGGGATGCAACAGCCCCCGCCGAACACGACGCGCTGATCTTCGGCGGCGGCGGCAACATGGGCACCCGCTACATGAACAATCACGAGATCCGCGGGCGGGCGCTGGCGACTGGCATCCCGCTCACGATCCTGCCGCAGTCGTTTTCGTCGGTCGAAGACCGCGGCTTCGAACGCGTCTACGTGCGCGAACGGACGAGCCTGCGGCTCTGCCCCGCCGGGATTCTCGCCCCCGATCTGGCGCTCGGCCTCGTCTGGCCCAAGGCCCCGCGACCCACCCGCGATCTCGGCATCTTCCTGCGGCACGACCGGGAGCGCCGCGGAGCGAAGCCGCTGCTGGCCCGGGATCCCGCCCGGATCTGCAAAACCCCGGCCGACTATCTCGCGTTGGCCGCCGATCATCGGCGGATCGTGACCGACCGGCTGCATTTCGCCATCGCCGGCCTGCATGCCGCCCGCGATGTCACGCTCGTGGCCAACGACTACCACAAGAACCGCTCCATGCACGAGACTTGGCTGCTCCGCCTCGGCTGCCGGTTCGCGGAGGACGTGCAGTCGGCACTGACAATGCAGCGTTGCGCCGCGTGAGGCCAGACCTCGCGCCGATCGATCACGCATGGCCCACCTCGCCCTTCTCATCGACGACGACAGCGACCGCCGCGACCAGTTCGTGGCCCGCATGCAGACGCTCTTTGCCGCCCTGCCGGGAGCGACGCTGGCGACGGCCCGCACCCACAACCTCGTCTGCGTGTGGGCCCATGGTCCGCGGGCGCCGGTGAGCGTTTATCAGGAGGGCCACTCGCTCGGCATCCTGATCGGCTACGCCATCGACGACCACGGACACTGGATCTCCGCGCGGGATCTCTGCACGCGGTGGCACGAGCGGCCGATGGCCGACGGCGTGTTTGATGGCTACCACGTGGGCATCGCCTTTGATGCCAATCGCGGGCTCGTGGCGGCCGTCGATCCACTCGGCATGTTTCCGCTCCATCACGCCGCCGCTGACGGCGGCCGAACGCTGATCGTGAGCACCACGCCCGAGGCCGTCTGCGGGCATCCCGCGTTTTCCGAACAGGTCGACCGCCGCGGTCTGGCGGGCATCCTCCTCGCGCACGGGCCGCTCGGCGATCGCCCGCTGCTGACGGGTGTGAAGCGGCTGCGGACGGGCCATCGCCTCCGCTGGACTGCGGGGAATGAGAGCCACGCCCGCGTCGAGGAGTTGGAGGCCTACCGGCTGGTCGGCACGCCGCCGCCACCGGGCGAAACTCCCGAAGACACGCGGCGCCGCATCGACCACGAACTCGCGATCGCCATCCGCCGACATCGCCCCGCCGCTGCCGACACGACGCTGTTGCTTTCGGGTGGCCTCGACTCACGGCTCGTCGCCGGCGTGCTCGCCGACGAGGGCATCCCCACACGCGCGCTCGTGCTGGGCACGCAGAACGATTACGAAGTGCTCGCCGGAACGGCCGTAGCCCGTACGCTCGGCATGCCGCTGGAAGTGGTTTCCACCGAATCGATCGACGCGGACTTTCCGCAGCGGATGCGGAACACCGTGCGGTTCTCGCACTTGAACGCCGCTCCCGGGGCCGACGATCTCGCTGAAGGGCTCGCGCTGGCACGTTTCGCTGGAACGTTTTTCTGGTCGGGCATCGCCTTCGACTGGGTGTTCGAGCCGATTGGCATCAACAACGGCCGTGATCCGAAAACGGGCGGCTGGTGCTTCGACAGGCTGCTCACCTTCATGAATTCCTGGGGCGTGCCGCGCGGGCAGCTACCGGCCCTCCTCGGTGCCGACGGCCCCGAACTCTGTACCGCGGTGATCGAGGAGCTGCGTATGGCGTGCATGAACGGGCCCGCGGAGCCGGTAGTGCAGTCGGCACTCATTCGCTGGGATCAGCGGGTGAAGAACCACGTCGCGACGGCGCTGCATCGCACGAGCTTCCACGCCTGGCCACTGCTGCCTGCCACCGACCGCCGCCTGTTCGCGGCGGTGCTGGGACTGCCCGTGAAGGCGTATGCGGATCGGCGTCTCGAGAACGACGTCCTTCGCAGGCGGCGGCCCGATCTGGCGGCGTTGCCGCTCGACCGGAATTCGTTCGCGTTTCAGCCGGTGGAAGGGGCGAGCCCGTCGCGGCTGCGCCGCAAGCTCGAGCAGCGGCTGCGGAAGTGGTATTGGCAGCGGGTGCGGGGCTTCGATCCGCGGCGGTACGAGCGGCTCTTCAACGTCGACCACCCACGCTGGCTCGCCCTCCGCCGCGAGGCTGAACCACTGCGAAAACGCCTGCACGGGCTGCTCGATGCTCGCGTCTTGGACGACATCCTGCCGCCGCCCGATGTGCGGACGAAGTTTCGAAACGCAGTCAATCAAGGCAGCGGCCTCCGCCTCCTGTTGGGGCTGGCCCTCTGGCACGACATGTAGGACAGGCTTCAGCCTGTCAATCAGACAGACAGGCTGAAGCCTGTCCTACTTCAGCCACTCGCGGACGAATAAATTCTCCGCCACGTTGCCGCGCAGCATCTCGAGCAGGTCTGCCATTGGCTGCCGGCTCTTGAGCTCGAGACGGCTGCCGATGGCGCCCGGTGGCGGCGGCTCCGCAAGCCCACGGATCAGGATCACGAGGTCGTCGCTCCCGACCGGCTCGGCATCGGGCCCCGCCGCGGTGGCCGAATAGCCGCGGACGACCGCCCCCGGCAGGAGGAAGGTCTGCAGTTCGGATGCCGCGCGAAAGTTTTGCGGGGCCCAGACGATATGACCCTTGGCGGCCGCGACCGCCGCGGGCGGAAACGCCCCCAGCGGTGGATCGAAGACCTGCAGAAAACTCGAGAGCGTCAGAAATCCGCAGAGTGCCGCCGGCACGGCACACGCGGGCAGCCAACGCCGGTTGCACAGCGGCGCCGCCACCACCGCAGCAGATCCGGCAAGGATCACCCAGTGGCCCCACGGCCAGCCGGCAAACGTTTCGCCTTCGATCTCCCGGGCGAGCAGCCACGAGAGCCAGCCTACGAGCCCCACGATTCCCCCAGCCGCGATGACCGTGGTCATGAAGGCCGACGGCAGCAGCCGCCGCCAATGGATCGCCATCAGCACAGCGACCGCCGGCATCGCCTCGAGCAGATACCGGCCCGACCGCTGCGTCGGGAGCAGGAAGACGAGAAAAATCGCCGCCACCCAGAGCCAGAGCAACCGTTCCTCGGTGCCGGCCTCGCGGCGGTGTTGCCAGGCCCGCAAGAGGGTGCCGAGCAGCGGCAGCGCGAGCAATCCGGCGTTCGTAAACCAAGTGAGCCCATACACCCAGAGGCTCGTCTTGCCCCAGAGCAGGGCCCCGAGATAACTCGGCCGCCCGGCCTGCATCTTGCCGAGATTTTCGTAAACGACGAATTCCTGCCAGATCGCCTGCGGATCGGGATCGAGCACGAACCAGACCGCGAAGATCGCCAGCGACACGACGGCCGTCCAGAGGAGGCCCGGTGCCGACCGCGTGAGCAGCCGCCGCCAATCCCAGCCGCCAGCCGGCAGCCAGGCCTCGTGCAGATGCCAGGCAGTGAGCCCGACGCCGATTGGCACAAGCTGCGCGAACGATTTCGTGAGCAGTGCCATCCCGGCGATCAGTCCGATGAGCGTGGGAAACAGCAGCCGTGATGCAAACGAAGCGGGCCGCCACCAGAGCATCACGAAGAAGCAGAGAAACACCCAGAACGTTTCCGGCGGATTGGTGAGAAACGGCCGGCCGTAGCGATACGTGCTCAAGAAGGCGAGGTACACGGCGGCGGCCAGCATCCCCGTAGCCACGCTGCGGCCCGTCGCCCGCCAGGCAATCAGCCCCGCGAGGCCGGCGGTGAGAAACGTCCAGACAATGCTCGGCCACCGCAGGGCCAGGAGCGACCAGTGCCGCGCCCAATCGGTCGAGAGGATGCCCTGCCAGAAGAGCAGCGGCGGCTTCGTGTTGACCATGTCGGGCATCTCCGACTTCAGCGGCAGCCAGTGGCCGCTGGCCGCCGTGGCCCGCGTGATCTGGGCGTAGATCATCTCGTCGCCATTGCCAAGAATGTGGAGCGCCCCGAGGCCGTGCAGATACGTCACGGCCGCGAGCAGGAGCACGGCCACGCCAACCGCGGGGGCGGGCAAAGACAGAGGCCGCTGCGGATCGCTTTGAGACTCGACGGCCGGCATGCTGCGGAAACTGAAGACATGGGCCGATTGGCCGCTGCGTGGTGCATGCCGCCTGACGGACCGCAAATGGGACTGCTGGGACTCGAACCCAGGACCAACGGATTAAAAGTCCGATGCTCTAACCAACTGAGCTACAGTCCCGGAACCATCCTACCGGGGCTGGAGACGCGGGCAACTGGCAGAGGCAGCGGCCGAACGGCACGTTTTCCGCGGGCCCAGGACACGATAAAAATCGCGGCCCGCGAACGAACCACAGAGAATGCCCGAGAGAGGACTTGAACCTCCACCCAGTTACCTGGACAAGAACCTGAATCTTGCGCGTCTGCCAATTCCGCCACTCGGGCGAGTGAGGTGTTGGGATGGTAGCAGCCGCCGGTCTCCTCGAAAAGGAGGACGGGCTTTAGCCTGTCTCCTTCGTACGGGAGGCCTCCGTGCCTGTCTCTCGAAACCGCTTGGGGGGAGGAAGCGGTCTACTCCCGACAGGCTGAAGCCTGTCCTACTCGACCGTGACGCTCTTGGCGAGGTTTCGGGGCTTGTCGACGTCGCAGCCCCGTAGCACGGCGATGTGGTAGGCCAGCAGCTGCAGCGGAATGGCCGCCACGATCGGCTGGAGGAAATCGGGCGCCTCGGGCACCTCGATCACGTCGTCGGCCAGTTCCCGCACCCGCTCGTCGCCCCGGCTCGAGATCGCGATCACGGGTCCCTTCCGGGCTTTGATCTCCTCGAGGTTGAGGATCACCTTCTCGTAGACACCGCCCTGCGGGATCAGAAACACGCTCGGCGTGAGCGGATCGACCAGCGCGATCGGGCCGTGCTTCATCTCCGCCGCGGGATAGCCCTCGGCGTGGATGTAGCTGATCTCCTTGAGCTTGAGCGCGCCCTCGAGGGCGACCGGGAAGTTGTACTGCCGGCCGAGATACAGAAATGTGCTGGCACTGCGATACTTCTCGGCGATCCTGCGGATCGATGCATCAGCCTCGAGCGCCTCGGCCACGAGGTCGGGCAGCCGCTCTAGGGCGGCGATGAATTCGAGTCCCTTTTCGTAGCTCATGTGCCGCAGCCGGCCGAAATAGAGGGCCAGGAGCGCAAGCACCACGCACTGGCTCGTAAACGCCTTCGTGCTCGCCACGCCGATCTCCGGGCCGGCATGCAGATAGATGCCGCCATCGGCCTCGTTGGCGATCGAGCTGCCGACAACGTTGCAGATCGCGAGCGTGGAATGTCCCTTCCGCTTGATCTCGCGGAGGGCGGCGAGCGTGTCGGCCGTCTCGCCCGACTGCGTGATCGCGAACAGGAGCGTGCCCTCGTCGATCGGCGGATTGCGGTAGCGAAGCTCGCTGGCATACTCCACCTCGACGGGCAGCCGCGCAAACTCCTCGATCATGTATTCGCCCACGAGCGCCGCATGCCAGCTCGTGCCGCAGCCGGTGAGCACGATCCGGTTGATGTGCTGGAGCTGCGACGGCGTGAGGTTCAGCCCGCCGAAGACGGCCGTGGCATCGTCGCGAGAGAGCCGGCCGCGCATCGCCGCGCGGATCGTCTCGGGCTGCTCGTGGATCTCCTTGAGCATGTAGTGGGCGTAGCCGCCCATGCCGACATCGGTGGCCGTGAGCTCCAGCGGCAGCACCGAATGCTCGATGCGGCCCGAGTCGCGATGGAGCACGCGGAGCGAATCGGCCGTGATGACCGCCACCTCGTGGTCGGCCAGGTAGACGATCCGGTCGGCATGGCCGGCCAGGGGGCTGGCGTCGCTGGCGATGAAGTGCTCACCGTCACCGACGCCCACCACGAGCGGGCTGCCGAGGCGGGCGGCGACGAGCAGGTCGGGCCGGCCTTCGAAGAGCACGAGCAGGCCGTAGGTGCCGCGGAGTTGCGCGATCGCCTCGCGGACCGCCGTCACCCAGGGGGAGTCGGCGAGTTCGTCGGTGACCCGTGAACCGGTGGCCAGCGCCCGCTGCAGGCAGCTGTCGATCAGGTGGGCGATCACCTCCGAATCGGTCTCCGACCGGAAGACGTAGCCCTCCGCCTCGAGCCGCGTCTTCAGCGCACGGAAGTTTTCCACGACGCCGTTGTGGACGACGGCGAGCGAGTGGCCGGTGGCGCCGCAGCCGCCGCCCAGATGGGGGTGCGCGTTGCCGTCGGTGGGGGCGCCGTGCGTAGCCCAGCGGGTATGGCCGATGGCGATCGAACTGTCGGGCACGTTCTCGCGGATCAGCGACTCGAGCCGGGCGAGCCGGCCGGCGGCCTTGCGAATCTCGATATGTCCGTCGTCGTCGAGCACGGCCAGGCCGGCCGAGTCGTAACCGCGGTATTCAAGCCTGCGCAGGCCCTCGACAATCAGGTCCGCGGCCTTCCGAAAACCGACGTAGCCCACGATGCCGCACATGGTGAGAATTCCTTTGGATTGAGATGTCTTCCAGTTTACCCCGGGCCACCCCATGAACCCATCCCATTCTGCGCTGATCGTCATCCCCGCGCGGCTCTCCAGCCAGCGGCTCCCCCGCAAGATGCTGCTCGCCGAGACCGGCCGGACGCTCATCGAGCACACCTGGCGGGCGGCCCGCGGCGCAAGCCGGGCCTCCCGGGTCGTGATCGCCACCGACAGCGAGGAAATCGCCGCGGCCGTGCGGGCCTTCGGCGGTGAAGTGGTGATGACCTCGCCGGAGGCCCCGAGCGGCACGGCGCGGATCGTCGAGGCCCTGCCGCGGCTACCCGACGCGCCGGTGATCGTGAACGTGCAGGGGGACGAGCCGGAATTGGCCGCCACGGCCATCGACGCGGCGATCGACCTGCTCGACCGCTGTAGCGAGGCGGGCGTGGCCACGCTCGTGACGCCGCTCCGCCGGATGGAAGACCTGCACGACCCGGCCGCCGTGAAGGCGGTGCTCACGCCCTGGCGGGCTGACGCGGCCGCCGACGAGTCTGTCGGGGTGACCGTGCCGAATGCCTGGCGGGCCATTTACTTCAGCCGCGCGGCCGTGCCCGCCGCCCGCGACTGGAACGACTCATTGCTCGCCGCCACGCCGCCTCTCTACTGGCAGCATGTCGGCCTCTATGCGTATCGACGCAGCGTGCTCGAGGAGTGGAACGAACTGCCCGATTCGCGGCTGGCGACACTCGAGAGCCTCGAACAACTGCGGTTGATCGAGGCGGGCATTCCGATCGTGGCGGCCGCGATCGACCACGCCGCCCGCGGCATCGACACGCCGAAAGACTACGCCGCCTTCGTGGAGCGACTGAAGTAGGACAGGCCTCAGCCTGTCTCTGCCGCCGACAGGCTGAAGCCTGTCCTACTCATGCAATGCCGACAGGCTGAAGCCTGTCCTACTTGGCAACCGGCACGAGGAGCACGTTGGTGTGCGAATGCATCAGCACCGCCTCCGACGTGCTGCCGAGTAGCCAGCGGGTGAAGGCGTCGGTCGGCGTGCGGCCGATTACGATCAGGTCGTCATGGTCGGCCTTCGCGGCCGCGATGATCCGGTCGCCCGGATTCCCCTCGACCACGATCGGCTTCGATGCGTGAAACGCTGTCGGCAGCGTCTTCTGGAAGACCCCGAGCCTGGCCGCGAGCTTGCCCACCTCGTCCGCATGCTCCTGCTCCCAGGCCTTCGCAACCGCGGCCGTGTCGGGATCGCGAACACGGTTCTCGAGCCAGGCCGGCAGCGGTCCGGCGAGCAGCGACTCGGCCACTGCGATCACGTGGCCCTGCGTCGACTCCGGCCAATGCAGTTTGCCGATCGTCGCCGCCACTGCCGCCGCGCTCGCCTCGTGATGGCAGGCGAGCACGTTCAGGCCGCGGCCGGCCGGCGGCGCCGAGCGGACGACCAGCACCGGCAGGTGGGCGCCGTGCAACACCGCCCGCGACACGCTGCCGAGCAGGAGTCGCTCGACGGCGCTCACGCCCCGCGCTCCCACCACGATCAGATCCGCATGCCAATTTCCCGCCGACTCGAGGATGCCCACGGCCGCCGGTTTCGAACTGGTGAGCAGCTCGGGCTTCGTGGCGAGGTTTTCCGGCAGATGCTTTCGTGCCTCGTCGATGATCGATGCCGTCGCCCCCGCGATCAGCGCTTTCGAACGGCCGGCGAGTTTCGTCTCGACCTCGAGCGGCGAAAAGTAGATCGCCACCGCGTCGGCGGCCGGGTTGATGAGCTGCCCGACGAGCGAAACGGCGTCGAGCGACGAAGGCGAACCATCGACGGCGATCAGGACTTTCATGATGGACTCCGGGGAGGGGGGACAGACATCATACCGCCCCGCTTGTCCCCGCAGGACAGGCTTCAGCCTGTTAGAGAAAAAGTGACAGTCTAAAGCCTGTCCTACATGATCCACACCTTGGCGGGCTCGCCCGGCACCTCGCGGGCCAGTCGCGGCACGGCATAGCCTGGCAGCCGGGCCCGCAACGCCTCGTGCAGACACTTGGCAGCATCTTCCGAGACCTCGAAGTGGGCCGTGCCCTGCACCCGGTCGAGCAGATGGAGGTAGTAGGGGAGCACGCCGATCTCGACCAGCCGCTCCGAGAGCGTGGCCAGCACGGCGACCGAGTCGTTGACGCCCGCCAGGAGCACGGCCTGATTGAGGAGGATCACGCGGGCGGCGGCGAGCCGGGCGAGCGCGGCGGCGACGGCGGCGTCGAGTTCGGCCGGATGATTGGCATGCACGACCATGACCGTGTTCAGACGCGTGGCCGCGAGGATCGCCGTGAGCGACTCGGTAACCCGCGTCGGCAGCACGATCGGCAACCGGGAGTGAATGCGCAGCCGCCGCACATGGGGGATCGCCTCGATCCGTTCGACGAGCCGGCCGAGCCGCTCGTCATCGAGCAGGAGCGGATCGCCGCCGGAGAGGATCACTTCTTGGATCGTCGGATCGGCGGCGACCGCGTCGACCGCCGCCTCGACGCCCGCCCGCGTAGCGCCGCTCTCGGCATACGGAAATTCGCGGCGAAAGCAGTAGCGGCAGTTGATGGCGCAGGCACCCGTCGCGAGCACGAGCGCCCGGCCGGCGTATTTCTGGACGAGGCCGGGCGCCGCGAGCGCCGCGGCCTCCGCGAGCGGGTCGGCGGAGAAGCCCGCAGCCACCTGCCGCTCGGCCGCGACGGGCAGCACCTGCAAGAGCAGCGGATCGTGCCGGTCGCCCTTCCGCATGCGGGCCACGAAGGCCCGCGGCACGAGCAGCGGAAAACCGGCCGCGGACCGCCGCGCCTCGTCCGCCAGCGGCAGATCGATCGCGAGCAGCCGGCAGAGCTCCCCGGGATCACGGACGGCGTCGGCGAGTTCCCGCTGCCAGCCGGCGGTGGCCTGCCGCACCGGCTCGGCCGGTGGACGCGGCGGCGTGGCGGGCGGCGGCATTGGATGTCTCTCGATCATCACGCGGTCTCAGGGCCAGTCGTTGACAGTTTGCCATATCGTGACCACGCTTGTGGGCTCGACGGAGCACGTCGACGGGCACGATTTCAGGATACGGGAGGCAGCGGTGGCAGGCTACAACACGAGCGAATTCAAGAAGGGCCTCAAGGTTCAGATCGACGGCGATCCCTACATCATGATCGAGTGCAACTTCGTGAAGCCCGGGAAGGGCCAGGCACTCTACAAGTGCAAGCTGCGAAACCTGCTCCGCGGCACCGTGCTCGACCGCACCTACAAGAGCGGTGATTCCCTCGACGCCGCCGACATCGCCACGATCGACGCCCAATTTCTCTACAAGCAGGGGGAGCAGTTCGTCTTCATGGACAACGAGAGCTACGAGCAGTACGAGCTCACGAAGGAACAGGTCGACGACGCCTGGAAGTGGATCAAGGAGGGCACCGTCTGCTCGATGCTGCTCTACAACGACAACCCGATCTCGATTGAGGCGCCAAACCACATGGTGCTCAAGGTCGAATACGCCGAGCCGGCAATGCGCGGCAACACCGCGACCAACCTGACGAAGCCGGTGAAGCTGGAGACGGGCGCTGAGGTGATCGTGCCCGCCTTCATCGAACAGGAAGACATGATCAAGATCGACACGCGGACCGGCGAATACCTGGAGCGCGTGCAGAAGTAACGGGCTTCAGCCCTGCTCGCTCAACCCGGCTTCGGGCTACCCGTGCCCCGTCGCCGGTCGTTCGCTGCGGACATCGTGTCCTCCGCTCACTCGATGCTGCCTGCGCTAGCCAGAGCGCCTCCGCTTGGCCATCCTGGCTCCGCTGGTCAGCAACGCCGGCTCCCAGGGCACGGGTAGCCCGAAGCCTCGCCTTTTTGATTGAGCCAGGCTCGGGTCTGCACATGCCCTCTCGCGGGCTGTGGAAGCAAGCGAAGCCAGGATGGCGAAGCGCCGCGGACACGCAGTGAGCGCAGGGCAGGATGCCCGCAGTGAACGTCCG
>JAPLNR010000072.1 GCA_026401035.1 Planctomycetia bacterium | reverse complement strand
GCCGGCAGCGACGGCGAGCAGCCGATCGCCCACGGCGGGCTCGGGCTCACCACCGCGGCCCGCCTCACGCGGGATTTCGGTCGGCGCCTGCATGCAATCGCTTCTTTCTGTTGGCTGGGAGGGCGAACCGCGTCGCGATGCCGCCTGGGAAATCATACCGCACATTCTTGGGTGGGCTCAAAACTGCTGGGCAATGAAGCGGCGTTTCAGCCGTGACCGCAGCCAGATCGCTGCCAGATTGAGCAGGGCGATGATCGTGACCAGGAGGAACGTGATCGTGAACACCATCGGCTGGGCGGCCTGGCTGTTGGGACTCTGGAAGCCGACGTCATAGATCAGGTAGGCCAGGTGCATGAACTCCCTCTCCGGGTGGACGAATGGAAACGTGCCGTCGATCGGCAGATCGACCGCGAGCTTCTTCACCCCGACGAGCATCAGCGGCGCGACCTCGCCGGCCCCGCGTGCCATGGCGAGAATCAGGCCGGTCATGATGCCGGGGAGCGCCCGCGGCAGCACGATGCGGCGGATCGTCTGCCACTTGCCCGCGCCGCAGGCATAGGACCCCTCGCGCATCGAGTTGGGCACGGCGGAGAGCGCCTCCTCCGTCGCCACGATCACGACCGGCAGTGTGAGGAGCGCCAATGTCAGCGACGCCCAAAGCAGGCCGCCGGTGCCGAACGTCGGCTGACCGTCGGCCACGAGGCTGGGGCGAAAGAAGATCTCGTCGATGCCCGCGCCGACCACGTAACAAAAGAAGCCCAGCCCGAAGGCGCCGTAGACGATGCTCGGCACGCCCGCGAGGTTGTTGATCGCGATCCGCACGGCGGTCGTCACGGGCCCGCGGGAGGCATATTCCCGCAGGTAGAGGGCGGCCAGCACACCGAAGGGCGCGACGAGCATGGCCATGATGAGCGTCATCGCCACAGTGCCCCAGATCGCCGGAAAGACTCCGCCGGCGCTGTTGGCCTCGCGCGGGTCGTCGGTGAGAAACTCCCACCAGCGGGAGCAATACGTCCCCACCTTTCCGGCCGTCGACAACCTGTTTGGCTGCCAGGCCTGCACGATGCCGTCGAGCGGCAGCGTTTGCTTCGCGCCGGTCGCCGTGGCGAATTCCACGCCCCAGCCCGCGTTCTCGCCGCGGAGCCGCCCGGTCTCGCTGTCGATCACCGCCGCCTGCTTCGCAACGCTCTCGCCGACCGCCCGCTCGGCCGCGACCGCCGCGGCAAAGGCCGGGCTCTCCCGGCCTGCATTGAGGTCGGCTTGCACCACGGCCAGCCGCGCCGTGCGCAACTCCCGCTGCAGCGCTCCGCGTTCGTGCCGATCGATCCGCAGCGCCTCCCGCCACCGCCGCCGGGCTGCGGGCTGAAGCCGCTCGAACTCCCGCCAGGTCGCCGCAGGCCCCTCGGCGATCACTTCCTCCCCGTGCAGCAGCCGCAGCGGAAACCCGTGGAACCTGCCCCCCTCGAGCCGCTCGACCGCCGTGGCCCATTCCGGATAGCTGGTGCTCGCGATCTGCCGGTCGTCGAACCATTCATAATGGTTGCCGGTGAGTTCGAAGTTGGCCGTGCGGATCAGCCGCCGGCCCAGCGTGCCAGCCTCTTGGTCGGGGGCCTGCTCGCGGCCGGTCACCTCGCCCAGGGCCTTCCGACCGTCGGCCAGTTCGACGAGTTCCAGCGGTTGCGGCCAAAACGTGCTCGCTCCGCGGACGGCGATGAACAGGAGCAGGCCGGTGATCATCGCGATCGCGGTCGCCAGCGCGCCGCCCGTCAGCCACACCCAGGGCTCGCCGTGCGCGGCGAGGCTCGAAGACGCCGACCGCAGCCGGCGCGGACGTTGCAGTTCAGAGCTCATGCGACCTCCGACGGAAGCGTTGCCTGACGATCTCGGCCACCGTGTTGACGACGAATGTCATCGCGAACAGCACGAGCGCGGCGAGGAAGAGCACTCGGTAATGCGCGCTGCCGCGGGCCGCCTCGGGCAGCTCGGTGGCGATCGCCGCCGAGAGCGTCTGAAAGCCGTTGAAGATGTTCCAGCCGATCAAAGGGGTGTTGCCCGCGGCCATGAGCACGATCATCGTCTCGCCGACGGCGCGGCCGAGCCCGATCATCACGGCCGAAAAGAGACCGCTCGCCGCCGCCGGCACGATCACGCGCACCGCCGTCTGCCAGGGAGTGGCTCCGGCCCCGAGCGACGCGCTCCGCAGGTGATCGGGCACGCTCGCGAGCGCGTCGTCGGCAATCGTGAACACGAGCGGAATGATCGCGAAGCTCATGCCGATGGCGACGATCAGGGCGTTTCGCTGCACGTAGGTGCCGAAGAGCCCGCCCCGGGTGTCGAGCCGCAGCGCATCGAGAAACATCGCCGCCGCCACGGCGATGGCGACCGCCAGCGCGAGCCCCGCGACGAACGTCAGCAGCGACGCAAACGCCGCCCGCCCGTGCGACCACCCAACGCTCCTGCGCCGCAGCCAAGGATTGATGAACCGACCGCAGAGCATGGCGGCCGCCACGCCCGCCAGGGGCAGCAGCGCGACCACCCAGCCGCCGAGGCCGCTGCCGCCCCGGCCGTCGAGCCAGCTGCGGAAATCGCCCTGGAAGAGGAGCCGCTCCACCAGCGGCGCGGCCACCCGCGCCGCCAGCACCCCGGCCGGGAGTGCCACGAGGCCGATCACGGGAAACCGCCACGTGCCGAACCGGTTTCGCCGGCCCGCCGGGATCATCTGCCACAAGTGCGCACCGGCCAGCAGCGCCAGCGGCACCGTGAAGAATCCGCTGATCACCGTCATCGCCGCCGGCTCGACCAGCGGCGCAAAGACGAGGCCCGCGATGAATCCCAGCACCACGCTCGGCAGGCTGGCCATCAACTCGATCGTCGGTTTGATTCGCGACTTCCACCGCGGATGCATGAACTGGCTGGAGTAGATCGCCGCCAGGATCGCGATCGGCGTCGCGAAGAGCATCGAATAGAGCGTCGCCTTGAGCGTGCCGAAGATGAGGGGCACGAGGCCATACTTCGACTCGAACGATTCGTGGCCGGTCGTCTCCCAGGCGTGGACGGCCCCCGGATAATTCTCGTACCAGACCCGGCCGAACAGCGCCCGCAGCGATACCTCCGGATACCCCGCATCGAACGACCAGGCCGCCACGCCGCTCGCGTCGGCGGCAAGGAGCTTGTTTTCCCGCGGCGCTATGAGGAGCTGGTCGGCTGGAACCTTGATCGCGCCGGCCGCGGTGCCGTTCACGCTCAGCACGGTCGATTCTCCGGTGGCCTGCAGCAGGCGGATCCTGCCTGAAGCATCGCCCACGGCGAGGAGCCGCGACCGTGGCGAGGCTGCCAGCGCCGTGATCGCCGCCTGCCCGCCGGGAGACACGGGCGGAAAGGTTTTTGCGGCCGTCATCCGGAGTCCGTCCACGGCGGTCGCGTCGTCGGCCCGTGTCGCGAAAAAGATTCGCACCTCGCCCGCCGTGTCGCCGACGGCCAGCGCGTTGCCGCCGAAGAGCCGGGCCACCGCCACCACGTCGGCGGAACCGGGCGCCACGTCGAAGGTCTCCATCAGCACCGGCTCCTCGATCGAGCGGATGGCGTGCCGCCGTGCCGAGCCATCACCGTCGATCACGAACACCTGGTCGCCGAGTTCCGACACCCGCACGAATCTCGCCCTGCTGCCGCGTGGCCCGCCCGCAGCGGCTTCGGCGTCGTCGGCGCCCTCGGCCGGCGGCTCGATCGTCGCCCCCGACGACGTGGCGACGACCTCGTCGGTGAGCAGGTTGCGGCGCGAGGAGATCGTCTCCACCCGCACGCGGCCCCGCTCGTCGAGCGCTGCCACCAGCGGACCGGCGGTGAGAATCGTGATGTCGACGTCGATCACGCGTGCGTCGAGCGACCGCGATGGCTCGGCAGCGAGATCGGTCACCAGGCTGATGCGGGCGTAGCGGTCGTTGCCGCCGCGGAGGATGACGTCGTCGCCGGAACGCCGCGCCTCGCCGAGCCGCAGCGATCGGAGCCCCTCGGGCAGGTCGGTCAGCGCGAGGAACGCCGACTCGAGGCCGAGCCGGCCCGTCCGAAACGACCCGTCGGCATAGCCCACCACGGCCGCGAGGCTGCCGGGCGCGATGCGGACGGCCGTCGCCCCGCCGAGCCCCGTGTCTGCTCCCATGCGGTCGAGCAGGGCCGCGCCATCGGCGAGGTTGAAGAGTCGGATGCGGCCGGACATGCCGGCAGGGGCGGATCCCGCCTCGGCATCAGCAGGCTTGGCATCGTCAGGCTTGGCGACGTCGAGCAGCCAGCCGACGTTGCCGTTTTCATCCGTGCCGAGGCTGCAGAGTCGTTGCGGATCGTGCCCGAGCGGCGCCACGTGCTCGAATGCGATCTCCGCCGATCGAAAAAGCGGCAGCGCCACCACCAGCAGAAACACGCCCACCAGCAGCACGGCCACGATCGTGCCGATGCCGCCGAGCGTGATCAGCAGCCGGGCGAGCGCGTCACCCGCCTTCACCCAGGGATGGGTGGTCCGACGACGGGCGCGCCCGGTGAATGTGGCCTTCGTGTTCATGCCCGCGGGATGCCTTGCCAGCCGGCCGGATCAGGGAGTTCCGAGACCAACGCTGTCGAGCGCCCGTTTGGCGATCGGCCCGGTCACGGGCAGATAGCCGTCCTTCTTAACGTCGGCCTGGCCTTCGCCGCTCAGAATGTACTTGATGAACTCACGACGCAATGGATCGAGCGCCGAGCCCGGCTTGTAGTTGACGCTCATGTACAGCAGTCGAGCGAGCGGATACTCGCCGCTGTAGGCAAACTTCGACTCGGGGGGGATCGTGTCCGCCCCCGTCTTCGGTGCCAGCGGCACGGCCCGCACGTCGGCGGTCGCATAGCCGATGCCGCTGTAGCCGATGCCAAACTTGTCGCTCGCCACGGCCTGCACGACGGCCGAACTGCCCGGCTGCTCCTTGACCGTCGGCTTGAAGTCGCCCTTGAAGAGGGCGTGTTCCTTGAAATAGCCATAGGTGCCGCTCGAGGCATTGCGGCCGTAGAGACTGATCGGCTTGTCCTTCCACTCCCCTTCGAGGCCGAGATCGCCCCAGGTGCGGACGTCGTCCTTCGCGCCGCCGTTGCGGTTCTTGGAGAAGATCGCGTCCACCTGCTGCAGCGACAGGCCCTTGAGCGGGTTGTCCTTGTGAACGAAGACGGCCAGCATGTCGATCGCCGTCGGCAGCACCGTGGGAGCATAGCCATGCTTCTCCTTGAAGGTGTCGATTTCCGACGGCTTCCAGTCGCGGCTCATCGGGCCGAACGTGCTCGTGCCCTCGGTGAGGGCCGGCGGACCGGAAGCGGAGCCCTTCCCTTCGATCCCCTCCTGCACGCTGGGATAAAACTTCTTGAAGCCCTCGGCCCAATGGGCGACGAGGTTGTTCATCGTGTCGGAGCCGACGCACTTGAGCGACCCGGAAACCTCGCCCGCCACCTTCTCGTAGGGTTTGATTTCGGCCGCAGCGGCCGGCGGCAGCGCCGCGATCGAAAGTCCAACGATCACCAAAACCGCGACAATTCCGCCTCGCATCAATGCGTTCCTCACAGGATTGGAAAATAGGGAGCCTGAGATGTAATCCCCGACTGTTAGCGTTTCATGAGCAGCGGGTCGCCACGCGGAAAACTCACGAATGCCGGCCACTGCCGCCACGTTCCGGGGCGAAGCCGCGGCGGAGCGTATTTTCCGTGACCGTGCGGGGCACGACGAACTGCAGCAGGTAGTCGGGGCCGCCCGCCTTGCTGCCGATCCCCGACATGCGATACCCCCCAAAGGGCTGCCGGCAGACGAGCGCGCCGGTGATGCCGCGATTGAGATAGATGTTGCCCGCCTCGAGCGCCGTTCGCGCCCGCTCGAGCCGGGCCGGACTCCGCGAAAACACGCCCGCGGTGAGCGCGTAGTCGGTGCCGTTGGCAATCTCGATCGCCTGTTCGAAGTCGCGGGCGGGAAAGACGGCGAGCACCGGACCGAAAATCTCCTCCTGCCCGAGCGGCCCCGCAGGATCGACGTCGGCGAAGACGTGCGGTCCGACAAACCAGCCACGGTCGGCGAGGCCGCCAACGTCGCCGGCCACCACCTCGCGGCCAGTCCTGCGGCCGGTCGCGATGAACGACCGCACCCGGTCCCGCGACTCCTCGTCGACCAGCGGCCCGATTCGCGTGCCCGGTTCCTCCGCCGGGCCGATCCGCAGGCTCTTCACCGCGCCGGCCAGCCGCTCGAGAAACGTGTCGTAGACACCCTCGAGCACGATCGCCCGCGAACATGCCGAGCACTTCTGCCCTTGGAAGCCAAAGCTGCTCTGCACGACGGCCAGCACGGCCTCGTCGAGATCGGCATCATCGTCGACGATGATCGCGTTCTTGCCCCCCATCTCGGCGATCACCCGCTTCACGATGCGGCCGCCCTTCACCGCCGACTCCGCGGCCAGCGTGTTGATCGCCAGCCCCACGGCCCGCGACCCGGTGAAGGCCACGAGCGCCGTCTCCGGATGGGCCACGAGCACCGGCCCCACCACCTCGCCGCGGCCGGGGAGCAGTGCGACCGCCCCGGCCGGCACGCCCGCCTCCAGAAGGATTCCGTGCAGCGCGAGCCCCATGAGCGACGACTGCTCGGCCGGCTTCATCACCACCGTGTTGCCCGTGACGAGCGCCGCCGCCGTCATGCCGCAGAGGATCGCCAGCGGAAAATTCCACGGGGCGATCACCACCGCCACGCCCCGCGGCGTAAACGTGGTGGCGTTTTCCTCCCCCGGCACGTCGACCCACCGCGGCCTGCCGAGCCGCAGCGCCTCGCGGGCGTAGTACTCGCAGAAGTCGATCGCCTCGGCCACGTCGGCGTCGGCCTCCCGCCAGGTCTTGCCCACCTCGAAGATCTCGAGCGCGGCGAGATCGAACCGCCGCCGCCGCATGACCGCGGCCGCCTGCCGCAGGATGGCCGCCCGTTTCTCGAAGCCCAGCGCCCGCCAGGCCGGCAGCGCGGCGCTCGCGGCAGCCATGGCCCGCTCCGCCGCCGCGGCATCACCGGCGCAGACCTGCGCGATCACCCGCGATCGCTCCGAGGGATCGTGCCGGGAAAAACGATCGGCCGGCTCCTCGCGCCGACCATCGATCACGAGCGGCACGAGCAGTGGCTGCGGCCCGGCAAAGAGTTCTCGCGTTCGCTCCACGGCGGCCTGTAGCGCCGCCCGCGCCGGTTCGATCGAGAAGTCGGTGAGCGGCTCGTTGCGAAAGGGCTCGTGATCGTGATCCAGGGCGGCCTGTGATACGGCTGACACGCTTGCCGTGGCTGACTCCTGCGTCGTCTGCTTCGCGTGCGCACTGGGGGCGTTCGATTCGGCGGGTCGCGGGGCTGGCGGCCGCGGCGGCGCGAGCAGCACCGCGGGGGGCACGTGCTTCACGAAACCGGCCCGCAGAAAAGAGTCGTTCGACGAGTTTTCGAGCAGCCGCCGCACGAGATAGGCCATGCCCGGCACGAGTTGGCCGTAGGGCATGTAGACCCGCATCCGCCAGCCCGCAGCCGTGACCGCCGCCTTTTCGGGGTCGCCCATGCCGTAGAGCATCTGCATTTCAAGCGTCCGCCGATCGAGTCCGAGGTGCTCGGCCACCGCCATGCCATGCGCGAGCGACCGGAGGTTGTGGCTGCCGAGCGCCGGCCGCAGCACGCCCGCATGCTCGAGCAGAAACGTCGTCGCGGCCTCGAAGCAGGCGTCGGTCTGCCATTTCTTCTGCCAGACAGGCACCGGCCAGCCGGCCGACTTCGCCTGCACCGTCTCGTAATCCCAGTAGGCCCCCTTCACGAGGCGGATCCAGACGGGCGTGCCGCGGGTGCGGGCCCAGTCGGCGAGTCGTTCGAGATCCCGCGGTGCGTCCTGCAGATAGGCCTGCACCACGATGCCGCAGTGCGGCCAGTCGCGAAACTCATCTTCGTTGGCGATCTGCCGGAAGATCGCGAACGCGAGATCCTTCGTCGCATGGCTCTCCATGTCGACATGCACCTGCGCTCCCTGCCTGCGGGCCAGCCTCCAGAGCGGCCGCAGCCGTGCGAGCACGCGGTCGGCGGTGCCCCGCGGGTCGATCGCATCAAACTGGCTGTCGAGGGCCGAGAGCTTGAGCGACACGTTCACCCGCGGCAGTGGTCCGTCGGGGCCGTCGTCGACGAGCGGATCGGCCGCCCAGCCGGCGGCCATTCGTGGCAGGTTCTCGAGCAGCTGCGTGTAGGCCGCCGCGTAGGCATCGGCCTCGGCCTCGCTCGTCACCGCCTCGCCAAGCAGATCGAGCGTGAAGCCGCGGTGGTGCCGCCGTTCGGCGAGCGCGGCCCGTGCCGCCTCGGCCGGGTTTGCCCCCGCGATGAACCGCCGGGCCTGGGCGAGCGTGGCCGCCCGCACCGCCCGCGCGGCCAGCGGGGCGAGGATGCCGCTGCGGGCAGCCTGCAGGGCCATCTTGAGCGGGTTGGGCAGCCGCTCGAGGAGCGGCTCGTCGAGATATTCGCGCACGTGGCGGTCGAGCGCGGCCGGATCCTCCAGCATCGGCATGCAGTCGACCAGCCGGAACAGCCGAACCTTCAGTTCCTCGTCGTGCGTGGCCCATTCCCCGGCCTGCTGCACCCACCACTCCGGCGAGATCGCCGTGGGCTGCTCCGCGAGCGCTCGGTCGAGCAGTTCGCGTCCGATCTGCTGGGCGCGAGACTCGATCTGTTCGCGGTCGGCGGCGGAGAGGCGGGTCGGGAGCAGCCCCTCGAAGGTGGCCCCGGCCGGGGCTGGCTGGACTGCTTCGGTCGGTGCAGATCGGTCTTGCATGACGGGCTCGTCCTGCGCGGGTTTGTTTTCCCCAAGTCTATCACTCCAAAGCGTTTACGGGCTGTTCGCGGCACCAGTAACAGGAAATTCCGGGCCACGTTCACGACGCGGCTGGTAGAATTCGGGTCGCCGAAACGGGCAGCGTTGCCCGCCGGCCACAAGAGAGTTTGCACACACACGTGAACCCTTCGGCAGGACACGCCTTCGATCAGCTGGCGACGCGAGTGGAAAACCACGGCCCCGTGGTGCTTCCCGCCCTGCTCCTTTGCGATTTTGGCCATCTGGCCCGCGAAGTGGAGCGACTGGAGGAGGCCGGAGCCCTCGCCCTGCACCTCGACATCATGGATGGCCGGTTCGTGCCGCAACTCACCTACGGGCTCATCGTGGTCGAGGCCGTTCGCCGGGCGGCCAAGGTGCCGCTCGAGGTGCATCTCATGATCGAGGAGCCGGAGCGGTCGATCGCCGACTACGCCAAGGCTGGAGCCGACATCCTCACCGTCCATCTCGAGGGGCTCGCCGATCCCCGCGGCACGCTCGAAGCGATCGCCGCCCTCGGCCCGAAGGCCCATCTGGCCATCAGCCCCAATACGCCGGTCGAGCGGGCGGTGCCCTACCTTGAATATTGTGACGGCGTGCTCGTGATGAGCGTCGAGCCGGGCTACGGCGGCCAGCGGTTCAATCCGGTGGCGCTCGAGAAGCTCGCCGAACTCGCGGACATCCGCAGCCGCCGCGGCGCCGGATTCCACCTCGGCGTGGACGGCGGCATCTCGACCGAGACGATCGGGCCGGTGGCCGCCGCCGGCGCCGAACTGATCGTGGCCGGCAGCGCCGTGATCCGTTCGCAAAACTATGCCCACGCAATCAGTGAACTCGAACAACTCGCGCGGAATGCCGCGTGAGGGTTTTTTTGCCCCTGGAGCCCAAGCACCTGATGGCTGATTTTCTCGTCGTGATCCGTTCCGGAGCCACCGACTACGACCGTCAGGGCCGCATCCGCGGCACGCTTGACATTCCGCTGTGCGCGGAAGGCATCGCTGAAGCCGAGAGGGTGGCCGCGGAAATCGCGGCAGCTTCCGGGAAGCGGCCGCCGATCGCCGCGATTTATACGTCGGCCGCCGCCTGCGCCGTGGAGACGGCCAGCATCGTCGGCCGGACGCTCGGCCTGCGACCGCGGATCGCCGCCGAACTGGAAAATCTCGACCAGGGGCTCTGGCAGGGGATGCTCGTCGAAGACCTCCGCCGCAAGCAGCCGCGGCTCTATCGCCAGTGGCAGGACAATCCATGGTCGGTGTCCCCCCCCGAGGGAGAACTGCTCGAGGAGGCCTGCGGACGCGTCGAGGATGCGCTCGTCAAACTGCTGAAGCGGCATGCCGACGGCCGGATCGCCCTGGTCGTGCCGCCGCCGCTCGACCAGATCATCCGCTGGCTGGTGGCCGGTGAGTCGATCGGCGATCTCTGGTCGCTCGATGCCTCGCAGTCGGCGGTCGCGGAAATCCCGCTGGCCGCACAATGGACAGCCACACCGGCCCTGGAAAAACTCCGCCTGTAAATTTCGGCCGTTGGAACGGCGCTGCGGCGGTTGGTGCCCGCGGGCTAAACTGCCGCCACCGAAGGAAGATGCGATGGAACGCCCCACGAAAGCCAACACGACAGCCAGCCCCACCGTCGTTACGGCCGGCCCGACCTCCGGCATGGCCAAGCCGGACGCCGGCCCCGATGCCAACGGCTCTGCCCAGGCCGCACCCCGGATCAAGCGCGGCGTGCCCGAGGGCCTCTGGCTGAAATGCGACGGCTGCCAGGCCACGATCTACCGCAAGGAGGCCGAAGAGCTCCTCAACGTCTGCCCGCAGTGCGGCTTCCACTGGTATGTCTCGGCGGCCCAGCGGATCGAGCAGCTGCTCGACACCGGCACGTTCGAGGAGTGGGATGCCTCCCTGCGGCCCACCGACCCGCTCGGTTTCCGCGACAAGCGGCCCTACGCCGAGCGGCTCGTCGCCGAGCAGAAGCGAACCGGCCTTTCCGATGCCGCCCTCACCGGCACGGGCATGATCCGCGCCCGCCGTGTTGCCGTCGGCGTCACCGACTCGTCGTTCATCATGGGCAGCATGGGAAGCGTGGTCGGCGAACGCCTCGCCCGGCTCACCGAGCGGGCCACGGTGGAAAAGCTCCCACTGATCATCATCAGCGCCTCCGGCGGCGGTGCCCGCATGCACGAGGGCATCCTCTCGCTCATGCAGATGGCGAAGGTCTCGGCGGCGCTCGCCCGCTACTCGCAGGCCGGCGGGCTCTTCATCTCGGTGCTCACCAATCCCACCATGGGCGGCGTGGCGGCGAGCTTCGCCTCGCTCGGCGACCTCTGCTTCGCGGAGCCGCGGGCGTTGATCGGCTTCGCCGGCCCGCGCACGATCAAGGCCACGATCCGCGTAGAGTTGCCGAAGGGCTTCCAGACGAGCGAGTTTCTCCTCGAGCACGGCTTCATCGACCGCATCGTGGCGCGGAAAGACTTGAAGAGCGAGATCGCTCGCGCGATCGACTACTGCGCCCGCAGCCCGCACGCTTCCTGAGCCACGACATTGCAACAGGCTCAATCCTGTTCGGCACGGACTTTGCCCTATGGCGAGTTGGCCATCCACTCGCCCAACCGGCACGGGGCTGCCCACGCCCCATCGCCGGACGTTCGCGTCGGGCATCGTGCCCTTCGCTCTCTGCATGTCCGCTGCGCTTCGCCATCCTGGCTGCGCTTGCTCCCATAGCCCGGCTCCTGGGGCATGGACAACCCCGTGCCTTCCCAAGGAAGATAACCGCACGCGGACGGAGGCTTCGGGCTACCCGTGCCCCGAGAGCCGGCGTTGCTCGGGCACCGATCCGCCCCAGGCGGATTGGTCGGCGGAGGCATGGATGCCGGAGCGCAGTCAGCATCGAGTGAGCGGAGCCCAGGATGGGCGCAGCGAACGTCCGGCGACGGGGCATGGGTGGCCCGAAGCCGGGTTGGGCGCGTTGACGCAAGAACCGTGACGAACGGGATTGCGACAGTCCACATCAAGCCGGCGCGAACTGGTCGATCTTCGCGGCAAGGATGAAGTCGTTCTCGGAGAGGCCGCCAATGGCGTGGGTGTAAATCTCCACCCCGGCGTTGCGGTAGCCCTCGAGATGCAGATCGGGGTGATGCTGCTCCCGCTCGGCGATGGCGCCGACGTTGTTCAGGAACTTGATAGCATCACGAAAGTTCTTGAACGTCCAGTCGCGGCGGATCCGTGCGCCCTCGTGCGTGAGCCGCCAGCCGGGGAGCGTTGCGAGCTGTGCCTCTGACTCGGCAAGCGAATACTTCGGCACGCCCCCTTCGCAGGGCACGCACTTCTTGGCAACCAGGTCGCAGGCTTGTTGTGGGGTGTTCATGACAAGATGGTAGCCGACCGGTTCCGGAAAATCAGTATCTCCCCTCGAAGCCCGCGAACCCGCCGTGGATGATCGTGCTCGATCCCGCGGTGATGCTGGAGAGATCGGCGGCTGTCGTGATATTCGCGGGCCACTGGCCGTCGGCCTGGGCGATGTTGTTGACGCCCACCACGCGGTAGCCGATCGAGAGGCTCCAGCGATCGGTCACGTCCCAGGCCACGCCCGTGTCGACGGAGCCGAGCCAGGAGAAGACGCCGAGCGTGGAGTGGACATTCACCGGGGCGCCGGAACCGGTGAACGTGGCCTGCGTGCCGGCCGCGGTGGCGAGCGACGATGTGTTGGTGATCGAGTTGCCGGCAAGCAACACCTTCGGCACGGCTGAGAACCGAAAGCGGTCGGCAAACCGCCAGTCGAACTTGGCTCCCAACTGGCCACCGAAGAGGTTGTTGTTGGTGGCGGCGCTGAAATCGAGCGGGCTGCCCGAGATGCCGGAGGAGGTGCTCAGGGTGAGCACGTCCTCGAGCTGGAAGAACCGGAATCCGGCGAGCCACATGAGGTTTACGCTCCGGCTGGCGGCATAAGGATCCTGCGAGGAAAATTCCGGACGCTCCCCGAGGGAGTAGAGCCAGTTGATCTCGATATCGTTGACGAGATCGGAGCGGCCGATCTGCTGGCCGGTGGCATTCGTGAGGAAGTTCGTGGCCGGTGTGCCGCCGACGGTGGCGCCGTCGGCCTGCGGGATCGCCGCGATACCGCTGCCCGCGACCGAGGCCGTCGTGCCCATGCCATAGACGCCCCAGTAGATGAACTCAACACCCTGCTTCTGTCGCGGCCCGAACCAGCGGCCGATGTGCAGGTCAACGCCGCCGGGCCAGGTGGCGGAGGCAGCGCTCGTCGTCAACTGACCGATACCCGCGGCAGGCTGCATCGTCGCGGCGCCGGAAGGAAGCGTGCGGGTCATCACGAGGCCGCTCGCGCCGGCAAACCACCGCGGCCAGCCGGGAAACGTCTCCGGCACGACAGTGGCCGGCAATCCGGCAAACTCGTCGGCCTGCAGTGGATCGGGGACGTAGAGCGCCGGTGGAGAACCAGCCACCTCCGCGTCGATTGGCGGTGCCGCCGCCGGTTCGGGCAGTGGGTCGGCCGCCCGCGCCGACGCCGTGAATTGCCAACCGACGATCACCAGCAGCAAGCCGCGCAGCACCGCGGAAAGCACGGCGACCGACGGCTGTTGTATTGATGACGACGTAGGCATGGCGAAACCGCGACTGTGGCGGGCAGGGCTGAGCGACGCGGGAGGGTCTGGAAAACACGGGAGGGGGTCAAGGCCGCTTTGCCCGCGGGAATCGCCGCCGCGTTACACTCGGCTCGGCACGAAACAAGCCGGGAAGACTGCGAAAGATGGCCGCAAAGCGGAAAGATCGTTCGGGGCTCACGCGAGCCGCTGCCCTCGCCTGGCTCGACCGCCGCGTCAACTACGAACGGGGCCTGCCCGCCGGCCAGGGATCGTTCGGCCTGGCCCGGATGCGGCGGCTGCTGGCCGCGATCGGGTCGCCCCAGGAAAACCTTCCGGTCGTGCACGTGGCGGGCACGAAGGGGAAGGGCTCGACCGTCGCCATGATCGCCGCGATCCTCAACGAGTCTGGCCACCGCGTGGGCTGCTATCTCTCGCCACACGTGCACCGGGTCGAGGAGCGAATCAGCGTCAATGGCCGGCCGATCACCACGGCGGCGCTCCTCGCGGCCTTCGCCACCGTGATCCCGGCGGTGGATGCGCTCGACCGGTCGGCGGCGACGCGTGGCGGCCGCGGCCCGACCTGGTTCGAGGTACTGACGGCGGTGGCCATGCTCCACTTTGCGCGGTCCCGCGTCGCTATCGCCGTGCTCGAAACCGGCCTCGGCGGCCGGCTCGATGCCACGAACGTGTCGCAGCCGGTGCTCTCGGTGATCACGAGCATCAGCCTCGACCACATGGCGGTGCTGGGAAACACGATCGCGAAGATCGCCGCCGAGAAGGCGGGCATCATCAAGCGTGGCATCCCCGTGATCAGCGGCGCGACGGCGCCGGCGGCGCGGCGGGTGATCGCCGCCACCGCGGCTCGGCGGCGGGCGCCGCTTTTGGAGCTGGGCCGCGACTTTCAGGCGACGCATGTCTCCAGCGGTGAGATCGGCTCGAGCCCGTTCGGCGAGCACGCCGTCGTTGTCGAGCTTCCCGAGGAATTCAGACCGACCGGCGGCGGCACCGCCCAGGATTTGCGTGCCTCATACGCGGTCGGGATGCCGGGCATGCATCAGGCGGCGAACGCCGCTCTGGCGGTCGTGGCCGCCAAGAAGCTCGACGCCCTCGGCTACCGGGTGCCGGCCCGCGCGATTGCCGCCGGACTCAGAAATACGCTGCTGCCCGCGCGGGTGCAGGTGCTCGCGCGAAAACCGCTCGTCGTGGTCGACGCGGCCCACAACGTCGCCTCGATGCAGGCGCTGCTCGACACGCTCGCCGGTCCGCTCGAAGCGCTCGCGCCCCGCGTGCTCGTCTTCGCAGCGAGCGCCGACAAGCAGCTCGAGGAGATGCTCGCCGCCGCGGCCGGCCGGTTCGATCAGGTGATCGTCACCCGCTATGCGACCAACCCCCGCGCCGCGCCGGTTGAACGGCTGATCGCTGCCTGCCGCGCGGCGGGCCTGCCCAAGGCCAACGCCGCCGCGTCGCCCAAGGAAGCCGTCACTCGCGCCCGACAACTCGCCGGGAAAAGCGGCCTCGTCTGCATCGCGGGGAGTTTCTTCCTGGCGGCCGAGATCGGCTGAGGAACGGTCGGCCGCGACAACGTTCTCACCACCGCGGATCACGATCGCGAAATGCGTCGCTCCGCCCACCACGCCAGGATTGACGATCGTGTTGCCGACGATGCGGTAGTTGCGGCCATAGTTGCGCTGGATTGCCGAGTGCGCGGAATTGATGATCGTGTTGCCCAGGATGTCACAGTTCTCGATCTGCCCGCGGACGTGACCGGGCACGGCGAGCCGGCTGCCAACCTCGATGGAGGGACAGGAATACCGATTGGAGACGGGGGTGTTGTTTTGGATCACGTTGTTGCGGATCGTGACATTGCTGGGCCAGTAGCCCTCGTGCCAGTAGCTGCTGGCGTTGAGGTAGATCGCCTGCAACGTGCTCCGCTCGAGTGTCATGTTTTCGCACTGCTGCGGCCCCCGGCCAAAGCCGAGGGGCGAATCCGTCGGCACGTCCGCTGCATCACGGAAAGTGGGTGTCCACTCGATTTCCCGCGACTGTGACGGTCGCCGCATCGCACGTGTCTTCGATCACGATCGCCTGCCGGCACCATGGGCTCGCGAGCACGATATCGTTGTCCGTCACGACTGCGTGTGACACTCGATCGAGGCGGATGCCCGCGGCCTCCTGCCAGGCAGGCCGCCCCCGAAATTCGCCTTCGATCCGCTGCGCCCCAGGATTCACGATTCGGTTGAACCGCACGACGGCGTGTTCCGCATTCCGCAGGAGGATGCCGCTCACGGCCGGATTCTCGATCACGTTGCCCTCGATCCGAAACCCCGAGAGGATTCGCTCTGCGACGGGCTGACCGGTACCGGCCCAGACCGAGATCGAGCCCGATCCGCCCATCCCGCTGACCGGCGTCCAGACGGGATTGTCGCGGATCACATTGTTACGCACGACGAAGTTCCCCGGCATCGGTCCCTCCCACCAATACTGTGAGAACTGCAGGCTCACGGCCGGGCCGGTGCTCCGCAGGATGAGATTGTTTTCGATGAGCCCTCGTTTTGCTCCTTGGAGCAGCATGACTTGGGCAAGCTGGTCGCGGAACAGGCAGCCGCGCACGACGATCTCGTCGGCCCGGTGGTCGGAATGGATCGCTACGGCGAACGGCCCGAGCGCGATGGGCCGGTCGAGTTTCGCCCGCCATGACGCGCGGCCGACGTCCCTGAATCCCTTCGAGGCGCTGAAGGAATTGACGGCAGCCAGTGTCTCCGGCTCGGCCAGTTTCTCGCAGGAGACGATCGAAGCCGTGCCCAGCCGTTTCCAACTGTGGAAATCGTGAAACGTGAGCACCTGTCCCGGTGTCGGCTCGGGTCCGACCACCACGATCGTTGCGCCTGCGTCCTGGCGGGCCACCATGCCCATTTTGGAGAGCAGGTTGATCCCGTCGTCGAGATGTGCGGCGAACTCGCAATCCTCGAATATGAACCGCCCGCCCTCCTTGGAGAACTGGCCGAGCCCCCCGCAGATCTCGAGCCGGCTGGTGCCCGGCGTCGGCATCAGCCGCCAGCCCCGGTAGACCGTGTCGCCGGCGGTGCGCTGGTCGGCAGGCTGACCGACGCCGTTCACGATGCGGATCGATTCGTAGGTCATGTTGCGGCAGCCATGGGCTCCGACGGCGACGTGCGTCCGCGCGGAGTGATGAATGTTGTTGTGCAGCGAGAGCAGATTGCCGATGGCGAGCACGGTGTTGTGCTGCCGCGGGCTGGAGAGTGCCGGCACGCCAAGCCGAATGCTCCGTCCGGCGAGCGGCTCGACACCCTTCCAGCCCATCTGCTGGAAATTGGCCATCCGCCCGTCGGGCCGGTAGACGATCATCCGCTCCTCGTCGGGCAACGTCGTCTCGTAGCCGGGAAGGATCTCCACGTCGAGCGTGGCGGCTGCCACGTTCACGCCCACGATCCGAGCGACGCTCATCGCGAACTGCTCGGAGTCAATTTCGAGGCCAGGCTCGAGCCGCCCGTCCTGCGGCCGGCCCGTGAGCACGATGTCCGCGCAGCCCTCGAAGGTGAACGCCGCGCCGCTCTTCTCGGAGTCGACGATCATCTTCACGCCCGCGGCGTGGATCGTGAACTGCTTCATATTCTTGAGTTTGATCTGCCCCGGCGCGACACGGTAGATACCGGGCGGGATCGTCAATTGCTGCTGTGCGGTCGCGTCGGCTGCGGCGGCGTGGAGCCGTAACGCGAGGTCGCGGCCCGCCGCCCACTGGGCCTCCTTCTCGGCAGCGGAGTATTCGACGAGCCGCACCGGATCGTCGACCGAGTAGCGCCGGGCATCGCCCGTGCCGGGGAACCGTCGCGCTAGTTCGACATCGGGCTCGAACCGCGCCGCCGGGCGGGCCTGGGCCACGTTCGACCACTGGCCGCGCGTGCCGTCGGACGCGATCGCGGCTACCCGCAAGGAGAGTTCGCCGCGGATCGTGGAGAGATCGCGGGCCGGATCGGGGAGATAGATCGGAAACCGCCGCTCGCCCGGCCAGGCGGTTCCGGCGGGCTCGAAGCCGCCACCGTTGTGCGAAAGTTCCACTGCGAATCCGCCCGGCGGGTCGGCGGGAAACGTCCATACCGCGTCGATCCAGCGATCATTGGCCGAGGCCGTCGTCACCGGCGGCTCGTCCGGGAGTGTCGCCGCGGCGGGAGTATCCGCCGGCGGTTCACTGTCGGCAGCGTCCCAGCTCCGCAGACCCGTGGCGAGCGTGCCGTCTCCGCCGCCGAGACGCACCACCCGGTCGCATGGTGAAAACTCGCCGGAGTAGATTCGATTACCGATGACGCCGAGCGTGGCCGCCCGGAGGATCGCGCCCGCGTCCGACCCGAAGTCGAGCGGCCGGTCGCTGTCGGCCGCGAGGGCCACGGTGAACGGCACGGCGGTCGGGCTCGCAAGCCGGTTCAGAAACGCGTTGTCGATCGGGAAGCCGGCCGCCACGACCGCTCCTGCGTCGGCGGTCACCGTGCGGCCGCTGCCGCCGATTGCCTCGGCCGAGCCGAACACGACCGTGCCTTCCGAAGCCACGGTCGGGCCGTCATACGTGTTCGCGGCACCGAGCATGAGCGCGCCCACGCCGGTCTTCTTGATTCCGGCGGGCGTCGGCCCCGAGTTCGACACCGGCTGGACGATCGCGGCCGTTCCCGCTCCCACTGAAATCGTGTGCAGCGGCGTGGGGTCGCCCTTCAGGTCGCGGGTCTCGCCGGCGAGATCAAGTGCGACGTCCCACTCGAGCCTGCCGTCGGCGGTCGGGGCGTTGAGCACGAGTTCGCGCGGGGCCGGCTCGATGGAGCCGTCGGGCTGTCGCCCCCACACGAGCGGGAGATCGCCGCTGAGCCGCACAGTCAGCGTGCCGCCGCGGGCGCTGAACCCGCTGCCGTGATAGCGATTCCACAGCAGGGCGATGCCGCCTGAGCCATGTGGTGGGCCGTCGGCCCGCACCGGCTCACGGGTGAACTCGCCGTGGCTTTCGAGCACGCCGCCGGCGAGCACGAGCCGCGCGGCCTGCGGCAGCCCAACGCCATCGCGGGCCCGCAATACGAGCCCGCGATCCACCTGGATCGTGGCACACGTATTCGGGCTCGCAGGTGAAAGCTCCACCACGTTCGTCTTACCCAGTGGCGGTAGGTGATCGCAGTTGACGGAGATGAGCGACGTCGATTCGATCGCCCCAGTCACCCGCAGCGTGGAGCCGTGATCGGCCGCGAGTCGCAGCCGGTGCGGGCCTGCCGTGATCGATCCCGCGAACGTCGCCTCGCCACCGCCCGCGTTCCGGATCGAGGCTCGGCCGGCGAGCCGCACGGGGTTCGAGAGCGTGGCATCGGCGAGATCAAGTCCGCAGGAATGCTCGTTGCTCTGCTTGTCGCCGATTACGAGCGGTCCGGGAGGAATCGCCTGCGGGTGGCCGACGCGGAGCGTCGCGCCCGCGACGGTGATGCCGCCGGAGAACGTGTTGACCGCAGCGAGCGTCACGGCGCCAGTCGCACCGGGGCCGCCCACGACGAGTCGCACGGGGCCCGTGATCGGTGCGCGGACGTCGAGCAGCCCGCCGCCGCCGCCAAGCCGCAGCGTGGCGCCCGCGCCATTGATGCCGCCGGCAAGAGCCGCGCTCCCCGAGGCCCCAACGCTCAGCTTCGGACACACCGCCTGCAAGCGGGCGAGATCGAGCGGGCGATCGAGCGTCGTGTCGCCGTCGATTGCGATCGCGCCCGTCGAGTCGGCGGCGATCCAGCCGCTTTCAGCCCAGGCATCGATGCCGTCGGCCGCGCCCGATGCGGCGACCGCCCCTGCCGAAGCGATCGCGAGTCTCGTACCCGCGGCGAGGCTGTTTTTCGCCGCGCGAAAGAGGCCGCCGCGAACCGTGGCCAGGAGAGTGGCTGGCTGCGGCGGCGCAAACTCGACCGTACCGGAGGTGACGGTGAGCCGGCAGCCGGCGGCCCAGCGGCCGCGGATCACAAGGCCGCCGCGGTCCGTGGCAACCAGTTCGCCGCCGCCGGAGATGTGGCCGGCGAGCGTCACCGGCGCCACCCGCGATTCCACGACAAGCCGTGTGCCGACGTCGATGACGAGCGGATTTTCGACGATGATGTTCCTAGCCGCCGGGGCGAGCGTGGCGTTGCCGGTGACCGCCAACGTGCCGGTACCGAGCGACCGCGGATCGAAGAACCGCAACGTGCCCGACTGGAGCGTCCAGCCGCCGGCGGCGGTCGGCCGCGTGAGCACGACACTACCGCTGCCGGTGAGGGCGACCGATCCCCCGCCGCCCACGCCGCACGAGAGCACGACTTCGCCGTGCGAGTTGATCGCCAGGCCTCCCCCCGCCACCCGCAGGTAACCACCCACGAGTTCGATCGCATGCGCCACGATGCCTGCGGCCTCGATGTCTGCCGCGAGGAGCACCCGTGGCGGCGTGCCTTTGCCACCATCACTCTCGGCGCCGTCAAACACGGCGATCGCCCCCGACTGCCACGCGACCCGCGCCGCCGAACCGTCGGCCACCGGGTTCCAGGCAAGCGCATCGGCATTCCACGTGCCTCCGCCGCCCTGTAGCCCGGGCGCTTCCGACGTATCCCAGTGGAGCCGCGGCGCTGCGGCAGACTCGACGGCCGCCGCGGGAAAACGGCCGTGCATCACCACAAGCAGCGCGGCGGCCAACAGACTCCGGTTCATGGTTGCGATTTCCCGGAATCACCCGAAACCGGCCAATCGTCGGTTCGGAACGGCGACATCGGTAGACCGGCGGCATTGTAAAGATTGAAGCCCTCGGGATTGTCCGCCCAGGCGAACCGCACGGCGACAGGCTCGGGAACCTGCGAGCTCGTGACGACCACGGTCTCGCCGTCGATCTTCGCGTCGGCCCAGACGAATTTCTTGTCATCGCCGGCGATGGCGAACCACGTGAGCGGCCCATTTTTCGCGATGAGTCCCCCTGCGACGTGATCGAACGAGAGGCGGACCGTGTCGCCCTCCACGGCCATGCCGCGATAGATCGGCCCGTTGCAGGTCACCGCACGACCATACGTGTGGTGCAACGCCTGAAGCGCCAGCCGCTTGCCCACGTCCTGCTTGTTGCGGGGATGGATGCTTTCCTCACCGATGTCGATCGCCACGGCGAGGCCGGTACCCGGCACATTCTGGGCCACTTGAAGTTGCCCCTCGCGCACGCGGGCCACGCCACTGTCAGCCGGCTCCTTGGGCGCACCGTAATAGTTGGCCAACTGCACGATGTAAAAGGGAAAATCGCCCTGGCCCCAACGCTCGCGCCAGTCCTCGATCAGCGCGGAAAGCAGATCGCGATACTCCTTGGGCCGCGTCACGTTGCTCTCCCCCTGGTACCAGATCACCCCTTTGATCGCCATCGGCATGAGCGGCACGATCATGCCGTTGTAGAGCGACGAGGAAACCGCCCTACTGTTGAGGCCGTTGGGCTTCGGCCGTGACGCGAGTGCCTCGGACGGCAGTCGCGGGAAGGTCGACTCGACCTTCATGAGCCAGTGGTTGTCGATGTCTTTCAAGCCGGCGAATGGAAAAACCCCCTTGCCCCATTGATGCATGCCGGTGTGCTCGGTGGCAGCGACGAACCGCACGGCCACGACGTTGCGGCCAGGTTTCGCAAACCTCACCGGCACGTAATACGTTCGCTGCGCCGTGTAGAACGTCGGCGGCTTCTCGACGAGTTCTGCCACCTTCTCACCGTTGAGAAACACGGTGTCGTACTGCTCGCTCGCCCAGTTGAGCCCGATGATGATGTGGGGGTGTTTCAACGCCTCGGCGGGCAGGTCGAACTCCTTGCGGATCCAAAACACCCCGCCGCTTTTGAGCCCGAAGTTTTTCCACTGGCCCGGAAACGTGACCGCCTGCCAGTCGCCCGTGTCGAGGTCGGGGGCGGCCCAGCCCTTTGCGGCCTCGGCCACCGGCGGCGGCGTTACGCCATGTTTTTCCTCCCAGGCAGCCCGCTCCACCAGAAACCGCCGGTTGTCCTCCTGCTGCGATTGGATCTTCGCGATCTCCGCTGCCGCCCGCTGGCCGATGTCGGGAAGCTTCTGGAGAGCCTCCAACCGTGTCCACGCCTCGGCCGGCGTCGCGCCCACGGCGCTGATGAAAATTCCGATCGGGACATCGAGGTCTTTGTGGAGTTCCCGCGCGAAGAAATAGCCAACGCCGGAAAACTTACCGACCGTTTGCGGCGAGCACCGCTCCCAATTCCCTTTCACCTCCGAAACCGGGGTCAGCGACGACCGCTCCGCAGCCCGGAACTGCCGGAGCGCTGGGTAATTCGCGGTCGCGATATCCTCTGCCGGGTTCAACGACGATTCGACGTTCCAGCCCATGTTCGACTGCCCGGAGCAGAGCCAGACATCGCCCACCAGGATGTCCGTGAGCGTGACCGGCTCACCACTTTCGCCGCGGATCACCATGTCGCGCGGTTCCGAGGATGCCGGCATGGAATCAAACTGCACCCGCCACTGGCCATCCGGGCCCGCGACCACTGTGAAATCCTTGCCGCCAAACGAAACGGTCACTTTTTCGCCGGCATCGGCCATGCCCCACACGGGCACGACACACTCCCTTTGCAGTACAGCGTGATCGCCAAACATGCCTGCCGGAATGGGCCTGGCATCCGCGGCCATCGGCAACAGGCTCAACGATGCGCTAGCCATGAGCACGAAGAACTGTTGAATACTCATTCTCATCACAACAGGGTCCTTCCTTCGCATCGTGTTGACATATTCCATACTGACACATAACATCCGATAGATCGACAAGAATATCAACCAAATAGCCTAAGTTCCATGCACTCGATCAAAAAAGCGACCACGAAACCGCTCCCCGACAACGGCTCCAAACCCAAGCACGCGCTCATGGCGGAGGCCATGGATCGTGAGATTCGGCACATGGCCCCAGGAACTCCCATCAGCCCGGTACTGGAATTGATGGAGCGATTTGGGGTGTCGCAGGGCACGGTCGTGCATGCGATCCGACACCTCCGGTCCCGTGGGCTGATCACGAAGATCCCCGGCAAGAAGCGGCTCGTCGCCGTTGGTCGCGCGAAGAACCGCGACACGGTTTTGAGTGTGCTCGTACTCTGCCCCAATTGGAGTTCGCCCGACTACAATACTATGAACCAGGCCCTCGTCGACGAGGCTCGCCGTCAGCGGTTTTCGATCGAGTCGGTGCATTACGGCTCCGAATGGGGGGCAGGCGGTACCGCGAACCTCCAGCCTGCGATCGAGGCGCATGACGCGGTCGTGATCCTGCCCTCGTCGATGCCCACCAACCTCGCCGCCCTCCTCAAGCAGACGGCGACGCCCGCCGTGATGCTCTTCGAGGAAGAACTGGCCGACGGCATGATGTGCGTCGCCGACGACGACCACTCAGCGGGCTATCTGGCCACGCAATACCTGCAAAAACTCGGACACAAGCGGATCGCGGCATTTTTGAGCGAGCCGCCACTCCTACGGATGAACAACCGGCTTGCCGGCTGGGAGCAGGCGATGCGGGAGACGGGGGAAAAACTTCCAGAGCGATTGGTAATCGATGGCTCGGTGAAGCCCGGCCTCGATTCCATCCTGGGCTCCTATGAAAAGCTCCGCCGCTGGCTCTACCAAAATGGCAACAAGCTCGACGCGACCGGCCTCTTCTGCCTCCACTGGACCGGCGCGCTTGCTGCACTCCGGGCGCTCAGGGAACTGGGCATTCAGGTGCCCGGCGATGTCAGCGTGATTGCCCATGCGGGCGAAAATAAGCTTTCCGAATTCACCAATCCGGCCCTCACGGTGGTTCAGGGCAATGCGGAGACCGCGGCCCGCGAGGCGCTGAGCCTCCTCAAGGCCGCCTGCCTCGGCGATGCCCCTGAACAACGAACCTTGCGGATCGAGCAATCGATTGTGGAAAGGGAATCGACCCGCCGACTGTGATTCGCAAGATCAGGCCCAACGCACTGTCATCTCGGCAGGAATCGACGCCGCAACGCGGCCGTTTTCCTGGCGACACGGTCTGAGCGGCCGCGTCTGCCGATCGCCGCCCCCACCGAGAGCGGCAAAAGCTCTTTTTTTAGGCCTCCGAAGCCGTTCAACATCACCGACGAATTTTTATTCCGAAGAGTTGACACGTTCCAAACACCCACATATGCTGCTAATGTGTCGACCGATGGCCTCTTTCGTGTTGACACGACTTTAATCCATCGTCGGGGGGGAATCGAGCATGCTTCATCGGACAAGTTCGAAAGCCGGGCGGATCATTTCGATCCACTCGCTTCCAGCAGTCTGCTTGCTAGTCACGCTTCTCGCGCCGACCCGTGCGGCAACCCTGAACTGGGACACGACGGTCGCACCTGACGCCATCATCACGGATGGCACTGGCGCATGGACCGCCACTTCTGGGCCGTTCAGATGGTTCCGGTTCAGTTGTGTGGAACAACACGACCAACGCCGGCGATATCGCCAAGTTCGGTGGCGGTACATCAGGCACGGCGGGCACGGTAACTATCACCGGCACGGTGACTCCGACTGGGCTCTCTTTCGTAAACCCTTCCTCAGGGAACTATACGCTCACTGGGGGCGTCATCGCCCTGCAAACTGCGGCCCCGACGATCACGGCCAGCTCCAACGGGACTCCGATTGTCAGCTCCCGACTCGTGACTGATGCCGGTAGCAACCTGACCATATCGGGGTCCTCTGCCAGTATTCTGAATCTTAGCCTCGGCGGCTCCAACAGTATCGGTGGCTCGGTAACTGTCAGCGGTTCCAATCTATTGGCGGGAGTGAATGGAGCAAACACTCTGCTTGGGGCGACTCAGATAACGGTCGGCAATGCCAATACCCTTCGCTTTTGGAATCCTTATTCCATCTCGGCAGCAACATCTTTCGACATCAATGGGTTCGGGGTTGGCAACCGTGGCCCCCTCAGTTTTTACGCCTCCGGCACTGCCACAATCAGCGGGAGCATCAGGCTTTCCGGCAACGCTTCGATCGTCACCCGCAGCGCGGGCTTGACGTTGGCCGGTAACATCAGCGATTACGAGACGGCTCGGGAGTTGACTTTAGTGTGTGACTCTTTGTCCACAACGACCACCCTGAGCGGAAGCAACTCCTTCACTGGTGGGCTCAAATTCACTCCGACTTCTACAGCAGGGGCCACTTCAAAGCTCGTCGCCGGTAGTGACTACGCCTTCGGCTCCGGCCCCCTCACCTTGACGCCAACTGCCTTAAGCGGGTCAACATTCCTGATTGTCGACCTCAATGGCAAAGCAATCGCTGTCACCGGACTCAATGGGGGCAATACCAACCATTTCATCGAAAGCGGTAGCGGCTTCGCCACACTCTCCGTCAACAACACCGGCAGCGGCACATTCGCCGGCGTCATCCGGAATGGCGCAGGCTCGGTAACGCTCACCAAGGGCGGTGCAGCCACGCTGACGCTGTCGGCTGCCAACACGTACTCCGGAGCCACCACTATTTCGGCCGGTACGCTAGCGCTAGGCGCGAGCGGTTCGTTCGATTTGAGCCCCACTATCACGGTCGGCAACGCCGGATCAACGGGTGCCGTGCTCAACCTGACCGCGAAGACCGGCGGCTTCTCGTTTGGCTCCGGCCAGACGTTGAAAGGCATCGGCACAATCCAGATGGCCGCCGGCAAGGTGCTCACGATCAATGGCACACTGGCCGCCGGCAACAGCCCCGGTACGCTCACCATCTCCGGCGGGGACCTTGTGCTCGGAGCGTCGAGCATCACGAGCTATGAGATCAATGGCACAGACGCCGCCGTGGGCAGCGGCATCAACGACCTCACCCGCGTGGCCGGCAGCCTCACCCTCGGCGGCACGCTCAACGTGATCGCGTCGCCCGCGTTCGACACTTTTGGCAGCCGCACCTACCGGATCTTCGACTATGCCACCGGCGGCAGCGGCTCGCTCTCGGGCACCGGCAGCATGGCGATCGGCACGACGCCGAACGCGGACTTTCTTTACTCGCTCACAAATACGGCCACCACCGTAAACCTGTTCGTGCAACGGAAGGCCGACATTGGCACGGTAACAGCCTCGGCAACTGCCCAGATCATCACAGGTGGCTCGGCGGCAATCACTTACTCTGTGGCGAATACAACGCCCACCGGCGGTGCCACCCTCTCGTTCGCAAGCGTCAGCGGCTCGAACGTGTCGGGGGCCAGCGCCGGCACGGCGACTGCAGACTCGACGAGTGGCACCGTCGCAGGACTCTTCTTCACCGGCGCCACTGTCGGCAACCAGACCGGCTTATTTACGGTGAGCGATCCAAATGCGATCACGACGACGGGCACCGGATCGGTGAGCGTGGCCGTCTTGGATCATGCGACGCCCGCCTTCCTCGGGTTCTCGGGCACGACGCTCTCGATCAACTTCGGCAGTATCGACCCGTCCAGCGGCCTGCAAACCTTCAGCTACTCGCTCACAAATCTCGCGGCCCTGGCCGGCGCGAATCTCACAGCCGGCCTCGACCTCACGGACTGGACTGCCGACGGCGACGGATTTTCATCGGGTCTCTCGTCGCTCCTGGATCTCGCTGCGAGCAGCACGGCTGGCTATCAGTTCACGTTCACGCCGAACGGCCAGGGTACTTTCTCGAAGAACTTCACGCTCTCGTTCTCCGACAACCAGAACCTGTCTGGCGCGACCCAGCGCCGGGACCTCACGATCGCCGCCAGCGTGATCGTGGTGCCCGAACCAGGGACTATCGTGGCCGCCGGCATCGGCATCGCCCTCGCCGGCTGGTCACTCTCGAGGCGGCGCCGCCAATCCTTGGCTGATTTCCTGCCTGGTTCCCAAGAGCAATAACAGACCGGTTTCGCTGCAGAATGAAGCGGACTACGCGGCCGTTTACGATTATGAAAAAATATCCGGGATTCACCTTGGTGGAACTCCTGGCCACGATCGCCATCATTGGCCTATTGGTTGGACTCCTTCTGCCAGCGGTGCAGTCGGCCCGCGAGTCCGCCCGCCGCGTTAGTTGCATGAACAAGATCGCGCAACTTGGCAAAGCATGCCTCCTCTTTCGGAATGCCCAAGCAGCATTTCCGTCCGCTTTCACGAGCAAGACTTTTCAATCGGCATCGTCGAACGCCTACCTCACCTGCGGTAGTGGGATGCCAGATTTCAGTAATGATCAGGGGCCCGCTTGGACCGTGCAGGTACTGCCCTATCTCGATGACATCAATCGCTACAACTCGTTCAACGCCGCGGCCGGCTTCGATGGCGCTTACGTGGGCTGGAACGTGACGAATCGCACGGCGGCCTACACGCCAAACACGGCGTTTCAGTGTCCGTCGGACCCGGCGAGCCTACCCGACGTGCCGAACACGAACTATTTCGGTGTCTCGGGCGGCGGCGCCTGGTCGGCACCGCCGTCCGGAAAGACGCCAAAGAATGGCTACGCATGGCTGGGCACCAGTAACGGGCTCCTCTACTACAACAACGGCATCATCCCTATCAATGGCCGGGTCACCGAGGGCAGTATTCTCGATGGAACGTCGAACACGTTCCTCCTCGGAGAAACGCGTTATCAATTTCAATTAGCGAGCGAGGTTGCCTGGGCCGCTTACAAGCCCGACTTCCCCGTGGACCGCGTCAGCCGTCCGTCATGGGCCGGAGGAGCGAGATTGTGGAGTTGCAGCAGTAACACCACCTTTGCACTCGGGGCCACCGCGGCCTCGACATCGAAAACCGGGATCAACGCATCCGGCTGCACCGACATGACCAAGGCGCCGCCGTTGATGGCCGCGGAATGCAATCCCGGATTAAATCAGGTATCAGCCTTTGGCAGCTTTCATCCCGGCGGCTGCCACATGGCCCTAGCGGATGGAGCGACGAAATTCATCGACGAGATGATCGACATCAATCTCTACCGTCGTCTGGGCCAACGCGCAGATGGTGCACTCATGGAAACGCTGCCATGGTGAGGCACCTCGGCGGCGTGGCCGCGATTCTCGCCGTTACGTTGGCGGGGTGCGGTCGTGACAAAGGGCTGAGTCGGGTCCAGGGCTTTGTCACCTGGCGCAACAAGCCGGTGCCGGTCGGCATGATCACGATCGAACCCGATTCGGAGCGTTCGAACCGCGGGCCTCAAGCGATCGCCGCCATCGAGAAGGGGCAATACGCCACGAGGCCCCAGTTCGGTGCGGTCAGCGGGCCGGTCATCGTGCAGGTCACCGGTCTTTCAGGCATTCAAGAGGGGGAATCATTTCTGGGCGTGCCGCTGTTCCCACCACATACATTCAAGACTGAAATCTCCAAGGGGACGTCGATACTCGACATCGTCGTGCCCGAAAAGTCACCGCCAACCACACGGAAGTGAGATTCGGCAATTATTTACTTGCCCCGCCTACAGTTTGATGGATGTGCGAGCGCGAGTCAGCGGCAGCAGCCGGTCATCCCCTTTTAGACTTGTGATGTCGAGTGGCAAGGAGTACGAGGTTCGCCATCCAGAGATGGCCTGGGTGCTGCGCAACGACATCCTCGTGAGCACCGACATCATCCACGACGGTATGCCCGCAGAGTTCGATATCTGCCCGCTCTTGCACGTGGCCTCGATCGAGCCTTTCCGTCTGCAGGACTCCCAGTCGGCTCCTTGACGGGCCTCAAGCCAAGCGGTGCCACAGCTTCCTCACGGCGGCAAGAAACGAATCAAGATCCCGTTAAACCCGAGCGGTGAGTTGTGGTGGCCGGTATCCGGTCAGCCTGCAGCCCGCCCTACTGGGCGAGCACTTCCAACGCCCGGGCGAGGACCGGGTCGACCTGCCGGGGCAGCGTTGCCGCCGACTGTCCCTCGTCCAACGCCGGCTCGGCTGAACGTGCGGTTGCATCGGGCGGCAACACCGCGTCGCGGCCTGCCCGCCATGCCTTCACCGCCTCGAGCGTTTTGGCCGGCGGATTGATCTCGTGCTTCGCCTCGGGCGACACGCCCCACTCGGCATCGCCCTCGCGCCGCTGGATGTTGACGCTGCTCGGCCGCAGGTATTCGCTCGTCGTGAGCTTGAGCAGGCTCCGGCCGTCGGAGAGGGGCAGGATCGACTGCACGGTGCCTTTGCCGAACGAGCGGCTGCCGACGACGACCGCGCGGCGATTGTCCTGCAGGCAGGCCGCCACGATTTCACCGGCACTCGCAGTGAGACCGTCGATGAGCACCACCAGGGGCACGCCCGGAAAAGCGGCGCCGGCCGTGGCCCGCCGGACGTCGAGCAGCGCAGACTGCCGGGCAACGCGATCCCGCGTCGACACGATCACGCCCTCGTCGAGAAACCGATCACAGGCCTCGACGGCAACGGCGAGCAGTCCGCCGGGATTGCCGCGCAGATCGAGAACGACGCCATTCAGCCCGGGCGTGCCGCTGATCTCGCCGATCGTGCGGTCCAACTCCTCGAGCGTGTGGTCGCCGAACCCGGTGATGCGGATGAAGGCGATTCCCGGCTCTCCTTCCACGAACCACTCCCATGATCCATCGGGCCGCCGGCGGTCTCCGAGCACGCTCTCGGTGCGCACGACCTCACGATCGAGCGTGACCACACGGTCTAGATCGTTGACCGTGACCGTCACCGGGGTGCCGGGACGTCCCCGCAGCGCCGCCACCGCCTCCGTGAATTTCAGGCCGCGGGCGGAGACGCCGTCGATCGACAGAATCCGGTCGCCCGTCACGATGCCGGCCCGCCAGGCCGGCGAGTTCAGGATGGGGCTCTGGACGACGAGCGTGCCTGCCCGCTCGTCGACCGACAGTTCCAGGCCGACGCCGCCAAATTCCTGGTCGAGCGCCGCATCGAGCCCCTGCCGGGCCGTGCTGTCGAGAAAGGCCGAGTGCTCGTCGAGTTTTGCAAAGACTCCCTCCATCGCGGCGTCGAAGAGCGTCTCGGGATCGACCGGTTCCAGATACGACCGCTCGATCGCCGCCAGCACCTCGCCGAAGTGGCGGCCGTGCACGCCACGGTCACGGGCGGTCCAGGCCAGAACGCAGACGACCGTGAGCAGGCACAGGAGGAGAAGGTTTCGCTTCGGCATGATGCGGGGCGGGCGGGGGACGGTTAGCGGGTGAGGGCGGTGAGGGGGGCATCTTCGAACTGGTAACCCTTTGGAACCACGGTCACGCCTTGCGGCGAAACCGTCAACCCCCGGGCGACATCCTGCTCGAGATCGAAGCCAATCGTCATTCCGGGCGGCACACAGACTCCCTTGTCGATGATCGCCCTGCGCACCTGGGCGTGCCGACCAATGTCGACCCCTTCGAACAGGATGCTGTCTTCGATCCGTGCAAAACTGTTGACGCGAACTCCGGGGCCGATGATCGAACGCGTCGCCCGACCGCCCGAGAGGATCGCCCCGGGACAGACGAGGCTGTCGGTCGCCTCGCCGCGGCGGGCATCGTGCCCCTCGCCCGCGAAGACAAACTTCGGCGGCGGATAGGCCGGGTGGTGGGTGCGGATCGGCCACTGCTCGTCGTACATGTTGAGCTGCGGGTCGACGTCGATCAGATCCATGTTGGCCTCGAAGTAGGCGTCGACGGTGCCGACGTCGCGCCAGTAGGCGTCGCGCTTGCGGTTCTCGTCGCGGAACGGAAAGGCGTAGACGCCGTGCGTGTCGACCACGGAGGGCAGCAGGTCATGGCCAAAGTCGTGGCGGCTGGCCGATTCATTGGCGTCGAACTTGAGCCGTTCGAGAAGGAAGGGCCACGAGAAGCAGTAGATGCCCATCGATGCCAGGCACATCCCCGGATCGCCAGGGATCGCCGGCGGATCGACGACCTTCTCGCGAAACTTGCGAACGCGGCCGGAGGCGTCGACCTCCATCGTCCCAAACTCCCGTGCATCGGCCCGCGGCACGGGCAGCGCGCCGATCGTCACGTCGGCGGCGTTTTCCTCGTGGGCGTCGATGAGCGACTGGTAGTTCATCTTGTAGATGTGGTCGCCCGCGAGCACGATGACCAGCCGGGGCGCGGCCATCTCGAGCGAGTAGATGTTTTGGTAGACCGCGTCGGCCGTGCCGAGATACCAGTTTTCGTCGACCCGCTGCTGCGGGGGCAGCACGTCGAGGCGTTCGCCGAGGTCGCGGCAAAAGAACCGGTGCCAGCCGAGGTTCAAATGGCGGTCGAGGCTGCTCGCCTTGTATTGCGTGAGCAGCAGCACCTGCCGCAGGCCGCTGTTCAGGCAATTGGAGAGCGCGAAGTCGATGATCCGATAGCTGCCGCCGAACGGCACGGCGGGCTTGGCCCGGTCGCGGGTCAGCGGATCGAGACGCGCGCCCTTGCCTCCGGCCAGCACCACGGCCACCACATCTCGCATGCGCGTTGGGTCCACGTCGCGTGAACGCATCTGTCTGCCTCCTCCCGAATTCCGCGCTCCTTCGGGGATGTCTTGCGGGCCAATGCCTTGGACCGCGGTTGAACGTGGGATGAATATACGCCTTCCCCCCCGGGGAAAGCGACGCTGGTTTGGGGAACCGGCCCCCGGGAATGCCAGCACCGCTGTCATTTTCCGGCTCGCAAGCGGTCTGGCACGGGGCTGGACGGTTTTCTACGATCCCGGCCTCTGTGATCAGCGGTCCCCCCGCCTCCCCGCGAAAGGCCAGACATGGCACACCGTTCCAAGACTCCGCTCCGTCGCGAACGGGAGTCCGACACCATGGAAGCACTCAAGCCGCTCGTCGTGCTCGGGCTGCTCGGCACGATCCTCTACGGTGCCTATCTCGTCGTGCAAAAGGGCCCTGGCCAGACCGGCCCGGCATGGCCCGCCGCAACCCAGACCGATATCGCCCAGGGTGGCATGGCCGCCGACGCTCCCCCCTTCGCGCCGGTCGCGGCACCCGCGATCGAAATGCCGGCTCCGGTGGCCAGCCAGCCGCTGGCCGCACCCCCAATCAACACGACCAACGAGCCCGCGATAACTCAGCCCCCGGCCCAATTCGCGGGGCCGCCGGCATTCAGTGGGCCTCCCCAGCCCGCAGCGATTCCCGAACCACCCGCCGCACTGGCTTCGGCTCCGCCTGTCGCGCCCCCCCTGCCCGACCAGCCGCCGACCTTTCTCAACGCCCGCTCGGCGCCGCCACCGGTGGCGGAAACAGCCGCGGCCGCCGCGTTGCTGGCAGCGCCCGGCGCGGCACCGTCGTCGTTTTCGGCTGAACCGCCCGCCGCATTCGCGGCCGATCCGGTCGCTGCTGCCGCCCCGGCCGCCCCCATGACGCTCGGTGCCGCTGCAGCCGCGGCAGGCTCCGCCGCCTTCGCCACCGCCTGGGCCGAGGCTCACGACAAGCTGGCCGCCGCCCGCTATGCCGAGGGGCTCGCCGCCCTTTCGATCTGGCACGACGATCCGTCGCTCAGCGTCGAGGAGAGCCAGCGGCTCGAGGATCTGCTCGGGCAGCTGGCCGGCACGGTCATCTATTCGCAGCAGGATCTGCTGCTGCCGCCCCATATCGTAGCGGCGGGCGACACGCTCCAGTCGATCGCCGGCCAACTGGCCGTGCCGTGGCAACTGCTCGCCAAGATCAACGGCGTCGCGGATCCGGCCAGACTGGTGCCGGGGGAACACCTCAAAGTCGTCCGTGGCCCCTTCGATGCGGTCGTCAGCGTGTCGCGGCGCCGGCTCAGCCTGCAGGTGGGCGGCAACTACGCCGGCAGCTTCCCGGTGGTGATCGGCCGTCAGGTTCAGGATCGCATCGGCGCATCGCTGGCCGTGATCGACGTCCGTCGCGGCGGGGATCCCTCACCGTCAGCGGGTCCGGCGGCCCAGGTGGCCTTCGTCAGCCCGGCCGCGGCGAAGTCGATCGTGCTCGGCGACGGGCTTTCGATCGAGGCCGCCGAAGACCCCGGCCTCGTCGTCGATTCCGCGCCGCAGGCGAGCCTTATCGTCTCCGCCGATGACCTCGAGGAGATCATCGACATCCTCGGCCCCGGCTCGCACGTGCTCGTGCGAAAATAGCCGCCGCGGTTGCAGCGGCGCATGAAAAAGGCCCGCGGCGCTTTCGCACCGCGGGCCCGATTTGCTTTCGGCAGGCAGACTTGAGTGCACTGCCGGGTGATGCTCTCGCGGTTTCGCCCTACCGCACCGCCTCCTGCAGCATCTTGGAGTTCGGCACTGAGCGGCGGCTCACGAGACCGTTCTCACGGGTCTCGATCACCGTCGCCACCGGACCGACTTCACGAACCGTGCCCTCGATCGTGCCCACGCTCACCGTGTCTCCCGCCTGGAGACGCTGGCGGACGTAGTAGCCCGAGAGGATGCCGCTCATCACGTCGCGGCCGCCGAGGCCGAAGGCGAGCGCGAAGCCGGCCGACAGGCCCGCCGAACCGATGAGGATCAGCTTCTCGAGCAGGGCAAACTGGATGCCGAGCTGGTTGAAGGCCGCGATGAAGGTCAGCAGCGAGAGCACCCAGTAGCAGCCGCCGGCCAGATACTCGGCGTAGGACAGCCCGACGCGGTCGGCGCTGGTCGCCACCACACCACGCAGGAAGGTCGCCGCCAAGAGGCCGATCACCACCACCACGGTCGCCACGAGCAGCCGCGGGATGTAGTTGACCACCTCACCCATCGCCGAGGTGACGCTCTCGAGGCCGAGGATGTTGAATCCCGCCATCACGAAGACGCACATCAGCAGCCAGAACACGAGCCCGCCCACGATCGCCGGTACCGGCCGCTTGATGCCCACGTCGTTCATGCTCTTGGCCAGGCCGCTCTTCTCGGCCGCCACCTGCAGGCCGATCTTGTCGGCGATCACCGTGATCACGCCACCCACCCACCGGGCGATCACGTAGCCGATCACCACCACCGACACCATCGCCACCATTTTCGGCGCGAGCAGGATCACCTGGCTCCAGGCCTGGGTGAAACTGTCGACGAGCGCCTGCTTCGAAACGTTCACGGTATCGGCAGCCGTCTGCCCGACCGTCGCGAAATCAGCCATTGGATGAATCCCTCCCCAAAACCTCTCGCGGGAATTGACTTGGCCCGCAACCCAATCTGTGCCGCCGGCGCCGTGCCGGCGAGTGTGTTTTCTCCGGCCGCCGGCCGGGCTCGCGTTGCCGCTGCCCGTCTCGGCTGCCAAAAGATGAGTTGCCGGCCGGGCCCGCCGTGTCACAAAAAAATTTTTGGGCCAGGTTTTCCCCGGCGTTACCGCCGTTTTTCGCCAGTTTTGCGCCGCTCCGGCCAGGAGCCGGTGACGGTGTAGCGAACCGCCGCCGCCAGGGCCGAGGCCATGTGCACGAGGGCCCAGCCCGTCGCCCCGAAGGCAAACTCGATGAGGTGCAGGGCGAGCAGCCGGGGATGAAGTTTGCGCCGCACACCCGCTGTGAAGGTCCTCGCGGCCGGCACCGGCGGCACCTCGATCTCTGCCAACTGTTCGAACGGATCCATCTGCTTCACCCTTTCTTGTCGACCGGCTCACCGAACAGCCTGCCCGCCTTGGCCGACAGTTTTTCCCTGATCCTGCTGATCCGCATCCGGCACGCGCCGGCCGTCGTGCCAAACATCTCAGCCAACTGCTCGTAGTCGTGGCTCTCGCCAAACCGCATCAGCACCAGCGCCCGGTCCTCCTCGTCGAGACCCTCGAGCAGCTTGTGGATGTCATGGCTCGCGTCGACAGCATTGCTGCCCGATGCCTGGGTGTCGGCGTGGGTCGCGATCTGCTCGTCGCCCCCGGGCCCCTCGCGCCGCTGCCGGCGCGACCGCGACCGCCGCAGCATCAGGCAGGTGCGGATCGCCACGCCGTGCAGCCAGGTCGAGTAGGTCGAGCGGCCGGCAAACTTTCCGCGCTCGAAAAACAGCCGGACAAACACCTCCTGCGCAGCATCTTCTGCATCGTGCTGGCCGCCCATCAGCCGCCAGCAGACCCGCCAGACCTTTTCGCGATAGCGGTCCATGAGCGCCGTAAACGCCGCGCCGTCGGAGCCTTCCCGCGCCGCCTGCGCGGCGAGTTGCTCGTCGGCGAGACCGCCGAGCCCGGCGATGTCGGACGTTTCTGGATTCACCCGCATTCCGCCATTCAAGACAGCGCGTTCCCAAGGTCCGCTAGATCCGCCACGGTTTCAGATGGGCGTCGAGAAACTCGACACTGGCCCGGTCGGCGACGGCCGCCGTGCCCCAACCGACGAGCCCCGCGATGGCGACGGCAACCACGCTTGCGTTCATTTGAACTCCCGGCAAACCCACGATTGGCGTTCCAGCCACGCGAAGCCCGCCCTACTTGGCGGGCATGTCGCGGATGACGTTCCGCCAGTGGGTGACGGTGGCATCGGGGGTGGTCGACATCTCGGCGACCGCCGCCCGCAGCGACTTGAGCGCCTCGCATACCACCGCCACGTTCCTGAGCGCATCGCGGGCCTGTTCATTTTCGACGTCGGCCGTGAGTTCGGCATCGCGGTCGACACTCCCGTCACGCTGCTGCACGCAGCCGTAGCGGGTGAGATAGACGATCCAGGGTTGAATGACATCGACAAAGCCGGCGAAGTCGAGCGCGGCGGCGGCGGCCAGGGGCTCGTCAAACTTCGAGAGCTGCGAGCCGGTCTCGAGCCGGCTTTCCACCAGCAGTCGGCCGGCCTGCTTGGGCAGCAGCGAAAACACGGCCACGTCGTCGCCGACGCCGATCGCCGGCCGCACCTGCTCGTCGACACCGCTGCGATCCAGCTTCCACGACCAGACGGAGCCCTTGTCGAGCTTGGTCTTTTCGGGATCCGGAATCCGATACTCGGCCGGCACCGCATCGGGGCTGATCTCCCGGACCGCATCGACCAGCTGGTCGGTGAGCGCGAAGATATCGCTCATGCCCTCGCGAAAGAGTTTGGGATCATCGATGCCGAGCACGATCGCCGGCTCGATGAGCGGCAGCGGCTCGACCGCTTCCGGCAGGCCTGCCTGCGGCCGCTTCGTTCTGCTCTTGGCATCGAGCACGAGACCGATCTGGCCATCTGCGACCGCCGGCAGGATCTTCGTCCGCAGGATACCGACCAATTTCTCGGCCAGCGGCACGAGGTGCTCGTCGGCCTCCTCGACCTTCTCGCGGGCCTCGTCGCCCGTCTTGGAAAGCAGGTATTTCTTGAAGAACTTCCGGGCCATGTCGCCCCACAACACGAGGTCCTCAAACTGCGCGGGATCATTCTTCGTGCGGAACACCAGGGCCCCGAGGGGCGCTCCACCGGCGTGCTCGAGGAGTTCCAGCCGCTTCGAGCCATCGATGGGCAGATTCTTCGCCCAATTCCACGCATAGCCCTCGTAACCCTGCTCGGTCAGGAAGGAATAGGACATCCACGGGCCGGGCACGGGCAGCCGCTGCTTGTAGCCCGCCGCGGCCTTGGCGAGAAAACTCTTCGCCTCTTCGGCGGCGCCCTCGGGCAGATCGGCGGCGGCGGCGATCTTGTCGCTGAGGGCCGCGAGTTGCTCGATGTCGGCGGCCGACGGTGCGATCGCCTTGGCGAGCGGCTCGCTGATGTAATTGATGCCGGTGATCCGCTTGTCTTTATGGGTGGCGAGATGGGCCACCAGCGGTGCGAAGGGCTTCGTGGCCGTCAGCCCGCCGCCAGCACCCGGCTTCACCAACTTCTCGAGATGGTCGGCCGAATCGCCGATCGAAAGGATCACGTGGTCGCCGATGATCCCGAGCCCCACGACGATGTCGAGTTCGCGGAGCCGTTCGCGGACCTTGTCGAGCGCCTCGCCGTCCATGCCGTCGGTCGCCTCGCGGGTCATTTCCTCCCAGGGGAGCGACTGGCCCTTGATCGTGAACGTGACCACCTCGCCGCCGGCGATTTTCCGCCGCTCCAGCGACTCGGCGAGATCCGGGTTGGCCTGTGTCACCAGTTTGATGAGCACTTCGATCCGCTTGAGCTGCCCCTCGGCGGCGGGCAGCTTCGTGGTCTTGAAGCCCCAGATCAGGTCGGGCACCACGATCAGGTCGGTGTTGTCGGCGAGCGTCTGCAGGAGCAGGCGGCCGGCGAGTTCGTCGGACGAGATCTCCTCTTCTTCGACGGCCTGAAAGCGGACCGGCAGCACGGGCAGCCGCCGCGGCGCCGCGGCACCGTCGTCGTCTTCTTCATCATCGTCGGTATCCTGAAGATCATCGAGTTCGATGCCGTCGAGGCCCTCGAACGCATCGATTTCGATACCACCGAATGAGGAATCGCCGCGGGCCATCTGCAGGACGTTGGCCGCCTGCTGCGCCTGCTGCAGCTTCACCATGAGTTCGATGAAGGTGATGCACGACGGCTCGCCGTAGACGAACGTGTCGCTGGCGATCATGTCCTTGAGCACCTCCAGCGCCTGCTGATTCTCGGGCAGCTCCATGAACGTGGCCAGTGTCGAGAGCGGGCTGCCGGGCTGCGTCGCCTGCTCCTCGAAGCTCTCGATCGCCCGCTGCATTGCCGGCAGGTTTCGCACCGCGGCAAAGGCGTTGCTCTTCACGAACAGGTCGTACTGCTCACGCAGCCGCAGCGAGGCGGAGAGGAAGGCGGCGTCTTTGGGCACCACGGCCACGCCGCCGACGGTTGAGTCGTCACCGCGGGCGGCCGCATTCCCATGCACACCGGTCAGCCAGAGCGTGGAAACGAGCAGGGCGGTCGTCAGGGCGGTCGTCGAGGTGGTCTGCCGGCAGGTGGCGACCAGGGCGTGGATCGGGGCAACCATCGGTGAGATCCTTTGCTTGGTGATCGGAATCAGGATGCCCTAACATATGCGAAATCACCGTGGCGGGAGAACATGAAATCCCCAGCCTTTCGGTGGCGAAAGAAAATCTCCGGCGAGAACCAGCGTGCTCATCGACTCCACATATATCGTCGACACCTTTGCCGAGGCCTTCCGACTGCGATTTGCGCGGCTGATCGTCACGGCGCATGACGATCATTGGCTCGACGCGGGGCTGCGGGCCGCCTGCGGCTACGGCACGAGCGTGATCGGCTGCGATGCGGAAATCGGTGTCGAACGCCGCCTGTCCCCGCAGGAAACTCCGGACGGCCGCCCCGGAGCCGCGGTCCTCGCGTTCGGATTTTCGGCCGATGGACTGGCGAAGGCGATCGCGAATCGCACCGCCCAGAGCCTGCTCACCTGCCCGACTGCCAGCGTCTTCGACGGCCTGCCGGAGGCCGAGGACCGGGCGCCGCTCGGGTCTCATATCCGCTATTTCGGCGATGGCTTCGAAAAGACGAAGGTCGTCGACGGTCGCCGCTTCTGGCGGGTGCCGGTGATGGACGGAGAGTTTCTCGTCGAGGATGCGGTCGGCATCGAGAAGGGTGTCGGCGGTGGAAATTTCATCCTCCAGGCACGGTCGCTCGAGTCCGCGCTGGCGGCGGCCCGGAGGGGAGTCGATGCCATCGCGGCGGTGAGTGGTACGATCACGCCATTCCCGGGGGGCGTGGTTCGCTCCGGCAGCAAGGTGGGTTCGCGATACGAGGGACTCAAGGCTTCGACGAACGATGCCTTCTGTCCGTCGCTGGCCGGACGGGTGGATTCGGAACTGGTCGCGGGGGCCGTCTGTGGCCTCGAGATCGTGATCGACGGCATTGACGAGGCCGTCGTGGCCGCGAGCATGATCGCGGGCATCCGCGCGGCCAGCGGCCCCGATACGATCGCCATTTCAGCCGGAAACTACGGCGGCAAACTGGGCAAGTTTCATTTCCATCTTCGCCAGATTCTCAGCCCGGCCTGAACTGCTGCGGCTGCCGCCCCCGCACCCGGATCTCCCGCAGGGTGACCTTCTCGTGGGGGTTTGCGTCTGCTACTTCCCTTCGTGGTGATCCGCGCGACCCGCGCGCCACGCCGTGATTCCACGAGATTGCACCGCTGCATTCACTTCTTCAGGGGCCTCGAGCGATGTCTGACCGACCTACCCGCCAGGATCTCGTCGTTCCCCGAAAGCGATCCAATCTGCCCTTCGTCCTGGGCGCCGCCGCCAGCGGATGCGCCGGTTTCGTCGCTGTCTTGGCTCTTGGGCTTGGTCGCTCCGGGGCTCGGCAGGCCGATGATCCGTCGCTCGAACCGCCGATCGCAGCCGCGTTTGCCCCGGAAAATTCAGCGGAGCAGGAGGCGGAGCCTGGCCGCTTCGCGCCCTCCGCGGGCAGTGCACCCCGGCCGACAGCGGACGGCCCCGGTGCCACAGACCGTTACGGCGACCGCTATCCGATCCAGACGACGTCGCTCGATACGCCGGGCGACGTCGTGCCGACCGCGGCCAGTTCGTCCCGATTCTCACGGTTTGCAAACGGTGAAGAGCCGGCGTTGGAGTCGGCCCCCCCCGCAGATGAAAATCCGTCGGCGGAACCGGGCCGGTCAGCCGAGACGATTGCCCCGGAGTCGGACATCCAGACCATCGGGGAGCCGGCGGCCTCGACTGAATCCGAGCCGGCGAACGACCTCGCCGAGGAGCCGGCTGCGGCCCCCACCAATCCGTTCCTGACACAGCCGATTTCGCCGGCAGCCGTGGCCGCTGCGGAGACAGAAGCGGCTGCCGATTCGCGACCGCTCCCCGAAGATGTGGGTGATCTCGTCGCCCAGCCAGAGACCGCAGCCGCAAACGCTGCTTCAGTTCCCGCCGCCGCAGCACCCGCAACGGCATTCTCCCGCGACATCGACCCGCCCGCATCGTTCCCGCGGCCAAACTCCGCCGCCGATCCCGAGGCGCCGATGCCACATGCTTCCACAGACCTGCTCGCGACGACCGTGCCTGCGGCTGCAGTGACCGGCAATCCGCTGCGGGGCAACGGGCCTGCCGCCCCGGCCCGTCCGCAACTGGCGGCAGCAGTTCCATTTGCCGCAGCGCCCCCGCTCGTTCCCGGACTCGGCGCGGCGTCGCTGCCGGGTGCCGGCGGCAATCCGCCACTCCCAGGGTCTGGTGCGGACACTGCGCCAGCCGGTGGTGGTTCCACGGGCCAGGGCCGTCCCGGCCCGATGCAACTCGAGGGCGTGCAGACGCCGCAGCTCTCCGTGGAAAAACGCGGGCCGCGGGAGGTGCAGGTGGGCAAGGCGGCACGCTATGAAATTCTCGTGCGGAATGTCGGCAGCGCCACGGCACACGAATGCCTCCTCCGCGACTCCGTACCCTACGGCACCACGCTCGTCGCCACGACGCCCCCGGCCAGCCCGACAAATCCCGCGACGGGATCGGGTGGCAACGGCGACCTCGTCTGGATGCTCGGCACCCTGCCCCCCGGCGGACAGGCCCGCGTGGCGATGGAGTTGATGCCGACGACGGAGGGCGACGTGGGCAGCGTCGCCAGCGTGACGTTCCGCGCCGACGCCTCGGTGCGATCCCGCGCGACGAAGCCCGCCCTGCGGCTCGAGATGTCAGACCCCAAGCCGATCCTGATCGGCAAGGATGTGAACGTGTCGATCAAGATCACCAACCCCGGCACGGGCGTGGCCACCGGCGTGGTGCTCGAGGGGGCCCTCCCGGAACAGCTCATTCACAAGTCGGGCCGCGAATTGGAATTCGACGTCGGCCAGCTGCAGCCCGGCGGCTCGCGCACGATCGATCTCGCGCTCGGCTCGACCGGCCCCGGTGTCCATACTGTGCGCCTGGTGGCCCGCGCCGACGGCCAGATCGAGGTGGAGCACCAGTTGCGGATCGAGGTGACGGCCCCGACGCTCGAAATCGCCGTGGTGATGCCCACCCGCCGCTACCTGCAGCGGCCCGCCACCTGCGTGATCTCGATGGCCAACACCGGCACGGCGCCGGCCAAGGCGGTGGAACTCGCCGCCCAGCTTCCGCCGGGCGTGAAATTCGTGCGGGCCAACAACGCCGGTTATTACGACGAGCGCGGTCACCGCGTGCTCTGGAACCTCGAGGAACTGCCCGCCGCCGAAACCGGCAGTTGCGAAGTGGTCGTGATGCCGATCGACCTCGGACCGCAGAAGATCGTGGCCGCGGCCCGTTCCGCCGATGGCCTCTCCGATCAGGTCGCGCACACGCTCGAAGTCGAGGGCCTCGCCGCCATCTCCTTCGAGGTCACCGACAGCGAAGATCCGATCGAGGTTGGCGGCCTCACCGAATACATCGTGCGGGTGCGAAACCAGGGCACGAAGTCGGCCAGCGGCGTGCGGCTCACGGCCACCATGCTTGGCGAACTGGAGCCGATCGAAGCGAAGGGGCCCGCCGCCCATCGCATCGAGAATCTCAGCGTCGGCTTCGAGCCGCTGGCCAAACTCGCCCCCGCCGAGGAAGCCATCTTCCGCGTCCGCGTCCGCGGTCACCGCGAAGGCGACCAGCGGGTGCAGGTCCAGCTGACGAGCGACGACCACGCGGCACCGATCACGAAGGAAGAGATCACGCGGGTCTATTCGGACCGGTGAACCCCGCCCGACTCAGGCCAAAGCCCAGTCTCTCCGAACCCAAAGCTCCCAACGCAGCAAAGCTCCCGATGCTGCGGATGCCCCCAAAGCTGCAGATGCCCCCAATGCTGCGGATGCTGAGGAGACGGAATCGGCAGAAGCTCGACGAACATGAGGCTTCTTCGACCTTCTGGGGCATGAATCGCCGTAGGTCGTCAAAGGAGAAGATGCCGTGTGAGGCGACTTCTGCCGTTCCGGCTCCCAATGCGGGTAGCCCCCACTGGGCAACAAACAAAGCTGCCTACAAGCTGCCTACAAGCGGGCTAAAAGCGGGCTAAAAGCGGAGGCACGGCAGCCTGAAGGCCACCCTACTTCCGCAGCACGGCGCCGACCTGTCGGCCGCAGGCTTCAACGACGGCCGCGACCGTACGGTTGGCGTCTTCGCTGGAGAGCGTTCCGGTGGCGCTCCGCAACCGGAGCGATATGACCAGGCTTTTCTTGCCGACTCCGAGACGATCGGCATCCTTCCACACCTGCACCAGCCGGCACTGCTCCAGCAGATCGCCGGCTGTCTCGCTGACGGCGGCCGCGACGTGGCCCCACGCCACGGCGTCGTCGACGACGAGGTTCACGTCCCGCTCCACGGCCGGGAAGTCGCTCGGCCGCCGGAGCTTCTTCTCGATGCCGACCGCGAATTCGAGCCGGTCCAGCCGCAGTTCCGCACCGCTGACCGGCGTGTCGAGCCCCGCGGCCTTGAGCGCCGCCGCTGAAAATTCTCCCACCACACCGATCCGTTCGGCCGGCTGGCCCGGTCGCTCGAGGAGGATTTCCGCCGAGCGGCCGCGGGCAAAGAGGTCGAGATCGATCGGCCGATACGTGGCCGCGACACCGAGTCGCGCAAGCACCGCCTCGGCGCGGACCTTGGCGGCCGTGAATGCGCCGCCCGTCACCAACGACACCAGCAGCGGCTCCTGAATCGGCGAGTCGGGCCTGTGGTCTGAATCGCGGCCGATGTAGCCGCGGGCCACCTCGAACAGTTCGGCATGCGGGGCACCGACGGCGACATTGCCCGCGCGGGCCTCGAGCAGGCTGGGCAGGAGCGTGCGCCGCAGGCGGTCGGCACCACGAACGAGCGCTGGCGACACGACGAGCGGCGGGGCCGCGCCCCAGGGGCTCTGCGTCACTTCCATGGCGACGCTGACGACGCTGCGTGTCAGGGCCTCGCACATCCCGGCGGCCACGAGCACGGCCGATGCCGTGCGGATCGCCTGCTCGCGCGGCGAGAGTTCGACGGGCCGGGCGGTGATCGGCCGATCCTCCGGCACCTTGTCGTAGCCCTCGATGCGGGCGATCTCTTCGACGAGATCGATCTCCCGCCAGACATCGCGGCGCCAGGTCGGGGCCTGCCACCGCGAAGGGCCGTCGGCCAGCGGCTTGACGGCGACGAACCCGAGACCGGTGAGGATCGCCTGCTGCCGTTCCGAGGGGATGTCGATTCCGAGCACTTCCTGAACCCGCGTTGCCCGCAGGTCGATCGTGGCCGGTGCGCAGGCGAGCGTGCCCGCCTCGGCGACGCCGCGTTCAAGCGTGCCGCCGGCGCTGTCGAGGATCAGCGCCGCGGCGCGGCGGCTGGCCCAGTCGACGGCCGCGGGATCGGGGGTGCGTTCGAAGCGGTAGGACGAACCGCTCGCCAGCACGAGCCCCCGCGCGGCGGCCCGCACCGCCAGGGGCGCAAACTGTGCCGATTCGATGACGATGTCGGTGGTGGCGGCTGAAATTTCGCTCTCCGCGCCCCCCATCACCCCGGCGAGGGCCACGGGGCCGGCGGCATCGGCGATCACGCACATCTGTCCGGTGAGCGTGTAGGTCTTGTGGTTGATCGCCGTAAACGGCTCCCCTTCCGCGGCCCGCCGTACGACGATGCGGCCACCGCGGATCTTGGCCAGATCGAAGGCATGCAGCGGCTGCCCGCACTCGAGCATCACGTAATTGGTGATGTCGACCACGTTGTTGACGCTCTCGACGCCGACCGTCGCCAACCGCTCGACGAGCCAGGCGGGGCTCGGCCCCACCCGCACACCGCGAATGACGCGGGCGGTATAAAAGGGACAGACATCGGCCGAGCGAATCTCGACGGCGATGCTCTCGGCCACCCGGCCGCCCCCTTCCAGCGGCCGCGGATCGGGCACGTGGAGCGGCCGCGCGAAGAGCACCGCGGCCTCGCGGGCCACGCCGATGTGCCCGAGGCAATCGGAGCGGTTGCTCGTCACCTCGATCTCCACGGCCGTATCGGCACCGACCGTCGCGGTCGACTCATGATTGAGCCCCGACATGAGCAGCCGTTCGACGAGCTGCTCCGTCGTGGTCTGCACCTGCACGTAATCGGCCAGCCAGTTCGTGGAGATGATCATCGGCTAAAACTGCTCGAGGAAGCGGACGTCGTTGCGGTAGAAATCGCGGATGTCGGCCACGCCGTAGCGGCGGGCGGCGATCCGCTCCACGCCCAGGCCAAAGGCGAATCCCGAGACCTGATCGGGGTCGTAGCCGACGGCCGCGAGCACGGCGGGATCCACCATGCCGGCGCCCCCCATCTCGATCCAGCGGCCGCCCCACTCCATGTCGACCTCGACGCTGGGTTCGGTGAACGGAAAGAAGGAGGGGCGAAACCGCACATGCACGTCGCCGCCGAGAAAACTCGACGCGAAGAGCCGCAGCACGCTCTTGAGATGGGCCATCGTGGTGCCCTGTTCCACGAGCAGCCCCTCGACCTGATGAAACATCGGGTAGTGCGTCGCGTCGGCCGTGTCGGGCCGGTAGACGCGGCCCAGTGACACGATCCGCAGCGGGGGCTTCCGCTGCTCCATCACGCGGATCTGCACGGTGCTCGTCTGCGACCGCAGGAGGAGCGGATCGGCCCCGCGGGCCACCGCCAGGTAAAAGTTGTCGAGCGGATCGCGGGCCGGATGCTCGGCGCCGATCGCCAGCGCCTCGAAGTTGTGCCACTGATCCTCGACCTCGGGACCATCAACGCTCTCGAAGCCAAGCCGCGACATGATCTCCTGCACGCGGCGGATTGTCTGCGTGATCGGATGCAGATGGCCGAGCCGCAGCGGATCGCCCGGCAGCGTGACATCGATCGCGTCGGCCTCGGCGGCGGTTCCCGCCAGGCGACCCTGCGCGGCCTCGAGCGCCGCGGTGATCGCCTGCTTCGCGTCGTTGAAATGCTTGCCGGCGGCGGGACGCTCGGCGACGGACAGCCCGCCGAGCATCTTCTGGATGGACTTCAGGCGGCCGCTCTTGGCGCCGAGAAACTCGATTCGCGCCTGCTCGAGCGATGCTTCGTCGGCGACGACACCGAGAGCGGCGACGGCATCCGCACGCAGGCTTTCGATCTCGGCCAGAAACGCGTCGAGCGAAACGGTTGGCACTGCCTTACGCGACCGCGGCCGGCTCCGGCAGGCCGAGGGCCTTCCGCACCTGCTCGACGACGGCATCGAAGCCCGTCGGATCGAGGACGGCCATCTCGGCGAGGGTGCGGCGATCGAGATCGGAACCGATCTTGTCGAGGCCGGCGATGAACTGGCTGTAGCGGATGCCGCGTTCACGAACGGCGGCGTTGATGCGCACGATCCAGAGGCGGCGGAAATCACGCTTCTTGCGCCGGCGGTCGCGACGGGCATACACACCCGCGCGGATGAGCGATTCCGTCGCCGTTCGCAGCAGGCGGCGACGGCCGCCGACGAAGCCCTTCACCCGCTTGAAGAGACGCTTCTTGGCCCGCAACCGGGGAACGACACTTTTTGTACGCATGATTCACAGCCTTTAGAGAGTTCGGAGAGACACCAAATGTGCCGCAAAACGGCGGAAATGCAAGGCCACCCCGGAATTCCTTGTGCTTTTACGGCACCGCATCACCACCGTGGCGGCAGCCGCAGGCTCGCCCGGAGGTGCAAGCCGGCCCGTGGTCCCGACAAACCCTTGGCGTTGGTCGGACTCGGCCAAAGCCGACAGCGGCCGCGAACGGCCCTGCCGGCATGCTGTCAGTAACTGTAGCTGCCGAGCGCTTCGACGATCTTCGGCGTATCGACCTCGGCGAGCACACCCGTGCCACGGAGATTCCGCTTCCGCTTGCTGGTGAGCCGCACCTGCAGATGGCTCGTGCCGGCGCGGCGGTGCTTCACCTTGCCGCGGGCTGTCATCCGGAACCGCTTCTTGACGCCCTTGTGGGTCTTCTGCTTTGGCACGGCAAACTCCTTTTCAAAATTTCGATCGTTGAATGTTACTTTGGCGACAGCGTGCACACCAGCCGTCGGCCCATCTGCTGCGGCGGGGAATCGAGTTTTCCCACCGGTTCGAGTTGGACAAGAATATTTTTCATCACGCGCTGGCCCTCGTCGATGTGGGCCAGTTCGCGACCGCGAAACACGACCGACACGATCACCTTGTCTTTGTGCTGCAGGAACCCCTTGGCCTGATTCACCTTGAACTCGATGTCGTGCTCGCCCGTCTTGGGCCGCAGGCGGATCTCCTTGAGCTTCGTCTGGTGAACGTGGGTTTTGTGGAGCTTCTTCTTCTGTTGATATTTGAACTTGCCGAAGTCCATGATTCGGCAGACGGGCGGCTTTTCGTTTGGCGCCACCTCGACCAGGTCGAGCCCCGCCTCCCGGGCAAGGTTGAGCGCCTCCTCGGTCGGAATGATGCCGAGCTGGCCGCCTTCGGCGGAGATCACCCGGATCGGAGTGATCCGGATCTGCTCATTGATGCGATGCTGTTTCTCGATGGCTTACGCCTCCGGTCACGGACTGTTTTCCCCTGGGAAGGAGGCAGCCGCGACGCAGGCACCTGCCGCTTGGGCATCTGCCAACAGTGCATCACCTCCCAGAGGTTCCCGGGCGGCAGCCGAAGATCGACGCCGCTGTTTCCCGGGAAAAGTCCCACAATATTCCAGCCCGCGGGGGCAGGCGTCAAGGCAGCACTGATTTCTCTGGCAGCCGGGCCTCCCGCACAGCGTCCGGTTCGAGCCGCAGGCCGTCCACCAGGGCCCGGTCGGCGTCGCCAAACCGTTTCCGCAGCGACTCCTCAAGCATGAAGGTGACACTCGCCCGACGGCCCTCCCCGTCGCTCAGCACGTAATGAATCCAGTGGAAGGGGAGGCCCTCGGCGGTGCCCGTGGAGGCGACCCGCACCACCTTGACCGCGCCGCTGCCTCCCGCGGGGCTTTCGGCCGCGGCGTCGCCGGCGTCGATGCCGTCACGGGTGAATTCGCTCGCGCCCTCGAATTGACCGAACTGCCCGGCGAGCGACGACTGGATGTCCCGCCGCACCTCGTCGATCGTGGGCGTCACGTCGGCGTTGGCCCGCGGCAACGTCATGATCGAGCACTGGGCCACCAGCGCCCCATGGTCAACCAGCCGCAGCACATGGCCGCCGGGACTATCCTCCACCGACCGCCACCCCGCATCGTAGACGAGGTCATACCGACCTTCCGCATCGCGATGCCAAAGGCGGCCGGGCCTGCCGGTGCCGCGCCGTCGCAACGTCGCCACCGGCTCCGCGGCGACATTTGCAGACAAGGTCGCGGTATCTGAAGCGGTATCTGCGGACGCTCGCGCCAGCGTCAGCCGGGCCTCCACGTCGAACCCCGGCGCCACGTGGCTCGCCTGCCGCCGTTCCCGCAACACCACCTCGACGCCGGCCACGTGGCCTTCGATCACATGCCGGTCCTCCTCCTCGCGTGCGGCCGCTGTAAACGTGCCCTCGACCACGACGTGCGTTGGCACGCCATCGATCGCGCCGTCGATCACGCCAGCCAGCGTGATCCGGGCAACGCCGTCGACGACCGAGTCGAGCTTCGCCTCGAGCGTGCCGTTGTCCACCGTGTCGATCGCCAGCAGGCCAGCCGTCACGTCGCCGGAAATCTGCCAGGCGTCGCCATCAGCCACCGGGGTCTTCGGCAGAAGTTCGTCGAGCAGGATCGAGTCGAACGGTGTCTCGAGAAGGTCGAGTTCCTCCCGCGACAAAAAGGCGTCGTGCAGGAATGGCAGGGCCGTCGTGCCCAGGCGGGCGATGGAGAGTGTGCGGGCATCCAGCGCGAGCGCCGTGCGGGAGGGCTGGCCGGCGATGCTGATCTCGGCGGCGGCCTCGAGATACCGGCGCGTCGCCACGACCTTTTCGGAGGCCTCCGGACTGTTCGAGGGAACGTCCGATTCGAGAAACTCAAACACCGCCGCCACGGTGATCGGTTCGCGGACGGGCTCCGCATCACGGCCCGCGGCAGCGACCAACTCCCCGGTGACGTCGAGTTTCACCCGCACCCGCTGATCAGGCGATGGGGCCGCCGCCAGTGGCAGCGTGGCCAAAGAGGCCACGACGGCCACGACACCCATGACGGCCAGACAGATCACGCCCCGTCCGCCCACCCCCGCCGATCCATCCTCGAAAGTTGCCATCACTGCCGCGCTCCCGAAGTCTCCGACCGTGCTTTCCGCTCAGTGCGGCCCGCCGGCCCGCTCTCTCGACCTATCTCGCCGCCTCTCGTCATCGGCCGGTTGCTGCCGCCGCCCATGCCGAGTCCGCGAGCCCGCCGTTTTCCCCTCCCCAACTGCCCAGTTCGCGGGCTGAAAACCGATCAGATACCAACTGTCTACCACTTTAAACCCCCTATATTCACAAGACTCTTTGCATCGCAACGGGGTTTCCCTGCAATAAGTCAAGCCCCGGGAATTTTTCATAAAGGACTGAACGCCAAGGATTTGCATCAACCAGCAGGTCGGTCCGTTTGGATCACGTCCACGAAAAAGACTCAAGAATGCGATCGGCGGCGCGAACCTTCCCGCGGACGCCGCGTATAACTCACACGTCCCATGGAAGAGCAAGGCGGGGGTCAGGAGGACCTCCCTCGAACGCGGACGGATTGGTTTTAGGCGGCAGTTTGTTTCACAACAGCCGGCAAAGGATCGCCGGCAATGGAGGAGTGTCATGCGTTCCAATTTTCCCGATGGTGATTTCCCCGGCGCTGGTTCTGACTCCGCCGATGCCTCGAGCCAGGCTCAGTCGATGATCCGTCTCTTCTCCGAGGAGCAGGGCGGAAAGGTCGGCGCCGACGACGAGGTGCTGTCGATCGAGGATCTCGCCGAGCAATTCAATGTCTCGACGAAGACGATCTCCCGGTGGCGCGAGCATGGGCTCGTGGCCCAGCGGTACGAGATCGGCGGCCGCAAACGGGTCGGCTTTCTGAAGAGTGCCGTCGATCGCTTCATTGCCTCGAATCCACTGCGGATCGAGCGTGGCGCCCGGTTCAGTCAGCTCACGCCAGACGAGCACGATCGGATCATCTCCTGGGCCCGGCGGCTCGCCGCGGCGGGCGCCTGCCCGGCCGACGTCCACCGGCGAATCGCCGGTCGGCTCAATCGCAGCGTCGAGACGATCCGCTACACGATCAAGCAGCATGACCAGGACCATCCCGAGTTGGCCGTCTTCGCGGCGGACGAAGGCAAGCTCCGGCCCGAGACGTGCGCCCGCATCTTCCAGTTCTACGCGCAGGGCGAGCCGGTTGAGTCGATCGCCAAGCGGTACCGCCGCTCCAAGGCGAGCATCTATCGAGTGATCCTCGCCCAGCGTGCGGAGCATGTGGTGCAGCTGCCGCTCGACTTCATTCCCAACGCCCTCTTCGCCCGGAAGAGTGCCGAGAAGGTGGTCGACCAGCCGTTCCCCGGCCTGAACGAGCCGACGAAGAAGGTTCGCCGCCCATCCGGTCTGCCCGCCTACCTGGCCAGTCTCTACGAGGTGCCGCTGCTCACGCGGGAGCAGGAGGTGTGGCTGTTCCGAAAGTTCAACTTCCTCAAGTACAAGGCCTCGAAACTCCGCGAGCAGCTCAATCCCGAACGGCCGAGCACGCGGCTGATGGATCAGATCGACAAGCTCTACGAAGAGATCGTGGCCCTGAAGAACCGGCTCGTGCGGTCGAATCTGCGGCTCGTCGTCTCGATCGCGAAGCGGCGAGTGGCGCCCGGCGACAGCTTCTTCGACCTGGTCAGTGACGGCAACATGTCTCTGATCCGTGCGGTCGAGAAATTCGACTACTCGCGGGGCAACAAGTTCAGCACCTACGCCTCGTGGGCGATCATGAAGAACTACGCCCGCACGATCCCCGACGAGCACCGTCGTCGCGACCGCTTCCGCGCCGCCGACATGGACATGCTGCAGTCGGCGACCGATCGTCGGACGGACGAATACCAGCTGCGGCTCGCCGAAAACGATCGGCTGCAGCAGGTGGGCAAGTTCCTCGACCGGCTCGACTCGCGTGAGCAGACGATCATCATCCGCCGCTACGGGCTCGACCACGAGCGCGATCCGCAGACGTTGAAGGAAGTCGGCTCCGCGCTCGGCGTGACGAAGGAACGCGTCCGTCAGATCGAGGCCAAGGCCCTCGAGAAGCTCCGCGAGGCGGCCGCCGCCGAAGCCGTCCTACCCGAACTCGAAGAGTAGGACAGGCTTCAGCCTGTCATGCCCGAACTCGAAGGCCGTGACAGGCTTCAGCCTGTCACGGCCTGGCGATCGTGCGTTGCTGGCATATGCTTCCGCGGCAGATGGCGATACTCCTCGCCAGCCTGTAAAACATGGGGCCGACCCCTGTTTCCGCGAGAGCGACGGATGACCCCTAAAAATCCGCCATACGAACGCCCGCATGTGCTGGTGATGGTCGAGACATCGATCGCCTACGGCCGCGGGATCCTCCGCGGCATCACCCGCTGGCTGCATAGCCAGCGCCGCTGGAGCATGTATCTGGAGCAGCATGAGTTGATCGCCTCTCCTCCGGCATGGCTGGCGGGCTGGCGCGGAGACGGCGTGCTCTGTCGGGTGACCGATCCGCAGGTTGCGGCCCTCCTGCGGGCCGGCGGCATGCCGGTTGTCGACCTGAACGATCTCCATGACGACCTCGGGTTCATCCATATTTGGAGCGACCACCGGGCGATTGGCCGCGTGGCCGCGGAGCACCTGATCGACCGGGGGTTTCGCAGGCTCGGGTTCTGCGGCTTTTCGGACCAACGCTGGAGCGACCTGCGGCTGGAAGGCTTCCGGGAGCGGGCGGTCGAGGCCGGATTGGTGGTCGAGGTCTTCGAGTCAGACTGGTTCGGCGCGAACGCGCCTGAATGGGAGTCGTGCCAGGAGCGGCTCAAGGCCTGGCTGCAGGGCTTCACTCCGCCGCTGGCCGTGCTGGCGTGCAACGACCTGCGCGGACAGCACGTCATCGATGCCGCGCGACGGGCCGGCCTGGCGGTGCCGGAGGAGGTGGGTGTGATCGGCGTCGACGACGACGCGCTCCTCTGCGAATTGTGCGATCCGCCCCTGTCGAGCGTGCGGCCCAATCCCGAAGAGGTAGGCTATCGCGCGGCCGAGCAGCTTGAGCAGCTGATGGCGCGGCGGCGTGCCGGCACCGCGGCTGCCTGGGAATCCGGGCCGCAACAGATTCTGGTGCCGCCGCTCGGCGTCACCGCGCGGCAGAGCACCGACATCCTCGCCATCGACGATCCACAGCTTGCGGCGGCGCTGCGGCTGATCCGAGAGCGGGCCTGCGACGGGCTCACGGTTCGGGAGATCGTCAAGCAATCGGGCCTGTCGCGCACGAGCCTCGAGCGCCGGTTTCGCGATGTCCTCGGCCGCACTCCGCAGGCGGAAATTCGCGGCGTGCAGATGAAGCGGGTGCGGCAACTGCTGGCCGAGACCGATCTGCCGCTCGAACGGATCGCGCCGCTCGTCGGCTTTTCGCAGGCCAGTTATCTGAGCCACGCCTTCAAGCGCGACGTCGGGGAATCACCCCGCGATTACCGGCGGCGGGCGCAGGCCGGCACGAAGACTTTTTCCTGACCATCCCGACGGGATTCGCGAGAGCCGGCGCGGCGCACCAGGCTGCGAATGACCACGGCCGATGCGACTGCAGGAGGCCGGCAGCTCCGTGCTGCCTTTTATCAGAATGTAAAGCCGACGCTTCGGAGGTGCGCGAGGCTGCGGTCGATGCCCGCATGCGTGTCAGCGAGCGGCTCGTATTCGATCAGGCACGTTCCGTTGTAGCCGGTCTTGGGCAGCAGGTCGGCCCAGTCGATGCCATCGGCGGGATCGCCCACCGCCCCGGCCGTCCAGCCTGCGCCCATCCGCAGCCAGTCCTTGAGATGGCAGTAGGTGATCCGGCCCGCGAGGAGATCGACGGCATGACGGGCATCCCCGGGCTCGGCGGCGCGGATGTTGCCGGGGTCGTAGTTAAATCCGACCCGCTGCGGCAGTGCGGCAAGCAGCCGCTGCAAGCCCTCGCGATGGGTCGTCGTCGTGTGGATGTGCGTGGCCGAGCCGTCGGGGTTCCAGCGGATCGTACCATGGGTTTCGATCGCCATCGTCAGGCCGAGCGTCTCCAAGGCGCGGTCGCAGGTGACAAGGGCCTCGATCAACTGCTGCCAGAGCGGCTCCGTCATTTCGGCGTAGGGGGTGAAGCCCGCGAAAAACCGCACCTGCCTGGCACCGCAGGCGGCGGCCGCCTCCGACTGCGCCAGCGCCTTCGAGACGGCGGCGGCATGCGCGGCGGCATCGGGAAGCGTGAACTCGTTCTCGATGCAGCAGCCGGGCGTGGCGATGCCGCTCGACTCGGCGAGCCTCCTGAAGGCGGCGCTGTCGGCCGGCGACGGCTCCTCGGGCAGCCGCCCCACCTGACCGCCGCCGATCCCAAACTCCAACTCTTCAAATCCAAACTCCGCCGCGATCTCGAAATGCTCGCGCATCGGCAGGTTGCGAAAGCCCCACTCGCCGCAGCCCACCCGCAGCGGGCGGCCGAGGGCGGGCGTGCCTGCAGCTTGATCGGCGACTTGATCGGCGGCGGATGCGGCGGGCGTCATGCGATGACTCCGGTGATTGGGTGCGCCGGCTGGACGCCGGTGAGTTTCTGGTCGAGGCCATTGAAGAAAAAGGAGAGCTTCTCGTGCTCGAGCCCCATGAGATGCAGGATCGTGGCATGCAGATCGCGGACGTGGTGGCGGTCGACGACGGCCTCGTGGCCGAGATCGTCGGTCTCTCCGTAACTGATCCCTTTCTTGACGCCACCGCCGGCGAGCCAATAGGTGAACCCCTTCGGATTGTGGTCGCGGCCGCTGCCGCCCTGGCTCACCGGCTGCCGGCCAAACTCGCCTCCCCAGACGATGAGCGTGCTGTCGAGCAGTCCGCGGGCCTTGAGATCGCTGAGGAGCGCGCCGATCGGCTTGTCGACCTCCGGGCAATGGATGGCGAGATTCGACTCAATGCCTTGATGGGCATCCCAGTTTTGCTGCTGATGGCCACCACCGGAGTAGATCTGCACGAACCTCACGCCCCGCTCGACCAGCCGCCGGGCCACGAGGCACTGCCGGCCGAACGTGGCGGGGCCGATCGTGAGCGGCTGGTCGCCCTTCTTGTCGTAGAGCCCGTAGGATTCGAGCGTGCGATCGTCCTCGTCCGAAAGGTCGAGCAGTTCCGGCGCGCTCGACTGCAATTGAAAGGCCAGTTCGTAGCTCGCGATCCGGGCGTCGAGCTCAGACATGCCCGGCCGGTCGGCGGCGTGCACGCGGTTGAGCGCGGCAAGCGTATCGACGGTGTCCCGCTGCATCACGCGGCTCACGCCGCTCGGTGCATCGAGCGCCAGGATCGGCTCGCCAGTCGAACGAAACACGGTGCCCTGATAGGCCGCGGGCATGAAGCCGCTCGCCCAATTGGCGGCGCCCGGGATCGGGCCGCCCCGCGGGTCGAGCATCACGACGAAGGCGGGGAGGTTTTCGTTTTGACTGCCCAGGCCATAGCCCAGCCAGCTGCCGAGCGACGGATAGCCCTGGAGGATCCGGCCCGTGTTCATCTGCAGATTGGCGGAGCCGTGGGCGAACGAGTCGGCATAGAGGCTCTTGATCACCGCCATCTCGTCCATGTGTTTGGCAATGTGCGGAAACGCGTCGGAACACCAGAGGCCCGATTCGCCATGCTGCTTGAACTTCCGCTTCGAGCCGAGGATTTTCTGTTTCTGGATGCTGCGACGGCGGATCTCGATGCTCAGTTCCTCGCCGTCGCGCTTCTGTAGTTCCGGCTTGTAGTCGAAGAGGTCCATCTGCGACGGGCCGCCGTACATGTAGAGAAAAATGCACGCCTTGGCCTTTGTGGGATGGTGCGGCGGCTTCATGGCCAGCGGGCTGGCGAGTGGCGGCTGCCCGCTGGCGGCGGCGTGGGCCGCCGGAAAAAACCCGTCGCGGGCCAGCAGACTCGACAACGCGAGACCGGTGAAGCCGGCACCGGTTTCCCAGATGAATTCGCGACGGGTGCGGCCGCAGAACTGCGACCGGCTCGATCCGGAGCGACTCGACCCAGAACCGCTCGCCCCAAAATTAGTCCACATAGAGAAACTCGTTGAGGTTGAGGACGACGAGGCAGAGATCGCGGCGGGCGCGGGCCGTCGCTTCGGCGGAATCCGGCGGCGTGGAGGGATCGATGCGCACCGGTTCGCCGCCGGCCGGTGTGACGAACATGTTTCGCGCCAGGAGGCCCGCGCCCCAGGTCCGCAGGCCGACGTGGCCTGGGAGAGCGAGCGGCTCCGGATCGTCCGCCGCGAGGAGCGGCTCCGGCTCGTGGTCGAGCGTGGCCGAAACCCGCCCGCCACGGATTTCGATCCGCACATGCACCCAGTGATCGGGCTCGATTTCCCGCTTGATGGCCGCGAGTGTCGCAGCGCCCTTGGCGGTCACCTTCCGCAACTGGATCGATTTGACCGCGGGCGCGAAAGCGAGTTCGTAGCCCGTGAACCGCTTCCCGGCCTGATCGTCATCGGGCAGGCCGCGCACCACCACGGTTGCCAGTTCGGTCGCACCGCGAATGAAGAGCTCCGTCTCCACGACGCCGTCGGCGAACATCGTGCCGGCGACGAAGCCGGCTGACGCTCCGGGCTGATCGTCCTTGCTCCTCTCAAACCAGAACGCGAACGGGCCCGTGTCGGTGTCGATGTTCTTGATCGCCTCATACCCGCCGGCCCAGAGACCGCCACCAACCAGCCAGCCGGCCGGAGAGACGGTGAGGATCTCCTCGGACCGCAACTTCTCCTGATACCCATCCACGAGGGCCGAGGGCACGAGCGGCATCAGTGAAATGGCGTCGGTCGTCGACGCCCACGCCGACCGCTGCCGGGCCAGGTAGGCCACGGCGATCTCGCTCTCGGCGGGAGTCGGCTTCCGGGCGAGGGCCAGCTCGTAGGCTCGGGCCACGAACCGAGCATCGGCAGTGTCCGCCGCCGCGGCATCGGCTGCCACCGGCGGCTGCTCCGCCGCAATCCGCTTCGCCATCGCCTCCGCCTGCAGGCGGGCAAACACGCCATTGGTCAACAGCAGCGCCTGCGGCGAAACGGTGGTGACGGCCCGCTCGCCGACGGAACTGGTCGTATTGGTGTAGTCGAAGCCCTCCATCTCCGGCAGCAGGAGCGTGCGCTTCACGAAGCTGTAGACGCTGCGGCGGCACTGCTGCTTGGGAGCGGAGATTTCCCAGCCCTGGCCCGGCTTCGACTGTCCGGCGAGGCAGTCGCGGCCCAGCGTGGAAAAAAAACCGCGGCCACCGGCCTGCGGGTGCAGCGTGCCCGCCGTGGTGAGAAAGGCATCGCGGATCGCCTCGGCCTCGAGCCGACGGCGGTTCTGCCGCCAGTAGAGGTCGTTCCCATCGTCGGTGGCGAGGCACTCAACACGATCGGCGTTCGAACTGCGGCGATAGGCCTGCGAGTTCATGATCACGCGGTGGAGGTGCTTGACGCTCCAGCCGTGCTCCATGAATTCGGCCGCGAGCCAGTCGAGCAGTTCCTCGTGCAGGGGAGGCACGCCCGCAAAGCCGAAATCGTTGGGGGTGGGCACGAGGCCACGGCCAAAATGGTGAAGCCAGATGCGATTCGCCATCACGCGGGCCGTCAAGGGATTGGCCGGGCTGGCAATCCACTCCGCAAGCGCTCGTCGGCCGGTGAATCCCGCCAGTTGCGCATCGGGCACGCGGCCGGTGAAGACGGCGGGAATACCGGGATCGACTGCGGCCCCCGGTGTCGCGGGATTGCCGCGGATGAGGACGTGCGCCTGCGCTGGAGCCCGCTTGTCATCGACCGCGGCGAGCGCCCACTCGCCTGGCTGCGAGAGTTTCACGAAGGCGGCAGCGTCGATCTCGACGATTTCCTCTTGCTCCTCCTCTTTCTCAGGCTGCTTTTCCGACGGCTTGGCGGCCTCCGCCTGAACGTCAGCCTCCGCCTTTTCCTTGTTCTTTCCCTTCTTCTTCTTTTCGACGCCATACCGGGGGCTGTACCGGCGGACCGACTGGATCATGCCGAGCATCTTGTAGTAATCGGCCTGCCCGACTGGGTCGAACTTGTGGTCGTGACACCGCGCGCAGTTGATCGTGCTCCCGAGGAAGCCCTGGCCAACGGTCGCGAGCATGTCGTCGAGTTCGTCGTATCGGGCGAGCCGGCCGTCGTCGGGTTCGTCGTCCCACGTCCCCAGGTGCCAGAAGCCGGAGGCAATCCGGGCCGAGTCGTTCCGCGGCTCCAGGAGATCGCCCGCAATCTGCTGCCGCACGAACTGGTCGTACGGCAGGTCGGCGTTGAAGGCGTCGATCACCCAGTCGCGGTAGCGCCAGGCAAAGGGCTTCTCGTGGTCGCGCTCGTAACCATTGGTCTGGGCAAACCGCACGACGTCGAGCCAGTGCCGTCCCCAGCGCTCGCCGTAGGCGGGCATCGCGAGCAGCCGTTCCACGAGCGCCTGCCAGGCGGCAGCGGAGGGATCCCTCTCGAAGGCCGTTACTTCCTCGATCGGCGGCGGTAGACCCACGAGATCGAACCAGGCCCGACGGACGAGTTCCCGTGGCGTGGCCTCGGGATTCGCCGCGAGTTTCCGGGCGGTCAGCTTCTGGTCGAGAAACGCATCAATGGCCGCCGTGCCCGCCGTGCCCGCGGTGGCCGGCACCGACGGTCGCTCGACCGGACGATACGACCAGTGCTCGCGGTCGTCGTCGCTGACCGTGAATTCACCCCGCCGCACCGCGCCGGCGCCGGCCGACTTCGTTGCCCCCGGATACGGCGCACCGAGCGCAACCCACTCTTCGATCGCCGCCACGGCGGCAGCGGGCAGTTTGCCCGAGGGGGGCATCTGGTAGGCCGGGTCGGCATAGCCAACTGCCTTGACCAGTAAGCTGGCCGCGGCATCACCGGGCACCAGCGCCGGCCCGGAGTCGCCTCCGACAAGGGCCGCGTCACGCGAGTCGAGCCGCAGGTTTCCCTGCTCGTCGTCGGTGTGGCATTTCCAGCAATGCTCGACGAAGATCGGGCGAATCTTCGCCTCGAAAAACGCGATCTGCTCTGGGGAAAACGTGTCGTCGGCCGCGGGATCGGCCTGGCAGGGGAACGCCGCCAACAGCAGGCCGGCCAGGCAGAGCACGACGACACGGCCGTGCCTGGTCGCCCAGGCCGGGGCAGTCCAATCATGGATTGCGAAAGACGCTGCCATACACCATCTATAACCTGCTTCCGTGCCTGCAGCCATGTGTTCGCCAGCCCCCGACATACGTTCTGGCGTTTGAGACCGGCCGCCCGCGTTCCACAGCGTGAAGAACTTCCCTACACTCTTGTCGCAGCGTTCGGTGGTTGATCCGGAGAGCCTGGCCTTGCGGAACCGGCTTGGGCTCACGGCCTCACGGGCAACTGATGATCCACGGATGGGCGAGCAACAACTCACGACCGCACCGCACGGCCACATGCTGACCAACGCATTTGCGTGGTCGGCCGACTCGCGGTGGATCGTCTACGACACGCGGTCCGGTGCTGACGGCTCGGTCTTCGACGGTGTGCGGATCGAGCGGGTCGAAGCGACGACTGGCCGTGTCGAGGTGCTCTATGCAGCCCGGAACGGCGCGTGCTGTGGCGTGGTGACGGCGAGCCCAGTCGATGACCGCAGCGTGTTCATTCTCGGGCCCGAGAACCCCACGCCCGACTGGCAGTACGGCCCGGCCCACCGGCAGGGCGTTGTCGTGCAGTGCTCCCGGCCGGGTGTCGCAGAAAATCTCGACGCCCGCGACCTCCTGGCACCGTTCACGCCCGGCGCGTTGCGGGGTGGCAGCCACGTGCACACCTTCAGCGGCGACGGCCGCCTCGTGAGCTTTACGTACGAAGACGCGGTGCTCGGCGCGGCAGTGGCGGCCGCCGCGGCCGGCAGCGACTGTCCGCAGGCCAACCTGCGCGGAGTGGGGGTCAGCGTGTGCGGCAAGCCCGTGCGGGTGCCCGCGACTCATCCGCGGAACCACGACGGCGCGGCGTTCACGGTGCTCGTCACGACGCTCCACGACGCGCCGCGGCCTGGCAGTGAGGAGATCTCGAAGGCGTTCGAGGAAGCGTGGATCGGCACCGCGGGCTATCGCCGCCCGGACGGCTCGCGGCAGCGGTATGCCCTTGCCTGTCAGGGGCTCGTCAGGACGGCCCATGGCGAGACCATCAGCGAGGTCTTCATCGTTGACCTGCCCGACGATCCGACGGCGTTCACGGAACCCAGCACCGGACCGCTTGCGGGCACGGCCACCCGCCGCCCCTGCCCGCCGCGGGGCGTGGTGCAGCGGCGGCTCACGTTCACCGCGAGCCGCAAACATCCGGGCATCCAGGGACCGCGGCACTGGCTGCGGTCGAGTCCCGACGGCGCCCGGATCGCGTTTCTCATGCGCGACGACGACGGCGTCGTGCAACTCTTCACCGTGAACCCCTGGGGCGGCGCGGCCCAGCAGGTGACCCGCGATCCGTGGAACGTCGCCAGCGCCTTCACATGGAGCCCCGACGGCAGTTGCATCGCCTACGCCGCCGACGGCAGCGTGATGACGGTCGACGTGCAGACGGGAAGGTCGCATCGCCTCACGGACCGCCGCGCGGACGGCGCGGACCCGCTGCCGGAGGCGGTCGTCTTCTCTCCCGACGGCCGCCGGATCGCGTTCATGCGGCGGCTGCCGGCGGCCGCACCGCACAACCAGATTTTCATCGTGTCGGCCGATCCCGCAGTCCTGCCCAAAGTCGAAAAGTAGGACAGGCTTCAGCCTGTCACCCACATCGACAGGCTGAAGCCTTTCGATGTATTCGACAGGCTGAAGCCTGTCCTACTGAAGCAGTGCCGACGCCGCGCGGGCCAGGGCTTCGTCGACCTTCGCCGCGTCGCGGTCTTCGGCGACGAGCCGCACGATCGGTTCGGTGTTGCTGCTCCGCACGAGCAGCCAGCCGCCGGGCCAGTCGAGCCGCAGGCCGTCGAGCCGGTCGGGCTTCGCCTCCGGAAAAGCTTTTTCGATCCGCACGAGGGCCTCGGCAAGCGCCGGACCGCGGATCTCCGGAGAGAGATCGACCTTCGTCTTCTTCATCACGAATTGCGGCAGCGCGCGGGCCAGGGCATCGATGCTCGTGAGCGCTTCGCCGGCACACATCCGCTCGAGCACCAGCGCCATCGCCACGAAGCTGTCGCGGACGAGCACCACCCGCGGATCGATCACGCCGCCATTCCCCTCGCCGCCGAGCACGGCGGCCGTATCGTTCATCTTTTCGACGACATTCGCCTCGCCCACCGCCGAGATATGGCAGGCCACGCCATGACGGGCCGCGATCGCGGCGGCCATGCCGCTCGTCGAGCAGTTCACGACGATCGGCCCCGGCCGCTTGGCGCGCACGCCTTCGACCGCCAGCGCGACCGTCGCCTCCTCACCGATGTAGCGGCCGTCGGCCGTGGCGATCGCGAGCCGGTCGGCGTCGGGATCCTGGAAGAAGCCGACATCGGCCTTCGCGGCGGCAATTCGCGGCAGCATGCCGGCGAGGTTTTCGGCCGTCGGCTCCGGCAGATGCTCGAACAGCCCGTCGGGCTCGCCCCCTTCGATCACCATCTCACACCCGAGATGCTCGAGGAGCGGCACGGCCACGCGGCTCCCCGCGCCATGCCCGCTGTCGAGCCAGACCCGCGGCCGGTGGCGGCGGATCGCCGCGACATCCACGGTCGCCGCGACGAGACGCACGTGCGCGGCCGTGCCGTCCACTTCCCGGACATCCCCGACGGTCTCGGCCAGCGGCCGCGTTTCGTCGCTCGGGGCGATGGCCTGAAATCGTTCGAGCACCTTCTTGCCGGCGGCTGCCGAGAGCACGCGGCCCGCGCGGGAGAAGAGTTTCATGCCGTTGTAGGCCGCGGGATTGTGGCTGGCCGAGATCTGGATGCCGCCGGCCGCGATTTCGTCGCGAACCACGATCCCGACGGTGGGCGTGGCCGCCACGCCGCAGTCGATCACGTCGCGGCCGATCCCGGTCAGATAGTTGGAGATCGCGGCCGCCAGCATGGGGCCGCTCGTGCGGCCGTCGCGGCCGATCACGATCGGGCCGGGGGGCAGCGTGTCGGCAAACGCCGCGGCATACCGCACCGCCACGTCGGGTGTGAGGCTCGTGCCCACGACACCGCGTAATCCCGACACGCTCACGATCAATGTGTCCGCCATAGGGGGGAGAGTATAAAACTCCACCGCGGATTCGCCCATCTCACGGAGCCCTTTTCGATGCAGACGCCGTCCCCCGACCTTTCCCGCCGCCTCGACGCGATCGCCGCGGCCCACGCCGCCGGCACGCTCACCGACCACTCCGCCCGCACGATGCGCGACTGGCTCACACAGCCCCGCTATGCCGACTTTGCGGGAGAACTCGCCGCGCAGATCGACCGCGGTCTCTGGAAGGAACTCGACGACGCCTACTGGACCGTGATTCCGTTCGGCACCGGCGGCCGCCGCGGGAAGATGTACCCGGTCGGATCCAACGCGATCAACGACCGCACGATCGGCGAGAGCGCCCAGGGCCTGGCCGATTACATCCGCAGCCTCCCCGCCGGTGTGCTCGAGTCGGCCGCGACGCCCTCCTGCGCCATCGCCTACGACACGCGGCACCGCTCCGAGCACTTCGCGAAACTCTGCGCCGAGGTGCTGCTGGCGGCGGGCTTCAAGATCTTTTTCCTGCGCGGGTTCCGCAGCACGCCAGAGCTCTCCTACGCCGTGCGGCACACGGGCAGCACCTGCGGCATCATGGTGACGGCCAGCCACAATCCGCCGAGCGACAATGCCGTGAAGGTCTACTGGGCCGGCGGCGTGCAGGTGTTGCCGCCGCACGACAAGGGGATCATCGACCGCGTGATGACGGTCGACCAGGTGCGGCGGGAGCCCTTCGAGGCCGGCGTGGCAGCAGGCCGCGTGCAGTTCGTCGAACAGGAGATCGATCCGGCGTTCGTTGCCGCGGTGCTGAAACAAGCCACGCCCGGTCCGCGGGATGTCTCCATTCTTTACACGCCGCTGCACGGCGTGGGCGCTAGCGCCGTCGTGCCGGTCTTGGACGGCGCCGGGTTCAAGAAACTCCGCCTCTACGGACCGCAGGAAAAACCCGACGGCGACTTCCCCAACGTGCCGGGCCACGTGGCGAACCCCGAGAATCCGGCCGTGCTCGGCGGGCCGATCGACGAGGCCAAGGCCCGGGGCGACGACCTCGTGCTCGCGAGCGATCCCGATTGCGACCGGCTCGGCGCCGCGGCGCCGCTCACGGCTCAGCCGGGCAGCCCATGGAAAACCTTCACGGGCAATCAGATCGGCGGGCTCCTCGTCGACTGGGTGTTTTCGAGCCGCCAGGCCCGCGGTGTGCTGAAGCCCACGGACACCGCCGTGACCACGCTCGTCACCACCGGCCTGGTGCGACGAATCGCCGCGGGATATGCCGCGGCCGTGGTCGACGACCTGCAGGTGGGCTTCAAGTGGATCGGGCAGGCAATCGACCGGATCGGCCCCGAGCGGTTTGCGTTTGGCTGCGAGGAGTCGCACGGCTACCTCGCCGGCACGCATGTTCGCGACAAAGACGCGAGCGTGGCCGCCCTGCTGATTTCGGAACTGGCAGCCGCCCTGAAGACCCAGGGCAAGACACTCCACGAAAAACTCGACGAGCTTTTCTGCCTGCACGGCTGCCACCTCGAGCGGCAGGTGGCGATCACGCTCCCGGGCGCCGCGGGCATGGACCGGATGCGGGACATCATGGCGGCGCTGCGGGCGAAGCCGCCGGCGCAACTCGGCGGCCTCGACGTCGTCCGCGTCCGTGATTACGGCGGCCTTACGACATTTACTCCAACCACAGAGCCCGTCGCGTTCACGGGCGCCCAAGGGGATCTCGTGATCTTCGACCTCGCGGGCCTGCCCGACGCCGGCTCCGGCACGCCCGGCCACTTTCCCGCGCTCGGCAACGCGGTCGCGGCGCGGCCCTCCGGCACCGAGCCAAAGATCAAGTTTTATCTGTTCGCCGCCGCCCCCCCCTGCACCAACGCCCAGCTCCCGGCCGTGAAGCAGTCGCTCACCCAGCGGCTCGACGCGCTCGAGAAAGACCTCCGCGCCCTCGCGGGAGTGTGATGCAGCGAAAAAGGTGACAGCCACCATTTGCCTTTTCCACCTCCCGATACTGAGGAGCCGGTCGGCGGAAGCTCGACGAACGTCTGAAATCTCGACCTTCTGGGGTCAGCAGCTCCGTAGGTCGTCAAAGGAGAGATTTCAGCGTGAAGGAGACTTCTGCCGCCGGCGACCAATGCGGGTGGCAGACCGCTTGTGAATGAAGCGGCCCCCAGGCTCCATCGGTACAATCGATGCCATGAGCGCTGAAGCCGACCCGCGGGCCGAAACCACTCCCGCCGACACCGACCACGCGACGGGGAGCCTCGATCGTTCGGCTGCCGCGGAGAAGGTGAAGACGTTTCCCCAGACGCCGGGCGTCTATCTCATGAAGGATGCCGCCGGCCGCGTGATCTACGTCGGCAAGGCGAAAAACCTGCGGTCGCGGGCGGGGAGCTATTTCCTGAAGGCCGCCGAACTCGACCGCCGCACGGCCGATCTCGTGCAGGAGATCCGCGACATCGATTACCTGGAGGCCGAGAGCGAGGTCGACGCGCTCCTGCTCGAGAGCCGGCTCGTGAAGGACGTGCAGCCGCGGTTCAACTCCGACCTCAAGGACGACAAGACGTTTCCCTATCTGCAGATTACGACCCACGAGGATTTCCCCAGGGTCGAGTTCACTCGCACGCCCCGGCAGAAGGGCGTGAAGCTCTACGGACCGTTCACGAGCGCCGGCAGCCTGCGGGGTGCGATCGTGGTGCTGCAGCGGATTTTCAAGTTTCGCACCTGCACGCTCGACATCGATGCCGACGACGAGCAGTGGCGGTGGTTTCGCCCTTGCCTGCTCGCGTCGATCGACCAGTGCACGGCCCCCTGCAACCTGCGGATCTCGAAGGAGGAGTATCGCAAGGACATCAACCGGCTGAAGACGTTTCTCGAGGGGGGCAAGAAACGGCTCCTCGAGGAGATGAAGCAGGACATGCTCGCGGCCTCGGGCAAACTCGAGTTCGAGAAGGCAGCCCGGCTGCGGGATGAGATCCGGCTGCTCGAAACGCTCGGTGACCGTGGCGACCTGGAGGAGAACGTCCAGCCGGAGGTGTTTCTCGTCGATCCGAAGAAGGGGCTCGCGGGCCTCGAGAAGGTGCTCGGCCTGAAGAAGCCGCCGCGGGTGATTGAGGGCGTCGACATCGCCCACCTGCATGGCAACGAAACGGTGGCCAGCCTCGTGCAGTTCATCGATGGCCTGCCATTCAAGCCGGGCTACAAGCGGTATCGCATCAAGACGGTCGACGGGATCGACGATTTCAAGAGCATCCACGAGGTGGTGTCGCGACGGTTCGCGCGGCTCGCTCGCGAGGGTGGTTCGCTGCCCGACATCTTCCTGGTGGACGGCGGCAAGGGGCAGCTGTCGGCGGCGCTCGACGCCGTCGAATCACTCGGCATCGAGCCGCCGTGCATCATCTCGCTGGCCAAGCGCGAGGAGGAGGTCTTCCTGCCGGGCAGGAGCGAGCCGCTGCGGCTCTCCCGCGACTCCTACTCCCTGCGGCTCCTGGAATATGTCCGCGACGAGGCCCACCGCTTCGCCCAGCATTACCACCACCTGCTGCGTGGCAAGCGCACGTTCGACGAATAGGGGGGCCTTGAGGCCGTAATCTTTGCCCCCATCTCCCAAACCTAGCCCGTCCCGCGTCGCCACTGTAAAATCTTTCCCGTGACGGCACCCCCCCGGGAGGTCTTCCCATGTTCGCGGCGTCCGGCAGTGGTTCGCGGCGGGATTTTCTCCAGGTTGGAGCGGCCTCCGGCCTCGGCCTCTCACTCGGCGGGCTGCTCCGTCAGCAGGCGGCCCGCGGCGACACCAAGTCGTTCGCCCATTTCTCGGGCACCGCCCAGAGCGTGATCCACATCTGGCTCCCCGGCGGCTGGGCGCAGCAGGAGACGTTTGATCCCAAGCCGCTCGCGCCGCTGGAATACCGCGGCGACATGGGCACGATCCCGACAAGCCTGTCAGGCGTGCACTTCAACGAGAAGCTCGTGCAGACCGCGCAGATCGCCGACCGGATCACGGTCGTCCGCTCGATGACCCACGGCGAGGCGGCCCACGAGCGGGGCACGCACAACATGTTCACGGGGTATCGGCCAAGCCCCGCGCTCACGTTCCCGAGTTTTGGCAGCGTGGTGTCGCACGAACTCGGGCCCCGCGAGAGCCTGCCGCCGTATGTCTGCCTCCCAAACCTGCCGGCCCCCGATGCCGGCGCGGGCTACCTCGGGAGTGCCTTCGGGCCGTTCACGATCGGCGCCGATCCGGCGAGCCCCAACTTCACCGTGCGGGATCTCGCGCTGCCCGGCGGTGTCGATGCCCGGCGGTTTGCCACGCGGCAGCGGCTGCGCGACATCGTGGGCCGGCACTTTCAGCAGCTCGAGGAGAGCGAGAACCTCGAGGCGATGGATGAGTTTTATCGCCGGGCCTACGACCTCGTCAGTTCCGACCGGGCGCGGGCCGCCTTCGACATCCAGGCCGAGTCGGCCGCGACCCGCGACGCCTACGGGCGGAACGAGGCCGGCCAGCGGATGCTGCTGGCCCGGCGACTCGTCGAGTCGGGTGTGCGGCTCGTCTCGCTCAACTATGGCGGCTGGGACATGCACCAGAAGATCACCGACGGCATTGCGAAGACGCTGCCGCCGTTTGATCAGGCCTATGCGGCCCTCATCCGCGACCTCGAAGAGCGCGGGCTGCTCGACTCGACGCTCGTGATGGTGTCGAGTGAATTCGGCCGCACGCCGAAGATCAACAAGGACGCCGGCCGCGACCACTGGCCGAAAGTCTTTTCCATCCTGCTCGCCGGCGGCGGCGTGAAAAAGGGCCTCGTCTACGGCGCGTCCGACGCGATCGCCGCCGAGCCCGCCGATGCTCCCCTGTCGGTCGAGGATCTGGCGACCACGGTCTATCACTGCCTGGGCATCGTGGCCGACAAGGAGCTCGTGGCTCCGGGAAACCGGCCGGTGGAGATCGTCGACGGGGGCAAGGTTCGGCGGGACCTGCTCGCCTGAAAGGGTCTTGCCCGGCAATGACTCCCGACTCCTCTTTCATGCGCCGCATCGTCACTGGCCTGCCTGCCTGCCTTGGCCTGCTTGCCTGCCTTGGTCTACTTGTTTGCTACGGCAGCGTCACGATCGCGGCACCGGCGCTCGAGCGGATCGAGCCGCCCGGTGGGAAGCAGGGCGCCGAGGTCGAGATTCGGATCACGGGCACGGAGCTCGACGAGCCGCAGGAGCTCTTCTTCGAGGCGGGTCGGATCAGCGTCGCAGCACTGACCGGCGAGAACAACGTCGTGACAGCCACGCTGCGGATTCCGGCCGACTGCCCCCCCGGACCGCAGCGGCTGCGGCTGCGGACGGCCGAAGGGCTGTCCGACCTGCGGATGTTCCACGTTCATCTCTCCGATCAACTTGAGGAACAGGAGCCGAACGATGCCCCCGAATCCGCGCAGCCGATCGCGGCCGGGCAGGCGGTGTGGGGCACGCTGCGAAACGAAGACGTCGACACCTTCCGGATCCATCTGCCCGCCGGCGGCCGAATCAGTGCGGTGGTCGAGGCCGTCCGGCTCGATCAACAGATGCTCGATCCGCACCTCGAACTCCTCGACGCCGAGGGCTTCGTCGTCGCCGCCTGCGACGACCATCCGCTGCTCGCCCAAGACGCCGCGATCGCGGTCACGGTGGGGCGGGAAGGAGACTATTTCCTGCGGGTGCGGGAGACGGCCTACGGCGGCGGCAACGGCGTCTATCTTCTGCACGTCGGCAACTTTCCGATCCCGCATGTCGCCTGGCCACCCGGCGGGCCGCCGGGAGCGACGCTCGATGTCGAATGGATCGGCGATCCGGCCGGGCCGTTCCGTCAGCAGGTGATCCTGCCGGCAGCCGAACTCGACGGCCTCGCCCGCGTGCGGCCCGTGCGTGGCGGGGGCGAACAGCCGTCGCCGCTGGCCGTTCCCTTTCGCGTCACCGCGGCCCCCGTCGCGATCGTGGCCGAGCCGAGCAACGAGCCGGCCGCAGCGGCTCGGGCAACCGCGCCCACCGCGATCATCGGTCGCATCGATGCCTCCGACGATATCGACTGGATTCGCGTCGAGGCCCCAAAGGGCAGCACCTGGCGGGTGAGCGGCTGGGGCCGGCGGCTCGGGTCGCCGGTCGATCTCGTGCTCAATGCCCATCGCGACAACGACAAGCGGGAGAAGATCACCGGCAACGACGATGCCGACGGGCCCGACAGCGTCGTGCAGGTAACGGTGCCGGAAGAGGCGGCGTTTCTGCTCCGCGTGAATGATTTTCAACATCGCGGCGGGCCCGACTTCATCTACTGGATCGATGTCGAGCAAGTCTTGCCGCAGGTCACGGTCTCCGTGCCGCCGGCACAGACGAAAACCCAGCAGCGGCTCGTCGTCGCCGTACCCCGCGGCAATCGCATGGCCCTGTTTTTCAACGCCACCCGCATCAACTGCGGCGATCCGGTGCAGCTCGTTTTCGCCGACCTGCCGGCGGGTGTCACGGCATTATCGCCACTCCTTGGCGAGCCTGCCCCCGGCGGCCTCGTGGTCTTCGAGGCGGCCCCCGACGCGCCGGCGGGCACGGCGCTCGCCACGGTGCGGGTCATGAGCGGCGCCGGCGACGCGGCCAAACAGATCGGCGGACTGCGGCAGGAAACGGACACGATCTACGGCGAGCCCAACCGCACGACCTACCGCACCGCGCTCGGCGACCGCCTCGCCGTGGCGGTGGTGGAGGAAGCGCCGGTGTCGATCGAACTCGTGCCACCGGCCGTGCCGATCGTGCGGCGGGGCGTTCTTGAATTGAAGGTGAAGGTGCACCGCGCGGAAGACTTCGACGGCAAGGTGCGGCTCGAACTGCCGTTCAAGCCGCCGGGAATCGGAGCCTCGACCGTGGACGTGAAGGAAGGCGAGACGGAGATCCTGTTTCCGATCAATGCCGCAGCCGACGCGCCGATGCGGGAGTGGCAGATCGCCGTCGCGGCCAGCCTGATCCCAGCCGCGGAGAAGAAGCCCGACAGCAAAAACTCTGACACCAAGAAACCCAACGGAAAGAAAGAACGGCAGCAGGCCAGGCGGGCCGGCCGTGGCAGCTGGATCGCCAGCCGGCCCGTCACGCTCACGGTCAGCGAGCCGCTCGTCGAACTGGCGGCGGAGAAGGCGATGGTGGAACAGGGGCATGAAACGAAGCTCACGTTCAAGGCCACCCGCCCGGCCGCCTTCACGGGCACCGCCAAGGCGACGCTCATCGGCCTGCCCACGAACACGCAGGCGCCGGCGCTCGAACTCAAGGCCGGCGACGAGTCGCTCGAGTTTGCCGTGACGGTCGCCGCCGATGCTCCCGTGGGCAGGCACGAAAACATCTTCTGCCGGATCGAGGTTCCCGTGGGCACGGCCAGCGTGGTGCACCAGACGCCCGCCACGTCGCTCCGGATCGACAAGCCCCTCCCGCCGCCGGCCGCGAAGGAGGGCGGGTCATGAGGAATCTTGTTCGCTCGATCTCCATTTCGATCTCGCTGTTCCTCTTCCTCACTCTCGCGAATGCCCATGCCGACGAGCCCGTTGCCATCGAGGTCTATCCGCCGCAGGTGCAGCTCGACTCAGCCCGCGATCGGCAGTGGCTGATCGTGCAGGCGGTGTATGCCGACGGCCGCACGGAAGACGTCACGGCGGCCGCCGCGTTCACGCCCTCCGACGCTCGGCTCGTCGCCATCGACACGAACAGCCTGCGGCCGCTGGCCGACGGCGTGGGGAAAATCCGCGTCGAGCATGCCGGCCATGTGCGGGAGATTCCGCTCAAGGTCGTCTCCGCATCGTCGGAGCCGCCGCTCTCGTTTCGGCTCGACGTGATGCCGGTCTTCGCCCGGGCCGGCTGCAACATGGGCAGCTGCCACGGCGCCGCCCGCGGCAAGGACGGTTTCCGGCTTTCGCTCTTCGGCTTCGATCCCGCGGGCGACTACCAGCGGATCACGCGTGAATTCCCCGGACGTCGCATCGATCCGGGTGATCCCGCCGGCAGCCTGCTCGTGCAGAAGGCGCTCGGCAGCGTGCCACACACCGGCGGCAAGCGGTTCGAGGCCGACAGTGGCCTCGCGCAGACGCTCGTCCGCTGGATCGCGGCCGGCGGCCTGGACGATCCGCTTCCGCCGCTGCAACTCGTCGCCCTCGATCTGTATCCCTCCACGGCCCTGCTCGCCGGCAGCGGCCTCGTCCAGCCGCTCGTCGCCGTGGCTCGGTTTGCCGACGGCACCGACCGCGACGTCACCGACCTCTGCTGGTATGGCTCCAACAACGATCCCACGGCCAAGGTATCGCCCGCTGGCGTCGTCACCAGCGGTAGCCGCGGCGAGGCCTTCATCATGGCCCGCTACGACACGATCACCGTCGGCACGCCACTGGTCGTGATTCCGAAAGACCTGCCGTTCACGTTTCCAGCCGCGGCGGACGCGACGGCGGCGGCGACGGAATCCCGCTGGATCGATGATCTGGTCGACAAGAAGCTCGCGCAGCTGCGGATCGCCCCCAGCGGTCTCTGCGATGACGAGGCATTTCTCCGCCGCGCCACGGTCGATCTCGTCGGCCTCGTGCCGACGCCGGAGGAGCGGGCCGGCTTTCTCGCCGACACCGCGCCCGACAAGCGGGCCCGCCTCGTCGATGAACTCCTCACGCGGAAGGAGTTCGTCGAGCTCTGGGTGATGCGTTGGGCTGAGATCCTCCAGATTCGCTCCAGCGGCAACGATGTCAGCCCGAAGGGGGCGAATCTCTACCACCAGTGGCTCGACCGGAAGATCGCCGCCAACGTGCCCGTCGACCAAATGATTCGCGACCTGATCACGGCGTCGGGCGGCACATTCGAACATCCGCCCACCAACTATTTCCAGCTCGAGCGCGACACGCTCAAGCTCTCCGAAAACGTGGCCCAGGCCTTCCTCGGCATGCGGATCCAGTGCGCCCAGTGCCACAACCATCCGTTCGACCGCTGGACGATGGACGACTATTACGGCTTCGCCGCCTTCTTCAAGCAGATCGCCCGCAAGCGCGGGGCCGACCCGCGGGAAACCATCGTCTACGACTCGGGCTCGGGCGACATGAAGCATCCGGTGACGGGGGCCACCGTGCCACCGAAGTTTCTTGGCGGGGCGGTGCCGAAGGTGACCGACCGCGACCGCCGCGAGGCGCTCGCGGCCTGGATAACGGCTCCCGACAATCCCTATTTCGCCAAACACGTGGCGAACGTGGCCTGGACGCACTTCTTCGGCCGCGGCATCGTGCACGAGCCGGACGACGCGCGGGTGAGCAACCCGCCCTCCAATGGCCCCTTGCTCGCCGAGCTCGGCCGGCGGCTGGCCGCGTCGGGCTGGAACTTCAGGCAGCTCGTCCGCGACATCGTTCTCTCGCAGACCTATCAGCGGTCGTGCGACCTCAACGACACCAACCGGCTCGACGATACGAATTTCTCGCACGCGGCCGTGCGGCGAGTCCGCGCCGAGGTGCTGCTCGACGTGCTGGCGGAGGTGACGGGCACGAAGAACAAGTTTCCGGGCCTGCCATTGGGGGCCCGCGCCGTGCAGGTGGCCGACGGGCGGACGACGAACTATTTTCTCACGACATTCGGCCGCGCCACCCGCGAGGATGTCTGCAGCTGTGCCGTGCGGATGGACCCCAATCTGTCGCAGGCCCTGCATCTCCTGAACGGCGATGCCGCGAACGAACGCATCCGGCAGGGGGGCCTCGTAGCCCGGTGGATCAAGGACGGCCTGCCCGACAGCGAAATTGTCGAGAACCTGTTCGTGCGGTGCTACTGCCGCCGACCGACGGAGCGGGAACGGATCGAGACGGTGGTCGCCGTGCTCGACGCGCCGGACCGCACGCAGGCGCTCGAAGACGTCTTCTGGGCGCTGCTCAATTCTCCCGAATTCATCTTCAATCACTGAGAGTTTTTCCAGACGTCATGACTGCCCCCGATCGACACGTGAAGGCGAGGGGATCGGCGAACGCTCGCGGAGCGTTCGGCCGCCGCGACGAAATTTTTGCCATCCCCAAGCCGGGCTGGACGGGCTCGCTCTCCGTGGTCGCTCTTTGGGCGATGTCGTACGCGTTCGCCCGCGCGGCCGACACGCCCCCGACCTACGAAGAGCACGTGCTGCCGATCTTCCGTGAGAAGTGCTGCTCTTGCCACAACGCCGACAAGAAACAGGGCGGCCTCGACCTCACATCGCACAGCCAGGCGCTGGCCGGCGGCTCCTCGGGGGAGGTCATCGCGCCGGGAGATGCCGACGGCTCTTATCTCTGGCAACTCGCGAGCCATGCATCCGAGCCGAAGATGCCGCCGCAGTCGGACCGCATCCCCCAGGAGATGCTCGACACGATCCGGAAGTGGATCGCGGGCGGGGCGATCGAAAGGGCCGGCGGCAAGCCGATCGCGAAGCAGCCAGCCGCAACGCTGGCGCTCGACCTGCAGTCGCCGATCGTGCCCGACGGGCCGCCCGTGATGCCGCCGCGGCTGGCGCTCGACGTGGAAACCCATGGCTCCCGGCCGTTGGCCATCACGGCGCTCGCCACCTCGCCCAACGGCACGGTCGCCGCGGTCGGCGGCCGGCGGCAGGTGCTCCTCTACGACACATCCACCCTCGCATTCCTCGGCGTGCTTCCATTTCCAGAGGGCGACGTGAAAACGCTGCGGTTTTCTCGCAACGCAAAGCTGCTCGTGGCGGGTGGCGGCCAGGGGGCTAAGAGCGGCCGCGTGGTCGCGTGGGACGTGGCCACGGCCGCGCGGGTCGCGGAACTGGGCGACGAGTTCGACCAGGTGCTCGCGGCCGACGTCACGGCCGACCAGCAGGCCGTCGCGCTCGGAGGCCCGCAGAAGGTGGTGCGGATCGTGCGGACGGCCGACGGCGGGATCGATGCCGAGATCCGCCGGCATACCGACTGGATCACGGCCGTGGAATTTTCCCCCGACGGCAAGCTCCTCGCCAGCGGCGATCGCGCCGGCAATGCGTTTCTCTGGGAGACGCGGGGCGCGCGGGAGCATGCGGTGCTCAAAGGGCACGGCGGCGGCATCACGGCCGTGTCGTGGCGGAGCGACGGCGCGGTGCTCGCGACGGCGAGCGAAGACGGGCGGATTCGTCTCTGGGACCGGAAGACCGGTGACAAGATGAAGGAGTGGGAGGCGCACCCCGGCGGCGTGCAAAGCGTGTGCTGGCTTGTCGACGGCCGGCTCGCCAGCGGTGGCCGCGACAAAAAGGTGGCAACCTGGAAGGCCGATGGCACGCGGGATCGCGACTATCCGCCGCCGCCCGGCCGGCCGCCCGAGATCTTTCTGCGGGTGGCGGCCACGAGCGACGGCCGACGGCTGCTGGCGGGCGACCTCGGCGGCACGCTGACGGCCTTCGACATCGACACCGGCACGGTCGTGGGTACGCCCGACACGAATCCACCGCGTCTGGACGAGCGACTCAAGGCCGCCGCGGCCGTCTTCGAAAGGACCGCTGCCGCGGAGAGAGCGGCAACTGAAAAGGCGCGGACCGCAGCCGATGCGATGCAGGTCGCCGAGTCGCAGTCCGCCGCGGCCCAGAAGGCTGTCGATGAGGCCCGCAAGCTGATCGAGACATCTGCCGCGGAAGTCGCGGCCACGAAGGCGGACGAGGCCGAGGCTGCAAAACAACTCGAACGCTGGAAGGCGGAACTCGAGTTCAGCCGTAAACAAAAATAGCTCTCCTCGAAAAAGCAGGGGCAGGTTTGCGACCTGCCGGTACGACAGGCCTCAGTGCCTGTCTGCCTCCTCTTTTTGCAGCGCATGCGGTGTCGGGCCGCACTCGGAGCCGGCGGTGACATGCAGACGGAGGACTTGAGGTCTCCGACCCACCTGCGGTGTGCTACAGGAGGCCCGCTCGGCCAACGGCGAATCGCTCGTGAGTCGCAAAGATTCACCGGCTTCTGCGCGTGCCCCCGACCAGCTCCGCCGAAAGCATCGGGAGTCGCAGGTGCTGAAGGGAAGGCAGCCCCGGGCCTTCCCTCTTTCTGCAGTTCACCCCCTTCGGGAGGCTTCGGGCTACCCGTGCCCCAGGAGCCGGCGTTGCTGCCAAGCGCAGCCAGGATGGCGAAGCGCGGGCAGCATCGAGTGAGCGAAGGGCATGGATGCCCGTAGCGAACGTCCGGCGACGGGGCACGGGTAGTCCGAAGCCGGATTGGGCTATTTGCGGCGACAGCGCGAAAGCCGTAGCCGGGTTGGGACAAGCCGTTTCAACGATTATGCATGTCGCACGACACACCGCCCGCGGCCGGCACGTAGCAGGCCCGCGCGTAGTCCATCACCATGCGGTGAGCGCTGAACCGCCAGGCCAGCGAACTGATCGAGTTTTTCATCATCCGGATCCACTCGCGGGGCAGGCCGTCGGCGTCACGGTCGTAGAAGAGCGGGATCACCTCCTGCTCGAGCACCTCGTAGAGCGCGTCGGAATCACGGCGATCGGTGATCTCGTCGTTGGAATGCGTCTCGCCCCGGCCGATCGCGAAGCCGTTATGGCCGTCGAAGGCCTCGGCCCACCAGCCGTCGAGGATCGAGCAGTTGAGGCCGCCGTTGAGCACCACCTTCTGGCCGCTCGTGCCGGAGGCTTCCAGCGGCCGGCGCGGGTTGTTGAGCCAGACGTCGACGCCCTGGATGAGATGCCGGCAGACGTTGATGTCGTAATCCTCGACAAACACGATCCGGCCGGCGGTCCGCGGGTCGTGCCGCAGGTTGGCGATCTTGCGAATCAGCGACTTGCCCGGCTCGTCGGCCGGGTGCGCCTTGCCGGCGAAGATGATCTGAATCGGCCGATCACGGTCGCTGATGAGCGCGAGCAGACGGTCGAGCTCGCCGAGCACGAGATCGGCCCGCTTGTAGGTGGCGAACCGCCGGGCGAAGCCGATCGTGAGCACGTTCGGATCGAGCACCGTCCGTGCCAGTTCCACCGCCTCGTCGCACTCGCCGCGGCGCCGGCACTGCCGGCTCAGACGGCGGCGGACGAACTGCAGCAGCAGGTTCTTGAGTGCGTAATGGGTTTCCCAGAGTTCGCCCGGATCGACCTCGTGGATCTTCTGCCAGACGTCCGGCTCGCCCATTCGCCGGAACCAGTTGGCCGGGAAGATGCGGTCGTAGAGCTGCAGCATCTGCCACGAGAGCCAGCTCGGCACGTGCACGCCATTGGTGATGTGGCCGATCGGCACCTCTTCCTCGACGCGGTACGGCCAGAGGGCGGACCACATCTTGCGGCTGACATGGCCGTGGAGGGCGCTCACGGCATTGGCCCGTCGCGACATCTTCAGCCCCAGCACGGTCATGCAGAACGGCTCGTTGTGGTTGTGCGGCTCGACGCGACCGAGCCCCATCAAATGGTCGTGCGAGATGCCCAGCGCATCACGCATCGGCCCGAGATGCTCCTCCATCAGGCCGCTGTCGAAGCGGTCGTGGCCGGCCGGCACCGGAGTGTGCGTCGTAAAGACGGTCTGCCGCGACACCTTGCGAACCGCATCGTCGAACGGATAGCCGTCGCGATCCATCCGGCCGCGGATGGCCTCGAGCGTGGCGAAGACGGAATGGCCCTCGTTGAGGTGATAGACGCCGGGCACGATCCCCAGCGCGCGGATCGCCCGCACGCCGCCGATGCCGAGCACGATCTCCTGCCGGATGCGGATCCGGGTGTCGCCGCCGTAGAGCCGGCTGGTGAGTTCGCGATCCTCCGGCGTGTTGCCCTCGACGTCGGAGTCGAGCAGGTAGAGGCTCACGCGGCCGACGGCCAGCTTCCAGACCTTGGCGCGGATCGTTCCCGAACGCGTCTCGACCTGCACCATCACGGGCTTGCCGTCGGACCCGATCGCTGGCTCGATGGGCAGCACCTCGACCCGCGACTGCAGGTATTCCTCGTGCTGGTAACCGTCGATGTCGAGCTGCTGCTTGAAATAGCCCTGATCGTAAAAGAGCCCGACGGCGATCAGCGGGATGCCGAGGCCGCTGGCGCTCTTGATATGGTCCCCCGACAGCACGCCCAGGCCGCCGGAATAGATCGGCACCGATTCGTGGATGCCAAACTCTGCCGAGAAGTAGACCACCGGCTTGGAGCCGAGCACGCCGGCATTCACGTCGCTCCAGGTCGTTCCGGCCGCGAGGTATTCCTTCAGCCGGCGGTAGGCCTGATTGATCCGGCTGTAGAGCACCAGTTCGGCCGCCCGGGCCTCGAGCCGCTCGGGGGTGAACTCTGCCAGAAGGGCGATCGGGTTGTGATCAAGCTGCCGCCAGCGAATCGGGTCGAGCTCGCGAAAAAGGTTGGTCACCTCCGGGTGCCAGCTCCACCACAGGTTCCTCGCCAGCGCCATGCACTTGTCGTAGAGGTTTTGCGGCGACAGCTCATCGAGCCGCGGCGGTGCCAGGTGGGCCAACTGAGCGGCCGTTGTTTTGGCAGGGGATCGGCGGGAGACTTCTTCGGCCTGGCTCATGATGTTCGCTCCGGACGTGATGTGGAGATGGTGGGAAACCTGCCAGAAGTGGTTCGGAGTATAGCCGCCCGCCGCGATTGCTTCGACCCCCGCCCACGGCGATGTCATAATGCCGTGCATGATTTCCTCAGATCGGTTGCCACCAGACGCAGCCGCGCTCGATTCCCTCTGTGCAGCACTCGCCGAGCGTTCGGCAGCGACCAGCCGCGACGGCCCCTGGCAGAGCGGCGGATTTTCGCTGCTCGCCCGCTCCGGCGTGCTCGCCGCCTTCCTGCCCGCCGACTGCGGCGGCACGGCGGCCGACGAGCCCGCGATCTTGGGCGCACTCACCGCGATCGCCACGAGTTGCCTGACGACCGCGCTTGCCCTCACGCAATGGGCGAGCGCCTGCCGGATCATCGCCGCCGGTGCCCCGAATGTTCGTGCCGTACGGCTGCCGCCGCTCGCCCGCGGCGAGTCGTTCACCACCGTCGGCATCTCGCACCTCACGACAAGCCGCCGCCACCTGACCGCGCCGGCCCTCAGTGCCACCCAAGACGGCAGCGGCTGGCGGCTCACCGGCAACTGCCCGTGGGTGACCGGAGCCGATGCCTGCGACACGATCGTGACCGGTGCCGTCACCGACAGGGGCACGCAACTGTTTTTCGTGGTGCCGACCGATTCTCCGGGCCTCGACATCGCCCCGCCCCTCGACATGCTCGCGCTCTCGGGCAGCCGCACCTCGAGCGTGGCCTTTCATAACGTCCGCCCCGCCGACGTGATCGCCCCGGCCGGAGGCGGTGTGCGGACCGGCGGCCTGGCGACCACGGCCCTGGCCCTCGGCAGCAGCCGCGCCGCACTCGCGCTGCTCGACCACGAAGCCGACGGCCGGCCCGCACTCGCCCCGATCGCGGCGGGGCTCCGCGCAGAAACGCTGGCGCTCTCCGCCCGGCTTGCCACCGCCGCCAGTGACGGCATCGACCCGGAAGCCCGCGACCGCCTCCGCGGCGACGCCAACAGCCTCGTCATCCGCGCCGCTCAGGCGGCGCTCACCGCCTCGAAGGGGGCCGGCTTCGTGGCGGGCCACCCCGCCGAACGGCTCGTCCGCGAGTCGCTCTTCTATCTCGTCTGGAGCTGCCCGCAGACGGTCGCCGACGCGATGCTCTGCCAGCTCGCCGGGCTCTGAGCCGCCGGCATGACAGGCTGAAGCCCGCCCTACTTTCCGGCAGAATGCTCGAGTTTTGCGTGAAGCCACTTGCTGGGGAGGCGGTCGGCTGAAGCTCGACGAGCGTCTGCATTTTCGACCTCCTGAGGTCAGCAGCTCCGTAGGTCGTCAGCGGAGAAAATGCAGCGCGAAGGAGACTTCTGCCGCCGGCGACCAATACGGGTTGTCAGCACAGGCGAGGCCATGACAGGCTGAAGCCTGTCCCACTTTCCGGAGGGCGGTCGTCACGGCTTTCATGGCCGAGGGGGATTTTCCGCGAAACTGGCCTTGCTTCGCCGGCGGCATCGCGAAAAAATCCCCGCCCCATGAACGCGCCCCGCTCCATCGTCATCGTCAAACTCTCCGCCATCGGCGACGTGCTGCACGGCGTGCCCACGGCGGTGGCGCTCAAGCGGGCCTTTCCGCGGGCGACGATCGGCTGGGTCGTCGAGGGCCGCGCCGGCGACGTGCTCGCCGGTCACCCCGCCATCGACCACCTCTTTCGGCTGCCGCGCGGCTGGCTCAAGTCGCTCGGCGCTGTCCGTTCGCTGCGGCGCCAACTGCTCGACTTCGCTCCCGACGTGACGATCGATCTCCAGGGACTGCTCAAGAGCGGGATTCCCACCTGGCTTTCCGGCAGTCGCATGCGGATCGGCTACGCCCGGCCCGAATCCCGCGAACAGGCCTGGCGGTTCTACACGCATCCCGTCGTCACGACGGCAGCGCACGTCGTCGATCGTCATTGCCAGTTGCTCGGGGCTCTCGGCGTGCATGAGCCGGGGACCACGTTCGACATGCCACGGTGGCCCGTGAGTCATGCGCGGATGCAGCAGTGGTTCGTCACGCAGCGGTTCACCGCGGCGCCCGCCATGATCAATCCCGGCGCCGGCTGGCCGTCGAAGATCTGGCCGGCGGAACGGTTCGCCGCGGTGGCCCGTGCGCTCCACCAGCGGCATGGACTCCAATCGATCGTGGTCTGGGGTGGCGGCCAGGAGCGGGCGGCCGCCGAAAAGATCGCGAACCTCGCCGGCAACGCCGCGATCCTGGCGCCGCAGACGAGCCTCACCGATCTCGGCGAACTCTGCCGCCTCGCGCGGGTCTTCATCTCGAGCGATACCGGCCCCCTCCATCTGGCCGCCGCGGTGGGCACCCCCTGCGTCGGACTCTTCGGTCCGGTGCCGGCGAAGCGGAACGGACCCTACGGATCGATTCACCAGGCGGTCGAACCGCCGGTCTCGCTGCGGCCGGCATGGGAACAGCGCAAGACCGACACCGTCGCGATGGGGGGCATCGAGGTCGACCGCGTCGTCGCGTCGGTCGCCGCGCTCCTCTCCCGGGCTGCCGCCTGAGGGGATTGGAGGCCGCTTCCAAGCAGGCGGCGACAGGCTGAAGCCTGTCCTACTTTTCCAGCAGTTGCGCGAATGCCTGTTCGTCGAGCACGGGCACGCCAAGCTTTTGCGCCTTCTCGAGCTTGCTGCCCGCTTCTTCGCCCGCGACGAGATAGTCGGTCTTCTTCGACACGCTCGACGACGCCCGTCCGCCCGCCAGACGGATCGCCTCCTCCGCCTCCTGCCGCGAGAAGCCCGTGAGCGTGCCGGTGACGACGAGCGTCTTGCCCAGGAGTGGGCCGTCGGCCGAGGGCCGCTCCGAGTCGAGCGCTTCCAGCCGCACGCTTGCCTCCCGCAGGCCGTCCACCACCCGCCTGCCGTAGTCGCTCGCGAGCCATTCATGCACGGCGGCCGCGATCACCGGGCCGACCTCCTCGACATCGGCGAGTTCCTCCTCCGTGGCCTCACGCAGGGCGTCGATCGAGCCGAAGCGAACCGCGAGCAGACCCGCCACCCGCGGCCCCACGTGGCGGATGCCCAGCGCGTTGAGCAGCCGCGTGAGCCCCTGCTTGCGGCTGGCGGCGATCTGCTTCACGAGGGCTTCGGCCGACTTTTTCCCCATCCGCTCGAGTGGCTCGAGATCGGCGGCGGTGAGCCGGTAGAGATCGGCGTAGTCGCGCACGAGCCCCGTCGTCACGAGCTGCTCGACGAGCTTGTCACCGAGGCCCTCGATATCCATTGCGCCGCGCGATGCAAAAAACTTGAGCCGCTCCCGCATCCGTGCCGGGCAGTCGACGTTGGGGCAGCGGATGAAGACCCCCTCGGGATCCCGCACCAGCGGCGTCTCGCACTCCGGGCAGTGGGTCGGCGGCTCCCACGCCGCGAGCCTGTGCCTGCGAAGATGCTTTTCGACGCGAACGACGTGCGGGATCACCTTGCCGGCCTTCTCGACGACCAGCACGTCGCCCACGCGGACGTCCTTCCGCGCCACCTCGTCGGCATTGTGGAGGCTCGCGCGGCGGACCACGGTGCCGGCAAGTTCCACAGGCTCGAGGTCGGCCACGGGCGTGACGGTGCCGCCGCGGCCCACCTGCACGCGAATTCCCGCCAGCTTCGTCGTCGCCTCGAACTTCTCGAACTTCCAGGCGATCGCCCAGCGCGGACTCTTCGCCGTCGTCCCGAGCCGCTGCTGCTGATCGAAGCGGTCGACCTTCACCACGAAGCCGTCGACCTCGAAATCGAGTGCATGCAGTTCCTCGATCCATTCCGTGCCCCGCTCCACAAGGGCGTCGATCGCGTGGAATTTTTTCGTTCCCGGTGCCACGGGCAGCCCCGCCTGCTCGGCCCAGGCGATCAGTTCCGACTGCGCCGCGGCGCCGAGGCCCGTCGCGTCGCCCACCCCGTGGCAGAAGAACCGCAGCGGCCGCTTCGCGCACTCGCGGGGATCGAGCAGGCGGATGCTGCCGGCGGCCACGTTGCGGGTGTTGGCGAAGGGGGCGAGCCCCTGCGCGGCCTGCGTTTCGTTGAGAACGACGAGGTCGGAGTTGGTCATGTAGACCTCGCCCCGCACCTCGACCAGGTCTGGCGGATCGTCGAGGTCGAGCTTCAGCGGCACGCCATGGATCGTGCGGACGTTGTGCGTGATGTCGTCGCCGACCACGCCGTTGCCGCGGGTGGCGGCGAGCACGAGCAGGCCCCGCTCATACGTGAGCGACACGGCCACGCCGTCGATCTTGAGTTCCAGAATCCAGTGGATCGGCTCCCGGCGCGGGCTCGGCTCGTCAACTTTCCCGCCGCCCTGCAGCAGTTTCTCGACGCGCTGCCCCCAGGCGGCGAGGTCCTCGACGCTGTAGGTGTTTTCGATCGAGAGCATCGGCACGCGATGCCGCACCGACCTGAGTTCCGGTACCGGCTCGTCGCCGATCCGCTGCGTGGGGCTGTCCGGGGCCACGAGCTCGGGGTGCTGCTCCTCGAGCTTTCGCAACTGCTCGAGCAGATGGTCATATTCCCGGTCGGTGATCTCCGGACGCGCCTCGACGTAATACTTCCGATCGTGATGCCGGATCTGCCCGCGCAGGGCCTCGATCTGTCGGGCGGCCGCCGTGGTCACGGCTTCTTGTTCCGAATGTGGTATTCGTCGAGCGCGACGGCACCCACCGTGGCGACGGCGAGCACCACGAGCTGACCGGTGAGCAGTGCCGTGCCGTGCCGATCCAGCAAAACCTCAAAAAGGTGCGGTCTCTCGGCCTGAGCCGTCTCCGGCCGCACGCCCCGCAGCACGGAAACACAGTAGCTCGAAGCCGTGATCGTGAAGAGAAATCCCACGAGGCCCAGAACGATGTAAAACGGATTGCGAGGGGGGCGGGGCATACCGGAAGTATAGCCCGCTCGCGAGGCGGAGTTGGAGCCTGACCGCTGCGGCCTGCCTTAGCCCCGCCGCACGAATGCCACCGCCAGCACTCCCATGGCAAGGCCCCAGGAAGGCTCGCCGGCCAGAACGCCGATGAGCGGCCAGGCGATGCAGGACACCGGCACGAGCACCCGCCGCAGCGGCACGAACCAGAGGCCGATCGCGAAGGTGAGCTCGAAGAGCGGGATCGCATGGGTGACGAGATTCGTCAGGTATTCCGAGCGGATGAAGAGGCCCGTGAGGTCGACGAGCCGGGAATCGCTTCGCGCGGCCAGCCACCAGACCGCGGTGCCGTCCCACCAGACATCCCCCTTGAGCTGCGCGAGGGCCGCGGCGGCGGCGATGACGGAGGCATGCACCTGCAGGAGCCCGAGGGCGACCCGCGTGCGCACCGAGAGAGCCGGTGCG
>JAPLNR010000025.1 GCA_026401035.1 Planctomycetia bacterium | reverse complement strand
TCAGGGCTGTCACCAGCAATGCCGCCGCAGTGTGCGGCCATCCGGTTGCACGCATCATCGGAATCTCCTTCGAGGGATCGAACCAGTGCCCTGACAGAAATTGAACGGCGTGCACCGGAAAAGGTTGTGGTGAAAAAGGTGACAGCCACCTTTTTCACCGAATGCCGGTCAGGGGGCGGCCGGAGTATCGGGCAACGGCTCGAGCGTGAGCGGGTCGCGGAGCGGCATGTGCTTCACCCGGCCGCCGAAGAAGTCGTTCATGCTGGCCCGCTTGTCGAGGTCGCCCTTGGCGATCTCGTCCCAGTCGCCGACGACAAGAATCGCGAGCTTCTCCGGGTCGAGGTGCTTTTTCGCCACCCGCTGCAAATCCTCGCGGGTGACGGCCTTCACCTTTTCGCGGAAGGTCTGCCAGAAGTCCTTGGGACGGTTCGTCCATTCGTCGTTGACGAACACCCGCAGCATCTGCGGCTTGCTCTCGAACTGCCGCGGGAAGGTCTCGATCGCGCTCTGCTTGGCCGTCTCGAGCTCCTCCTCGGTGACGAGCTCCTCACGCACGCCCTTGATCTGGTCGATCACGATCTTCGTGGCGAGCGCCACGGTCGGATTCTTGCTCTCAAAGCCCGCGCGGAAGTCGCCGGGATAGGCGACCTTCGGCAGCAGTGTGGAGCGGGCCGAATAGGCGAGCCCCTCGTTGCTGCGGACCTGCTGCATGATGCGGCTGGTGAAGCCGCCGGCGCCGAGGATGTCGTTGAGCAGCGCGAGCGGGATCGCGTCGGGATCGTCACGGGTGATCGACCGCATGCCCATCACCACCTTGCCCTGCGGAATCTCCTTGGGCACGTGGTAGAGCCCCGGCTCGAGTAAGGCCGTCGGCGGCACCGGATCCGGAGCAGCCTCCCCACGCTCCCAACCGGAAAAAGCCTGCCCGAGCTTCGCGAGCATCGCCTTCTCGTCGAAGTCGCCCGAGACCGACACGATCATGTTGCCCGGGTGATAGATCCGCTGATGCATCGCGGCCAGACGGTCTTTCGAGATCGCGGCCACCGTCTTGTCGGTGGGCTCGCTCGCCTCGAAGTGCTCGGGGCCGTAGATGAGCCGCTTCCATTCGCGGGACAGGATCGAGGAGGCGTCGTCATTCCGCTGCTTGAGCGCCTCGATCACGCGGGCCTTTGCCGTGTCGAGCCGCTGGGCGTCGAAGGCAGGTGTGCGGAGCATGTCGACGAAGAGGGCCAGGCTCTCGTCGAAGTTGCTCTTCAGGCTGTTCATCGTGGCAGTGGTGAACGTTTCGTTGGCGCTCACTCCCACCTCGGTCGCGAGGAAGTCGAGCGTTTCGTCGAACTCCGCCGCCGGCAGCTTCCGCGTGCCCCCCTCGCGGAGCATCCTGGCCGTCATCGAGGCGAGGCCCGGCATGTCGGTGGGATCGAGCGAGGCGGCCCCCTTGAACGACACCGAGAGATTCACGAGCGGAAATTCGTGGGACGGCGCGAGATAGACAACCGTGCCGTCGGGCAGCACGCGGCGAAACGTCTCCCGGTCGGGCGGCGCGAACTCCAGCGGCGCAAAAGCGATCTGCTCCGGCCGGGCGGGGATACCCGCCGCGGTGTTGGCGGCGGCCGATGTGGTTTTGGCGGCAGGGGCTGCCGCGGGGGCGGCCAGAGCCGTCGGGCTGTCGTCCTGCGGCGGGCGACGCTTCGGGGAGAAGAGGAGCACGCCGACGACGCCGAGCGCCAGCAGGATCGCGATCACACGCATGTTCATGGACGGGGGTTCCTGATTACGGCTGACTTGTAGGGTGAGAGAAAGTTTTTGTTGACAGGCTGAAGCCTGTCCTACTGGCGGCGGTAGACGGCCACGCTGCGGTTGGTGGGGGCGAAATACTTTTCCGCCACCCGCTTGATGTCGGCCGCCGTGACGGCCTCGTATTTCTTGGGGCCGTCGTTGATCTCCCGCCAGTCGAGCAGCGCCTCGGCGAAGGCCAACTGGATGAGCAGCGACATGTTGTTTTCCAGTCGGCGGTAGTTGCCCGCCGCCACCCGGTTTTTCACCTTCCGCAATTCCCGCTCCGGCAGCTCCTCCGTCTGGAGCTTTGCGAGCTCCTCATACCAGGCCGCCTCGAGCTGCTCGGGCGTGGCCGCGCCCCGGGTTTCCGCATCGAACGCGAAGAGTCCGGCGTATTTCCGCGTGTCGGAGGAGGCGCGGGCGCTCGACGCGATGCCGCGGCCCTCGACCAGGCCTGTGTAGAGCCGGCCCGTGCGTTCATTGAGCACCTCGGAGAGCATGTCGAGCGGGTAGCTGTCGACGTGGCCCGCGGGCACGGTGTGGTAGCGGATCTCGATCGCCGGCGGAAAATCTCCTGCGGCATTCATCCGCTGCTCGGCCAGTTGCTCGACCTCCAGCGTGACCACCGGCGGCGGCGGCTTCGTGCCGGAATCGAGCCGCGAGAAATACTTCGTGATGAAGGCCTTCGCCTTCACCGGATCGAAGTCGCCGACGACGATGCCGACGAGATTGCCGGGGCGGTAGTAGGTGTTCCAGTAATCCTGAGCCTGCTCGAACGTGTAGCTGTTCAGGTCGCTCGGCCAGCCGATCACCGGCCACGCATAGCCGCACGACGCCCAGAACATCGCGTCGAACTGCTCCTGGAAGCGGCCCGTCGGCGTGCTGTCGGTGCGGAGCCGCCGTTCCTCGTGCACGACGTCGCGCTCGGAATAAAACTCGCGAAAGACGCTGTCGTGAAGCCGGTCGCTCTCCATCCAGGCCCAGAGCTCGAGCTTGTTGGCGGGCACCGTGATGAAGTAGCAGGTGAGGTCGTAGCTGGTGAAGGCATTCATGCCGCTGCCACCGGCCTTCGTGTAGACCTGGTCAAACTCGTCCTTCACGATCGTGGCAGCTTCGGCGCCGCCGACGCCGCGGCCCTGCTGGGCCTTGATGAGGGCATCGAGCTTGCCGCGGAGCACGCGCAACTCCTGGGTGTCGTTGGCGGGATCCCATGCGTCGTCGATCTCGCCGCGATTCAGACGCTCATATTGCTTCGTCCAGACCAGCCGGTTGATCTCGTCGCGGACCGCCTTCTGCTCGGCCCGATACTTCGCATCCTTGGCGGGATCGCGGGTGCCGATGGTGTCGGTGCCCTTGAACATCATGTGCTCGAAGAAGTGACTGATGCCGGTGATGCCCGGTCGTTCGTCGACGCTCCCCACCTTCGCCACCCAGCCGGCGCTGACGACATTCGGCTGGTCGCTCCGCGGCACGAGCAGAAACTGCATGCCGTTGGGCAGGGAAAACTCCTCGACGGCCACCTGCTGGGCCAAGACGGCAGGCGTGGAGGCCGCGGCGGCCAGCACGAGAAGGAAACAGCGGGCGAAGCGGCGCAGCATGGATTGGTTCCGGGGGTGTCGGGGAACTTGTTTATACCCCTAGCCCGCGGCCAGCGCCCACTGCACGAGGGTGAGCACGATCTCGAACACGATCAGGCCCACGATCGCCCACTCGACCCGCAGGGCGCGGCGGTTTTGCATCAGGTCGAGCGCCGTCTCGGCCGTTCGCGAGATCAGATTGAGCTTGCCATGCAGCGCCGCGAACCGCTCGCGAATCTCGAACTCATCGCGAAGCCGCGCCCAAAGCCGCTCAAGCTCGGGATGATCCCAGAGCAATTCCGGCGAATCGTCGACCCGGGCCCCGGCCACCACGCGGTGCTCGGCCAGGAGCGCCCCGCCCAGATGCTGCAGCAGCTCCCGGGCCGCACGGCCGCCGCGGCCCCAGTGGTCGAGGTTCATGGCAAAGGGCTCGATCCGCTCGAACTGCCGCTCGATATTTTTTTCGTGGTGGGCCAGCGACACGCTCTTGGCCATGATGTCGGCCACGAGCTGCAGCTTCTCGAGCGTGGCGTCGGCCAGCACGAGCGTGTTGCCTTCTATCGTTTCCCGGCCCGCCTCCCTGCCAGCCTCGCGGCCCGCTTCCCGGCCGGCTGGCTCGACCCGGATGTCGAGCACCTCGGTCTCCCGCTCGCCCGGTGGAAATGGCTGGCGGACCTGCGGGGCGATCTGCCGAAGATACGCCTCCTTGGCGGCCGGGGAGGCATCGAAGAAGACGACGGCGCCGTAGCGAAAGAGCACCGCCACACCCGGTTCGCCGGCGTTGCCCAAAGCCACGACGAGCGGCGCGCCGCCGGTGCGATCGGTGGCGCCGAGCGTTGCCAGATCGATGCCCGTGCCGGCGAGCACGGCCTGTGCCTGAAACTTCCGCGGCGGCTGGATTGGATTTGGGTCAGACATGATCGCTCCACCGTGAATGGTCCAAGTGTCCACCGCGCCGCCGTGGGGGCGGTGGCGGTCGCCACCGCCCCGCGGGCCCGGCGCACCGCCGCGGCCCTATGGTTCAATTGTCCTAGGGTTCAGTGGTCTTAGGGTTCAGTGTGGACGCCGGCGGTTCTGAAAGACAACACGGAGGCCTGCGATGGCATCGATCGATCGATCCGACCCTGTCATTCTCGGCCACGTCTTGGCCGAGCATCACGAACTTTTCTGCCAGATGATGGCTGTGCGGTCGGCGTTTGCTGATAAGGCCGCCGTCTCGCAGGGCCGCGTCGACGCGACTCTGGTTGCATTGCATGCGCTGCGGGAACACCTCCGCTGCCACTTCGAGAAGGAAGAGGAGGGAGGCTTTCTTGAGGAGTCGATCGCCCGGATGCCGCGGCTCGGCCCGGCCGTGGCGGCGATCATGAAACAGCACCCCTTCCTGCTTACCGAACTCGACGCCTTGATCAAATTGCTTTCGGCAGGCGATAGTTCACCAGCGACGTGGGAGCAGGCCAGCCGCGGCTATGAATGCTTCGCGGCTCACATGCAGGCTCATGAAAGGACCGAAAATGCAGTCGTCCAGGAAGGCTACAACGAAGACTTGGGGCTCTTGGACTGACCGGGCTTGGACTCGTTGGGTCAGACCGCTCCCGACGATCCGTGGAGCGGTGCACCTCGGCTGCGCCGGACTGCTTGGGCTGGCCCTGTTCGGCTGGGGATTCGCCGAGGAGCCCATCCTGAAGCCCGACGCCGTGGCGGTGTTCATGCGGGCGAAGCTCGCACACTCTTCAGAAGTGCTCGAGGGCTTGGCACTCGAAGACTTCGACATGATCGCCCGCGGCGCGCAGGAACTGTCGCTGGCAAGCCAGGCCTCCAGCTGGCAGGTGCTCCAGACGGAAGACTACGCGCGGCAGAGCGCCGAG
>JAPLNR010000035.1 GCA_026401035.1 Planctomycetia bacterium | reverse complement strand
TTTCCGCGGCTCCGAGCATGTCACCGCCGGCGAACAATACGGCCAGCCGGCTCATGACAGACCATGACAGGCTAAAGCCCGTCCTACTTTCCGGACAGCAAGCGCCGTGCCGAACAGGATTGGGACAGGCTTCAGCCTGTCGATCTTTTGGCCCTTTTCTCTTTGACAGGCTAAAGCCTGTCCTACTTCACTTGATCTTTTTGATCGCCTCGGTTAGTGTACGCACGTTCACTTACAAAGCGAGGGCCAGATCCATGATCAGTTTCAGCCGGCGGCACCTGCCGCACTACGACCTGAAAAGAAGCACCTATTTCGTGACGGCGTGTCTGGCCGGAAGCATTCCTGCGGCGGGCCTCCACAATATTCGCCGACGAAAAGCGGAACTGGCCGGCCGCGCCTGTCCGACTGACGTGTCGCCGACTTGCTGGCGGTCGCAAGCGCAGTCGGAGTCGTTTGAGATCAGTGAAGACTGGCTGGATTCGGGGGCCGGCTCGCAGTGGCTGAAGGATCAGCGGCTGGCGGCGATCGTTCGCGACGAGCTGTTGCGGCATGCGGGCGACCGCTATGCCCTGCATGCCTACGTGATCATGCCGAGCCACTTTCACTGCGTCTTTACGCCCGGCCCACATTGGGATGCCGGCTCGATCGGAGGCGAAAGTAGACGGCTGTCGCCGCGATCGGCGATCGTGCGCCTGATCAAGGGCCGCTCGGGCCTGGCCTGCAACCGAGTGCTCCGTCGGGTGGGAGCCTTCTGGCAGAACGAGTCTTACGATCGGGTTGTGCGCGACTCGCAGGAATTCGAACAGTTTGTGAATTACGTGAAATTCAATCCGGTGAAGGCCGGGCTCTGCCGACGGCCGGAGGAATGGGAATTTTCCTCGGCGAGGAAGACAGGCTGAAGCCTGTCAGAAAAACCGACAGGCTGAAGCCTGCCGTACTTTTTGACAGGCTGAAGCCTGTCCTACTTCGCTAGGAGCCAGGCGAGGAGGCCCTTCTGCACGTGCATGCGGTTGGCGGCCTCCTCGACGACCACGCTCTGCGGGCCGTCGATCACGCCGTCGGTGACCTCCTCGCCGCGGCGGGCCGGGAGGCAGTGCATGAAGATGGCGTCGGGGCAATGCTTCATCAGGGCTTCGTTCACCTGATAGGGAGCGAAGGCCTCGAGCCGCCGGGCCCGCTCCTTCTCCTGGCCCATGCTCGCCCAGACGTCGGTGTAGACCACGGCCGCATCCTTCACCGCCGCCACCGCGTCGGTCGTCTCCACGATTTCGGCGTTGGGCAGGAGCGACTTGAGATGGTTGCGGAACGGCTCATCAAACTCGTAGCCCTGCGGGGCCGCGAGCACGAACCGCATGCCGAGCAGGCCGCAGACCACCGCCAGCGATCGGGCCACGTTGTTGCCATCGCCCACGAAGGCGAGCGTGTGGCCGGCGATGCGGCCGACATGCTGCTTGAACGTGTAGATGTCGGCCAGCGCCTGGCAGGGATGGCAGTAATCGGAAAGCCCGTTGATCACCGGCACGCTCGCCGCGGCCGCGAGGGCCGAGATCGTGTCGTGCGACTTCGAACGGCAGACGATCGCGTCGGCATACTCGGAGAGCACGCGGCCGAAGTCGGCGACGCTCTCCCGCGAGGAGGAGAAGCCGGCATCCGCTCCGAGAAACACGCTCGAGCCGCCCAGGTGGGCCATCGCCGCCTCGAAGCTGACCCGCGTTCGCAGGCTCGGCTTCTCGAAGACCAGCGCCAGCATGCGGCCCGGCAGGAGCGCATCCCGCAGGCCCGCGGCGTATTTCGTTTCGAGATCCTTCGAGATCGCGAAGATCGCCTCGATCTCGTGGGCGGACAGGTCTTCGGGGACGAGGATATGACGCATGGAAACTTTTGATTTCTGGGATGAGCTGTTGCCGGAGGGAATGTCGCGCGGAACACACTACCCGCGCGAGGCAACCTCGATGATCGCATCGGAGAGCTTGTCGCAGCCCTCGTGGACGTCGGCCGCGGAGATGTTCATCGCCGGCAGCAGGCGGATCACGCGGCCCTGCGTGCAGTTGACGAGCAGGTTTTTCTCGAGACAGGCCTGCACGACGGCGGAACCGTCGATCGTGAGCTCCACGCCGATCATCATGCCGATCACGCGGACATCGGCCACCGCGTCGCACCGATCCTTGAGGGCCTCGAGCCGCTCGCGGAAGATCGCGGCCGCCGTGTCGACATGGCCGAGCAGGTTTTCATTCTCGATCATCTCGAGCGCCGCCACGCCGGCCGCGGCCGCTAGCGGATTGCCGCCAAACGTGGCCGCATGCATGCCGGGACGGAGATGCCGGGCCAGCTCGACCGTGGTGAGCATCGCACCGCCGGCGACGCCGGCGCAGAGGCTCTTGGCGAGCGTCATCACGTCGGGCGTGACGCCAAAATGCTGGTAGCCGAACCACTTGCCCGTGCGGCCGCAGCCGCACTGCACCTCGTCGAACACGAGCAGGAGATCGCGCTCGTCGGCGATCCGCCGCAGCCCCTGCAGAAAACCCTCCGGCGCGGGCACCACGCCCCCCTCGCCGAGGATCGGCTCGACGAGGATGCCGCCGGTGTGGTCGTCGATCAGTTTTTCAACCGCCTCAAGATCGCCGTGGGGGGCATATTGAAAGCCCGCGACCATCGGCCCGAGGCCCTCGTGATACTTCGGCTGCGCGGTCGCCGACACGCTCCCCATCGTGCGGCCGTGGAAGCCGCCCTTGAACGTGATGATCTTGTACCGCTTGCCGTCGGTGCGGAGCCGCACGAGCTTGATCGCCGCCTCGTTGGCCTCGGTGCCGGAATTGCAGAAGAAGGCCTGGCCGCCGAACGACCGCTCGGAGAGGGCCTTCGCCCACTCACCCTGCGGCTCGGTGTACCAGGTGTTGGGCACGTGGATCAGCTTCGCCACCTGCTCCTGCACGGCCCTGACGATCGGCTCGGGGCAGTGACCGAGCAGGTTGCAGCCCCAGCCGGGGAAGAGATCGAGATACTCCGCGCCCTCGGCATCCCACACCCGCGAGCCCTGGCCGCGGACGAGGCAGACCGGAAACCGCTTGTAGTTTGGCACCACGTAGCGGTTGAACGTGTTGATGACGGCCTGCGTCTTCTCGCCGATGGAGGATGCGTCGATCGTGGCCATGGGAAAGTCTCCGGGGAGAGGGCGACTAGCGGGAGGCGGCGGCGGAGCTGCGGGCGGCACGGGGGGCGGAGGCCACGCTGTCGTCGCGGACCAGTTCGGTGCCGACACCGCTCGTGGTGTAGATCTCGAGCAGGAGCGAATGCCGCAGGCGACCGTCGATGATGTGGATCTTCTTGACGCCCTGCTCGAGCGTGTCGAGGCAGCCTTCGATCTTCGGGATCATGCCCGCTGAGATCGTGCCGTTGGCGATCAGCCGCCGGGCCTCGGCCGCCGTGAGCGAATGGATCAGGCTCTCGGGATCGTTCACGTCGAGCAAGACACCGGGAATATCGGAGAGCACCACGAGCTTCTCGGCGCCGATCGCGGCGGCAACGGCCGTGGCGGCCGTGTCGGCGTTGACGTTGAGCTTCTCGCCGTCGGGGCCCATGGCCATCGACGGGATCACCGGCACCTGGCCGGCATAGGTGAGATTGTCGATCGTGAGCCGGTCGACCCGCGTGACCTCGCCGACGTTGCCCAGATCGATCGGCTCCCCGTCGGGGCCGGTGAGCGTGAGCTTCTCGCCGAAGAGAACGTTGGTGGAGAGAAAGTTGAGCGACATCGCCCGGCCGCCATACTCCTCGAGCCTGGCCACGAGGTCGTGGTTGACCTCGGTCGCCAGCACTTTCTCGACGATGTCGAGCGTGGCCTTGTCGGTGTAGCGCCGGCCCTGCACGAACCGCGGCTCGATCCCCGCCTGATCCATCGCCCGGCTGATCGCCTTGCCGCCGCCATGGACGACGACGATCCGCATGCCGAGCGTCGACATGAAGACGATGTCGAGCAGCAGATGACGCAGCGAGTCGGGATGCTCGACCACGCTGCCGCCGAGCTTGATGACCGTGGTGGTGTCGCGGAAGTTGCGAATCCAGCCGAGCGCCTCAATGAGGGTGTCGGCTTTTTGGATCGCCTTTTGCTGCGACTTGTTGATGCTGGGATTCGGCACGGGGCGAACGGTCCTTGCTGACGGAAAACGAGCGATTGTACCAAGCCTACGGCTTCGGCAAACGGCCGTTTTTCCGGCGGCCCGGGGGCGGGTTCAGCCCGCCGGGGTCACCTGACCGCGCGGGGAGTTAGCCGCCGATGATCCGCTGCGGGGCGGCCCGGTTCTTTGGGCGGCCGGAGGCAGGCCTCTCGGCGAGGCTGTCTGAGAACTGCGCAAAGGCGAAGCCCGTTGCCAGCCACGGCCGCTCGACTGCCGGCGCCGACGAGAGCGCAAACGCGGCGGCCCGGGTATCCGGAGCGACATCAGGCAGCGTCGCATAGAACAGCGTCTCCTCCTCGAACCCCGAGGTGCCGTCGTACTCCTCTTCACCACGCTCGATCGGCAGCCATTCTTCGGCAACGAAGTCAACGACCGGCTCTTCTTCGCCAACGAAGTCAGCGACCGGCTCTTCTTCAACAACGAGAGGCCATTCCTCGTCGACGGCAAAAAATGGCGGGTAGTCGATGCAGATCTGCAGGTAGGTCTGCTCGTACCAGGCATCAAAGGCCCGCGCCGCGCCGGGCGTGCTCAGTTCGATCCACGGCAGATGCGTGCTCGGCGCGATCACCATCAACTGGATGCCATCGGCTCCGTGATCGGAAAGCCAGTCTGGGTGCTCCGCCAGAAAGGCGTCGTATTCCGCGACGAAATCCTGCGGCAAAGCCTCAGGCCACTCCGCATCGGGCGGCGCCGGCGGCGTGAAGTCTTCGCCAGTCTCGATCCCGGGGCAAATGATTATGATCGGTCGTTTGCACTGCTCGAACTGTTCGGTCAACTCGACGCACTCGACCTGTTCGACTGGTTCCAACTGTTCGACGGGCTCGACAGACTCCATCTGTTCGGCGGGCGACACGACAACTGCCAGCAGCGCCCGCTGCTCGAGCGATTCAAACCGGAGCGCCGACCGACGAGAGCGGATGGTCATGGATCGATTTCCGAGGCTGCAGGAAGATCTGGAGACTGGATCGAGAGGCGGCAGACCCGCCGGCAAAGTCTTCCCTGTTTATCGACTCGCATGAAGGCCTTCTTGATGGAAGCCGCCGTTTGGCAAGCCGGGCGAGATGCACGAGAGCGGTAAACGCCGCGGACCCCTAGAAAATCACCATGAGCTGCGTCTGGATCGCCGTGCCGGTGTAGCCCGCCCGGTATGGATAGAGGAAGTTTTGGGCGGGGTTTCGGTTCATGTAGAGGCCCTCGAGCGTGAGCCGGGCCTGGCGGGATTGCTTGAGATACCAGTTGAGTCCGCCGCCGTATTCCTGGCCCGTGCCGTAGGGGCCGGTGACCACGCTCGATCGGGCGTAGGCCTCGTAGGTTCGCGGCACGAAGCACCAGGAGAGATAGCCCATGCCGCCGTGGTCGAAGATGCTCGACCGCTCGAACGTGCCCTCGCCGACGAAGTTGTCGAGCGTGCGCAGGTAATACTCGAAGCTCAGGCCGACACCGCGATATTTCCAAGCCGCGTCGATCGATGCCAGCCGGTAGAGATACTGGTCGACCGTGGTGTCGGGGCCGAGGGCGTTGGGAAGTGCGATCGGAGTGCCGTCCGAGAGGCGAATGATCGTGTCTTCCGGATTGGTGCCCTGGATCGGCAGGGCCGCGGTGCGGGCGTAGACGCCGCTGGTGCCGAAGCGAACGACCGGGGTCTCGTGATGCTCCATGTCGGAGCCACCCAGACCAAACGGACCCAACGGTTCCCACCAAGTGTTGCCCGCCCACGCCATCGACGTGCCACGGCGGAGCACGCCCGCCGAGCCGCCGTCGATCGCATTCCAGGCGCCGGCCCGGTAGTGCAGCGTGTCGTCGGCCAGCGTGCCGAGCGCCTGCACGCCGGGGCTGAAGCCGGGGCGGAAAAACGTGTTGGCCATGCTGCGATCGATGCCCACCGTCCAAGGCTGCGTTTCCACCCACTCGCGGGTGCCGGGCACAATCGAGACACCGCCACCGACCGTGGCCGCGTCACTGAATTTCCAGCCGGCCACGCCGATCGGCACGATGCCGGACCGGATGCCGACGTTCGACGTGCCGAAGAGGGCGAAGTTGTAGAGGAGCCGCTCGTCGAGCACGTGGCCGGTGAACGAAAGCAGAAAGCGGTTGATGTTGAACGTGTTGATGTTGTTGACAGGCAGCACGTCGCCGCGGGAATTCGTCCAGGAGGTGGCGTCACGGGCAAACTCGAACCAACGCAGCTGCATGTAGCCGCCGAGGGCCATGCCGAAGGGAAACTCGCCGCGGCGCGGATCGGTCTTGTGGAGCAGGAGCCCCTTCGGCGGCGCGAGATCGGTGGCGGGGATGTAGCGCGGGCGGGGGATGCCCGCGAGCCGTTCCGTGACGGCCCGATCGACGAGCGCCTGGAGTTGCGCCTCCTGCGCGGGATCTCGCCGCGTGAGCGCCTCCTCGAAATACTGCGTCGTTTCGACTTCGGGCACATCGTTTGAAGCTAAAGTCGGATTCAGGGCCGGGGCCGCCTCGGGCGCGAAGAGCGCGTAATCGTCGAACGCATCGCCGCGGGCGGTCGCGGCCAACAAAACAGCCGCCACCGCTGCTTGGAGGCAGCGAGTCAGGAACGGCCCGACGGATGGAGGCTGTGCGCGCATGAGGATCCCCCCAAAGAATCGGGTGGAGTCATGCCGGTTGTGCAGGCTATTCCGGCAGGGAAAGCTGGGTCGCTTGGGCGGGCCGCGCAGGCCGTTGGCCGATTGAGCGGCCGGACCGAATTGGGGAGTTTCTATTTCTAGCCGAAACCGCTGGAAAATCGGGGTTTTGCCCCGGCACTTGCCTTTTCGGTTCCGCAGGCGAAGAGTTTCTGCGACACGGGACCCGAAGCGATCGTCACCTGCCGACATGCAGGAGACGAGGGCTACGCCGCTCGCATAGGGCGGGCCTCGTGTCATCTCTCGGACGACGAGTTGCCGGGGGTTTCGCGTGCCGCGAAGCCCGGGCGCAGCGTAGGCCGAAACGGTTGCACGCCACGGGGCGTTCGCCCGATCGCCAGTCTCACGCGTCCGTAATCCCTGTCCCGATTCCGTTGTGGACCGCAGACCTTGGATCCCTTTGATCCTTGGATGGTTGCCTCCACGCGGAATGTCGAACCATTTCTCGGAGGAGATTCGTCCGATGAGTATCCACCGCCTTCCACGTCTGCTTCGCCCGTTTGCAGTTTTCGCACTGGCCACCATCGCTCTGGCGGGGCAGGGCAGTAGAGCCCACGCCCAAGGCCCTGCGCCGCGGGCCGACTACGCCTTCGCCCAGCAGAAGGTCTACGGGATGCACATTTCGTTGGATGTCAATTCGTCCGCAACGCTGTCGGGCGATCCGTTTGGCGTGACGACCAAGACGGCAGCTGTCTACTCGCCGATCCCCGGCACCTCCGCCTACAACGATGGCCTCGAAGCCCAGCAGGCCTTCTCCGGCTCGGGAACGTCCGCTCCGGTCGAGAATTACAGCGGCAACGTGCCCACCGGATTCTCGGTGCCGGACCGTGAGCGGGTGCTTCTCCAGCTCAATACCACTGCCTGGGGCAATCCCAAGGGGGCCGTGACCACCGCCCCGAGCCTGTCCGACTTTCCCGCGTCGAGCAACTTCGCCCGGGCGGATGTCTATGCCACACCCAATCCCGACAATACCGTTGCCCCCCCCGGCTCCGGGTCGCTTCCGGTCTCCGGCCCCGGGGGGCTTTATCCGGCCAATGGCGTCAACATGCCGGCCGGCAATCTGTTCAGCAGCGGCACGGGCACGCTCTCGATGGACTCGATGGCCGAAGCGCTCCTAACCGATTCGGGCGACGGCACCTTCAGCACCGGGGTCTCCGAGTGGGTGGTGCTGGGGGGCTTTGAACTCAGCGGCGGCGTCGGACAGGTGTCGCTCAACTTCAGTCTCGTCGAACGGCTGATCGCGTTTGCCTCCGGCCCAGATAAGGGCGTCGTAACTGCATCCAATGCGTTGAGTTGGGATGTCAAGGATATCAACAACAATTCGGTGTGGGGGACCCTCGGGCAGAACCCCTCGACCACCAGAATCCTTTCTCGTCCCAACAACGGATTCCTCGGTGAGACCTACAACAACAACACGCTCATCGACACCGACATCTATCCCGGCCCAAACATCGTCACGTTTCAGACCCCGGTGCTTTTGCCGGGCGAGTACACGTTTGTCATCACGGGCCAGTCGTCGGTCGACGTGAATGCGGTGCCGGAGCCCTCCACCAGTGCCTTGGTCGGACTGGCCGCCGCCACGCTCGGCGGACTGGCCTACCGGCGCCGCCGGCGGAGTCTGGTCGTTCCCGCCGGCTGAGCGCCGCCTTACCGCCGGCAGCGAGTCGCGCGCTGCCGGCGGTCGGGGATCGGCCGGGCATTGGACTCTCGGGTCGGCCGACTCGAATAATTCCTGCTCAGGGGCGAAGGACGAATGGAAACGGCGACTTTTCGCCGGCGGGGTTTTCCCGCGGAGCCTTCCTGCCATGGACGCGAAATCCCCCCGCCCCCGTTCGGTTCGGGCCGAACTCGAGCAACTCGAAAACCGGCTTGCGATGACCGTTGGCGCCGCTGCGAATGCGCCACTTCCGGCGTTCGACATCGGCTCCCCTTCCGTGGCCGATATCTGGGTCGATCCAGCCGCCGGCAACGACGCCAATGGCGGCGCAGCGCGGACGCAGGCCGTGCGGACGCTGTCCGAGGCGTGGCGGCGGGTGCCCGCCGGCACCACGCTTTCCCAAGGTGTCCGGATCAATCTCGTCGCGGGCACCTATTCCGAGGCGGTCGTTCCGAACTATTGGGAAAACCGTCGCGGGACGTTTGCCGCACCGATCATCGTTCGCGCCGTCGATGGCGCGGGCACCGCCCGCCTGCCGACGGTAAACGTCTTCGGCTGCCGCCACCTGTATTTCGACGGGCTCGACATCTCGGCCGGCGGCGGCGACGTGCTCCACTTCGAGGCCTGCACGCAGATCCTGCTGCGCAACACGACCGTTCGCGGCACGGGCACGATCGCCACGTATGCCGTGCCGCAGGAGACGCTCAAGGTCAACCAGTGCCAGCACGTGTATATCGAAAACTGCGACATCTCCGGCGCGTGGGACAACGCCATCGACTTCGTCGCCGTGCAATACGGCCATGTCGTCGGCAGCAAAATTCACCGTGCGGGCGACTGGGCGATGTATGCCAAGGGGGGCTCCGCGCAGCTTACGATCAAGGGCAACGAGTTTTACGACGCCGGCACCGGCGGCTTCACGGCCGGCCAGGGCACGGGCTTCGAGTTCATGGTTGCGCCGTGGCTGCAGTACGAGGCCTCGGATATCACGTTTACAGACAACGTGATCCACGACACGCAGGGGGCGGGGATCGGCGTGAACGGCGGCAGCAACATCGTCATGACGAACAACACGCTGTATCGCGTGGGCGCCCGCAGCCACGTGATCGAGGTGGTCTTCGGCTCACGGTCGTGCGACGGCGACCGGGCGAAGTGCACGGCCTTTCTCGCGCAGGGCGGCTGGGGCACCAACGTGGTCGGTGCCGAAGTGGCGATCCCCAACAAGAACGTGACCATCGCCAACAATGTCGTGCTCAATCCCGACGGGTACGCGAGCCAGTGGCAGCAGTTCACGATCGCCACTCCCCGCCCGACACCGGCGGGCTCGAACGTGCCCACGCCGGCCCGGGCCGACGAGGGGCTGCAGATCTACGGCAACATCATCTGGAACGGCTCCGCGAGCCATCCGCTCGGCATCGAGCAGCCCGCACTCGCGACAGACGTGCTGGCCCGCAACCAGATCAACAAGGTTCGTCCCGTGCTCGTCGATCCCGCCCGCGGCGACTACCGAGTCGTCCCCGGAGCCTCCACGCCAGCACCGACACCGACACCCGTGACGCCGCCAGCACCGACACCAATACCTCCTTCGCCGCCGCCGCCGCCCGCGCCACCGACACCGACACCTCCTGCCGTGCCGGGCAATCGCATCCTGGTCACGAGCCTCGTCGACACGCAACTGACCAATTTCCAGAACCAGCAGGCCAACCTCGGCGGGGCGTCGGAGCTGCAACTCTACAAGGCGAACAGCCAGCAGTATCGGGCGCTGATGAAATTCGACTTGGCCACGATCCCGGCGGGCACGAGCGTGATCGAGGCGCGGATCGAGCTCTATCACACCGCCGGCGATTATGCGAACGCCGCGATGGGCGTGACGCTGCGAACCATCGGCCGTGACTGGGACGAGGGCGCCGGCACCGATCAATTCACCGCCGGGGCCGGCGCCTCGTGGCGCAATGCAAAGACGGGCGCAGGGTGGACCACGCCGGGCGGAGACTTCGTGGCCGCCGATCTGGGCCGCGGCACGGGCGGGGTGGTTGGCACGGCCACGATCACGCCGTTCACGACGGCGGCGTGGAAGGCGTTTGACATCACGCCGGCCGTGAAGGGCTGGCTCAATAAGTCGATCGCCAATCAGGGCGTGGCGATCATCCCCACCAGCGGCGACTGGACCGAGCATCGCTTCGCCTCGAGCGAATACGCCAATGCCGCCCTGCGGCCGCGGCTGGTGCTTGTGACGGCAATCACACCGACTCCGACGACTCCACAACCGCCCGCGGCGCTGCCGCCGCTCACCGCGTCCTTCGCGGGTGTGGCTGTGACGGCTGCCCAGCCGGTCACGTCGGTCACGATCACCTTCAGCCGCGCGGTGCAGGGAGTGACGCTCGACGACTTCGTGCTCCGCCGCGGCACGACTGTCCTCTCTCTCGCGGGGGCGAAGCTTTCCACAGCCAACAACCGCACGTTCACGATCACGAACATCCGCGGCACAAACCTGGCTGCGAGTTACTCGCTCGGTCTCAAGACCCTGGGCACCGGCATCGTCGACGCAGCGGGAACTGTCTTCGCCCGGCCGGCTACCGTCGCGTGGCGGATGACGCGGACGGTGGCCGCGCGGTAGCGGGAGCCGCGGGCCGGCACCTTGCTGGGGTAAGTAGGACAGGCTTCAGCCTGTCTCGATGGGCGAAAGGCCGAAGCCTGTCCCAATCCTGTTCGGCACGAGATTTGCGCCATGGCCAGATGACCATCCCAGAGATGTCATACTGGCAGGGAGACAGCCATGGCAGGCAAGCGTCGCAAGAAGATCCGTGAGCCCGAGATCACGGGAGTCAAG
>JAPLNR010000033.1 GCA_026401035.1 Planctomycetia bacterium | reverse complement strand
TGGGCAGGCCAACACCATCACCGCCACGAAGAACGGCCTCTACGCCACAGGAACCCTGACCAGTTCCACCGTCGCCGCCAACACGATCTCCAACAACACGAGCGGCATCGTGCTCGATACCGCCGCGGGGCTCACCATCAACGGCGGCAACCAGCTCACCAAAAACACCATCTTCGGCCTCTACGCCACGGGCGTGAACACCGGCAGCACGTTCCAAGGCAACACGATCAACGGTAGTGCCACCACGACCTACGGCGTGTTTTTGACCGGTGTGCGGGGTCTCCAGGTCGGTGGTACGGTCGCTGGGCAGGCCAACACCATCACCGCCACGAAGAACGGCCTCTACGCCACAGGAACCCTGACCAGTTCCACCGTCGCCGCCAACACGATCTCCAACAACACCAACGGCATCGTGCTCAATACTGCCCAGGGCATCACCATCAACAACACGAACAAGGTTATCTCAAACACCGCGTTCGGACTCTATGCCAGCGGCCTCTCCACAGGCACCACCGTCACCGGCAACACGATCTCCGGCAACGGCACCAACATCAGGACCTCGACCGCCACCGGCGGCTCCTTCCAGACCTCTTGAGCCACAGACCCGGGGTGGCTGCCGGCATCAGGCAGTCGCGGTATGCTTTGAGGCTCCCATACCGCGAGGTGCTGATGCGTCTCCATGCCCCGTCCTCCCTGCTCTGCGTTGTCGACATTCAGGAACGCCTGCTCCCTGCGATTCCCCCAGGCCCACAGGTGGTCTCCATGGCCGGCCGTCTCGCCGACGCTGGCCGCAGAGTGGCCGGTCCTCGATTGGACTGCTGAGATGGACGAAGGCGAAGGCGCCTTCATGGACACGGCGGCCATGATGGCCGCTCTCGCCCTCGTCGTGACATCCGACACATCGATCGTGCACCTTTGGCCTGCCCCCGTTGCTGGTCCGCGGAGGGGAGGGAACGTCAACAGGCGGGGATGTCCAAGCGTCTTTGAAGGGAGGGGAATCGCTGCGAATTGGCCTCTGTTTCTACCTTGCCCAGTTTCCGCCCTCCTGCGACCCTGCGGGCCGAAACCGACCTCCCATCCTTCATCCCTGCCCTTGCCATGACAGCAACCCTGCCTGTTGCCATCCTCGGCTCCGGCTTTGCCGGCATGTGCATGGCGATTCGGCTGCTCGAGGCGGGCCGGGATGACTTCGTGATCTTTGAGAAGGCGTCGTCGCTGGGCGGCACGTGGCGTGACAATACCTACCCGGGCTGTGCCTGCGATGTGCCGTCGCATCTCTATTCCTTTTCCTTCGCCCAGAACAAGGACTGGTCACGGGCGTACGCCACGCAGCCCGAAATCCTCGCCTACATGCAGGGCGTGGCCGACGAGCATCAGCTCGAGAAAAAAATCCAGTTCAACACGCAGATCACGGCGCTCGTCTGGGATCAGCAGGCCAGTCACTGGCGACTCACCGCCGCCGACGGCCGGCAGTTCACGGCCAAGGTCGTCGTGTCGGGCGTGGGGGGGCTGCACCTGCCCAAAGTGCCTGATGTCGCGGGGCTCGATTCGTTTCAGGGACCGGCCTTCCACTCAGCCCGCTGGCGGCACGATGTCGATCTGGCAGGCAAGACGGTGGCCGTGATCGGCACGGGGGCGAGCGCCATACAGTTCATTCCGGAAATCGCTCCCCATGTCGGCAGGCTCCATGTGTTTCAGCGGACGCCTCCGTGGGTGTTGCCGCGGAATGATCGGCCCACGTCGACGCTCGCGCGATCGATGCTTGCCCGGCTGCCGCCTCTGCAGCGGTTCTGGCGCGCGGTGCAGTTTTGGTATGCCGAGGCATTTGCGCTCGGCTTCACCGTGAAGCCCAAGCTCATGGGCCGTGGCCAGAAGCGGTCAGACAGATACATGCGGAGCATCGTCAAAGACAAGGCGCTCGCCGATCGGATGATGCCGATGTATACGATGGGCTGCAATCGGGTGCTCATCTCCGATAACTACTACCAGGCGCTGACACGGGACAACGTCGAGCTCGTCACCGACTCGATCGCGGCGGTCAGGCCCCACTCGATCGTCACGGCAGACGGCAGGGAGCGGCCCGTGGACGTGATCATTCATGCCACCGGCTTCAAACCGTTTGATCCATCGGGAGACATGCACATCCAGGGCCGGGGCGGCCGGACGCTCGCCGCAGACTGGTCCGACGGACCGGAGGCCTTTCATGGGGTGGCGGTGGCCGGGTACCCCAACTATTTCATGCTCATGGGGCCAAACTCGGGCCTGGGCCACAACTCGATCATCTTCATGATCGAGACACAGGTGAACTACATCCTGCAGTGCCTCGCGTGGCTCGACCGCGGCAGGTCGGGCCAGCCGGCTCTCGAGACCGTGGAGGTTCGCGAGGATGTGCAGCGGGCCTTCAACGAGGCCCTGCAGCGGAAGTTCGACAAGAGCGTCTGGAAGAGCGACGGGAGCGTCTGGCAATTGCCCTGCAAGAGCTGGTACCAGCACAGGAGCGGCAAGTTCACGGCCATTTGGCCGAGCTTCGCGATCACGTATCGCCTGGCCCTGCGCAAGGCGGACCGAGAACACTTCGTTTCCCGCGCGGCTACCGCCTCTCTCAATCCCGGCAGACTCGCGCTTGAGGAAAGAGCCGCCTAAAACTGCCCGGCAGGCCGCCGGCGTCCGCAAAGCAGTCTTGCTCCCGCGGCCATGGACTGCGTATTTTCCGCAGGTTCTTCTTTTTTAGGAGCGGCCTGGTATGAGCAGGATCACCGGATTTTGGAAACGCAGCCTACGGCAGGCTTTTTACGACGTAGCGCGACGGTTCAATGGCGTGCCCACGCCGTTGGATGAAATCACGGTCGCTGGTTATGCCGAGGAAATGCAGCGTGTTGCCCCGGGCAGCCAGCGCTTCATCCCGCTGCCGCAGCCGCGATCCAAGCCCATTCCGCCGCGCATCGTCAGTGGAGAGAGGCAAAGCGCGGAGCGAGTGGCCCAACAGATAACGAACCCCGTCGCGCGAGAGATGTATCGTCGCGACCTCCTTGGCCAGAGTCACAAGCGAGTTGATGATTTCGTGATGATTCTCGAGCAGGGGCGGCTGACCCACGACGCTGGCGTCGTGATCACGCCGGACAATCGAGTACTGATCGGTGCCTCCGGGCTTTGCAGGGACTCGGAGATCCCCACCAACCCGCTCCGGTTAAAATTCTTACGGGCGGCAAAGCGTGTCGACGGATGCGTCGCAGTGCTCAGCTGCTCCACGCCCTACAATTATTATCATTGGATGATGGACGCCATTCCCCGGTTGGCGCTCTACGAGGCCGCGGAGCTTCGCATCGACCGATACTATGCGCCGACGCAGCGCCGCTTTCAGAGACAGACGCTCGCTTTACTGGGAATTCCACGTGAGGCGATTGAGCCGGCTACGTGCAATCAGCACGTCGTTGCCGATCGACTCGCGGCGTCGTCTTGGCAGGGTCTGCTCGCGACCCGCAGCAAGACCGACTTCTTGCACCAGCGCCTGACCGGGTGGCTCGGGGAGTCGGATCCGCCGTCGCTGCGCGTCTACATTTCCAGACGGCGCCGTGGAAAACGGATCATCGTCAACGAAGACGAGACGTTTGCCGCACTCAAGCCCATGGGATTCCACCGCTACGATCTGGAGAGCATGTCGGTCGCCGACCAGATTTCTCTGTTTCATCGCGCTGAGTGTGTCGTTGGCCCGCACGGGGCAGGATTGACGAATATCGTTTTCTGCCGCTCTGGTACGAAGGTGATCGAAGTGAACACCCCCTATCGCCCGGGCACGTGTTTTTACGACATCGCCCATCATCGGGAACTCGACTACCGCCTGTATCTGGCCGAGCCGGAAAACGTGTGGCACTTCGATGCCGCCTCAGGTATCGGAGATTCCGACATGCGGGTTTCTCCGGATGCTTTGGCCGCAACGGTGGCCGAGGTCTTGCGAAATGCCCGGACGATATCGGCGGGCGGCCCGCGGCGCTATGCGGCCTGAAACCATTTCATTTTGCAAATAATGGCCTCCATTGTCGAGAATGTCGGCAATCCTCCACCCCGTGATCGATCCGTTGGTGATTGTTTCCGATGATGCGCCCTAGTTCGACCATCGCTTCGCTGCCCCGCGTCGTCATCGATCTGGAAAAGGTTCGGCATATCAATTCCGGCCTCGGGCGGTTTGCTCTGCACCTTGGCCAGGAGATGCTCAAGATTGCTGAAGGTCGGTTTCAGCCGGTGTTCTTCCTGCCGCCCGGCACCGAGCACCACTTCCCGCCGTCGGGGTATGCGCCCAAGCCCGCCGTACGCTGGCAGAAGGAATCAACGAATCGCCTGATCCGAATGGCGGTCCAGCGTCTCCTGAAAAAATCAAATACTGATCTCTGGCACGTTACGAACCAACACTCGAAGTACCTGCCATTCGACGGGCGGGTGCCCGTCATTCTGACGATTCATGACTTGAACTTTCTGCACGACGGCGAAGAGGATGTCGCGGCCCGTGCTATGAGGCGGAAGCTGGCACTCGTTCAGGAAAAAATCGATCGGGCGGCGGCAATCACCACAATTTCCACGTTCGTCGCCGATGATGTGAAGCGACATCTTGACCTTCGGGGGAAGCCCCTGCATGTGGTTCACAATGGGATACCGCCTCCGCCGTTGGCATCACCGTCACGGCCCCAATTCCTGCCGGGGGGGCCGTTTCTGCTCACGATCGGCAACTTCCTGCCGCACAAGAATTTCCACGTCCTGCTCGATCTCATCGCGAGTGTTCCAGAGAAACGCCTGGTCATCGCCGGCAAGAAGGCGACCGCCTACGGCAATTTCGTCGAGCGCGAAGTGAGCCGAAGGGGACTGCAAAACCGCGTCGTCATGCCGGGCGAGTTGTCGGACGGTGACCGCCAATGGCTCTACGAGGAATGCGATGCATTCCTGTTTCCGTCACTGACGGAGGGATTCGGGTTTCCTGTTCTGGAGGCCATGCAGTGCGGGAAGCCGGTCTTCATGTCGCGGAAGACGAGCCTACCGGAGATTGCAGGCGACTGTGGCTATTTCTTTGAATCGTATGACGCTCCAGCAATGACCGCCACATATCGGCAAGGGATGGAGCACTGGGCTGCCGACCCGACACTGCCCAGTCGTTGCCGCCGGCATGCCGAATCGTTTTCGTGGCAGGCGAGCGCAGAGCGATATGCGATGATCTACGAAAGCGTCTTGGCAGCGAGCGCGATGCCTCCGAGGGCGTGAGTACGGGCTCTCCACGGAGCCTGACTGCACGACAAAAACCGCCGTCAGTCCTGGCGGTTGAAGGCCGCGCCGCCAACGCGGTATGGCAGATCGTCGTAAGGCGGTAGCAGAAGGTCTGGGCGCGTGATTCCCAATCTCGACAGGATGCGGTGCAGGTGACGCCATTGGTGGCTCGGGATCACGTTGCGAGCACGTCGCGCCTGTGCATTGTCTGGCTCCAGCGATAGCGCCTTATCGACGCATGCCAGAGCGAATGTCACATCCGGTTTGCGGGTGGTCGCCCACGGCACGGAAAACGTCATCGCCCGCTGTGCGAGTGCCAGCCAACCGGCAGCGCAGGCTCGTGCATCATCCTCGTCAACGGCGAAGACGTCGGAAATTCGCAGCGATGCCCGCACGGCATCACGGATCTCGTAAAACTCCGTTATCGACCGGTTCGTCGACCGGGAAAGCCCCCGCGGGTTCTGGTAATAGGCCGCAACTGGTTCTGGAACATAGATGGCGGACCACCGTCTGGGGATGAGCGCACAGGCCGCCTCGTAGTCTCCGGCGGCATGTCGGGCGGCGTTGAAGCCGCCAATTTCACGCAGTCGGGCCGTGCGCCAAAACTGTATGCATCCCGTGAAGCAGTAGAAGAGCGGTGTCGCCGGATCATAGGGGGCATGCCGGCAGCGCCGAAACGTGGTGTTCCATGGGTATGGGGCATTGGGGACGTCTGCCCAGAGCCAATCCCCATAGGCAACGGCACACTCCGTATGGGTATCCAGAGCGAGCGTCATCAGGCTGAGACAGTTCGGATGGATCGAGTCATCAGCGTTGACATTGACGAAGTAGGTGCCGCGGGCGATCGCGAGGGCCCGGTTCCAGGCCGCGTAAATTGTTTCTCGTGGTGTCCGCTCGTACCGGAGGCAGGGAAACTCTGATGCCATCGCGGAACAGACGGCTGATTCGTCCTGTTCAGAACCGCTGTCGATGACGATCACTTCACTCTGCGGCAGCGCATCCTGTGCGAGCAATTGCCGGAGGCACGCTCGGAGGCAGATGGCAGAATTGAACGTCGAAATGACAACGCTCACGAGCGGAGCTGGCATGGTGCGGGAATCGCTTCGACGTAGGCTGAGCCGGGGTAGGGGAATTGACTGGTCAGCGGACCGCGGTTGCCCGCGGGGTGTTTCCCGCAATATACGAAGGCTACGAAAGAGCCGGTATCCCGAATATTCTTCGCGATTACTGGACTTTTCCGCGGCTGTGGCGGCTGGTTATAGTCCCGCGAACCATTACCGGCACGATCCCCCCTTGAACGGATTTGCAACATGCCGAGGACCAGTGAACTTCTCGGCTCCATCACGGCGTGGTGCCGGAGACCGAATCTCAGGCTCTTCGGGAACCGGGCGAAAAAACGGATTTCAAGGGCAAAGATCCGGATTCGGGAGTTTCCTCGGGCGGCGCCGGCGCTGCACGTGGCTCCAGGTTCGCGGAGCGATCCGGACCGGACCATTTGCACCCTGTGCACCCATCGCGAACTCGATTCGCCGGTCTTCCGACAATGGGCCGCTGTGCTGGGTGAAGAATGGCGGCCCCATCGAAAACTCTGGGAACTCGCCTACATCTGCGAAGCTCTTCAGCAGCGGGGGATGCTCGCCCCGGGTAGACGCGGTCTTGGATTTGCAGTCGGCATGGAGAGGCTGCCGAGCCTGTTTGCATCTCGTGGCTGCGAGATCCTCGCCTCTGACCTGCCAGCGGAAGACGAGCGCAACCGAAAGTGGGCTGAATCAGGCCAGTGGGCTCCAAGTCTCGAGGCGCTCAATCAGTATGGCCTGTGCCCGGACGATCAATTCAGAAACCTGGTGAAGTTCCGCCCCATCGATATGAACGACATCCCGGCCGGTCTCCAGGGCTATGACTTCACCTGGTCAACCTGCTCGTTCGAGCATTGTGGGACGCTGGAACTGGGGCTGCGGTTTCTGGAACGGCAGATGGAATGCCTGAAGCCGGGCGGGATCGCAGTTCATACGACTGAGTTCAATCTTTCCTCGAACGATAAGACACTCACTGAAGGCTCGTGCGTGATCTATCGTCTCCAGGACATCGAGCGCGTCTGCACCCGGCTGCAGGCTCAGGGGCATCACGTCGAGCCACTCGATCTCGATCCAGGTGATCACGAACTGGATCGCTTTATCGACGGCAAGCCATATTCGAGCGCGCCGCACCTGCGGCTTGATTTGAGGCGGTTTGCCGCCACCTCGATTGGGCTCATTATTCGCAAGGGTCCGTGATGCGACGATTGGCCTGCTAGGATCCGCCGTCATGGACCACGCGCATTCACACCGAAAGACCAGAACCCCAAAGACCGCCTTGATCTGTGGCATTGGCGGCCAGGATGGGGCGTATCTTGCTGCGCACCTGCTGGAGCAGGGCTATGCCGTCGTTGGCACCAGCCGTGATGCGCAGGCCAACCGCTTCGAGAGTCTCGCCCGGCTCGGGATTCGCGACCGGGTGACCGTGGAATCGATGACGCTCGTCGACTTTCGGTCGACCATGCAGGCGATCGCACGGCACGAGCCCGACGAGATCTACAACCTCGCGGGCCAGACGTCGGTCGGGCTCTCGTTTGACCAGCCCGTCGAGACGTTTGAAAGCATCATCATCGGCACCGTGAACCTGCTGGAGACGATCCGGATGCTCGGCAAGCCGATCCGGCTCTATAACGCCGGCAGCTCCGAGATGTTTGGCAATACCGGTGACCGGGCGGCCGGTGAGACGACGGTGCTCCGGCCTCGGAGCCCCTACGGCATTGCGAAAGCGACGTCGTTTTGGCAGATCGCGCAGTATCGCGATGCCTATGGCATGCAGGCATGCACCGGCATCCTCTTCAATCATGAGAGTCCGCTGCGGCCGGAGCGGTTCGTGACGCAAAAGATCGTCGCCGGCGCGTGCCGGATCGCCGCCGGCGAGCAGCAGACTATCACGCTCGGCGATCTCTCCGTGCAACGCGACTGGGGCTGGGCACCGGAATACGTGGTGGCCATGCACGAAATGCTGCAACAGCCCACCCTCGAGGATTTCGTGATCGCGACCGGGCAGACGAGCAGCCTCGAGGACTTCGTGGCGGAGGTGTTTCGCGCCGTCGGCCTCGACTGGCGGAACTGCGTGCAGCGGGATCCAAAACTGGTGCGGCTGAATGAGATCCAGTGCGGCCGCGCCGACACGTCATACGCGACGCAGCGTCTCGGCTGGACGGCGCACCACAAGATGCCCGACGTCGCCCGGATGATGGTCGAGGCCCGGCAGGCCACCGCGACGAGCCCGCGACTTCGGGCGGCGTGAAAGCTTCGCAGCGTGGCATTGATTGCCTCCCTTGGTTTGCCCCACCTGACGTCCTCCAGTCCCCGTCAAAACATCTGGGAAAAGACCTGCCAGTTCGGCAGGTTGGGCCCCCGCAAAGTCTGCTCAGTTTCGGCCCCCTGCCACCGGACAAAAACGACCGGCAACGATCCTCATGCCTCCTGCCGGTTGTGCCGAAAAACGGGGTGGGAGCGGCTGCTCCTTGGATAGCGATTTTTCGGGGGCGGCGGTCGGGGGCAAGGCATGTCTGGGAAGTGGCAGCGAATCGCGATCGGACTGATGGCGGCGGCCGTCTGCGTGGCCCAGGCCCTGCCCGCGGCTGCCGAGGAGAGCTACGCGGTTTTTGATGCCCTTTTCCTGCAGCGTGACAACGTCAGCATCGCCCGGCCACTGGTGCTCGATGCGAGCGGCGGCCCTGCGGCGATCAGCACCGGCGACCTCCGGTTTTCAGTCCAGCCAGGCATGCGGCTTTTTTATGGCCATGTCGGGGAAGAAAGCGCCGGCTGGGAGGTGGGGTATCTCGGCGTCTGGGGCATGTTCGCCGATGCGAATGCCGCCAACGCAGGCACCCTCCAGGCACCCGATCCGCTGGGAACCCCGGACGGCGTTCTGAATGGCGCGGACTTCGCACGGGCCACATACTCCTCGTCGCTCAATTCGGCGGAAGCCAACCTATTTTTCCGGTCCTGCGACGGCGGCTACAACCGGCGGGCGGGTGAGCCGTGGCGGCGGTGCGACAACTACTGCCAAGGCACGCTCGACTGGCTCGTGGGATTCCGCTGGGCCGGACTGGATGAATCGGCGGCCCTCGCGTTTTCGCCCAGCGGCAACCCCGGAGCCGGACTCTACGCCCTCAACACCACGACCAATCTCGCGGGCGTGCAGCTCGGCAGCCGTGGGCGAATGACCTGGGACCGCTGGGCCTTCGAGGGCTGGGCGAAGGTGGCGCTCGCCGGTTCGGCGATGAGCCAATCGCAGTCGCCCATCTACAACTCGATCATCGAGTTCGAGGAACGGCCCGGCCAGTCGTCCCGCGAAGGCGGAGTGGGCTTCATCGGCGACATGAATTTCACCGCGGTCTATCGGCTGACCGACACCTGGGGCCTGCGGATGGGATACAACCTGATCTGGCTGTCGGGAGTGGCCCTCGCGCCCAATCAGTTTGACTTCAGTTCGCCGCCCGCCGGCGGCACGCAACTCCACGGCGGCAGCAGCGTGTTTCTCTCCGGTGCGAACCTCGGCCTCGAAGCCCGCTGGTAGGGTGTTCCGCCGGCTGTCTTGCCGATTCGTCCGATCAGCTCAGGCCCAGCAACTCGACGTCGAAGACGAGCATCGCATTTGGCGGGACTTTCGGTGGACTGCCGGCGGCACCATAGGCGAGATTCGCCGGGATGATGAGCTGCCGGCGGCCGCCGACCGCCATCGAGCCGACGCCCTCCGTCCAGCCTTGGATTACGCCGTTGAGCTGAAACAGTATGCTCGGGTTGCTGTCGAACAGCGTGCCGTCAAGCAGGCGCCCTTCATACTTGACCCGCACGGTCGACGTGGGGCCGGCTGGTGCCGCACCGGCGCCCTTTACGATGTCTCGATACTGCAGACCTGAGGCCGTGGTTACGATCGCCGGATTCGTCTCTGCCCGCGGAGCGGCAATCTGGGCGGGGCCAGCGAACGAGCCAAGCCCGCTCCCGACCACGCCGGCCGTCGACACCAGCTTCAGGCCGCTCGCGCCGCCATATCCCTGCGACGCATAGAACGAGTCGGCCCGACCGTCACCGTCGAGATCGACAGCCGAGGTGAAGGCTGACGCGACCGAGCGGCCGAGGGCAGCGAAGGCCTGGTAGCTGGTGAGCCGTGCATTTGCAGCGGGAGCAACACGACCGTCGTAAACCTCCGTCGTCGGCCGGCTTGAGCGGCCTTCCGACACGATGATGTCGGGAATCGAATCCTCGTTCACCCGAGCTGCCGTCACCGTTAAGCCGCCCCTGCTCGCGGGTGTCAGCGGCCGGATCGTGTCGATCACCGTCGGAGTCGTCGAGGAGAGATCGTAAACCCTCACGAGCGGCGCGATCGAGGCTCCATTGCCGATGATGAGCTCGGCCTTCCCGTCCTGCTTGCCGGCGTCGATCACAGTGCCATTGGCGAACGTGCCCATGTCGGCGAGCGTTACGGAGGCCCCGCCGCCAAAAGTCGACGCGAAGGGCCTGATCGTGCGGTACGGAACGTCCTGGATCGGATCGGCGGCGTCCACGGAGCGGAAGACCCGCACCTCGCCCGCACCGCTCGCCATGGCGGCGACGATGTCGGCGCGGTCGTCGCCATCGACATCTCCGACGGCGAGATTCACGCCCCCTTTCCATCCGGGGCCGAAGGGAAGCGTGCGGTATTGGGTCAACTCCGTGCCCGCGGTTGTGAAGACACGAATTTCACCGACGCGGCCGCGGCCCGATGCCACGGCAACTTCCAGGTCGCCATTGCCGTCGACGTCCGCCATGACCGCCTGAACCCCGCCCTTGAATCCCGGCTCGAAGGCGGCGAATGATCTGATCAACGCTCCAGTTTCGGGATTGACGATGCGGACCAACGATGTGCTCGTGCGGCCGATGGTATCGGTCACCGCGATCACTTTCGGCGCGAATTGATCGATATCGGTGGCCGTGTTGTTGGCGGTGGTTGACTCGCCGGCGAGCGAGACGGCGGCCGTGGACGTCAGCGGGCCCGTGGCCGACTTGTCGATCGTGGCGACGACCGTGAACGTCGCCTTGCCGCCCGCCGCGAGCGTGACTTGGCTGTTCAGATTGCCGGCGCCGATCACCGGCCCCGATGAGCCAGACGAGTAGGCCGCCGTCCAGGTCTTCTGCGTGATCTGGCTGCCGAGGACCGTCGTGACCGTGGCATTGGTCGCCGTGGCGTCGCCAAGATTGGTCACTTCGACCGTATAGGTTGTCTGCGTGCCCGGCAGATAAAAGACATGGGCATCGCTGATCGCGATGCCGAGATCGGCCGCCAGCATCGTCCGCGACTCGAACCGCTCGAGGCCTTGCAGTCCCGGGCCGAGCGCCTCCCCTGCACGCAGCCCACCGCGCCTGGCGAGCACCCGCGGTCGGACCCGCTTCGGGAACAAACTGAATCGCGGGCTCGAGGGATGTCGTGTCATGGGCATGGGGCCGCTCCGGGGATCTGCCTCCTAATACGGTCAGGACTACCCCGTAGTTCGGTTGCCGTCAATTTTTCGGCAGAAATGGCCAATAACTCCCGGTACCGGGAGGGTTGTTCCCTTTTTGCGGCCAGAACGAGATTGGCTCGGCTCCAGCAGTCTTTGCCGGCCGGGGTTTTCCCCGGTCCCGCGGCGAACCGGTCGCCAGCCGCGGCTTGTCGTTCCAGTGGGGCTACAGGTATTGTTCCGGCCACGGCCTTCGAAAACCGGCAATTCCCCCTTCCCACAAAAACAGGTGCCGCCCCATGCCAATTCCGACCAAACACGCCTTTTCGCTCTTCGAGGAATTCAAGAACTTCGCCTTCAAGGGCAATGTCATCGATCTCGCCGTCGGTGTGATCATCGGCGGTGCCTTCGGCAAGATTGTGTCGAGCCTCGTCGACAACATCATCATGCCGGTGGTGAGTGTGATTCTGCCAGGCAACGCCGGCTATAAGGACTGGGTGCTCAAGATCGGCGAGAAGACCATTCCCTACGGGGCGTTTCTCGGCGACATCGTGAGCTTTCTGCTCTTGGCGGCGGCCCTCTTCGTGTTCATCGTGAAGTTTCTTGGCTGGATCATGAAGAGCAAGGCCGCCGAGGCCGTCGCCCCGCCGGCGCCGACGAAGGATCAGGAACTCCTGATGGAGATCCGCGACCTGCTGAAGGAGCGCAAGTAGGACAGGCTTTAGCCTGTCCGAGACGGCGAGAGGCTTCAGCCTGTCCACCGGAAAAAGCGAGCGGGCCGGACGTCTGACGTCCGGCCCGCTCTGATTCACAACACGCAGGTTACCGGGCCGGGCTTAGCAGCCGCAGCGACGGCAGCCACGCTTCCGACCGCAGCCCTTGCTCGAGCCGCAGTCGCCGCAGGCCGAAGCCTCGCCGCAACCACCGGCTCCGCAGGCACCGGCGTCACCACAGGCACCGGCGTCACCACAGGCACCAGCCGCACCGCAGCCACCCTCGACGGGCACTTCGACGGCGACCGTGACGCACTTCTGCACGGGCACTTCCTTCGTCACCTGGTGAGGAACGCGAACTGTGTAGCTCGCGGTCTTCGTCTCGGGAACGCAGTCGTACACCGTGACCGAGTAGGTCTCGGTCTTCTGCTGGGGAACCATGACCGTGTAGGAAACTTCCTTGGTCATCGTCTCCGGCACGCACTTGGTGACCTGGTACTCGCGGGTGCGAGTCTCGGTCTTGCACTTCTGGACAGAGACCGTGCGGGTCTTCTGCTCCGGCACCATCTTCGTGACGGTGTAGGTGCGGGTCCGCTCTTCCGGCACGCAGGTCGTGACGGTGTAGGTGCGGGTCCGCTCTTCCGGACGGTGCTTCGTGACGCTGACCTTGCGGGTCTTCGTCTCGTTGACCATCTTCGTCACGGTGTAGTTCCGAGTCCGCTCTTCTGAACGGCACTTCGTCACGTTGACCGTGCGGGTCTTCTGCTCGGGCACGTACTTCGTCACGGAATAGGTGCGGGTCCGTTCCTCGGGGCGGCACTTCGACACCGTGTAGGTGCGGGTGCGCTCTTCGGTACGGCACTTGTTCACCGAAACCATGCGGCTCCGCTGCTCCGGACGGCACTTGGTGACCGTGTAGGAGTAGGGGACCTCTTCCGTCGTGCACTGGTAGGAAGTGCAGGCGACTTCCTTCGTTTCACACGTCGGCACCCAGACGCGCTTGCAGCACATCTTCGGGGGGCACGGGCAGCCACAGGCGTCGGTGCCACCGGCAACCTCCACCATTTCGGTCTGCCAGCTGCCACCACGCACCTGCACCGTCTTCATCGACTGGACCGGAACGCGCTTCTGCACGGTCCGGCTGCCGGTCATCTGCTCGGTGTAGGGGACGTTCACCGTGTAGGTCTGCTCGACCTGCTCGGTGTAAGGAACGCTCACCGAGTAGGTCGAAACCTTCTCTTCGGTGTAGGGCACCATCACCGTGTAGGTGGCGGTCTTCTCTTCCTTGACGGGCACGTTCACCGTGTAGGTCTGCTCGACCTGCTCGGTGTAAGGGACCTGAACCGTGTAGGTCGAGGTCTTCTCTTCCTGGACAGGCACGCACACCGTGTAGGTCTGCTCGACCTCTTCGGTGTAAGGGACCTGAACCGTGTAGGTCGAGGTCTTCTCTTCCTGCTTCGGAACCATGACCGTGTAGGTGGAGGTCTTCTCCTCACTCACCGGCACGTTCACCGTGTAGGTCTGCTCGACCTGCTCGGTGTACGGAACCTGGACGGTGTATTCGGCCGTCTTGGTTTCCGTCACGTTCTTGTTGACCGTGTAGTTCACGGTCTTGGTCCGAGTTTCCGGAACCTGCACGGTGACCGTGCGGGTCTTCTCCTCGGTCCGCGGAACCTGCTTGTTGACCGTGTAGGTCCGCTCACGGGTTTCCGTTGTGTATTCCGTGCAGGTGACCGTCTTCATCTCGGTCACATACTGACGCTGATACACCGTCTTGGTGCCGCATGCGGCACCGCAACCACCACAATCACCACTGCTGACGACGGCGCCGCCTTCACAGCCACCTTCGCAACCGCCCTTGCAGGCACCGCAATCGGCAGCCCACGTGCTGGTGCACAGGGCGACGACGGCGAACGCCGACAAAAGGCCAGAAAGAACTTTGCGAATCACGCAAACCTCCGGGTAAAAAGAACAGAAAGAAACAAATCGAGCAGGTTGTTCTCGAACGCGCCCGAACATCGGTCGGTCGAAGAGACCTTTCTCTTACAACGACCGAACGACTCGGCCGCCTGATAAGTTGGATAGATTACGTTGACTAAACTGGCATGCAAGCGGCTGCTCGGCAGATTTTTGCAAAGTCCCCCTTCGGCAGCGGGATGGCCCACAAAATCGCTGCTTTTCGGTGTTTAGGGCGGCTGTTACGGTCCCCCCGGGTCGCTAGCCACTTTTGGGGAGTCGCGGCGAAACGCCTTAGGGGGCCCGGGCGGAAAAAAACGCCCCGGAGAGCCGGGACAGGAGCCAAAGTGTGCCCAGCGGGAGCACGATCGTGGAGATCGTGAAGTAGATGGCGAGGTTGACGATCGACTCGCCGACGTCGGCAACGGCGGCGTACAGCCGCTGGGCCCGGTCCCCCACGTAGTCGACGGGATTGAAGCGTTCGTACCACGGTTTGTCGCCGGCACCGTCTTCCGCCTGCTCGATCTTTTCCGTGGTGGCCGCGACCGCGGCCGTGGCCTGTTGGTAGTTGGCCTCGAGAAACTGCGAGGCCACGAGCGAATCGAGCCAGGCCGACGTGGGGATCGCCAGCCGTGCAAAGAGCGCGATGGCAAAAAGCCGCCGGCCCCATGACAAGAGCGCCGGCTGCCGTTTTTTGCCGCTGACCGCCGCGACGGCCACCGCCGCCAGCGCGGGCAGAAAGAGCCACCAGCCGAGCGTCCGGCTGATTTGCATGCCCAACCGCTGCACACCGAGCGCCGTCGTGCTCGTCAGCAGCAGCGCGCCGTACTGCTCGATGAGATCGTTCACCGGATCGAGCGCCTGGCCGATGCCGAGGCTGCCGCCGGGGCCGAAGCTAAAGCTCACTTCGGAACTCTGCGCGAGCGAGATCGCACTGTCGAGGCCGCGGGTGGCGGCCAGCGCCGCCAGGGTGCGAGTGAACGACGCCTCCAGATAGGCCTCGCCGCGGGAATCGACGAACGGCGCGTAGCCGAGCAGCGTCACAACCGCGACCGCCGCGAAGATGACGAACCGCGCCGCCGGCTCCCGCACCCGCTCGGGCAGGCCGGGCAGCCAGGCGCCCGACCAGAGCCATTCGAAGGTGTCCTGCTGCTCGTCAGGCGCGCCGTGCATGATTTTTCTCCCGCGGCAAGGGAAGCGGCTCGGGTTCCGTATAATTCTCGTCAGAGGCTGTGTTGTCGCACAACCGAGGGGCATCGGGAAAGACAACAGCTTCAGGGAGAGGCCATCATGGAAACCGCCTTGGATCTTCTGCGCATGAAGGGGGAGCGGCCGCTCTTCGCCACCAGCCCCGCCACGACCGTGCTCGAGGCCACGAAGATGATGAACGACGAGCGGATCGGCGCCCTGCTCGTGATGCAAGACGGCCGGCTCGTCGGCATGTTTACCGAGCGCGACGTGCTCCAGCGGGTGGTCGGGGAACTCCGGTCACCCGCGTTTACCCCCGTCCGTGACGTGATGACGGAGCACGTGGTCTGCTGCACCCCCGGCACGGCGGTCGAGGAGGTGAGCGATCTGATGCGCTGCCGCCGCATCCGCCACGTGCCGGTGGTCGATGGCGACGGCGGCGTCGTGGGGCTGGTGTCGATCGGCGACGTGAATGCAGGCCGCTTCACGAGTTGCGAAGTGGCGCTGCATCAGGTGGAGGACTACATCTACCGCCGCGCCTGACAGACCGCTGGGCATGACAGGCTGAAGCCTGTCCTACTGGGCCGGCGTTTCGCGCAGCATCTCCTCCGAGCGGACCGGCGGCGAGGCCTGCCTCTGGAGAGGCTTCGCGAAGATCCTCTTCCAGTCGGACGCCATCCGCACCACCTGCCAGCCGTACTGCTCGGCGGCCTTGAGCGAGGCGTTTGTCGGCTCGTCATAGGCGAGTTCCCGCTCGGCATCGTCGTGCAGCACGAGCAGCTGCAGATTCGGCCGGCGGCTCGACTGCGACCAGCGGAGCATCGCGATGTCGCCCGTGGTGCCGACGTTGCCGGCCGCAAAGATCGGCCGGCGGCCGATCTGCTCGCCGATGCTGACCGGCTTGCGGTCCTGGTCGTTGAGGACCTCGAGCTCGGGCTTGACGAAGAGCGCCAGCCGGCGGTTGGGGGAACTGCCCGCGGGGAGCTCCTCGGTTGTCTCGATTTCCCGCATCTCGGTCGTCGACCGCGAGGCGATGACATGCTCCGGACCGATCCCATACCAGGCCTCCGCCGCCGGCCGCATGAAATGGATGCCGCTGCCGGAGCAGATCCAGACGGTGAAGCCCCGGCTGCGCAACAGCGCGATCAATTCCTGCATCGGCTGGTAGGTGACATCTCCATAGGGAACGCCGAAGACCGGATGCCGGGCCGTCGCGAGAAACTCCCGCACTGACGCCTCGAGTTCCTCCTCGGGAGCGCCTGCAAGGGTGGAGAACGTGAGGTCGGCGAAGAACTTTTTGCCGAGCTTGCGGACGAAGTCGATGTCGCCGCTGAGGAGCGTGGCATAGGGCTCTTCGTGGGCGAGTTCCGGGTGCTTGTCGACGAAGCCTCGCAGCCGTTCGATCAGGAACGCCCCATGGACGATCGGCTTTTCGCAGACCAGCGTGCCATCGTGGTCGAACACCGCTACCCGCTCCGGCACGGGTACGAACGTGTCGGTGTTCGGACGGGTCACCGTATCGAGAAACGTCAGGATCGACTGCTTCGTCGGCCCGGCATTCCAACTGGGCAACGGATCAACGGCGCTGGGAGGCAGAGGTTCGCTCGACAGGTGATCGACCACCGTCGGCGGCACGGCAGGGCGGCTGCCCAGGAGAACCGCGGTGGCAACGATGCCTGCCAGGGCTACGAGCGGCAGGATCGCGGCCATGGATCGCCTGGGCGGTGCCGTCGGTGGCTGGCCCGGCGCTGGCCGAGTGCCGGTCGTGACAGTCGTAGGGTCTTCGTGCATCGGGCGACTCCTCTTCGCGGATAAACTGGTGACCACGATACCCCATCCGGGCGGGAACGTCAGAAACCCGCCGGCCGGTTTTTTTGTGCGCCTCGCGCCGGTATCCTGCTCCCAGTAGACGGATCACGAATTCCTGCAGGAGCGAGCAGACCATGCGTAGCGTTTGTCGGATGATTGCCCTCATCGGCCTGGCCTGTGCCTCCGTGGCGGCCCCCTCCGTGCGGGCGGACGTCGCGCTCAACAACATGTTTGGCGACCACATGGTGCTCCAGCAGGGCATCAAGAACAAAGTCTGGGGCAAGGCCGACCCCGGCGAGGCCGTCACCGTCTCGCTCGGCGGGCAGAATCATTCGACGACGGCCGCCGCCGACGGCACGTGGCATGTGTTCCTCGACCCGGTGCAGGACTACGGCGGGCCCCACACGCTTACCGTGAAGGGGAAGAACACGATCACGTTCACCGATGTGCTGATTGGCGAGGTCTGGGTCTGCGCCGGGCAGTCGAACATGCAGTGGAGCGTGAACCAGTCGAACGACGCCGATCTCGAGAAGGCGGCGGCCACGTTTCCGAACATCCGGCTGATCTCGGTGCCGCAGGTGGGCACGCAGGAGCCGCAGTGGAACTTCAATGGGAAGTGGCAGGTCTGCTCGCCGGAGACCGTCGGCGGCTTCTCCGCGGTGGGCTATCTCTTTGGAAGGCAGCTCCATCAGACGCTCGACGTGCCCGTGGGCCTCATCAACAACGCCTGGGGCGGCAGCGCCGCTGAGGCATGGGTGAAGCGCGACAAGCTGGCTGCCAATGAGAAGCTCAAGCCGTTGCACGACCGCTGGGTGAAGATGGAAGAGGGGCTCGGCGCGGCGCTGGCGGATTTCGAGAAGAAAATGGCCGACTGGAAGGTGGAGGCCGACAAGGCCAAGGCCGAGGGTAAGCCCGCGCCGAAGCCACCCGGCAGCCCCGATGGCCAGATGAAGGGCAACGCCCGGCCCGGCAACATCCATTCCGGCGTGCTCACGCCGTCGATCGGCTATGGGATCAAGGGCGCGATCTGGTATCAGGGCGAGAGCAATGCCGGCCGGGCCTATCAATACCGCGAACTCTTCCCCCTCATGATCAAATCCTGGCGGGAGGAGTGGGGCCTCGGCGACTTCCCGTTCTATTGGGTGCAGCTCGCCGACTTCAAAGGCGAAAAGACCGAGCCGGCCGAGAGCGATTGGGCCGAGCTGCGCGAAGCGCAGACCATGACGATGAAGGCCCTGCCCAACACGGGCGAGGCCGTGATCATCGACATCGGCGAGGGGAAAGACATCCACCCGAAGAACAAGCAGGACGTGGCCAAGCGGCTGGCCCGCTGGGCATTGGCGGAGACCTACAAGCAGCCCGGCATCGCGGCCCGCAGCCCGCTCTACAAGTCGATGGAGAAGCAGGGCTCGAAGATCGTGCTGTCGTTCGACAATGTTGCCAGCAATGCTGGCAGCTGGCGGCCGTTTGACGTGGCCGAGCCGATTGGCTTCACGATCGCCGGAGCCGACCGGAAGTTCTTGCCGGCCAAGGCGGTTATCCTGCCGGACGGCCGGATCGAGGTGTCGAATGAGGCGGTCGCCGACCCCGTCGCCGTCCGCTATGCCTGGGCCGACAACCCCGTGTGCAACATGTATTCGGCCGCCGGCCTGCCGCTGACGCCGTTTCGCACCGACGACTTTCCCGGCGTGACCGTGTCGGCGCAATGACCACTCGGCTGTGCAGCGGCCGTGGAAAACGCTAGATTACCCTGCCATCCGGTAGTTTTGCCGGAGGGCTTTCGCACGACCATGGAGGGTTTTCTCGTGACGAACACAGGTTTTCGGCGGTTTGCCTGCGGCGGCCTTCTTCTGGCGGCCACGCTGACCACGGTCGGGTGCGGCCGGCAGCAGTCCGATATCGGCCGGCTTGATCTGCCTGCCAGATCAACCGCCTCGGCCGATCCCCGGACGCGGACCATTCGGCCGATTCCGGAGGTGATCACGAAGCCCAGGCCGTTCCGGCTGCCCGATGCGTTGGGAGCCGTGCCGTCGCTCGAGCCGGTCACGATGCAGCCGCGGATGCCGGCGGTCCCGACGAAGCCTCAGTCAGCAAGCCAGCACGCCACGCCCGCCCATGAACTCGCGGCTTTCGCCGGGCCGTCGGCTGTCGCCGCCAGTCCGGCTGGCGACGAAAGTCCAGCGGTCGCCGAGGTGAGCGCGATGCTGCGAGAGTATCTACAGGCCTTCAATGGCCACGATTCGACGGCGCTGGCGTCCCACTGGAGCACCAGCGGCGAAAACATCGATCTCGATTCCGGGGAAACGACCCGTGGCCGTGAGGCGGTCGAGCAGGTGTTTGCAACGCTCTTCGAGGAGGATGCGGCAGCCAAAATCGACATCGATATCGAATCGATCCGTCCCCTTCGCGACGACGTCGCCGTCGTGGACGGTGTGACGCAGATCTCGTTTTCAGACGATGCGACACCGCACGGCGACCAGCAGGCCGATTCCAGCCCGGCAAGTACCCGCTTTTCCGCAGTGGTCGTCAAACAGGAGGGCCGCTGGATGCTCGAGAGCGTGCGCGAGACGGCGCTGCCGACGGCGCCGCGGCCCCGGCATTCGCTCGACGATCTCGACTGGCTCGTTGGTTCATGGGAAGACCTCGGCGAGGGAGTGACCGCCGGCACACACTGCTTCTGGAGCGCCGGCAAGGCGTTTCTAGTTCGCAGCCACGTCGTCACGTTCGACTCCCCCGGCACGACCCGGCCTGCGGCCGGTGATGCCTCGATTCCCGGCCTGCTCTCCGCCGGCACGGGCAGGAGCCGCGAGATCACCGAGATCATCGGCTGGGATCCGGACCGGCAGCAGGTGCGCTCCTGGCTCTTCACCTCCGATGGCCGGTTTGCCGAGGGTTCGTGGACGCGGGATGGCGACCGCTGGAGCGTGCGGCTCGAGGGGCGGGGGGCCGATGAGTCGGCCGCCTGCACGGTTGTGCTCGAGCGGGTGGGGCCGGACGGAGTGTCGATTCGCTGCGCGGGCGACGCCCTGGCCGACGTGATGCCGCCGGCCTGTGAGTTTGTCCGCACGGCCCGCCTCGGGGCAGACACCCCGTAGAACGGCTCTTCCCGCCGTGGCGCCCGCCGCCGGCGTGCGATGCGTGAGTTTCCATGCTCGACCGTCTGGCCAATGCCTTTCCCTTCTGGGTGCTCGCCGCCTGCGGTCTGGCGCTCGTCGAACCGGCTTTGTTCGTCTGGTTTCGCGGCGCGGCGATCGTCGTTGGGCTGGCAGTGATCATGCTCGGCATGGGGATCACGCTCTCGATCGAGGATTTTTCACGGGTGGCGACGCGGCCCATGACGGTCGCCGCGGGCTTCCTCGCGCAATTTCTCATCATGCCCCTGGCCGGGTGGCTCGTGGCCACGACGCTCGAGCTCGACACGCCGTTCGCGGTGGGGCTGATGCTCGTGGCCTGCTGCCCGGGGGGCACGGCCTCGAACGTTGTCACCTACATCGCCCGGGCCGACGTCGCCCTCTCGGTAGTGATGACCACCTGCACGACGCTGGGCGCGGTGATCCTCACCCCGCTGCTGACGAAACTGCTCGCCGGCCGGCTCGTCGAGGTCGATGCCTGGGGGCTCTTCTTCTCGACCTTGCAGGTGGTCGTACTGCCGGTGGCGGTGGGCGTGGCGATCAACCGCTGGCTGCCGCGGGTCGTGCGGGCCGTGCTCCCCGTCGCACCGCTGGTGAGCGTGATCACGATCGCGCTGGTCTGCGCGAGCATCATCGGACAAAACGCCGCGGCCGTCCGCGCCAGCGGCCCGCAGCTCCTCCTGGCAGTCGCGCTCCTGCACGCGATCGGCTTCGGTGTGGGCTATCTCTTCGCCCGCTGCTGCGGCTATGACCGGATCGTGGCGCGGACGATCTCGATTGAGGTGGGGATGCAAAACTCTGGCCTTGGCGTTGTGCTCGCGCAGAAGCATTTTCCCGCCGAGCCGCTCACCGCCGTGCCCTGCGCGATCTCCAGCGTCGTACACTCCGTGATCGGCAGCCTGCTCGCCGGCTGGTGGCGCTCCAGGACGGGAAAAAGGTGACAGTCACCTTTTTCCCGTCAGGGCTGCTCAGCTCGCGTCGGAGATGCTCGAGAGGTTGAAGTCGGCGACCACGAGCGGCGGCACGTGCGCCGGAAAGTCGGATTCGCTGCCGAGCACGCGGCACGGGATGCCGGAGGCGACGATCCGCCGGAGGATGTTCAGCGGCGACTCGTTGAAGCGGAAGTTTTGGACGGGCCCGGCGAGGCGTCCCTGCTGGATGGCGAACGTGCCGTCGCGGGTGAGACCGGTCACGAGCAGCGTCTCCGGCTCCAGTTCGCGCAGGTACCAGATCCGCGTGATCAGGATGCCGTCGTCGACCATCCCGACCAGTTCGTCGAGCGACTTGCCGTCCCCCGGCATCAGCAGGTTGCCCGGCGTTGGCTGCGGCGGCAGCCCCTGCTTCCGTGCCCAATACCGGCCCACCGCGAGCGACTTGAGTCTGCCGTTTTCGATCCACGGCGTCCGTGTCAGCGGCAGTCCGTCGGCGTGCGTCGCGCAGGGGGCCGCCGGGTCGAGGGGATCCGACAGCAGCGTGGCGCTGTTCCCGAAGAGGGCGGCCCCGAGCGGATCACTCCCCTGCTCCACCAAGCGGTTCAGGAAGCTTCGTCCCTCGTCGAAGGGCCGCCTCTCGAGCCGCCAGAGCAGCCAGCAGACCAGGTCGCGGACGGCGGCGGCCTCGAGCACCACGGTGGTCCGGCCCGGTGCCCGTGCGACGGGATTGCGGGACGCGAGCGCCTTGCCGATGGCCTGCTCGCCGACGGCCGCCAGATCGAGATCGCGGATGTCGGTGACCTGCGTGCTCGCCCAGCCCGAGCCGCGGCCGGCGGGCGTGCGGGCGGTGAGCGAGAAGCCGACCGACGTGGAACGTTGCTGCACGAACAGGCCACTGCTGTTGGCGAGCGTCGATCCGCCGACCGAGCGCGTGAGGTAGCCGGCGGTGTCCACGCCCGCTGCGCGGGCCCGTTCGATCACGGGGCGGAGCCAGCCGACGGCGTCCTCGGGCGCCGCATTCGCCGTGCGGTCGGACCAGGCGATGGCCTCGGCGAACCGCGCCGGTTTCACCGGCGGCATGTGTTCCGGATCCTCCGGCGCGAGTTTCGCCAGCGCCTGCGCCTGGTCCACGAGCCTCATGAGCGCACGTTCGTCCGTGGCAGTCGTCGCCACGGTGGCCGACCGGCGGCCGTAGCCCACCGTCAGCGTCAACTCGAGCTGGTCGATCAGGGCGCTGGAACTGATGTCGTTGTTGGCAAACCGGACGTGCTGGTCGTCCGCCGCCGAAATGTGCACCGTGGCCGAATCGGCTGCGACCAGGTCGAGAATGCGGTCGCAGAGCGTGCGGGCTGCGGCTGGGGTCAGGCCCATCGTCGGAGGCTCCCCCCGTTGCAGGCACCACCGGCCGCGCCGGCCCGGCCACCCGCCTCCGCGGCGGTGTTGAGGACGTTGACGCCGCGAAACCGGGCCGGCACCGCGGCATGGGAAACCGGTGCCGCCTGCGGCGGCTGCCCCTTGCCGCAGTGGAAGGCGCCGCGCAATTCGCACGCCGCCGCGCCCCCCAGTCCATCGCAGGCGTTCCAGAAGTCGACCGAGTTGCCCTGATAGGCCACGTCGCGGAGCATGCCGTCGAGCCTGCCCCCCGTGATCCGATGAAAGACCGTGCCGGTGAATTGGAAGTTGTACCGCTGCTGGTCGATGCTCCAGCTGCCGTTCCCCTCGATGTAGATGCCGTCATCGACTCCGGCGATGAGATCAGCGACCGTGACCGCGGGATCGGGGCCCGGCTGGAGCGAAATATTTGGCATCCGTTGCAGCGGGAATGCGGCGAATCCGTCGGCATAGGCGCAGGCGTTGGAGCCGGCGCGGCCGATGAGCGCCGCCTGTCCGAGGGCCGTCTGAAAATTCCGAAACACACCCCGCTCGATGATCGGGAACTCCTTCCCCGCCGTCTCAACGCCATCGTCGTCGAAGGCCGTCGTGGCGAGCCCCTGCGACGCGGTGCGATCGGCGCGGATCGTCACCAGTTCGCTGCCGTATTGCAGCCGGTCGAGTTTGTCCGGCGTGCAGAAGGAGGTGCCCGCGAAGTTCGCCTCGTAGCCGAGGGCGCGGTCGAGTTCGGTGGGATGCCCCACCGTCTCGTGGATCGTGAGCCAGAGGTTGCTCGGCGCGATCACGAGATCCTTCCGGCCCGGTGTCACGGAGGGAGCCGCCATCTTCTCCCGCGCCTGCTCGACGGCAAGGGTCGCCTCGGCGATGAAATCCCAGTCGCGCGGATGCTCCCAGCCGGCTCCGCGGGGGGGCGCGAGGCTGTCGCGGGAGGCGAAGCGGCCGGTCTTGGGGTCGGTCACCGTGGCGGTGAACGTCGGGGCCACCCGGATTCGGGTTTGCTCGATCCGGCTTCCGAAACTGTTGGCCAGCCATTTCCGCTCCCGCACCTGCTGGAGCCCGACGGTGCAGAAGTCGGCGCCGGCAACGCGGGCGGCGCCGCTGATGGCCAGCAGCCGTTCGACCTTCTCCTCGAGCGGCACGGTGAAGGGATCTACGTCGACCGGCTGCTCCCAGCGGGCGGAGTGGGCGGGAAGCGTCTCGATCTCCACCGGCTGGCCCCGCCAGCCGGCCTGCGCCCGGGCGATCGCCACGGCCGACTCCGCGAGTCGCACGACGCCGGCGACCGAAAGATCGGTACTCGCCGCGAACCCCCAGGCCCCGTTGACGAGCACCCGTACCGAGCAGCCGAGCGTCGAGTCGGCCCGCACCCCCTGCACCATCTCCTCGCGGACGAAGAGCGATTCTGAGTCGGACTGCATGACATGCAGATCCGCGAACGACGCCCCGAGCGCAGTGGCCTTGCCAAGCGCGGAGTCGGCGAGTGACGAGAAAACATCCGCGATGCCGGCCGCCCGGGCAGTGGTCACCTGCCAGCGGCCGGCCGCAAGTGCTAGCCCGGCCACCGAAACGTGTTTGAACCAGTCGCGCCGCTGCATGCCTGCAGGGTATGCCAGGTCATGCCGACCCGGCAACATCCACTGCCCGGATCGTCGGGAACAGGCTCAATCCTGTTCGGCACGGCGCTTGCTGTCCGGAAAGTAGGACGGGCTTTAGCCTGTCATGGTCTGGCGTGAGCCGGCTGGCCGTATTGTTCGCCGGCGGTGACATGCTCGGAGCCGCGGAAATTGCTACAGGAGGCTCGTGGGCGATTGCGAAGCGTCCGTGAGTCGCAATTATCTGCGTCTTCTGCGCGTGCCCCCGACCGTCTCCTCAGCGGGTGGCTTCACGGAAAACATGAACGTCGTGTTCATTTTTCCTTGGCAACCCACGGTTGCAGGTTACTACCCGGCCCTCCGGGCCTGTGCCAGGTTGGTAAAAGTAGGACAGGCTTCAGCCTGTCTGCCTTCTCCGCTGGCGACCTGCCTACTTCCTCCGGACGGGCGGCTTGCCCGTCGCCACCTGCGGCCGCTTCACGAAGTAGATCCTGGGATCGTCCACCACCCAGGGCGTGCTCCACGTCTTGCCGTCGTCCTTCGTGCAGACGTTGTAGAAGAACGTCTTCAGGGTTTCGGTGCGATAGCCGTAGGGAAACTGCGAGGTGATGTGGTCGTCCATCGTGAGATCGTCCACGCCGGGGCTTGCGAAGTAGTGAACCATGCCGTCCGGCGAGAAGGAGAGGCCGAGCGTCCACCAGCCGAGCTCCTTCATCTGCGGGCCGCGGATCTCGCCGCCGTTGCGACCACCCCGAACGCGGAGGTAGGCGGCGTCTTCGGTCTTCTTCTTGGCGTTGGCCGGCTCGAAGCAGATGAACATGCCGGGCCAGTATTCCTCGAGGCCGAAGCGGCCCTTATCGGGATGATCCTCGCCGGTGATGATGGCGTGGGTGTAGCAGCCGGCACGGAACCCGAACGAGGGCCCGTTCCGCTTCTCCCACTGCTCGAAGGGCGGGAGATAGACCCGCGTCACGATGCTCGGGCTGTCGGCCACCGCGATGCCCCGGCCGATGCTGCGACTGGCCGCGAAGATCAGGTCGTCCTGCTGCATTTCGTAGGTGATCTTACCCGGGATGCCGGTGCGCAGCGATGCGATCAGCATGCCGTGCGTGCTCCCCTCCAAGCCCGGGGTCGGCAGTGCGATCCGCTTCACGACGTCGGGCGTGCCCCGCTTCGGCCCCTCGAACCAGAGACGGTTGACGCTCTTGGCCATCGGGCCGCGCATGCGCTTGTCCTGCTCCTCGGAACTCTTGGGATGGTTGTAGTTCCACGACCACTTCTCGTCTTCGAAGGTGTCGGTGGCGCCCTTGGCGACCGAGCCAGTGCCCGGCACGAGCACCGGTTTCTTGGCCACGGCCGGCTTCGGCGCGGTGGGCTTCGGCGCGGGCGGCTGCGGCGCGGTGGGCGCGGCGGTCGCGGCGGTCGCACAGGCGATGCCGAGGGCAGCGTAGGCGGCCAGCGTGAATGTCCGATGTGCAGCAATCCAAGTCGCCATGACAAATCCCCCCGCTCGAAGAAACCAAGGCCGGAAAACGTCTCCGTGAGGCGGAACAACTCCGCCTCTCCGGCTGCCATTGGGTATCGACCCCACCAGACGGCAGAATCGAACCGGCCCTCCTGTTCCCCCTGCGAATGAACAGCCTGCCGCAGATTGACCAGCCTTTCACTGCGACCGGCGTCCGCCAGGCTGCCTGCTCCCCCCAGCCTGCCTGTCGGTGGCGTCGCTGGGGACGGGATGGCCAAAGTCATCTGGCGAGTCGGTGGTCTTCCCGTCACAACCCCGTTGGTGCAGCCAATATTTCCACTCCCATTCCGTCATCACGAGTGATCACGACCATGCGGCCACAGTTCATCGCCGGCACGGTGTTCATCAGCCTTGCCGCAGCATCACTGGCAGCCGAAGAGAATGCCTCGAAGCCGACGCCCGCCCCCCGATCTCATATCCAGCCGGTGGGAGAGATTGCCGCCCAGGCGAGCCCGCCGTGGGCGGGACTCACGACATCGCGGGCCCCGGCCGTGCTGCGCCGGCAGCTCGCCATGGAGCGTGGCGCCGGGTTGATCGTGGAGGAAGTTGCCATCGGTTCGACCGCCGAGAAGGCGGGGCTCCAGCAGCATGACGTGCTCGTGTCGCTCGACGACCAGTTGCTCGTCGTGCCCGAACAGCTCCTGACCCTGCTCGAGGAGTCGGGCAGGGATGCGCCCCTCGTCTGCCGCGTGATCCGCGACGGTCGGCAGACCGAAGTTTCCCTGCGGTTGCGGCCGGTCGCGCCGCAGTCGCCCCACGGCCGTGCCGCGCTCAAGCCCGCGGCATCGGTACTGGCAATGGTGCCGACGAAGACCGCGCTCCCCACCGGACCCGCCAAGCCGGCAAGGATGACGGCCACGACCGGCACCGTCCGGCAATTATCAGATGGATCGTTGCTGCAACGCGATTCCGATTACTCGGTTCACCTGACCGGAGGCGACGAGAAAAGGCTTGTCGTCAAGGATGCCCGTTCGCGGATCATCTTCAACGACGCGATCGAGACGCCCGAGCAGTGGAGCCAAATCCCCACGGCGGTCCGCAGCCGGGTCCAAACGCTCGAAAGAATGCTCGTGCAGCGGGTCGTCCAGACGGTGATCACGGAGGAATCCTCCAAGCCGACGCCGGCCGCGAAGATCGGCGCGCTCGACATCCAGCCGATCACGGTCCGCTGAGCCCCGACGGGGTGCTCACCAGCGGACCTCGGCGATGTCCCGCGACCAACTGCCGCCGGCGGAGCGCGACGATCCGCCGATCGAGCGGCCTATCGAGCGCCATGGATCAGGACCCGTGAAGCTGCCGCTCGGCAGGGAGATCATCCACGGCCCCGCGCCCCGCGACAGGCGTCCAAACGCATCCTCCATCTGTCGCCGCTGGATATCCTGCAGCCGCTTCTGCCGGCGCCGCTCCGCCTCGGCGGTGGCCGTCGCATAGGCCTCGCGGCCGAGCCGTGCGGCCTCCGCCGCAGCCTTGATCGAGTCTTCGTAACGCTGCCGTGTGAGCAGCGCCTTCGACTGTTCGAGCGCCGAGATGGCGGCACGAACATCGGCCGATACACCCTCGGCATACCAGGCGGCCGCCCGCCGGATGAGGCTGTCGGTCTCCTCGATTTCCGCGAATGCCTGCCGCGCGAGCCGGTCGTCCTCGGTCGCCAGTTCTTCCGCCCGCACGGCCGCCGTGTCGGCGGCATCGAGCACCCGTCCAGACTGGAGCAGATCGGGCCGCGGCACCCGCAGGCCCTGCTCCGCACTCTGCACCAATCGGCCGGCCTCGCGGGCATGTTCGTTGGCCCGCACGCGGTCGGTTCGCTGCCGCTCGAGCCGCTGCTCGAGCCCGCCCACCCGCTGGGCCAGCGTGGTGCAGCGGGCCGGCAGGGAGGAACGCAGGCCGTCGAGTTCCGTCCGCCGATCGGTGACTGCCATCTGGCAGCCCGCGACCCATTCCTGCTGCCGCACGACCTCCTCGAGGAGCGCCAGCGCCCGGAAGAAGTGCTGCCTGCCGGGCTCCGCCGCCGTCTGGGCCTCGGTGATCAGCGTCCTGATCCGGGCCAGGCCCTCGTCGGCCTTGGCCGTGTTGTCGGCGAGATCCGTCCAGGAACTCTCGGCGTAGGCCGCGGCCATCTGCTCGAGGGCCTGGATGGTCTGGCTGCGGCGGGCGGCAAGCGCCTCGAGCCGGGCCATGCACCCGGGGAGCAGTTCGTCGATGCGGGTCTTGGCGGCGACGATGCTCTCGAGCATGGCCAGTGCCTCGGCGGCACCGCGCTCGGCGAGTTCGACGTTCTTGATTGCACCCTCGAGTTCACCCGCGTCGAGCAGTTGGGCCGCCAGACCAACCTGCTCCCGAGACTCGTCGACCAGGGCCTGCGGATCGGCGCCGGGCTCCGCCAGCAGCCAGCCCTCGGCCCGCTTGGCCTTGATCTTCTGCTCCGCATCGGCGGCCGACTGCGACGCCCGGCCGCGTCGATCATCCGCCGCCTCGAAGGCGTCGATCCGCCCGAGTGTGCCCCCGAGCGCCGCCGTCGCCTCCTCGAGCCGGCCTCGCGCCTCGACGGGATCGGCCTCGAGCGATTGCCGTGCGACCGCAAGATTGCGGGCGACGTGGGCGATGGTGGCCTGGAAGACGGCGGACGAGCGGCCGCGGGCTGCGAACTGTTCGAGCCGGCCGCCGGCCGTGCCGAGCGTGACATCGAGTTTGTCGGCCAGTGTGCGGGCCGTCTCGTGTGCCTGTTCCAGCACGTCGAGCGGGGCCCGGCATTCCCCGGCCACGTCGGCCAGCGGCGGCCGCGCGTCGGCCGAGTCGAGCAGTCTAATCGCGGCCTCGGCCTCGGCCGTGCCCAGGAACCACTCGGAGTCGATCCGGCCTTCGGCCCGCTCCCAGACGTCCATGAGCCCCAGCCAACGTTCGCGATAGCGGCGGATCGAGGTCTGCACCGTGTCGTAGGTCGAGCGGGTCGCCCCCTGCATCGGCGTCTTGAAGTCGGGGTCGGTGTGCGGCAGCAGGCGGTGCCGCTCCTGCTGACTGTCGAGCAGGTCGGAAAGCGCGACCACCTCCCCCTTGAAGGCGGCGAGTTTTGTGCGGGCCTCGTGCAGGCGGCGGTCGTGCCGGGAACGCTGGATGAAAAACACCGTCAGCCCACCGAGCACCCCCGCGGCCATGAGCCCGATGGGCAGCGTGCGGGTACGGAAGACGCGGGCCGCCTCGACCCGCGCCTTGTCACGGTCGGCCCGGTTCTTCACCCAGGTCTCGGTGGCGACCACGAGGTCTGACAGCCCCTCGTCATACTGCTCGTCCTTCGCCCGTGGCACGAAGACCTTCTTGATCAGTTCCTCCTCGATCGTGGCGGGATCGAGTCCGCTCGACACCTCGAGGCCCCAGGGCGCTCGCATCGCGATCGTGCGACCCTTCGCATCGAGCACGATCGTCACGTCGCGGGCGGGGTCGAAACCGACGGGCCTGCCGTCCGCCGTCGGGCTCTCTTTTCGCCAGCGGTCGATCACGGTCTCGAGCATGTTCTTCGCCGACTGCCCGCCGGCGCCGGCATCGCCCACCACGATGACGCGGTAGTCGCGGCCGCTCTCCTTCTTCGCCTGCTCCACCGCGGCCCGTACGCGGTTGAACCGATCGGGAACGCCCGACACGAAGACCCGCCGCGAGTCGGTCGCCGAGACGAGCGGCGCCGCCTGATCGGCGGCAGCCGGCGACACGCCGTGCCCGGCGCAGATGCCGCCGACGACGAGGCAGAGCAGCATCCGATGGATGGAAAGCGGGAACCGAGCGAGCATGAATCCTCCCAGGCGCGGCCGACGGGCAATCAAGCGGAACGGGCCGCTGATTCTATGCACGGAGGCGCGGTCATCTCAACGAATGGAATCGCCCGGCGAAATCCGCTGACGCACGACTGCATCGGAACGACACCGGGGTTATTGGCCGATGTCTTCGGCCGAAATCCGGGGGGAAGCCTGCGGAAACAGACCCGGCCGCGGTGGTGGCGACCCGCGGGACGGCGTGGCATTTTGTGTCGAGCGGCCGGAAACGCCGCCGCCGGTGCGTGGCAGGCCCGGCCGAGGTGCCGGCGTTCCACCCTGCACGCCAGCCTGCGGGCCAGCCTGCGCGCCAGACCGACCGCCACTTTGCATCCCAGCCTGAATCCCACGCTGGCCCCCAGCCGGTGCGTCGAGCGGGCGACCGGCATTGAGATTGGGCTTCGGTCCGAGCGAGCCGTAGCCCGGCCTGACCGGGGGCGCGCCGGCGCGGACGCCGCCGGTGGTGGCCATCGGCCGCTCCGTCGCAGGGGAGACCGGCGACGCGCCGCCGGGCTGACGGGCACCGGCGTTGGCATCACGCGCTGTCGGCGGGATGCCGCTGCCATCCGGCCGCCCCGGCACCAGCAGCAATTCGTCGCCTGCCGCCTGCCCGCTGGCGGGCGGCTGTGTCGCCACGGCTTTTGCCGGTGCCTGCGGCGGCGGAGCTCCCCGCGGCCGGCCCGTCACCGGATCGATGCCGGAGTTGCGCAGCACCTCGGCCCGTTCGCGGCGCATCCGCGACCGGGCCATCTCGGCCTCGGCTTCGTCGATGCTGCCGTCGGCGTTGAGATCGAAGCGGCGCAGCAATTCGGCGCGGGAGATGGGCTCGACGCTGGGGGCCGCCGTCCGCTGCGGCAGCAGGCCGCCTCGTCGTGGCGGTGGCGTCTCCGGATTTTGCGCCGCACTTGGATGGGCCGCGGCTCCCGTCATCAGGACGACCACAGCCAGGAGCATTCGCTGCTGGTTCATCGCAGACCTCATTGCGGTGTCGGACTGGAGCAACACCGCTGCAGCGACCTTGGTCAGCGGCCGGCGGCGTTACGCCTTGAGTGTACCGGAAGCTGCCGCGGCGTCGGAGGCCGGTTTGGCGGACGCGGCGGCCATCGCCTCGGCGATGCTGGCCGCGGCGGCCCGCACGTCGCCCGCCGATCGCTCGAGTTCGCGGGCTGCGACGTGGCAGTGCACGAGGTGGCCGTCGAGCGTCGTTGCGGGCGGATCGACCTCGCGGCAGACGCTCTCCGCGAGCGGGCAGCGGGGATGAAACCGGCAGCCGCGGGGCGGCCGTGAGGGGCTCGGCACGTCGCCGGTGAGCACGATCCGGCGGCGGCGGCGGGCCGGGTCGATGGTGGGCACCGCCGAGAAGAGCGCCAGCGTGTAGGGATGGAGCGGAGCGCGATAGAGCGCGGCGGCGTCGGCCCGTTCGACGAGCCGGCCGAGGTACATGACGGCCACGTCGTCGGAGACGTATTCGACCACCGACAGATCGTGCGAGATGAAGAGATACGTGAGCCCTAATTCCTCGCGGAGCTCCACGAGCAGGTTGACGACCTGTGCCTGGATCGATACGTCGAGCGCCGAGATCGGCTCGTCGAGCACGAGAAACTCGGGCTCGAGGACGAGCGCCCGCGCGATCGCGATCCGCTGCCGCTGCCCGCCGGAGAACTCGTGCGGATACCGTTCGAGCGTCGCCGCCGTCAGGCCCGTGCGGTCGAGCGCCCGCCGCATCCGCGCGAGCCTGTCCCGTGCGTCCCCCATGCGGTGGATCACGAGCCCCTCCTCGAGAATGCCGCGGACCGTCATCCGTGGATTGAGTGAGCCATACGGATCCTGAAACACGATCTGCATCCGGCGGCGGAGCGCCCGCAGGTCGCGGGCATTCATGCCGCGCACGCTCGCGCCGGCAAACCGCACGTCGCCCCCCGTCGGCTCGACGAGCCTGAGGATGCTGCGGCCGACCGTCGTCTTGCCGCAGCCGCTTTCGCCGACGAGCCCGAGCGTGCGCCGCTTGGCAATCGAGAAGCTCACGCCGTCGACCGCTTGAACGCTGCCGCTGACGCGGCGGAGCAGGCCGCGGCGCACGGGAAAGTGCGTCTGGAGGTTCTCCACGACGAGGAGCGGCTGCGTGGTCATGAACCCCCCTCCGGAAAAAGGGGACGCAGCTCATTTCCCGCGTTTGAAAAATGCGGGAAATGAGCTGCGTCCCCTTTTTCGCCCGTTGCCGGACCGAGTTCGCCGGCGTAGTGGCAGCGGGCCTGGTGCTGGGGGCGGATGTCCCGCAGCGGCGGCACGTCGCCGGCGCAGTGCGGCAGGCGGGCGTAGGCGCACCGCGGGTGAAACCGGCAGCCGGCTGGAAAGTTCTGCGGCAGCGGCACCATGCCGGGAATCGTCCGCAGCGGACCCTCGTGACGCACGCCGGTGGCCGGCCGGGCCGCCAGGAGGCCGATCGTGTAGGGGTGCTGCGGATTGGCGAAGAGCTCCGCGGCCGGCGCGCGTTCGACGATCCGGCCTGCATACATCACCGCCACCTCGTCGCAGGTCTCGGCCACCACGCCGAGGTCGTGCGTGATCAGCAGGAGCGAGGTCTGCAGCCGGCGGCGCAGGTCGGAGAGCAATTCGAGAATCTGCGCCTGGATCGTGACGTCGAGCGCCGTGGTGGGTTCGTCGGCGATCACGAGATCGGGTTCGCAGGCCAGCGCCATCGCGATCATCACCCGCTGTCGCATGCCGCCCGACAGCTGGTGCGGATATTCGTCGAGCCGCTGCTCGGGATCGGCCAGCCGTACCAGCTTCAGCATCTCCAGCGCCCGCGCCCGCGCGGCCGCCCGAGGAACGGCCCGATGCAGCAGGACGGCCTCAGCGATCTGATCCCCGATCGTGAACACTGGGTTGAGGCTCGTCATCGGCTCCTGGAAGATCATGCCGATTCGACCGCCGCGAACCTTGCGGAGCTCCGGCTCGGGCAGCTGCGTGAGATCGACGCTGCCCCCCTCCCGGGCGAGCAGGATTTCGCCCGACTCGATCACGCCGGGCGACGCCACCAGCCGGAGAATCGACATCGCCGTCACGCTCTTGCCGCAGCCGCTCTCGCCGACGAGGCCGAGCGTCTTCCCGCGTTCGATCGACAGCGACACGCCATCCACCGCCGGCACGCGGCCGGCCGGGGTGTGAAACGCCGTCACGAGGTTGTTGATTTCGAGGAGTGGCATGGGGAGTGGCGACAGGCGGGGGCCTGTGTGTGCGGTGGTGGTGACAGGCTGAAGCCTGTCCTACTTTCTGGCCTCGCGGAGCCGCGGATCGGTCGCTTCCTGGAGCCCCTCGCCGATCAGGTTGTAGGCCAGCACGGTGAGGAAGATGGCGACGCCCGGGAAGACCACGAGCCACCACATCGAGAGGTTGCTCCGCGCGTCGTTGAGGATCGAGCCCCAGCTGGCCGACGGCGGCGGCGGCCCGAAGCCCAGAAACGACAGCGAGCTTTCGGTGAGGATGGCGGAGGCGATGCCGAACGTGATCGGCACGAGGATCGGGGCCAGGGCGTTGGGGAGGATGTGCCGCAGCATGATGCGGACGGGGCCGGCGCCGGTGGCCCGGGCGGCCGTCACGAATTCACTCTGCCGCAGCCGGAGGAATTCGCCGCGGGTGAGCCGGGCGATCCCGGTCCAGCCGGTGGCGCCGATGATCGCCATCGTGTGCCAGATCGTCGGCTTTTCCAGCAGCGCCATGATGGACAGGATCAGGACGAGCGTGGGGATGCACATCACGATCTCGGTGACGCGGCTGGTGAGCATGTCGACCCAGCCGCCGAGGTAGCCCCCCAGCGCGCCGACGACGATGCCGATCGAGCCCGCGATCCCCATCGACACAAAGCCGACCAACAGCGCGATCGTGGTGCCATGCACCATCTTCGCGAACACGTCGACGCCGGCCTGATCGGTGCCGAAGAGATTGATGCGGCTGGGCCGCCCCTCGTCGCGGGCCGGGTTGGCCGGGCGGCCCGGCCATTCGTCGTCGCGGACGCTGCGGTAGGGATCCTGGAAGACTAGCGGCCAGACCGCCCAGCTCCCGGGATCCTTTTCCACGAGGTTCCTTGGATAGGTGCCGCGGAACTTGTCCTTCGCGAAGATCGTGGGTTCGAGCCGCCGGTCGAAGTAGCCCAGGCAGGGCGCGTAGAGCCGGCCCTTGTAGCGGCAGATGACGGGCTTCGTGCCGGCGATGGCCGGCGCGAGGCCGGCCACGAGCATGAGCAACGAGACGAACGCCAGCGCGGCCATGGCCAGCGGCTTCCGGCGAAACCGCCGCCAGGCCTCCGCCCAGAAGCCGCTGGAACGGATTGGCGAGGAGGCATTCATTCGACGCTCACCCGGGGGTCGACGACGCAGTACAGGAGGTCGGCGAGCAGTTGGCCGGCCAGCGTGAGCATGCTGAACATCAGCGTCAGCCCCATGATCGTCGGATAGTCGCGCTCGCGGATGCTCTCGAAGAAGAGACGCCCCATGCCGGGCCAGGTGAAGATCTGCTCGATGATCACCGAGCCGCCGATGAGGCCGGGGAGCGAGAGGCCCAAGAGCGTGACGAGCGGGATGAGCGTGTTGCGGAAGGCGTGGCGGAAGAGCACCCGCCAGGGCCCCGCCCCCTTCGCCCGCGCGGTGCGGATGTAGTCCTGCCGCACCGCCTCCTCCATGTTTGCCTTGATGAAGCGGCTGTCGTAGGCGAGGCTCACGTAGGTCTGGCAGGTGACGGGCAGGATCGCGTGCCGAGCGATGTCGGTGATCCGCACCAGCAGCGGTGCATCGGCCGGCAGGTCGGTCATGCCAAAGAGCGGCAGCTCCCAGTTCGTGCCCCGCAGCCAGACCGCGAAGATGATCTGCAGGAAGAGCGCGGCCACGAACGTCGGGAACGAATAGAGCACGTAGAGCACGAGGCTCGTCGCCCGCTCGTCGACCGTGCCGCTGCGGGCAGAGGCATACAAGCCCAGCGGAATGGCCGCCAGCCAGGCGAGGACCAGCGCCGTGCCGGAGACGAGGAACGTCGGCCCGATCCGTTCGGCGATCAGCGTGGCCACGGGCTGCTTCCGCGAAATCGACCGGCCGAGGTCCCCCTGCACGACATTGCCGAGCCACTGGGCGTAGCCCACCGGCCACGGCTTGTCGAGGCCGTAGATCCGCTTCATCCGCTCGAGATCCTCAGGGTTGAACTTGCGGCTCGGGTCGGTCTCGCCGAGCTGCACCGTCAGCGGCGTGCCCGGCATGTTGCGGGCCAGCCCGTAGACGAAGCAGGTGATGACGAGGAGCGTGACGACCCCGAAGAGCAGCCGCCGGATGAGATACGTGGTCATGCTGAGGATGGCAGCCTGAAGGCTACCCCACTTTGCGCGCTACTCGCGGGGCATCCAGAGGCTGCTGAAGCCGGGGGAATAGTGGTAGGGGCCGCGGGGGCTGAAGACGTAGCCGCGGAGACCCTTCGAGAAGCCGTAGAAACTGTTCCGCCAGTAGAGCCAGGTGTAGGGCTGGTCCTCGTAGAGGATCTCCTGGATGCGGGCATACTTCTCGGCCCGCTTCGCCCGGTCGAGCACGCGGCGGCCCTCCGCGAAGAGCCGATCGACCTCGGGGTTGGAGTAGCCGGTGAAGTTGCGGCCGGCGCCTGTGGCCCAGATATTTTCCGACGAGTCGGGATCGGTGCCCGCGCCCCAGCCGCCCAGGTAGGCCTGGAATTTCTTTTCCTGGGTGAGCTGCTGCAGCACGGTCGACTCCGTCGGCCGGACGTTCACCCGCACGCCGATCTGGTCGAGGTTTTCCTTGAGCAGCGTGCAGATCGCCACCCGCAGTGGCTGCTGGTTGACGAGCATCGAAAACTCGAACGGCACGAGCCGGCCGTTGATTTCCTTGTCGCGGACGCCGTCGTTGTCGTGGTCGGTCCAGCCGGCCTCGTCGAGCAGCGCCTCGGCCTTGTCGAGATCCTGCTTGGAGGGCTCGAGCTTCTTCTTCGGCGACATCCACGACGACTGGTGGAACGTGCCCACGGCCGGTTCGTAGAGGCCGTAGCAGAGTTTCTCGAGCATCGCATCGTGGTCGAAGGCGTAGCTCATCGCGCGGCGGATGCGGCGGTCTGCGAAGAACGGCGTCTCGATGTTCCAGCCGAAATGGAAACTCACCCACTCCGGCGCCGTCACCTTCGTGTTGCGCCCGGAGAAGTCCTCCCCCTTGGTCTGCGTCGTCCACTGCTCGGGGAGCAGGATCATCTCGTCGATCTCGCCCGACTTGAGGGCCAGGAGCGATGTGTTGGGATCCTCGATGATGCGGAAGCGGATCTCCTTGAAGAAGGGCTCCTCGCGAACCCGGGTGCCGCCGACCGTCGCCCAGCTCGCCCGGCGCCGGAGGACGATCTGCTGGCCGCGCTTCCGTTCGACGATCTCATAGGGGCCGCCCGACACCGGCGACTGCTCGAGCGTCACGTGCTCGGGGCTGTCCTTGAGCGTGGGGTCCTGCTCCCAGGTCTTTTCATAGATGTGCTTCGGCAGCACGGGGAAGTTGATGTTCCAGACGTTGGTGGCCAGCGGCTCCTTGTGGAAGAAGACCAGCGTGCGGTCGTCGTAGGCATGCACCCAGCGGAGCTGATCGGTGCCGCTGCGGACGGCCGGCACCGGCACCCGCGGATCCATGATCACCGTGTAGGTGAAGGCGATGTCGTGGGCCGTGATCGGCCGGCCGTCGCTCCAGAGGATGTCGTCGCGGAGCACGACCTTGTCGAGGAGCCCGTCGGCGCTCGTCTGCCAGGAGGCGACGGTCTCGGCGGTGGCGAAGGGTTCGAGGATCCGGTCGAACGAGAAGAGCCCGAAGCCCGTCAGGCCGAGGATGTCGAACTCCGCCGACGTGCTGATCATGATCGGATTGGTGCTGCCGAGGTCGCCGGTCACGTGGCGGTCGATCCGGGCCTCGAGATCCGCCTGTTCGGGCTCTGGCAGCCGGCCGAGCGCCGAGAGGATCTTGGCATTCGCGGCGGCGGAGTCGTTTTCGAGGGCCAGCGCCTCGTCGACCGTGGCCAGCACGGTCTCCTGCTTCTGTGCTTCCCGGAGCATCTTCAGGCCGTCCCGCACCGGCCGGTCGATCCACTTGGCCTCGGCGTCGAGCGCCGCCAGGGCCGGCGGCGTGAACGGCTCGGTGCCGCGTTCGGCGGGCGGAGGCGCCGGCTCCGCCCGGGTGGGCTCGGCGGCCGTCGACTCCGGCCGGGCGTTTTCGAGCGCCTCTTCCAGGGCATCGCCGGTCTTCCGGCCACAGGCCGGCAGCAGCAGCAACGCCGCCAGCGCCACGATCACCGAAACGGCCGGCCGCCGGCCCTGTTCAACGCCGCTCCATCGATGCATCGTGCACTCCGCCGGTCAAAGGGTTCCGTCGGAAAGTGATGCTACGCCGCTCCGCGCGGGCCGGTCAATCCGGCCGGCAGCGGGCCGTCGGCATGGCCGTGCGGTCCGCGCGACCTCAATCCGGAAACTGATGGCCCATCTTCTCGCGCTTCGTGGCGAGGTAGCGCTCGTTGAACTCGTGCACGGGGGGCAGGATCGGCACCTGGTCGATGACTTCCAGATCAAAGCCACCGTAGATGAAGGCGTCGGTCTTCTTCGGATTGTTGGTGAGCAGCCGCACCCGCCGCAGTCCGAGGTCCTTGAGCAGCTGAATGCCGACGCCGTAATCCCGCGAATCGGCCTTGTAGCCGAGGGCGAGATTAGCCTCGACGGTGTCGAGTCCCTGATCCTGGAGTTGGTAGGCGCGGATCTTCTCGACGAGCCCGATGCCGCGGCCCTCCTGCGGCAGGTAGACGAGCACGCCCGCTCCCTCGCGGCCGATCATGTCGAGCGCGAGATGGAGTTGGTCGCCGCAGTCGCACCGCAAGCTGTCGAGCAGGTCGCCGGTGAAGCAGGAAGAATGCAGTCGCACCAAGGGCGCCGCCACGGACGACAGGTCGCCCATCACCAGCACCAGCGGCTGCTGGGTCTCGAACTTCACGCCGTAGGCGACCACGCGAAAGCGGCCCCACTTCGTCGGCAGGTCGGCCTCGGCGATCCGGTAGACGAGTTTTTCCCGGGAGCGGCGATACCGGATCAGTTCCTCGATGGTGATGATCTCGAGCTTGTGGTCGCGGGCCAGCGCGAAGAGCGCCGCACGGTCGGCCCGGTTGCCCGACTCGTCGAGGATCTCGCAGAGCACGCCGGCCGGCTGGAGATCCGCCAGTCGCGCGAGGTCGACGGCCGCCTCGGTGTGGCCGGCCCGCCTGAGCACGCCCCCCTCCTTGGCCACGAGCGGGAAGAGGTGGCCCGGCCGGACGAAGTCGGTCGGCTTGCTGTCCGGTTGGAGCATCGCGGCGATCGTGGTGGCGCGTTCGGCCGCCGTGATGCCGGTGCGGGCCGTGACGTGGTCGACCGGCACGGTGAAGGCGGTGCCCAGCGGCGTCGAGTTGGTCTCGACCATCATCGGCAGTTCCAGCCGCTTGGCCAGATCGGGCAGGATCGGCATGCAGACCTGCCCGCGGCCGTGCTTGATCATGAAGTTCACGATCTCGGTCGAAACCTTGTCGGCGGCACAGACGAAATCCCCCTCGTTCTCCCGATCCTCGGCGTCGACGACGATCACCATCGCGCCGCGGTGGATGGCGGCAACGGCGGACTCGATCGACGAGAAGCGGTCGGGCATGGAAGTTTCTTCCGGCGGGATGCGGGCCGCGGACTCTTGCGGACACCGAACTGATTATAGGATGGGGACGAGGGCCGCCGAGGCACCGCCCCGCGAATTCTCCCCAGGAAGTCCGTCCGCCATGCTCGACCGTGAGGAATACATCGAGCAGGCCTACCTCTTCAGGGTGTTCGCCGAGCGGATCGCGGCCGGCATCGCGGCGCAGGAGGCCCTCGCCGCGATCGCGCAAGAGGTGCTGGCGACGTCGAAATTGCCGCTGGCGATCGACTATCTCGCCGGTGAACTCAAGCTCGTCGGCACCCTCTCGACGGCGATGGTCCGCCTGCCGCACTACTTCAGCGCCTTCCAGTCGTTCGTGATGGAGAAGGCCGAACAGGATGCCGGCCGGTTCGACATGCGGACGGCGCTGGCGATGCTCGAGCGCGAGGCGAGCTATCGCGCCGAGAGCCCGACGCCGCAGGGGCTGTTCTTCTATCGGTTCGAATGCCTGTCCCGAAACCGTCTCGACTACGACCGCGGCCTCGGGGCCGTCGCCACCGACGACCTGTTCGACCATGAGTGGCGGGCGTGGATCCAGACCGTCGCGCGGCAGGTGGGTCTGGTCGACCTCGCCGATCTCGTCTACGTGCGCAGTCCCGAATACTGGCGGCTCGAGAAGCGGGATGCCCTGCTCGCCGGCCGCGAAGACGCGGGGCCCGACCGCGTGATCCTGTTTGGTGAAAAGGAGGGGCGGATCGCGCGGGCCAACCGCGGCAAGGATCCGCTCTTCTTCTTTGCGGCGCTGCAGCGTCAACTCGGCTATCCAGCTGTACCACGGCCAGATCCCGTCGTCCCCTCTGCGGAGACGCCGGCGATCCTCGCCCGCCGGCTCGACAGGCTCGAGATGCGGCTGAAGCTCCTGGAGGAGGAATCCCGCGGCGGCATCGACCTGGCCCGATTTGATCCGAAGAATTTCCAACAGCCTCCGGGAAGCTGACCTGCACTCCATCATGCGCACCGCTGCCGAAGCAATCTGGTCGGCCGCCATCTCGGCCGTGCTGCCGGAACGGCTGGTCGCGCGGCGCGTCTCCCTCGACGACCTCAGCCTCGCCGCGGTCGACCGGATCGCCGTGGTGGGCGCCGGGAAGGCGGCCGGCGGCATGGCGGCCGGCATCGCGGAGCTGCTCGGCGCGGAAGGGCTCGCGCGGCATCGCGTGAGCGGGCTTGTGAGCGTGCCCGTGGGCTGCGGCCGCAGCGTCGCGGGGATCGAGGTCCGGGAGACGCGGCCGGCGGGGGCCAACCTGCCGACCCCCGCGGTCGTGCAGGCCACGCAGGAGATGCTTGCCGCGGTCTCAGCGCTCGGCCCGCGGGATCTGGCGATTGCCCTGATCACCGGGGGTGGCTCGGCGCTCCTGGCGGCGCCGCAGGCGGGTGTATCGCTCGCGGAGAAGATCGCCATCACTCAGCGGCTCTCCGCCGCGGGCGCCGACATCGCCACGCTCAACGCCGCCCGCCGAAAACTGAGCCTCGTGAAGGGAGGCGGTCTCGCGCGGGCCTGCGCGGCCGGCCGGCTGCTCGTGGTCGTGCTGTCCGACGTGATTGGCGACGACCTCGACGTGATCGCCTCCGGGCCCTGCATGCCCCCCGCGCCGACACTGCCGGCCGGTGCGTGGACGACGCCGGCCGGCTGCGCCGTGCGGCATGTCATCGTCGGCGACAACGCGACCGCCGTGGAGGCCGCGGCCGCGGCGGCGCGGCAGGCAGGTTATGAAGTGGTGCCGGGCGTGGTCGGTCCCGAGCTGTCGGCTGAAGCGACAGGCAGGCAGCTCGCCGCTGCAGCGGTCGCGTTGCTGGCGGCCACGCGGCGGGACGGCCAGCCGCGGGCGTTGATCGCCGGAGGGGAGGCGACCGTGACGGTGCCTGCCGATCATGGGGTCGGGGGCCGCAACCAGCAGACGGTGCTCGTGGCGATCGACGCGGTGCTTGCGACCACCGGTGCATGGCCCGAAGGGCTGCTCGTGGCGAGCATCGGCACCGATGGTGAGGACGGCCCGACCGACGCGGCCGGCGCGGTTGCCGACGCAGCCGTCGTGGCGGCGATCGGTGCGCATCGTCTCGACGTGGGGCGCGCGCTGGCCCGCTGTGACGCCTATCCGTTATTACAGGTTGCCGGCGGCCTCATCCGCACCGGCCCGACGGGCACGAACGTGGCCGACGTGCGGATCGTGCTGGCGCAACCGTGACAGGCTGAAGCCTGTCCCAATCCTGTTCGGCACAAGGATTGCCTCGACTCGCCCGATCCGGCTTCGGGCCACCCACGCCCCATCGCCGGACGTGCGCTACGCCCATCCTGGGCTTCGCTTACTCGATGCTGACGGCGCTCCGCCATCCTGGCTGCGCTTGTCAGCAACGCCGGCTCCCGGGGCATGGGTAGCCCTTTGCCTCCGTCCGCGTGTGTTCATCTCTTTCGGGTAGGCACGGGGTTGCCCGTGCCCCAGGAGCCGGGCTCGGCGGCCAGCGTAGCCAGGATGGCGAAGCGCAGCCGGCGTGCAGAGAGCGTAGGCGATCCCTAAGCCGGGCTTTGCCCGGCGACCGTAAGCTGGCGCCGACGCCGGGACGGCGGCGCCAGCGCGAAAGACGCAGCCCGTAGCGAACGTCCGGCGATGGGGCGTGGGCAACCCCGTGCCGGTTGGGCAAGTTGATTCTTGGTGCCAAACGCCAGGCCCGCGTCGCGGCAAGCGATGTGCCGAACAGGATTGAGCCTGTCCCACTTTGAGATGGGTGTGAACCTAGACGTCGCAGAGTTCGACGGCCTGCTTGAGGCCGGCGAAGGCGTCGCGGGTGGGGATGAACTCCTGGCCGACATAGCCCTTGTAGCCGATGTCGAGGAGTTTTCGCATGATCGGCGGGTAGTTGATCTCCTGCGCATCGTCGAGCTCGCCGCGGCCCGGATTGCCGGCGGTGTGCACGTGGCCGATCACGTCCTTGTTTTGCTCGATCCGGCGGATCACGTCGCCGTTCATCACCGACACGTGGTAGCAGTCGAAGAGCATCTTGAGGCGCTCGGAGCCGACGCGACGGATGATGTTGGCGACATAATCGACATCGTCGCCCTGATAGCCCGGGTGCCCCTTCATCGGATGGCTGCCGTCCCGCGTATTGAGATGCTCGAGCTGCAGTGTGACCCCCTTCTTCTCGGCGTGGCCGATGATCTTCTTGAAGCCGGCGACGCAGTTGTCAGCCCCCTCCGCCAGCGAGATTTCACCGCTCTGCGGATCGTCGGCGTCCCGCCACTTGTAGCCGGTGAAGGCGATGACGGAAGGAAAACCGGCGGCGGCGCAGGCGTCGATCATCTTGGTCGTGCTGGCGATCACCTCGTCGTGATACCGCGGATTGTTGAACCCCTTCATGAAGGGCGCGCCCGGCATGCCGTTGGGGGCGACGGCGCAGGTGAGGCCGTGCTTCTTGATCGTCGGCCAGGTCTCGGGATCGGCCAGTTCGATCGACTTGCAGCCGAGTTGCTTCGCGACCTGGCAGGTCTTCTCGATGTCCCACTGGTCGCCGGTGACATTGAAGCACCAGTAGACGATCGATTGATTGATGCGACCCTTCATTGGAGAATTCCCTTCAGCGGAATGGATGAATTCAAGCGGCCCGGCGGCGGCCACGGCGCCGGCAGCCGCGGCGGCTTTGATGGCATGACGGCGGGTGAGCAGGTCAGGCATTGATGTCGGCGAGAGGTGTTCTTGTTTCGGGCAGCCTGCACATGGCACCGACCCCGGAACCGACTACACTAACAGTTGAATTCACCCGCGAAAAGTTCCCCGCCATGATGCACCTTTCACGGTTCTCCCCGCCTGCGGTGGTCGGGCTTTCCATCGCCGTGGCGATGATCCCGTGGGCGGCCGTTCCGGCAGCGCCGCCGGCTCCGCCGCCGGCCTGGGTTCTCCGCGACGGCGACCGGGTCGTCTTCCTGGGCGACACCTTCATCGAACGGGAGGGAGACCGCGGCTTCATCGAGACGGCGCTCCTGGCCGCGCATCCGGAGGCAGCGCTCACGTTTCGCAACCTCGGCTGGAGCGGCGACACGGTCTGGGCCGAGTCCCGCGGCGTCTTCGACCCGGCGGCAAAGGGCTACGAGCGGATGCTGGGGCTGGTCCGCGAACTCGAGCCGACGATCATCTTCGTGGCGTACGGCCGCAATGAATCCTTCAAGGGGGATGCCGGGCTGGCGGCGTTCCGCGGCCAGTTGGGAAAGCTCTGCGACGACCTACGGACGGCGGCCCATGCCAACGCGCCGCAGGACGTGCGGCTCGTGTTCGTGACGCCGCACCGCTTCGAATCGCTGGACGCCGACGCTCGCAACGCGGCCCTGGCCCCCTACAGCCAGACGATCCGCGAGGTGGCCGCGGAGAAGCAGGCCGGCCTCGTTGACCTCTTCGCACGGCTGCCCGAGATCACGGCCGGCGCCGCCGTCACTGAAAACGGCGTCCATCTATCCAACGTTGGCTACGCCCAGGCCGCCCGCGTATTTGTGGAAGCCGGCGGTCGGCCGCTGCCCACGGAATCGACCGACCCATCGGCAGCGCTCCGAAAGCTCGTCGTCGCGAAGAACACGCTCTTCTTCCACCGCTGGCGACCGGCAAACGAGACCTACATCTTCCTGTTCCGCAAGCACGAGCAGGGCAACAACGCCGTCGAGATGCCGCAGTTCGACGCGCTCGTCAAAGAGGCGGAGCAGAAGGTGCAAAACTCGGCAAAGGAATTACGCTGACATGATCGTTCGCATCGCGGCCGCGGTCCTGATCGCCCTGTCCGTGCAGCCGGCGCTGGCCCAGCGCGGGCTCAAGGATATTCCCCCTCCGGATCCGGCAGCGGAACTCGCGGCCATGGAGATCGCCGACGGCTACGAGGTGAATCTGTTTGCGGCCGATCCGCTGATCTCGAAGCCGCTGCAGATGAACTTCGATCCGCAGGGGCGGCTCTGGGTCTCGTCGTCGAGCATCTATCCGCAGATTCGGCCGGGCGAGGTCGCCAACGACACGGTCACGATCCTCGAGGACCGCGATGGCGACGGTCGCGCCGACGCGAGCACGGTGTTTGCCGACGGGCTGCTCATGCCCACGGCCATTCTGCCCGACGACCTGGGGGGCGCGTACGTCGCCAACAGCACGGAATTTCTCCACCTCGCCGACACCAACGGCGACGGCCGGGCCGATAGCCGCAAGGTCGTGCTCTCCGGCTTCGGCACGGAAGATACGCACCACATCATCCACACCTTTCGTCGCGGTCCCGACGCGCGGCTCTATTTCAGCCAGTCCATCTATATCCATAGCCATGTGGAGACGCCGCAGGGCGTGCGCCGGCTCAACGGAGGCGGCATCTGGCGGTTTCAGCCCGAGTCACTCGCGCTCGACGTCTTTGCCCGCGGGTGGGTGAACACCTGGGGCCATGTCTTCGATGCCTGGGGCCGGTCGCTCGCGACGGACGGCGCTGGTGGCGAAGGCATCTATTACGCCTTCCCCGGCGCCGCCTTTCAGGCGGCCGTCGGCACGCCACGGGTCCTGCACGGGATGAATCCGAGCAGCCCGAAATACTGCGGCCTCGAGATCATCGGCGGCCGGCATCTGCCCGACGATGCCCAGGGGCTCTTGGTGACGAACGACTTTCGGGCCAACCGCGTCTGCCGGTTTCGGCTCACGGAAGCGGGCTCAGGATTCACGAGTGAAAAACTTCCCGACCTCATTCACTCCAAGCGGGTCACGTTCCGTCCGATCGACGTGAAGATGGGCCCCGACGGCGCGATCTACATCGCCGACTGGTACAACCCGATCATCCAGCACGGCGAGGTCGATTTTCGTGACGAGCGGCGGGACCGCACGCACGGCCGCATCTGGCGGGTCACGGCCAAGGGCCGCCCGCTCGTGCCGCGGATCGACTGCAAGCAGCTTTCCGCCGCCGAGCTTTTGGGCCAGCTCGAGTCGCCGGAAGCCCACGCCCGCGACATGGCCCGCCGTGAACTGTTTGCTCGCGGCGGAGAGCAGATGCGGCCCGAGGTCGACCGCTGGCTCGCCGCGCTCGATCCCAAGGCGGCCAATTTTGAACGGCTCCGTCTCGACGGGCTGCGGCTGAAGCAGGGGTTTGACCGGGGCAGCGCGACTGAGGTCGATCTCCCGCTGTTGCAGGCGGTGCTCGCGTCGCCTGAGTCGCGGGCCCGCGCGGCGGCTGCCCGTATTGTCTGCGACTGGGCCGACCGGCTCGAGGCACCGGCGGAGTTACTCGCCCCGCTCGTCGACGATCCCGCGCCGCAGGTGCGGCTCGAGGCCGTTCGGGCGCTGGCAACGCTCGGTGGCACTCGGGCCGCGGAGCTGGCCCTGCATGCCGTCGATCATGACCGCGACGATTCCCTCGACTACGCCGTCTGGCTCGCCGCGCGTGAGCTCCGTGAGGCCTGGCTGCCGGCGGTGATCGACGGCACGTTCGTCGACGGCGGAAAATTCGGCCGCGTGATCTTCGCCGTGCGGTCGGCCGAAGCCGGCGCGGCGGTTCCCCGGATCGTCGCCCGGCTGCGGGAGGGGGGGCTCTCCGCCACCGACCGCGCCGCAGCGCTCGACTGCATCGCCACGCTCGGCAGCCCGCAGGACCTGCGGCTAGTGTTCGACATCGTCGTCGATCCGGCCACACCGCCCGCGGAGGCGTCGACACTGCTCGGCCACCTGCTCGGGGCGCAGCAGCGCCGCCGGGCCGTTCCGGCGGGTGATCTCATCGCGGTGGAGAAACTCCTGGCGTCGAGTGACGACGCCTGCGCCACCCGCGCGATCGAGGCGGTGGCCGCCTGGAAGATCGCGGCCGCGGGGGATGAACTGGCGGCCATTGCCACGCAAGCGACACGATCACCTGCCGTCTGCGGGGCGGCGATCGCGGCGCTCGGCGCGCTGCCCGGCAATGCCTCGCGCGAGGTGCTCCTCCAGCTGGCCAAGGCCGGCTCGGGCAGTGTGCAGACGCAGGCGGCGGCCCTCGCGGCGCTCGTGCCCCAGTCGCGCGAGCTGGCTGCCCGGCAGGCGGTGGCCTGGCTCGCGACCGCGAGCGACACGGCGGCGATCGACGGCGTCTACCGGGCCTTTCTCACGGCGAAGGATGGCGCGGCCACCCTGGCCGCCGCGATCGACGCCGCGGAGGCGTCGTTCCCGGCCGCGCTCGCAAAGAGCGGACTACAGGCGATCAGCGCGGCGGGGCGGCAGGAGCCGGCGCTGGCGAAGGCGCTCGAGACGGTGGTCGCCCGCTCCGTGGGCAGCGCCGCTCCGCAACCGGCCAGCGGACCACGTCATGCCATGACCAACGCCGATCTCGACGCCTTCGTCGAATTCGTGCGGACGAAGGCCGACCGCGGCCGGGGCGAGGCGATCTACAAGCGCGAGAGCCTGAAGTGTGTTTCGTGCCACCGGATCGGCGACGACGGCGCCCGGGTGGGTCCGAACCTCGCCGCGATCGGGGCCGCCAGCCCGCTCGACTACATCATCGACTCGCTCGTCTACCCGGCGAAGAACGTCAAGGAGGGCTTCAATACCCTCGTCGTGCTCACCGACGACGGCCAGGTGGTGACGGGCATCCAGGTGTCGCGGAGCGACGAGGAGCTTGTGCTGCGCGACGCGATCGGCAAGGAGGTGAAGATTCCCACGGCCGACATCGACGAGGAGTCGGCCGGCACGTCGCTGATGCCCGCGGGGCTCATCGACGGCCTCAGCCGCGAAGAGCTCGCCGACCTCGTGCGGTATCTCTCCGAACTCGGCCGATAGCGCCGCCCTGCCAGCTGCCGGGGAGTGGATGCCTTTCTGCGGCGTTTACGGTAGGATTCCCGCACCATGGCAACAATCAAACGCATCCTTGTCACCGGCGGTGCCGGTTTTCTCGGCAGCCACCTCTGTGACCGTCTCGTTGAGATGGGGCACGACGTCATCTGCGTCGACAACTTTTTCACGAGTCAGAAGACCAACGTCGCCCACCTGCTCGGCTGCGGCAACTTCGAGCTCATCCGGCACGACGTGATCCATCCGCTCTGGCTCGAGGTCGACGAGATCTACAACCTCGCCTGCCCGGCCGCCCCCGGTCACTACCAATACAACCCCATCAAGACGATGAAGACGAGCGTGATGGGCGCCATCAACGTGCTCGGCATGGCCCGGCGCTGCCGGGCGAAGGTGCTGCAGGCCTCGACGAGCGAGGTGTATGGCGACCCGGAGGTGCATCCGCAGCCGGAGAGCTATCGCGGCTCCGTGAATCCGATCGGGCCCCGCGCCTGCTACGACGAGGGGAAGCGGGCCGCCGAGACCCTCTTCATGGACTACCACCGCCACAACCGGGTCAACATCCGGATCGTACGGATCTTCAATACGTACGGCCCGCGGATGCATCCCTTCGACGGTCGCGTGGTTTCGAATTTCATTCGGCAGGCGATCGCCGGCGAGCCGATCACGATCTTCGGCAACGGCGGGCAGACGCGGAGTTTCTGCTACCGGGACGACCTCGTCGAGGGCATCATCCGCATGATGAACGGCCCGGATGATTTCATCGGCCCGGTGAACATCGGCAACCCCGGTGAGTTCACGATCCGGCAGCTTGCCGAACTCACGCTCGAACTCACCGGCTCGAAATCGAAGCTCATCGAGAAACCGCTGCCCGTCGACGATCCGGAGCGGCGGCGGCCCGACATCACGCTCGCCAAGAAGCACCTCGGCTGGGAGCCGGCCATTGCCCTGCGGGAGGGGCTCGCCAAGACGATCGAATGGTTTCGCTCGGTAAAGCTCAGCGACTTCCGCGCGCCGACACCAAACTACTGATCGTGACGACGAGCAGGATCCCGCCGGCGATCCCGATGCAGTCGAAGACCCAGTCGAGCGGGTCCGCCGCCCGTGCGAAGAAGGGCTGCGTGATCTCGTCGAGCGCGGCGAACAGGGCCAGCCCGCCGGCCAGCGCCGCGATCGTCCGGCCTGACCACCGGCCCCGCGAACGCAGCGCCGCCGCGGCCAGTGCGCCGAGCACGCCGTAGGCCATGAAGTGGAGCAGTTTGTCGGAGGGCGGGTTGCGGCCGAGCAGCCGCTCCGGCTTCGGATAGTGGGTGGCGGCCACGAGCAGGGCGGTATACGCAGCCGTCGCGGCCGCGAGCACGCTCGACCGATACCGGCGATAAACCCGCGAAAATGCGGTCTCTTTTGCCCTTCGCCCGTCGGTCTGCATTCGCTACTGTCTCCAGCCTCGTGCCGCGGCACCGCATGATACCGTCGCGGCAATCATCTACCAGTTTTGCATGACAGGACAGGAGTGGAGTTCATGGACCGCACGCAACTTTCGGCAATCGTGCTCGAACTGCTCGAAAAGGAGACCGGAGAGACCTACCCGGCGCTCGAAGACTCGACGTCGCTGCGCGAGGGACTGAACCTCGATTCGCTCGACATGGCCGGACTCGTGCTGCATATCGAGACCCGGTTTGGCATCCAGGTCGAGACCGAACTTCTCGAAGACGTGAACACGGTCGGCAGGCTGCTCGACATCCTGCAGGCCAAAGTCGCCGCCAAGACTTCCAAGCAGGCAGCATAAACGGCCCTATGCCAACCTCTCCGCACACCGTTGGCCCGGCCGCAGCCGCGTGCGCGGTCGCCAGCCATGCGATGGTCGAAACCCGGCTGTCGGCGATCGATGCGCTGCGCACCGGTGGCTGGCCGGCCTCGGCGCCGGCCCTGGCACCGCGGTTTCTCCGCCACTCCGACGAGCAGACCGTGGTCGGCATGCATGCCGTGCTGGCGGCGATCGCGCAGTATCCGGAGCCGCGGCCCTCGTTCGACCTCCATGGCGTGATCGCCGCTTCCTGCCAGGCGGGAAGGATCTCCGCGGCGCAGACGCTCGTGCAGGCGGCTGCCATCGGCGGCACCGCCGTCTCGACGCGAATCGTGCCGGAGTGCTCGCTCCATTCTCCAGCCGGCGCCGTGAGCGTGGGCCTGGGCATGCATGGGCCAAATATCGGCGTTGGTGGCGGGCCGGATGCGCTTGCGGAGGGATTGTTCACGGCGATCTCCTGGCTGCGTCCCACGGCAGCGGGCCGCATGCGTTGCGATGGTGTCTGGCTGATCGTGAGCGGCTGGGACGAGGAACCGGTGCTCGATGCCGCCGGCAAGCCGGTCACCGATCCGATCTGTCGTGCCGTGGCGCTGTCGCTCGTGCCGCCACGACCGGGGCAGCTCGCGCTGGAGATGCACCTCGAATCTGCGGCCGGTCTCAAACCGGCTGCACGGCCGACGCCCGGTCTCCTCGCCGCGTTTGGCAGGGCCCTGGCGGCCCACGGCCACGCCGGCGGAACTGCGTCGTGGTCGCATCGCTGCCCATGGGCCGCTGAAATCCGTCTCGTGCCGGCCGACGTCGCCACCCAGGGAGAGGCCGCATGACTGGCGCCGCCGCTGCCGCTCGCGAGTCGATCATGATCACCGGCATCGGGGCGGTGTCGCCGCTGGGCAGCTCGGTGGCGGAGATCACCGCCAACCTGATGGCTGGCGCATCGGGCGTGCGTTCGATCCCGCCCCATGCATTCGCCCGCGAAACCCGCCAGTTTGCCGCCCCGCTGACCGGGATTCCGCTGCCCCCCGCCGGCACGTGCCAGCTCGACGCCGCCGCGTTCGCCGCGCTGCCCCGGCTCGATCGGCTCTGCCTGAGTCCGATCACGCATGCGCTGGCCGACGCCGCGCTGCCCGTCGGCTACCCGCGAACCCGGATCGGCCTCGTGCTCGGCCAGGGAGCGGAGCAGCTGAAGGAATGGGATTTCGATTTCCTCGACCACGGCACGATGGTCTTCGAACCGCGGCAGGATCAGTCGCTGGTGCATCGGCTCGCGCAGCATACTGGCGTCAGCGGGCCGGCCGTCACGGCGGCGGCGGCCTGTGCCTCGAGCGGCTACGCGATGGCGCTCGGCCGCACCTGGCTCGAGGCCGGCTGGGTCGATGCCTGCATCGTGGGCGGCTGCGACATCCTCCGTCCGACGGCCCTGGCAGCCTTCTACAATCTCCGCGCCCTATCGCGACGCGGCGACGACCCGACGAAGTCTTCGCGGCCCTTCGATCGTGATCGCGACGGCTTTGTGATGGGCGAAGGGGGCGCGTTCTTCATGCTGGAGCGGCGTGCCGACGCGGCCCGCCGCGGGGCCCGCCTGTATGGCGAACTGGCCGGTGTCGGCATGTCGAGCGATGCCACCCACATGGTCACGCCCTGCATCGATCCCAGGAATGCCGCCCGGGCGATCGTGATGGCGCTGGAAGATGCCGGCGTCGGGCCCGACGAGGTCGACTACGTGAATGCCCATGCCGCCGGCACGCCGGTGGGCGACGCCGCCGAGGCCGGGGCGATCCGCCTGGCGCTCGACACCGCGGCCGACCGCGTGCCGGTCAGTTCCACCAAAAGCATGTCGGGGCATCTGGTCAGCGGCGCCGCGGCCTTCGAAGCGATCGCCTGCCTGGCCGCGATCGACCGGCAGGCGATTCCGCCGACTGTGAATCTCGACAACCCCGACGAGAACTGCCCGCTCGATCATGTGCCCCACGTCGCCCGCCCGGCGCGGGTGCGGGTCACGGCCAGCAACTCGTTTGGATTTGGCGGCTCGAATCTCTGCCTCGTGATTCGCGCGGCGGCCTGAACCCAAACGCTTAAACCCAAGCGCCTAAACCCAAGATTGTCACGCCCTCGTCACCCGATTTTTCACCACAGCGATACTTCAGGAGCAGTCAGCATGATCACGACAACCGCCGTCCCTCTGTCCAGCGACGAGATTGACGGTCTCCTCGAGGATCTCGTGGCCCGGTGGCATGTGGTCGAACCGGCCCACGCTGCAGACGGTCTACGGGGCCGGATCTGCGACCTGCACCGGTTCAACTTCCTGCTCTGGCACGAGGAAGACATCGCCCGTTCACCAGACGTCACCGATGCGAAGATCGCCCAGGTGAAGCGGGCCATCGACGGATATAACCAGGCCCGCAATGACTCGATCGAAAAGGTCGACGATTGGCTGATCGAAGAGCTGGCGGGTCGCGGCATCGTCGCCGGGCCGGATGCGCCGGCCGCCACGGAGACCCCCGGCGCCGCGATCGACCGGCTCTCGATCCTCGAATTGCGCCGCTATCACATGCGGGAGCAGATCGACCGTGCCGATGCCACGCTGGAGCATCGTGAAAAGGCTGCCGCCCGGATGGTCGTGCTCGACATGCAGCGGACGCATCTGATGGGTGCGCTCTCCCGGCTGCTCGGCGAGATCTTCGCGGGGCAGCGGCCGCTGCGGGTGTTCCGGCAGATGAAGATGTACAACGACCCGACGATGAATCCCTACCTCTACAAAACCGGCAGCCGCACGGCGGCCTGATCGATCAGGGCGGGCTTTACGGTCTGTTCGCGGGGCGGTGTATGCTTATGAGTTTACGCCACGCACGGCATTTCGCTCCCGTAGCTCAGTTGGATAGAGCGGAGCTTTCCTAAAGCTCAGGTCGCAGGTTCGATCCCTGCCGGGGGTAGTGAGTTTCGAAGAGGAACGGAAAAGAGCTGCGTCCCCTTTTCATGGCCCAACGGCGAGGCATGAGCGAGGCGATCATGACGATCGACCAGGTGGCGGAGATGCTGGGCGTGCAGCCGGGGCTGCTGCAGCCATTCGCGGTGGCCGACCCCTTTCACGACGGCCTGCCGCTCGAGGGCTTTCTCTGTCATAAGACGGATCACCGCTACGGTGCGATCGTGATCACCAGCGTGGGTGAAGAGCCCTGCCCGCAGCTGATCCATGCCACGCCGAAACTGCGGTATCCGTTCGACCGCGACGGCCGGTTTCGGTTTCCGCCGATCGCCCGGGCGCATGTCTACGAGAAGCTCGACGGCACGAACGTGCTGGCCTACCGCTACCACGACGCCGCCGAAATCGTGCGAACGACGTTCAAGCTCCGGCTGCATCCGGTGCTCCGCAACGGCACGTTCGGCGGCTTTCTCGACATGTGGCGGGAGTTGCTCGAGCGGCATCCGGAGGCCACGGCGCTCCCGGAGCGCAATGGCTGCTCGATCTCCTTTGAGCTCTACGGCGGCCGCAACCCGCATCTGATCGCCTACGACGAACCGCTGGCCATGGCGGTGCTGTTCGGCGTCGATCCGGCGACGGCCCGGCTCGTCGCCCCCTTCGCGCTCGACCTGGGGAGCGTGCCGGCGGCGCCGCTCGTGGCGGAGCTGCGGGCGGAGGAGGATCCGGTGGCCCGCTTTCAGAAACTCCGTGCGGAGCTCGAGGCCCGCAACGTGCGAATCTCGGACGAGCAGCTGTCCGGCACGGAGGGTGCCGTGTGGTGCGTGACGGAGCCGTCGGGCGAGGTGAGCCTCTGGAAGTGCAAGCCCGAGAGCATCGAGGAGATCCATTGGGCCACCGGCATCAACAAGCAGGCCGTGCTCGCCACCTGCTGGAACGCGCTCGAGACGGTGGACGAGCTTTCCTTTGACACGGTGCGGCCGCTGTTGCTCGAGGAGTATCCGCCGGAAGCCATCGATGCCTTCCGGCCGCATATCGACGACTGCATCGTGGCCGTGCGGGCAGAGCTCGACTTCCGGGCGCGGGTCGTGGCGGCCTACGAGGCGATCCGGGCGGAGGGCCTGTCATTTCCGGCCGACAAGGCCGCCGTGATGCGGCTCTTGGCCCCGCGATTCACGAAGAACGAGATGCGGCGCGTGTATGCAGCCCTCGTCGCCGCGACAGCGTGACGGGGTAATTGGCGCGTGGCAAGCCTGTGCGGCACGCGGTATTATTGAAGTATGAGTCCTATCCCGCTCATTCCACAACAGTTTCCCGCGGTCGACGCCCGCGACGCCGATCGGCCGCGTGTCGTTGATCCGCGAACCAACGAGGTATACGTCCTCGTGTCTGAGGCCGACTTTGAATCCGTGCAGGGACTGCTGGAGGAGGAGCGGCAACTCCGTACGATTCATGCCATCGGGCGGCGTAACGCGGCAGGCCGGATGGAAGACGACTGCGAACCTGTCTAGCTTCGCCCGAGCACGAGGCTTGCGAGAGCCACGGCGGGCATGACCCAGATCGTAGCGAGCCGCCAGCGCCGCGAGATGTTCGCGATCGAGGAAAACCACACAAGCCCGATCGCCACGGTGACGTCGAGCACCCACTGAAACGGCACCGGGCCCGCCGAGCCGTTGATCCAGTCAACGAGCGGCGCCACCGCCATCCGCACGGGATCGTCAGTGGGGACGCCGATGAAGCAGGCCCCGAACACCCGCAGGCCGAAGGCGGCAAACGGGATCAGCCCGGCCACGAGTTCCACGCGGCGGGGGAGCTTCGGCAGCGGCGCCGCCCAGATCGCGGTCCAGAGCGTCGTGAAGAGGAGTAGGCGGAAAGTCTCCATGCACGACGAGTGTAGCCTCGGGTAGCCTGCCGGTCCGTCATGGCTTGCCGTGCCGGCCCGAGGGTAGGATCGTTATCGGTATTCTCGTTCCCGGAGGCTCTCGTCATGGATATCGTGTGGTTTCTCTTGATCGGTCTGGCGGCCGGGTGGCTCGCGAGCCAGATCATGAAGGGGGGCGGCTCGGGGCTCGTCACCGATCTGATCATGGGCGTGATCGGCTCGATCCTGGGCGGGTTTTTGTTCGGCCTGCTCGGGCTCTCAGCCGTCGGTGCGATCGGCAGCCTCGTGACGGCCACGGTCGGCGCGATCGTCCTGATCGCGGGCCTGCGGATGATCAACCGCCCGCGGATCTGAGCGGCCAAGTCAAACGAGGCTTCAGCGGACGAGCTCGAGCGTAAGGCCCAAGGCGCGGGCAACCCGCTCGACGTTTGACAGCCGCACGTCCTTGCCCTGTTCGATCGCGCGGATCGTTGCCTGATTGGGAATCCCCGCCATTTTCGCGAGGGCATACCAGGTCAGCTGCCGCGCCTCCCGCTCCGCCCGGATTTGCCCCGCAATCCCTCCCCGAGCGTCGGCGGGCATGCGCTTTGGTGGAATCTCTCGCATGATCGCGTCGCGCACCTTCGCGTGCCGGGCCCGCTCCCGGGCGTTCAGCCGTCGGTTTACATGCTGGAGCTTGGCAGGCATTGTCGATTGCACCCGTCAGGGTTCGGATATCTCGTACGCCGTAACAGGCACGACAACATGCCCGTTTTCTTCGAATACAACAATGATGTATCGGCCATCCAGAACATGGCCGAAAACGCAACCTCGGCCACTACTCTTGCTCACTGCACGCCTATCGTGATGCTGCAAAACATGGTCGACCTCATCCGTGGTCAGACCGTGTTCCTCGACATGCGCGACGTTGCCGCCTGGCGTGGGGTCCCAGACAACCTGCGTCCATCGCATGACAACGACATTCTCAAGGGTACTGCATTCTGTTGCAGTATTCAAGCGCAGCTCATTAATAGTGTACATGCGTACATTCTGCGCGACCAGGGGGCGGCTCGGGCCTCGTCACCGATCTGATCATGGGCGTGATCGGCGCGATCCTGGGCGGGTTTTTGTTCGGCCTGCTCGGGCTTGCCGCTACGGGCCTCATCGGCAGCCTCGTGACGGCCACGGTCGGCGCGATCGTCCTGATCGCGGGCCTGCGGATGATCAACCGCCCGCGGATCTGAGCGGCCGCTTCAAGCCTGGGCTCAGTGATCGAGGCCGGCGCTTCGCCGGACTCGAGCCTGTACGTCCTGCCACGGCGATGCGTTCATGCGGCCCGCATCAAATGCGGCCGAGCGGTTCTGGACTTCGGCGAGCCATTCTGGGCTCAGTACGGGCCAAGCATCTGGATGTTCAGCATCCCACATCGCATCGAGAAGCTGCAGTTGTTCAGCGGGGCTCAGCGCCCGCGCCGCTTCAATAATTTCCGCCAGAGTGATCAGGGGCATCGAACTGGCCTCGCTATCCATCGACCAACTGATACACCTTGCCTCGAGACTGCAGCCACGGAATGTCGCAAGGGATGCCAGCTTCATCAGCCGCACAGTCGATGGTTTCGGAAGACCGGCGATCGTCCAATCGTCGAGTTGCACGTCGAAGGAATCCCGCGGCTCATGAGTCGTGATCCGAGCCAACAAGAGGTCGCTGGCGTCGCCCGCCAGCACAACTCCAGGCCGACGCTTGCGGCCCTGCATGTCCGTGAAGGGAAACTCCACGGCCACAACATCGCCAACCCTAGATGCTGTCATAGACGGCGTCATCGGGCGAATCGTCCTTGAAAAACTCCTCGATGGCCAGCCGCTGCCACTCCAGGTCTTCCCGATCGCGGCCGATCAGGTGTGGGATGTCGCAATACAGCCGCAGCTGGTCCGCGAGCGGCAATAGTTCGATGGCTTTCTCGATTTCCTGAAGCTTGCTCATGGCCATGCTCTGAGCGTAACCGGTTTTCCAGCCGCCAGCACAAAGTATACGCCCGTACATTCCTGCGTCCCCTTTTCTTTTTCCCCTCCGCCGGGGGCCAAACGCGACAAAACGCGTAGCCCGGGGTTTTACGAAGGCGTGAGCCAGTACCTCACCGACCTCGGCGTGCCACAGGTTTAGGCCGACAGCGCTCGTCAACTGGCTTTGGCTGACGGCCTCGGCGCGGGAGCCCCGCGAAGCAGACCTTCGACGGAAATATCCTCGTCGATCTCCGGCCAATGGATGCCGTACCCAGCTCCTGCGACCTGCCAGTTGGTCCGCTGTTCGGGCGTCGCGTGCAACAGCCGCGGATACCAGGCGAGCGGGGCGGAAATGGTCCGGCCATCGGCCAAGTCGACGACGACGCAATCATCGGTGCAATGCACGTTCGTCACGCGTTCACCCTGTGTCGCCATGGATAGCCTCCCGTGTGCTCAAAATCCAAGGTTACTGGCGAGGGCCACCGGCCCACTTCGCAGAATCGTCGGCATCGGGCATCCCGATTGGCGGGGCTTTCAGCGGCATCACGCCACGTAGGCAAGGAGTGTACATGCGTATCCTCCCTCGTCAAGCCAGCTCCGCGCGTCAGAAGTTTTCCCTGAGCGTCCCACCGATCACGAACCTTGCCGCCGCATCGATGTGCTCTGGCTCCGTCATGTCGCCGCCAGCCAGGTCGGCCGCCGTGCGGGCCACCTTCGCCAGCCGGTCCATCGATCGCGTCGAGAGCGTGTTGGCGTCGATCGTTGCCTTGTAGTGATCGAGCGCGGCCGGCGAGAGCTTGCAATAGTCCATCACCGCCCCGCCCGGGATCGCGGCGTTCATCGCGATCTCCGTTCCCTGAAACCGCTCGCGCTGCCGCTGCCGCGCCGCCTCCACCTGGGCCCGCAGCTTCGGCGAGACGTCGTCCTCGGTCGGTGCGAAGCGTTCATCGGTCGAGAGCGGCTTGAGCGTCACCTGCAGATCGATGCGGTCGGAGATCGGTCCGCTGATCTTCGACTGGTATTTCTTCACCTCGGCCGGCTTGCAGCGGCAGCGGTCGGTGCCGAAAAACCCGCATGGGCAGGGGTTCATCGCGGCCACGAGCGTAAACCGGCAGGGATAGGTGTAGCTGCCGCCCACCCGCGTCACAGTGATCTCGCCCGATTCCAGCGGCTGCCGCATCGCCTCGAGCGTCGCCGAACTGAATTCCGCGATCTCGTCGAGAAAGAGCACGCCCAGATGAGCCATCGTGATCTCCCCCGGCCGCGGCACGCCCGACCCGCCGCCCACGATCGATTGCTTCGAGGCCGTGTGGTGAATCGACCGCATCGGCCGCCGCGTCACGGCCTGGCCGTCTTTCTGCAGGGCGCCCGACGCCGAGTAGATCCGCGTGAGCTGCACCTTCTCCGCGTCGGAGAGCCGCGGCAGGATCCCGGGCATGGCGCTCGCCAGAAGCGACTTCCCCTCGCCCGGCGGCCCGATGAGCAGGAGGTTGTGGCCGCCGGCCGCCGCCAGCACAGCCGCTTCCTTGGCCATCTCCTGCCCACGGATCTTTCCGAAATCGACGGCCCGCTCAACCACGCTCTCAAACACGATCCGCTGCTTGAGGGCGTTTTCGAGTTTGCGGCGGCCGGCAAAAAACTCCGTCACTTCCGAGAGCAGGCCCACCGGATACACGCCGCAGCCTTCGTGGCCCGGCTTGGCGAGGATCAGGGCGGCTTCCTTTTCATTGCCCGTGGGCACGATCAGCTTTTGACCAGCCTTGGCCATGTAGGCCAGCGACAAGACGCCCGGCACGCGTCGCACCTCGCCGTGGAGGCCGAGCTCGCCAACCACGATGTAGTCGCCTTCCTTGTGGTCGGGCAGATCGGGGAGGTAGCCCGCGGCCTGGAGCATGATGATGGCCAGCGGCAGGTCGAGCCACGTGCCGTCCTTGGGCACGTCGGGCGGCGTGAGGTTGATGAGGATCTCGACCTTCGGGTCGGGGATGCCAGTGGCCCGAAACGCTCCGCTGATCCGATCGAGCGCCTCGCCGACGGCGCCCTTGGCCATGCCGCTGATCTTCACGGCCTTGCGCCACGAGAGCCCGTCTTCATCGACGTTCATCGCCCGGGCTTGGATTTCGATCATGAGGCCATCAAGGCCGAGGAGCACCGCGCCGTTGAGCGTGTGGCTGCGGTCGAGCAGTCGCACGAGCTGGTCGTCGGGGATGGTTTGCCAGAGCGTGCTGGGGCCGGACTGCGACATTCGAGGCCTTCTCCCGGGGAAACTGCCGCGGGGAATGACACCCCGCGGCCGTGGGGTAGTCTATGGGCGATTCGGAACGTTGCAACGGATTTCCGACGGCAGAGGGACCAAGGTTGTCCCCTCGCTTGGCAGGCTGCGCGGCATGAGTGCCCGTCGCTACCGGGCCTGAAGATGACGCTGGAGCGCTGCTTTCATCTCGCCGAGATCGAATGGCACGGTTTCGCCACGACTGATCTGATCGATGCCGTGGTTCACGTCCTCGATCAGCTTTTCGCGACGCCGCAGCAGGCTGACCGCGTCGTCAAGGGCTTCGGTTCGATCGTGATACAGGCCGGTTGAGACGGCCCGGACGAGGAACTGTTCGTTTTCAGGCGACAAGCCGCTCATGTTTCGATCTGAAGGGAATTACTAGTCGCGGTTCACGCGGGCGCGGCGGCTGGCGTGGAAGATGGTCAGGCCGATCACCTCGTCATGCCGGTAGCGCACGATGATGTCATCGGTCCCGAGCTCGCTATCGGTTGCCTCGGCGCCCGGCTCGAAGTTGACGTACATCACGTCCGCGGGTTCGTCATACGTGCAGTGCATCGAACGATGCGGGGCCTGGAGCATCGCGGGGATCAGGTCGAGAAAATCGCTTGGATGAATGCGTGTCATGGCTTTCGTCAACAGGCGCCGGACTACCTTGCACTCAGCGCCGTTGGGCAGCTGAAAGTGCCACTCGATGATCGGACAGTCCATCGACCGTGGAATCGTCGGTAGTTGCCACTCCGCCCGCCCTGCGTTCAGCTGGGCGATGAGTTTGCGAACATCGTGCCCCACGGCGGCTGACATCGCGTTGCGAGCCTTTCGGACCTCGCTGAGTCTACTCATCATCGCTTCCCGTGGCAGGCTCGTTTTTTCCTCGGGTTCGAGCTCAAGCGAAACACCTCCCTATCCTTCGCCGGCCCGCTTGCGGAGCCTGGCCTTCACTTCCTCCCAATCGAGCATCTCCGCTGGTGACTTGCGGCGCTCATCCAATACTTGGCGGTGCCAGTCGGGCGCAGGGATGGTATTCGGCGACTCGAGCAGCGAGTCCCAGATCGCCTCGACAAGCTGCAGTCTCTCAGCCGGGCTGAGTGACGAGGCGGCGGCAATGATGTCTTCTACGGTTTTCATAACGCGTGTCTTACGGACCTGTCTGTACAACGTGACTATGCGACCTCGATGAACCCAGGCACGGCGCTGACGACAACACGGTCCAGATCAACCTTGTTGCGGGCATTGTCGATATCGATCCCGACGACCCGGCCTTGGCCGTCGAAGTCGACGACGACACCGGCCGCGATCTCGGTACTCTCCACGCCCGGGCGTTCCGTGAACTCGACGTAGAGCGAGTCCGTATCGGCGTGATAGGCGAGTTTCATGCCCGCGCCTCCCTTCGCGGGAGAAGTTTTCCGAGATCCTCCGCCGATAGTGGCTTCGGCGACGGCTTCCCCACTTCTTCCAGCGTTTCAATTGCCTCCTCAGCAAGTTCGCACAACTCCGCAAACACCTGCTTGGCATCATCGCCGTAGCAGCCACCGTAGAACAACTCCGGACAGGTGCCGATGAAGCAGTTGTCTTCATCGGACCACACGACGAGTTTGGTGTATCGGTCTGCTTTGTTCATCGAAGCACAATCACCGCCGATTGATGATGCTCATGGGGACGGGCGTGCTTGGGCGCTGATGGCCGAACGCCTTGACGCCGGAGCTCCGCGAAGCAGGCCCTCGACACTCACGTCTTCGTCGATTTCCGGCCAGTGGATTCCGTACCCCGCTCCGGCGATATGAAAGCGAGTCAGTTGTTCGGGCGTGGCGTGCATGAGCCGGGGAAACCATGCAAGTGGAGCGCAGATCGATGGGTTTACTTCGCCGCGACAGGCCGGAGACCGAATTGCTTCAGCCGCACTCGGCCCTGTGGGAAACGCACGTTGATTTCCAGTTGGCCGCCCATGGCGTTCATCACCTTGTGGAGCGTCGAAATCATCATGTCGGATTGGCCTTCGAGCTTGGCCCAGCTCGGCTGTTTCATGCCGGCGGCCTTTGCCATCTGGCTCTGGGTCTTGCCGAGAGCCTCGCGGATCTCGCTGAGCACCATCTCCGCAAGCAGTTCCCGGGTGCGCCGCGCCGCGATCCGCCGCGTCTTGGCGGTGCCCGTTCGTGCCACGAGTTCCCGAAACGATTTTGCCACGTCACTTGCCTCCGCGCTTCTTTGCCGTCGTCTTCAGCTTGTCGAGATGTTCGGCGTAGAGCATGTCTGCCTTGGCAATCAACTGCCGGTAGAACGGCCGCTGCGATCGGCCGCGTTTGTCTCCGCCAACCAGAAGGATCGCCGCTCTCGAGGGGTCGAAGGCAAACGCAATCCGCAGCGTGTGATCGGCGGTGTCAGCCCTTAACTCCTTCATGTTTCGGTACCTCGACTCGTTGAGCGTATCGGCATGTGGCCTGCCAAGTGTCGGGCCGAAGAGCTCCAGCAAGTTGACCTTGGCCTCGATCTCCGCCCGTTCCTCGTCGCCTAGAGCCACAAACCACTCATCGAAGACATCGGTTGTCGCAACCGGCCACATGAGTATTTATAGCCTATAGGCTATTCCGGGTCGAGGCAAGGCGGGAGAGCATCGGATTTGGGAACGACGCCAAAAAGTGTACGCACGTACACTCAGTTGTCAACCCTTCCGGGACCAAGGTTGTCCCCCCGGTTTGGTAGGCTGCCCGCCATGTTCTCAGCGACCGTCGGCCCGGGCCAGCCCGGCCCGCGCCTCAATGCCGCCTTCTACGCCGCACCTGTGAGCGAGTTTCTCGCCGCGAGCGACGCGGAGGCCTATGCGCCGCTCGCCGCCCCCAAGGGCTACACGCTCGCCCCCGAGCAGCTCTCCGCGTGGCACCTGCAGCTGCCCGTGCTCCGCGCGGCCTTGGCCGGATTGGAAAAGGGGACGCAGCTCTTTTCCGAGGAAAAGAGCTGCGTCCCCTTTTCCCCCTGGATCCACCTCGAGTTCGACATCCCGCGGCTCGGCCGGCGGGTCGATGCGGTGCTCGTGCTCCCAGAGTGCGTGATCCCGATCGAGTTCAAGGTGGGCGCGAAGAAATTCGAGCGGCTCGACATCGAACAGGCCTGGGACTACGGCCTCGACCTCAAAAACTTCCACGCCCCGAGCCATGCCGCACCGATCTTCCCGATTCTCTGTGCCACGGAAGCCGGCGACAGCGACCGCCGCTGGAAGCCGCCCCACGCCGACGGCGTCCGCCCGCCGTTTTGCTGTAGTGGCGAGTCGCTCGGCCGCGGGATCCGCCTGGCTATCGAAGCCACCGAAAAGGGGACGCAGCTCTTTTCCTCAGATGGCTCGTTGACGCCAATGGAGTCCCAGGAAAAGAGCTGCGTCCCCTTTTCATGGGGCACGGGCGCCTATTCCCCCACGCCCACGATCATCGAGGCGGCCCGGTCGCTCTACGCCCGCCACACGGTGCACGACATCACCCGCAGCGACGCCGGGGCCGTGAACCTCGCCGCCACGAGCGAGTGCATCGAGCGGATCATCACCGATGCGAAGGCCCGGGGACGGAAGGCAATCGTGTTTGTGACGGGCGTGCCCGGAGCAGGCAAAACGCTCGTGGGGCTGAACGTGGCCACGCGTCATGGCCGGGAAACCGACACGGCCCACGCGGTGTTTCTGTCGGGCAATGGCCCGCTGGTGGCAGTGCTCCGCGAGGCCCTGGCCCGCGACGAATACGACCGGATTCGGCTCACAGACTCAGCGATTCGCAAAGGCACCTGCCGCAATAAAGTGCAGGCCTTCATTCAAAACGTTCATCACTTCCGGAGCGACACCCTCCGCAGCCCCGCGGCGCCGGCCGACCACGTCGTGGTGTTTGACGAGGCCCAGCGGGCGTGGGATGCCCGGCAGCTCGCGAGCTTCATGAAGCGGAAGAAGGGCATCCCGGGGTTCACGCAGACCGAGCCCGACATCCTGCTTTCCGCGCTCGACCGTCACGCCGACTGGGCGGTGGTAGTGTGTCTCGTTGGCGGCGGCCAGGAGATCAACACGGGCGAGGCGGGGATCAGCGCGTGGCTCGAGAGCCTGCGAAGCGTATTTCCCGCGTGGGACGTCTTCATTTCGCCGCATCTGACCGACTCCGAGTATGCGGCCACCGGTGCCCTCGCTCGGCTCACGGAATCGAGAGCGAAAACGGAAGCGAAAACGGTGCCTGCCACCATTTTCACGAGTGACGTATCCACACCGCTGGACCCGACGAAAATGGTGGCTGGCTCCTTTTTCGCCCCTGGCACCCTTTCCACCAACCCCTCCCTCCACCTCGCCACCTCGATGCGTTCCTTCCGCGCCGAACACGTCTCCCACTTCGTCAAAGCCCTGCTCGACGGCGAAGCCGAGTCGTGCCGCGAGCTCTTCTCCGCCTTTCGCGAGCAGTATCCCATCGTGCTCACCCGGAGCATGCGGGCAGCCCGGCGGTGGATCCGCCAGCAGCGGCGGGGCACGGAGCGGGCGGGGCTCGTGGCCTCCTCGTCGGCCCAGCGGCTCAAGCCCCACGCGATCGACATTCGGGTAGACATCGACCCGGTCCACTGGTTTCTGAGCCCCGCGAAAGACACCCGCTCGTCGCTCTATCTCGAAGACGCGGCGACGGAGTTTCAGGTGCAGGGGCTGGAGCTCGACTGGACGATCGTCACGTGGGACGCCGACTTACGCTGGTCGGGCGACGACTGGAGCTACCACAGCTTTCGCGGGGCGAAGTGGACGGACGTGAAGAAGCCCGAGCGGCGGCAGTATCTGAAGAACGCCTACCGCGTGTTGCTCACGCGGGCCCGGCAGGGGATGGTGATCTTCGTCCCGCCGGGGGCGAAGCGCGACAAGACACGGAGCCCGGGGTTCTACGAGGGGGTTTATGACTATCTGACGGAACTGGGCATTGCCGAGGTGTAATCAACAACGCAGGCCCGTTTCTGTCGCAAAGCGATGGAGCCACCGACTTCTTTCATCGGAGACGTTTCATGAGTTCGCAACGCACATTCGATCAACTTGTCGATGACAACGACGGCGCACCGCCCGCTGATCACGGACCGCACAGGATACTGCCGGGGTCAGTCGTTCTGGAACCTCTCGGCAAAGGCATTCGCGTCACTGGCCGCGACGAAAAGCATGGCGTGCTCTGGGGCTTCGTGGCTTCAAAAGGAATGCTTGACCAGCCGCATGGCTCAATCGCGATTTACAACCTTCTTCGCGACCATCTGAACCCCTTTTTGGAAAGTATGGGGTTGCCGTCCTCCCGCCCGGAAAACGTCATGGATGCTGCCCATGCAGCCCTGGCCGATATGGAGCACCTGATCAAACAGCTGCGTGACAACATCACGGTCAAGAAGGCCAGCCCGCAGACCTTGGAACGGGCTGAGGCTATTCATCGCTCCATGACAGATGCAGCAAGGATGGTTCTGCAAGAGGTGACGTTCGTGAGCCTTGAGCGGTGACCCCAAAGAAACACGAAACCGATCCGGTTACCGAACCAGCCGAAGCGGCAACGCCTTTGTCCGTGGCCGAGTCGATCGCCGGCTACCGCGAGACAACGGAGTTCAAGCGGGCGATTTCTGCCGTTGTCGACGAGCGTGTTTCGCTGTTCCTAACCGGAGACGCCGGCACTGGGAAGTCGACGCTACTAAGGCGACTTATCGAGGAGTCCCGGGCCCGCGGTCGTTGCGTCGCTGTGCTTGCCCCGACAGGGTGTGCCGCCGTAAACGTGGGCGGCCAAACCATCCACTCGTTTTTTAGCATTCCGCCGCGGTTTGTAACACCGCACGAGACTATCAACTCTCGCAATCGTCAGATGCTTCGCGATCTCGACACCCTCATCATCGATGAGGTGTCGATGGTCCGATCAGACGTTATGGCCGCTGTCGATCGTGCTTTGCGGAGCGCACGACGAGAGTTCGGGAGTCCTTTTGGAGGGCTACAGTTGGTCCTTGTTGGTGACCTTGCGCAGCTTCCCCCGGTCGTGGGCAAGGAAGAAGCGGCGTTCTTCGGCGTGGAGTATCCCGGGCCGTACTTTTTCCAAACCGGCGAGTTTCCTCGCGAGCACTTCTCTCTTGTCGAGTTGCGGGAACCTTTTCGGCATCACGACGATCGGTTTCGCGAGATCCTTACCGGAATTCGAAACAACTTAGTCACGCCGGAAGATCTTGCGGACCTGAATCAGCGAGTAGATGACCGCAACGATCTGGTGTTTCGAAACAGCACTGTGACACTCACGGGAAAGAACAATGCGGCCAACGACATCAATGCGATGATGCTCGCCCAGCTTCCGGGCCCGAGCGTCAAGTTCGAGGCAGTGATTGAGGGGATATTTCCGGAGTCGTTCTATCCGGTCGACGACCTTCTGCTGCTCAAGCCGGGGGCCAAAATCATGATGGCACGCAACGATCTGGCGCAGCGTTGGGTGAACGGCACTCTGGGCCGTGTTGCTCATGTCGGGTCAGGCTGGGTCCAGGTGGACATCGACGGCTCACTGCATCTCATCGAGACAGTCCAATGGGAGAACATTCGATACCAGTACGACCCTGCGATTCGAAAAATCACGCATGATGTGGTCGGTACGTTCACCCAACTGCCCATCCGTTTGGCATGGGCGATGACGGTTCATAAGAGCCAAGGCCAGACGCTGGATCGCGCTCATTTCGAGATGCGTCATCGCGCGTTCGCCCACGGACAGACGTACGTCGCTCTGAGCAGATGCAGGACGCTTGACGGCCTCACGTTGGCCAGACCGCTTCGTCAGTCAGACGTCATCGTCGACCCGGCTGCGATGGGATACCGTGACTTCCTAACGCCTCTTGAGTAACGCTGCTGCAGTCAGTCCACATTGATGCCCAGCATCTGCCAGAACACTGGCTCGTGGATGATCCGTGTCCCGTACTGCTTGGCTTTGCGAGCTTTTCCGGACTGCGTGTGCGGATCGGCGACCACGAGAACGTCCAACTTCTTCGTAACGGAATCCGCGATTTCCAAATCCGCATTTGCTGCAAGTGTGGCCGCTAGTTCACGAGTGATCGGTTGCCCCTCGTATGAACACACCGACTCGCCGGTAAAGCAGACGCGCTTCCCGGCAAGGCTCTGCCCGTTCCCCGTGACGGTGGCAGGCGTGTGTCGGGCACTCTGCAAATCCATCGCGGTAATCGCGTGACGGACATATTCGTCGTCGCAACCGAGCAGTCGACCCACCGCCTGGATATCGCGACGTTCATTCGCGGTGATGACGCCGTCGTCCAAGGCTGCTGAGATAAGCCGTTCCAGATATCCGCCGTGGAGCCTTGTGATCGCGTCACCATCCAGCCCTAACGCTCGAGCAAGGCCTACAAGAGTCTCGCCTTCCGCCGCATCAACGTGACGATCCTCCAGGGCTCGCTCAAGTGTGCCGAGATATTCCATGGCTACGTTCTCGTGGATATCGATGACGGAAAACGGACCGGCGTGAGCCAGTAGTCGCTGTATGTAGCCGGGCGGCGCGGCAGCGGCATCGCGGGCCCCTTTGCGGGAAAGCGGGGCAGCTTTTGCATTCGTGATACTCGGCCATCGCGTCGGCTGAAGAGAGGCGATCTCCGCTAAGTCGAGCATCCCATCCTCGCACAATCGTGCCAGAAGTCGCGCGGCGGCCCGCGCATCTTCCAAAGCGGAATGAGCCGTATGCGGGTTAAACTCAATGCCCATATCGCGACAGCAACACTGGAGAGTTCCGCCCCCGGACAACCGCATGGTGCACAACGTCGATACGGTGGGCGCGGATGTGCCGGCTCGCTCAAACTCGCTGCGAAGAAACCGGTAATCAAACCCGACGTTGTGGGCTGCGAGCGCGATCGTACCGTCTAGCACTTCGGCGATGTGGCCGATGATGTCCTGAAACGCCGGAGCTTCGGCAACATCGCTTGCCGAGATGCCGTGCAGCGAAGTCTTGCCTACATCGCGGCCTGGGTTGACGAGGGTCACAAACTCTCGCGCGACCGTTCCGCTCGTGTCGATCACAACCGCTGCGATCTCGATGATGCGGTCGGACCGTGCGGCGTTCAACCCAGTTGTCTCGCAGTCGATCACAGAAATCAGGGTCATAACAGGGTCTCCTTTTACACGCTGTTTAGTTGGACCGATGAGCAAGACACTGAATGTGTTCGCCCACGATCATGAGGTCCGCTCCCTCTTCCGGCTCGATCTCGATCGGCTCAAACGCCGGATTCAGCGGCAGAAGCTGAATGCGGTCGTGCCGCCAGCCGTCGGCGGTGACGGTCTTCTCCGAGTGGTACTTCTTGACGGTGAACCGGCCGCCGTTCTCGCCCGCGCCGTCCGTGCTCAGCTGCACGAGCACGATCCGGCCCTCGCGCGAGCCCGCCGGACACGGGCGGAACAGGCACCATGAGCCGTCCGCGATCAGCGGCTCCATCGAAGTCCCAGTCACCCGCGCCACGAACATGCCGGGCTTGAGCGAAACGCCCGGCACCTCCGTCCAGCCGATCTCCTCTGGCACGCTCTCCGGGCCCCAAAAGCCCGCCGCGACGGTGAGGTCGTAGACCGGGACGTGGGTGGTGTAGCGGGCGGCGGGGGGCGGGTTATCGGTGAGGAGCGGAAGCGGGGCGGCGGGTGTTGGAGTGGGGGGCGGATTTGACAGGCTGAAGCCTGTCCTACTTTGGGGCGCGGCGGACCACTGTCCATCTATAGAGGTGAAGTCGACTTCGAAGTTGGTGCCCGGGAGACCCGCGTCGGGGCCGAACCAGTCGCGGAGCAGCGCGGGGAGAGCGTTGTTGCCACGGGCACTCGCGGCGTCGGCGGGATGGGCGACGTTGCACGCCACCTTCACGAACCGGAAGACCCACTCCCGGCCGTCGGGGAGGCGGACGCGCGTGGGGCCCGTGGGGCGGGACGGAACGGATTCCACCGCGGGCAGGAAGAGGATTGGTTTGCCACCGGAGTGGGAGACTTTTGCACGGAAGGTGGTGGAGAGCGGAGCCCCGTCGCTTCCGCGGAGAGCTTTTTGGGACGACAGGCGCGAGTGCGTGTAGTGCGCGAGACGGAGATCGACGAGTTCGCCCGTCAGCGATTCGAAGGCCGCGCGGAGCTCGGGCGGGCACGTGAAATGCGCCACGAAACTGTCACCCCGGCGGGTAAACCACCGCTGGCCGGACTGGTCGTCCATCCACCGCGAGAGCGGCCATTCGAGCCACCAAGCGGCGAAGTTTTCCATGTCGCGAGCGGCGTCGCCCGGCACGCGGGTGAAGGCCGCCCCCTCGAGATCCGCCCGCAGCGCCGGATGGTTTTCGAGAAACGAGCGGCACGCCGCCGCGAGCCGCGGAATCTCGAGCCCGTCCCACAAGGCGTCGCGATCCAGGAGCACCCGCAGCACCACCATCTTGTACGACTTGTTGAGGTTCGTCGTCTCGAGCATCCCGAGCCACGCCCCGAACCGCTCGACGACGCGCTCCTCGCTCGCATCGAGATCCCCCTCGGCCCGGCAAAACCCGAACCAACTGCCGTGCGCCGCTCGCAACGTGTGAGGCAGATAGTGAGCATGCAAAAGCTCCGTCGGCGTCGGCCGCCGCCCGAGCTCCGCCCGCATGCCGCGATACGCCTCCTCCACTGCGGCCCGGCCCGCCGGCAGAAACCGCGCGAGCAGCTCCTTCGCCTCGAGCTCCACGTCAAGCACGCAGCCCTCTGGAAGCGCCGGCTCCCGGCCGTCGAGATACCGCTTCAAGAGAGCAAACCCCGTGGCGTCGGCGGCGGTGGCCGCGGTGGCGAGCGAGAGCAGATGCACGAGCCGGCTGGCAAACACGCGGTGATTGCCCACGAAGTCGATCACCTCGAGCCGCGTCTTGCCCTCCGCCGCCCGCAGGCCGCGGCCGAGCTGCTGCAAGAACACGATCTTTGATTCGGTGGGCCGGAGCATCACCACGCGGTCGACCAGCGGGATATCGACGCCCTCGTTGAAGAGGTCGACCACGCAGAGGGCCGAGAGCGTGCCCGCGTGAAAGGCGGCGAGGGAGGCCATACGCGGATCGGAGCGGAGGGATAGGGGTTCGGCCGGTGAAGTGGTGCGCGGATTTGACAGGCTGAAGCCTGTCCCACTTTCGGAAAAGACCGCGGCGGCGCTGACGCCCTTTTTCCGCAGCCAGTCTCTGACAAACACGGCATGCCGCCGCGAACAGCAGAAGACGAGCGTGCGACGCGGGGGAAAAAGGTGACAGCCACCATTTGTCTCGAGACCCCGGCCTTCAGCCGGGGCCGTGTCGCCTGCGGCGACCGGCAAATGGTGGCTGTCACCTTTTTTCCATTCCTCCCAGAGGCGCTCCATGCGGGGAGCGTTTTCCAGGGCTGCTTCGAGCACGGCCGGATCGAAGCGGCCGTTTCGCCAGGGGATCTGCTCGAAGTCGACGTCGTCCTTGAGCCCCCGATACCGAAACGGCACGAGCGACCCCTCCGCGATCCCGTCGCCGATCGTGGCCTGATACGCCAGGATGTCGTCGAAGAGCGTGGCCACGTCAACGCCGTCTGTTCGCTCCGGGGTGGCCGTGAGGCCGAGCGTAAACGACCGGGCATGTCGCGGTAGCCGCGCGATCACCCGCCGATAGCTCGGGGCCTCGGCATGATGCACCTCGTCGATCACGCAATAATCAAAGGGCTCGGCCGCATCCAGGGCCAAAAGACTGTCGGGCCGGCAGAGTTTTTGAATCGACGCGATCACAAGCTGGCACGAGAGGTCGCACGACGCTCCGGCAACATACGACACGCTCGCGGGCCGAACCGCCTGCCGCAGCGTGGTCTCTGCCTGGGCCAGGATCTCGGCCCGATGGGCGATCACAAGCACCCGCGGCGGCCGGCCGAGAGCCTTCCCGTGGGCCACAACGTCAAATGCCGCGAGCCAGGTTTTCCCAAGGCCCGTGGCCACGGCGACAAGAGCCCTGGAATACCCTTGGGCCCGAATCGCGGCCAGGGAAACGAGGGCTTCTGCCTGCCAGGGGCGGGGAAGTAGGACGGGCTTTAGCCTGTCGTCTTTCGCCAGTGGATCCCACAATCGACAGGCTGAAGCCTGTCCTACTTTCGCTGCATACCGCTCGATCACGTCGGCCACGAGCGGCGTGGCCTGCTGCCAGAGGTCGTCAAACGCCGCGATGAGTTCGCGGTCGAGGCCGCCCGAGCCCGACGTCTCGCCGACGAGATTCCACTCCACGCCCGTCTCAAGAGCCGCCCGCGAGAGGTTGCTTGACCCCACCACCACGATCCCGCCCGACGCATCGGCGATTCGCCAGGCCTTCGGGTGAAAGGAGCTCGGCGAGCCGCGGAGGTGTTCGAGTTCGGCGAGCCGGGCCGCAAACGCCGGGCCGCCGTAGTTGATCCAACCAAGCAGTTGCCGCAGGGCGTCGGGCGACGTGATGCCGAGATAGTCGCCCACGAGCAGCCGCACCTTTGCCCCGGCCGCAAGAGCGCTAAAGAGGCTCTTCTCAATGAGGGCGAGCCCCGACGGCTGCACAAACGACGCGAGCAGGTCGATCTCGCTGGCGCCGGGGAGCCGGCTGGCCAGCCGCTGCCAAAGGGGCCGATTCGGGCCGGTGGTGAGCGAGAGCGTTTCCGCCAAATAGTTCCCCTTCTCCGGGATCACATGCCGCACGCCGCCGCGGGGGTCGCCCATGTCGCCCGTATACCGCGGAATCACGTGCACATGCACATGCGGCACGGTCTGGCCCGCGGCAGCCCCGGCGTTAAAGCCGACGTTGTATCCATCGGGCTTCGGGTCAAGCCGCTCGTCGAGCAGGGCCTTCACCTCGCCGACGAGTTCCATGAGGGCCACCTGCTCCGCGGCCGTGCACTCGAAGAACGTTGGCACCACCCGCCGCGTGATCACGAGCACGTGCCCCGGCGACACTGGGTACGAATCGTAGATCGCGAAGCAGAGGCCATTTGCGCAGACCCACTCCGCCTCGGGGACTTCCACAAACGGCGAGGGGGCGGCTGACTCCATGGCCGACAGTCTACGACCCGCAGGGACAACCTTGGTCCCGGGCGACCGTTGGCAGACTCGGGGTCATAAAATCCGCTTGACCAAAACGTGTACTCACGTACACTCCCGCCAACACCGCTTGCGAACCCAATGATGTACACGATCAAGTTTGTGGCCGGAGTAGTGGGCGACTTGGCGGCTCTGCGTCCGTACGACCGTCGTCGTGTGCTCGACCGCATCGATACGGAGCTCGGCGATGCCCCGATAGCGGAAACCCGCAACCGCAAGCTGCTCCCCGGCCTACAGCCTCCCTGGGATCAGGAACTTCCGATCTGGGAATTGCGTGTCGGCGAGTACCGCGTGTTCTATGATGTGCAGGAGCAGGCTAGGCTCGTCACCGTGCGTGCGATACGCCTCAAGCCGCCCCACAAGACGACGGAGGAAATCCTGTGAAGACTTTGGGAATCGAACAGGCAACCCTCGACTCATGTGTTCGTGAAGCCCAAGGCGATCGTGTGTTACTGACACGAGACGGTCGTCCTGTCGCAGTGGTCGTCGGCCTTGCGGGACTCGACGACGAACAGATCGCGATTGGTATGAGCGAGGATTTCTGGCGGCTGATCACGGCCCGCCGGCAGGAACCTTCGATCACACGCTCCGAACTCGAACACCGATTGAGCGAAGCCGACAAGAGACGGTAATTCAACGGCACCATCGAGCAACACTACCATGATTCGCGAACTTGACGAAGTCGTGCTCACGTGTGATCTGCCGGAGCACAAGCTCACGGCCGGAGACATCGGCACTGTCGTGCTCGTGCATGGCGAAGGCCGGGGATACGAAGTCGAGTTCATGACGCTCGATGGCGAGACGATCGGCGTTTCCACGCTCCGGGCACACCAAGTCCGGCAGGCCCACGCGGAGGAAATCGCCCACGCACGGCCAATGGCGAGCTGAATGTTGTTTCTCACTTTGATGCCGAAAGTGAGAAACAACGCCGGTTGCCGCCAACAAGTGAGAAACAAGATTTGGGCCCGAGTGGGCGGCACTTGTAGCGTGCCGCCTTGCCGTGGTCGCTTTGAGCCGGCTGCGGTCTCCGCACGGCATGATTTGCAAATACTCGTCACTTATGCAAAAGTACATAGAATTTGCAAATTCCTATTCCACGTTATCTGGATTGCCGCCATGGCCACTCCCGCCGCCAAGGCTTGTCGCCTCCTTCGCGGCCAGGCCGTCGCCCGTAGCCGCGAGTTCGAGGCCGCCGGCGTGTCGCGAACGATGCGCGCGAAGCTCGTCGAACGGGGCATCGTCAGGCGTGTGGTCCGTGGGGTTTATTCGCTGCCCGATGCGAGCCCAGACGTCGGGCACGACCTCGCTCGGGCCGCCCGCCAGGTGCCAGGAGGCGTCGTGTGCCTGCTCTCCGCCCTCCGCTTCCACCGGCTCACCACCCAAAACCCATTCGAGGTGTGGGTTGCCATTCCGCCCAGCGCGTGGCGGCCTGTCGGCGGCGGAGTGCCCATCAGGTTTGTCCATGTGGCTCGGCCGCACCTGGCCGATGGCGTCGAGCAATACCGCATCGAAGGCACGAAGGTTGCCATCACCACGCCCGCCAAGACCGTTGCCGACTGCTTCAAGTTTCGCAATCGAATCGGCACTGACGTGGCAATCGAGGCCCTGCGGGAATTCGTGCAGCGGCACGCGGGAAAGATCGACGCGCTGCTGCGCCATGCGAAAGTCAACCGCGTGGAGCGCGTGATCCGCCCCTATCTCGAAAGCGTGGCATGAGCCGTGTCCGACACAATCCCGAAAGCCCCGACTCGGTGCGGGCGCGGCTCGCGATCATCGCCACCGAGCGTCAGGCCGAGTTTCAAACGGTGCTCGCGGAGTTTGCGGCCGAGCGGTTTCTCTATCGGCTCGGAATCTCGGACCATTCCGACCGGTTCGTGCTCAAGGGAGCAACACTTCTGACGCTCTGGCAGATCGACCGCCGCCGAGCCACGTGGGACATCGATCTGCACACGCCCGCGCGGACTGCAACCGCGGAAATGGTCGAAGTGATCCGGGGCATTCTCATGATCACCGCGCCTGATGCGATCCGCTTCGACACGAAGTCGCTGGAGACCCGGGAGATTCGCGTGCGCAACACGCACGGCGGCGTATCGATTCGGGTCGATGCCATGCTCGGCTCGGCGAGAGTACCGTTGCAGATCGACATCGGCTTCGGTGACGTCGTGATTCCTCCAGCACGCCGGGCTGCGTTTCCTGCTCTGCTCGACCACCCATCGCCCGAGTTGCTTGTCTACTCGCGGGAAACCGTCATTGCCGAGAAGGCGGAGGCGGTCGTGACGCTCGGTGCCACCAACAGCCGCATGAAGGACTTCTTCGATCTGTTCGTGCTCGCGTCGACGTTCGATTTCGATGGGCGACTGCTGGCCGAGAGCATCGCGGCAACATTCCGGCACCGGGGTACGCGCCCGCCAGATGAGCGGCCACTGGCGCTGACGCCGGTTTTTATGGCTGAGCCAAGCCGGGCCGTGCAGTGGAAGGCGTTTCTGCGACGCAGTCGCCTCGAAGCCCCGCCGGATCCGCCTCGTGTCATCGAGATCGTGGAACGCTTCATCTGGCCTCCGCTGACTGCATTTCGTGATGATCGCCCGTTTATCAGCACGTGGTCAGCCGGGGGACCATGGGCGGAGGATCGAACGGCGTTGGGAAGACAAGCCGGGTTCAACGGGTAAACCTGGCCTCGTTTCATGACCGCCCACCGAATCCGCGGAGGGCAAAAGTCGCAAGTTGCTAACATATCGGATCGGATATATGCTACCGGCGGTCGACAACGAGCCGCGAAAAGTCATCTGGCTGCACGGTCGCGTGAAGACGCCGCCGTTTACACCTGGCCGCTGAACGGTGACCCCATGACCATGACGAGCAAGAAGCGAAAGGCACTCACCGCCACCGGCTGGCGGGTGGGCGACGCGGCCGATTTCCTCGGGCTCACCGCCGAAGAGCAACAGCTGGTCGAGCTGCGGCTAACGCTCGCTCTCGCCATTCGGCGTCAACGCCAGGCGAGCGGCCTCTCACAGAAACAGCTCGGCGAGCGGATCGGCACGACGCAGCCGCGAGTCGCCAAAATCGAAGTCGGGGCGCCGGATGTCTCCTTGGACCAGCTCGTCCGGGCCTACACCGCCGCCGGCGGCCGAATCGAATGCCAGCCGCCGCGGTCTCCCGCGACGAGGAAGCCGAGCCGGCTGAAAGTGGCTTTATAGCGACGGTCCGCAGAGGACTCGTGGAGGTGACGCTGTGATTTTGAACGCCGCGGAATACGAGAAGGCCCATATTGACCTGTGAATCCTCGAGCAGCGCATCGCGGACCTCGAGCGCGAGCATCCGATCGGTAAAAAGGGATTCACCAAGGCGGGCGTGCGCAAGATGATCGCCAAGATCAACGAGGAACTCGCTGCGTTCGAGGGCCGCGAGGAAGCACGGCTTGCTGCGTCACGAACCTGAGCAAGGCGACCGCGGGCGGCCCCGCGCGACGCCCTTGGTCCGAGGGCATGGCCTACCGCGTTCGGATAAAATCAAACCGGCGCCCCGCCCGCTTGACGCCATACGTGAACGGGCGAATATTCCGCGCCGTTCATCGCCCACCCAGTTCGACTGCGTGAACCACCCTCGCCGACGCCAAAAGGATTTTCAACATGGTCACACGTGTCTCCGATCTCACGATTGAGGAGCTTCGCCTCCTGATCCAGGAGACCGTCACTCAAACCCTCGCGGATCTCCTGCGGGATCCCGATGAGGGACTCGAGGTCCGCGAGGATCTGAGAAGAGAGCTACGGGAGGCCATGCAGGGGACCGACGGCACACTCACCACGAAGTCGGCGTCCGACGTCGCCGCGCAACTGGGATTGCGGTGGTGACCAATTTCTCGGTCGAGTTCACAGACCAAGCCGCTGACGCCCGTATACTATTTGGCCTTGGCCAACGGTCCACATAACCAAGACGCGGAGCATCGCAAACCATGACCGTCGACATCCCTGCCGACCTGGCACCGTTCGTACAGCGACTGATTGCCGAGCGGCGGTTTCTCACCGAAGGCGATGTGCTCGCGGAAGGGCTGCGGTTGCTGCAGTCGCAGGAGGCCCTCCGCGCGGCTGTTCGGGACGGCTTTGCGGAACTCGACGAAGGCCGATCCGTGCCAGCTGACGAGGTGTTTACGAAGGCCGAGGGACGCATCGCGACAGCCGAACGAGCCCGTCGGGCATGAGCGAGGTGAGGTTTTCCGCCGCCGCGGAGTCAGACCTGCTCGACATCGTCGATTTCATCGCACGTGACAATCCCCGTGCCGCCAGAGAGTGGCTTGCCGCCGTTCGGGAACGATGCCAACTCCTCGCAGCGCACCGCTCCACCGGGCGGTACACTCCCCGGCATGAAGAAACCCACCTCAGCCCGCCGCACCACGGGTAAGAAAATCGATTCCTGGCAGGCCCTCATGGCCGAGGCCCGCCGGTTTCGCGATGCCCGCGACTGGTCGCAGTTCCACACGCCAAAGAATCTCGCCGCCGCCATCGCCATCGAGGCGGCGGAACTGCAGGAGCGGTTTCTCTGGAAGAGCGACAAGGAGATCGACCGCGATCTGAAGGATAGCGCCAAACGCGACGCCGTCGTCGAAGAGGTCGCCGACGTCTTTCTCTTTGCACTCCTACTCGCCGATCGGCTCGACATCGACGTCGGCAAAGCAATCGCCGACAAGCTCGCCACCAACGAGCTGAAATACCCCGTCGCCCTGGCCCGCGGCAACGCCCGGAAATACACGGAGCTGCGCGAGCCGTGATCATCTACGCCGAGACGAAGCGGCAGTTTCTTGAAGATGTCGACTTGAACCGGCTCGAACGGCGGCTGATCGACGGATTTGAGCGGCAGACCGCGGGCGTGCCCGCGGATCGGCGCGTGTGGGCGGATGAATACACCCGGTTTTCAATCGCGCTGCGGCGGGCCGATGTCGACGACGACATGCAGGTGGCCATCGAATACCACATCTCCGCCGCCGGCCGATCCCGGGTGGACGTCTTGCTCGCCGGCAATGACGGTACCAACGACAACGGCCTCGTGCTCGAGCTCAAGTCGTGGAGCGAGGCCGACAAGTCGGACGTGCCGGACCTCGTCTGGTCGCCCTACGGCGGCGGCTCGCTCTCGCAGCATCCCTGCGTGCAGGCCCGCAAATACAAAGGTCTGATCCTGCGGTTCAATGCCGACATCGCGGAGAAGAGCGTGGGCATCCACTCGGCAGCCTATCTCTTCAACCTTGTCCGCCGCCGGCCCGAGCCACTCGAAGATCCCCGCTATCGCCACATCATCGACGACACGCATCTCTTCCTCGCCGACGATGCCGACGCCCTCTCGCGGTATATCGAGAAATACGTGCGACACCGGTCGCGGCACGACGTGCTCTACCTGCTTGAGAAGGGGCGGCTCATCCCGGCGCCCGCGCTCATCGAACGCGTGGGCAGCATGCTCGACGGCAACGAAGAGTTTGAACTGCTCGACACCCAGAACGAAGCCTTCCAGATCATTCGGCATGCGATCACGGGCGTGGCGACGGCCGCCAAGCGGCAGGTGTTTATCGTGCACGGCGGCCCCGGCACGGGAAAATCCGTGATCGCCGTGCGGCTCCTGGCCGAGGTGCTCAAGTCAAAGCGGCTGGGATTTCTGGTTGCGCCCAACAAGGCGTTTCGCGACACGCTCGCCGAACAGCTCACGAAGCGGCATCGCGACTACCGGGAGGACGGGGAGGCGCTGTTTCAGTCGTCGTGGAGTTTTCACACGGCCGACTTCATGAAAGACAAAACCCACGAGGTCTTGATCGTGGACGAGGCCCACCGGCTCAAGGACGTGGCCTACCAATACAAAGGCGAGAGCATGGTGGAAGACATGGTGCGGGCGGCCCGCATCAGCGTGTTCTTCCTCGACGAGACGCAGCGGGTGCAGTGGATCGACGCGGGCAGCGAGGAGCGGATCCGCGACGCGGCGAAGAAGTTCAAGGCCAACGTCCACACCCCGTTCACGCTCACGGCCCAGTTCCGCTGCGGTGGCTCCGACGGCTATCTCAACTGGCTCGACGACGTCTTGCAGCTGCGGCCCACGGGCAACTTCGACAACTGGGCCGACGAGCAGTATGAGTTTCGGGTGTTCGATGACGCCCAGAAGATGTACGCCGCGCTGAAGGCCAAGAACACCACCAACAAGGCTCGGCTGATCGCGGGCTATTCGTGGGAGTGGCCGACGAAGGGCCGGCAGCGGCATGGCCACGTGAAGCATGTGCAGGCCGACGGTCTCTCGATGCCGTGGAACTTCATGGGCGAGAACTGGGCCACGTCGAATGACGGCATCGAGCAGGTCGGCTGCGTACACACCTGCCAGGGCGTGGAATTCGATTGGCTGGGCGTGTTGATCGGGCCGGACCTGCGGTTTGAAAACGGAAAGGTTGTCGGCGATCCGGCTAGGCGGGCGAAGACGGACAGTTCGCTCAAGGGCTCGAAGAAGGCTCTCACGGAGGCGAAGGGCGACGCGGCCGCAACCGCAGCAGTGCACGAGAAGGTGCAGGCGATCATCAAGAACACCTACAAGGTGTTGCTGTCGCGGGGTAGGAAGGGGTGCTTCGTGTGGTGTGCAGATCCGGCCTTGAGAGACTATCTCCGCGAGCGCCTGCGGCTGGCGTCGCGGACGTTTGCGCAGCAAGCAGCTCGGGAGACGAAAAGCGAATCAGATTCGGGCACGCTTCGCATTGAGCCGGAGCCGCCCGGCGAGCGATATGCAGAGTGGTTGCCGCTCTACGACCTCCAAGCTGCAGCGAGCGAGTTTGGCCCAAGCGTGGCGGCCGACTGCCTGGGCTGGGTGCCGACGCCCGCGGGCCTCAAGGCGGACGAGCGGCATTTCGTGTCACAGGTGTTCGGCCGGTCGATGGAGCCGCTGATTCCCGACGGTTCCTACTGCGTGTTTCGCCGCGACGTTGCCGGCAGCCGCGGTGGCAAGGTGCTGCTGGTTCAGCACTGGGCGATCACCGACCCAGAGACAGGAGGCTCGTACACGGTGAAAAAATACGAATCGATGACACTCGAGAATGTTGAGTTAGGAGAAGATCCGCCTCAGCAGCACGTGGCCATTCAGCTCAAGCCCCGAAACAAAGAATTCCATCCGATCTGGATCAACCCCGACCAAGCAGATGAACTCCGCGTGATCGCGGAGTTTGTGACCGTCATCGGAGGAAATTAGGGACGGGAGCGATTTTCGCGGAACAGCATCGGCTATAAGGCTTCCAACCGCGGCCTCCCCGCGGCAAACCGAAAATCACTCACGTCCCATTTTTCCATTTTCCGCGTTAAACTTCGATGACAGGCCCGTTGACACGAATACGTGTACTTCTGTATATTCCCCCGCCAGTACCGCACGGGCTTTCGGAGGCACACCATGGCCAGCGTTTCACTCCACGACCTTGGGCTCGATCGCCTCAGCATCGAAGAGCGGCTTCGGGTCGCAGAGGCAATCTGGGATAGTGTGGTTCGCGACGTCGAGGAGTCGCCTCTGCCGGAGTGGCAACGGGCCGAACTCGAGCGGCGACTGACCGACAGCGTGGCCAATCCCGATGCCGTGCGGTCGTGGGCCGATGTCGAGGCTGAGGCTCTCGCACGGGCAAAAAAATGAACCTGCCGGTCGTTCTTCGGCGCCAGGCTGCCGAGGAATATTTGGGGAGAATTAGGGACGGGAGCGATTTTCGCGTAACAGCATCGTCGACCAGGTTGGGTGCGCAGGGCGGCAGCGCGTTATTCATTCGGGCGTTTCCTACGACGCCGCTTGCGCTCCCGTTTCGCCTCCATCTCATCGATCGCCGCCTGAGCAACGCGGTTCATGGCGGCCTGGGCCTCCGCTTGTGAGGCCACACCCATCTCGATGAGCAGCGTGAGCCACCCCGCTTCGTAGTCGTGCAGTCGATTCTTCCTCGGTCCGATCATGGCGACCTCCTTCTGAAAGCTTCGCCAGTGTGACAGACGCCAAGGACAACCTTGGTCCCCTATGACACACCGAGGGGCTCATTCCCCTTGCCGGAGCGGTAAAATAAAGTCCACGTGAGAGGCATGTTGTCGCCCTCCCACAGCCCTGCCCCACCCGAGCCGAGATGAAACCATCGCCGTCATCGAACACATCGCGAAGGTCGGGGAAGAAGCCCTCGGCATCGCCTAAAACACCGAAAGGAGGCTCTTTCATGCACCCCCAAGTCTCACGAAAAAATATCGTCGTGTTCACCGGTGCCGGCATCAGCGCCGAAAGCGGCCTGCAGACGTTTCGTGGCGATGGCGGGCTCTGGGAAGGCCACCGTGTGGAGGACGTGGCCACGCCCGAAGCCTGGGCGATCGCGACATCGCCCTCGGTGACAGATGCCCGCTCGGGAGCCAGCTGCGGCCGCACATCGTGTGGTTTGGTGAACTGGTGCCGGCGATGGACGAGGCAGCCAGGATCGTGTCGCAGGCCGACATCTTTCTGTGCATCGGCACGTCGCTTCAGGTCTACCCGGCCAACTCGCTCATCTTCGCCACGCCCCGCCGGGCCCGGCGGATCGTCGTGAACCCCGAGGTACCCGATCTCGTGCCCACAGAAATCTGCGAATGCATTGCCAAGACCGCCTGCGAAGGCGTGCCCGAACTGGTCGCGAGCCTGCTGCTCGAGTCAACGACTCTTTGACGGCCCCGACGAATCCCATAAGGCAGCCAACGCATGTTCTATGATGCTTCGGCGGACGGGACTCGGGTATGTCATGCCCGACTGGTGTGTTCGTGAAGCAAGGGATGATTGACCATGTGCGAACTGCTCGGGCTCGCCTTCAATAAGCCAATCTCGCCGGGTCTCTCTTTCCGCGGCTTCCGCCATCGGGCCCAACGCAATCGACACGGCTGGGGCCTCGCGGCCATCAACCCCACGAAAGCGATCATCACCAAGGAGCCGATCCGGGCCGACCAGAGTGAGGCGTCGAAATCACTTCGCGACGACTCGACGCTCGTTGCCCCAATCTTCATCGGCCACGTGCGGGCTGCCAGCTGCGGCAACGTGAACCTCCGAAACACCCACCCCTTCAGCCGCCGCATCCAGGGCAGCGATTTTGTGTTCGCCCACAACGGCACGCTCGATACGACGCCCTTGAAGCGCCGCGTAGACGCGATGTTTCCCGCTGAAGGTGAGACTGATTCCGAACTGGCGATGTGCGTACTGCTTTCCTGGATGGCCCGCGAGCAGGTTGACCCTTGCAACTACGCCCTCATCGAAGAATTCCTGCAGGATCTCAACGCCGCTGGCAACCTGAATCTGATGTTCTCTGACGGCAAGCGGCTCTACTGCTACCACGACACGGGCGGCTACAACGGCCTTTGCTACACGCACCGCCGGGCACCGTTCAGCCAGATCAGCCTCCGTGACGAGGACTGGGAGGTAGACCTCCGCGAAGAAAAATCCCCGGAACAGCAGGGCTTCGTCATCGCCTCGCGAAAGCTGACGGACGGCGAGGATTGGCACGACTTCCGCCCCGGCTCGTTGATGGTCTTCGATCGCGGCGAAGCTGTTTACGGCAAGCGCAACTGAGCCCTGCGGCATGGTGCCGGATTCTGCGCCGCGTTGGATCCCTTCATCGTGTTTCCATCGCAGGAAACATCGATGCGCTGACCCTTACCCGGGATCCAATGTGCCGATCTTCAAGATTGCATCGGTGGATGAACGCCCGTATCTTTGCATGAGCGATCAAAGTCTCGTCAAAGGTGATCCATGAACTCGTGGGATCAGTGCATTGCCGTCGAACGGGACCCGGCGAAGGTCAGCGGCGCTTGGGTCTTCGCCAAAACGCGAGTCCCTGTTCGGGCACTCTTCGAGAACCTCGAGGACGGCGCCACAATTGAAGAGTTCGTTGAGTGGTTTCCGGGGGTCACCAGAAAGCAGGTCGAGGCGGTGCTTGAGTTCGCGGCCGCGAGCCTCGAACTGCAGATGTCTGCATGAAGATACTTTGTGACCAAGGGCGCCTGCACCTCTCAGACGGCATCTGGACGCTCATATCGAGGTTCCTGTCGAAGGGCAGTAGCTACCTGGCACGAGAGCATCACAGGCCATGGCGATAGCGACACGGGCAGATTTCGGGCATGCGTTCCCTTGTGTTGCCAGTTAACCCCGGTTCATCCACGTGATCGAGAGCTGCAGCACCGCGGCGATCGACACCCAGATGAAATAGGGCACCTGGGCCGCAGCCACCCAGCGGTAGTGCGGCCAGACCGCCAGCATCATCCAGACGATCGTTCCCCAGACGACGAGAATGTCAGCCGCCGCCAGAGGCAGGTTCCGCATGCCGAACTGGATCGGCGTGAAGATCAGGTTCGCCATGAGGTTGATGGCGAACGGCAGGGCGACGAGCAGCGGCAGCCGGCCCCGCCCGGCCTGCACGAACACGAAGCCAAAGGTCGCGATAATGACTGGATAGAGGATTTGCCAGATGAGGCCGATCGTTCGCGGCGCCGGCGTCCACGACGGCTTGGCCAAGCTCTGATACCAGTCCATCCAAGGGACGTCGGTCATGGATCGTCAGTGGTGCAACTCGTTTTTCCGGCTGCACTTCTCACAGGAATATTCGTACAACGGCATCGGCTTCGACTCCCTGACGTGAGGATTCAGTTTACATGGACACGCTTGATGCCATCAACCTCCTAAGCGACCACGTGATCGGCTTTATGATCGCCGTCGGCAAGGCTGTGAAACCTGCCATGCCGAAGGGCGGCCAGTTGGCCCTGTCCGAGGTGGTGGTGCAGGACCGGTTCGCGGCAGCGTTTCCCCGTGACAGGTAGTGATAGCGTTTTGGTCTTGGCCATGCACGAGACGGTACACACCGTCGGTGATCCGGAGTAGGAAACCAAACACCCTGTGTAGCCAGTTAGAACCAAGCAACAATCGGATGAAAGGTATGAACCACTTGACAAAAGAAGAAGCAATCAAAGGGGCATTTTTTGGTGCCCTTGTCGGCGACGCCCTCTGTCTTGGCAGTCATTATGAATACGATGCCGCAAAGATTTTTAAGGCCTATGGCAATAAGCAGCTAGAAAAGTTCATGTCACCTGG
>JAPLNR010000003.1 GCA_026401035.1 Planctomycetia bacterium | reverse complement strand
TCCGCTCATCGCCGCGGATTCAAGCGGCCGCGGGCAGGTCATCATGAACGGGGAGAACGCGGCCCGTGGCTATGACCTCGAGACCGGTCAGGAATTATGGCGCTGCGGCGGGCAGACCGTGCGGCCCTGTGCCTCGGCGGTCGCGGCGAACGGAGTGGCGTATGTCGCCAGCGGTTTTCGGGGAGCATTTATCGGCGCCTTCGACCTGACGGGTCGGGGTGATCTGTCCGGGGGGCGGCATGTGCTCTGGACCCACGAGGAGGATACGCCGGACATCGCGTCGCCGCTGCTCTCGAACGGGCGGCTCTACTATTACAAGGAAAAGACCGGGCTGCTGACCTGCGTCGACGCCCAAACCGGAAAACCCCATTACATGACGGCCCGGATCCAGGGGCTGGGCCGAACCTACGCGTCGCCCGTCGCCGCGAACGGCCACGTCTACCTGACCGACCGCAGCGGCATGATCGTCGTCATCGAGGACGCCCCCGCGCTGAAAATCATCGCCACCAACGACATGGGCGAAGGCGTGGATGCGACCCCGGCGGCGGTCGGCGCAGACCTGTTCATTCGCGGCGAGCGGCACCTGTTCTGCGTGTCGCAAAACTGAAGCCCGCCGGTTGGTTTGAGCAGGCCGTGGAAAAAAGGCAGGGCTGACGTTCTCCGCGGAGAGCTACTGCAGCCGGGCGAGGACCAGCGATGCGTTGTGGCCGCCAAAGCCCGACGCCTTTTCCGACGCTGCGCGGCCGTAGCCGGGCGTGAAAACCCGGGGAGTGCATCCATGGGCAGCCGGGGTGCGAAACCATGTTTGGGCGATCTCCGCGCCAGAAGGGCCGGCGGCTGGTTATGATCCCCGGACTCTTTCTGCGAGACGACACGATGCACGGACCAATGGCGGCTCGGTGACGATGCATGGCGGTTCGCACGGCGGCAAAGTGATCCTGTCGTCGAGCCCGCCGGCCGCTGCGAAAACATAGACTGTAGACGATCCACGGCCGGCAATGCGGCACAACCCAGGGAATGAAACTCCAGGAGTTATGATGGCTTCCATGATCGATCGCCCCACGGCCGTAACGAATCTCAACGACGACGACGTTCAAAAACTCGATCGTCTCCGCGAGTCCTATGGCCGCCTGCAGCAGGAACTCGGGAAGGTCATCATCGGCCAGCGGGAGACGATCGATCGGCTGGCGATCTGTCTCTTTGCCCGGGGCCACGCGCTCCTGATGGGCGTGCCCGGTCTCGCCAAGACGCTGCTCGTCAGCCGGCTGGCCGAGGCGGTGTCGCTGAAGTTCAGCCGCATCCAGTTCACGCCCGACCTCATGCCGATGGACATCACCGGCACCGACATCCTGCAGGAGGGGGGCGACGGCCGCCGCGAGTTTCACTTCGTTCCCGGTCCGGTGTTCGCCAACATCGTGCTCGCTGACGAGATCAACCGTGCCCCGCCCAAGACGCAGGCCGCCATGCTCGAGGCGATGCAGGAGCAGAAAGTGACGGTGGTGGGCAAGACCTCCCGGCTGGAGCCGCCGTTCTTCGTGCTGGCCACGCAAAATCCGGTCGAGCAGGAGGGCACCTACCCACTGCCCGAGGCACAGCTCGACCGCTTCATGTTTCTGATCGAGGTTGATTATCCCTCCGAGGAAGAGGAGGTGATGATCG